>JANMNP010000074.1:0-2748 GCA_031374105.1 Novosphingobium sp.
CAGCCCTCGATCTTCGAGAAATCGGCGACGCTATGCACCGCATCGCGGAAAGCCGCGAGCATCCCAAGCCGCGCGGTGCGCTTGGCCGGATCGGCATCGTTGACCGTGACATTATCGAAGAATTCATCGATCGGCGCGCGCAGCGAAGCCAGCGCGGCCATCGCGCCCGCGAAGTCCTCGGCCGCGACAGCGGCAGCGGCTTTAGGGCCAGCGGTTGAGAGTGCATCCATCAACGCCTTTTCGGCAATTTCCGGGGTGTAGGAAAGTGCATTCGTCGTCCCCGGCTCGACCGGGGACCGCTGGCCTCCGGGCGCAGAGGTCGCATCGATGAGGCCAGCGGTCCCCCCATTCGCGGGGACGACGACTTCCTTCTTGAGGATATTCGCCGCGCGCTTGTATCCGGCGAGGAGATTGGTGCCGTCCGGGGTGGCAACGAACGCCTGAAGCGCATGGACGCGCGCGAGCAAACTTACCAAGTCGTTCTCGAGTCCCAGCGAAGCGAAACCAGCCGAAATCAGGTCGGGCCGAACACCCACTTCCCTTTGCTGCTGCTTGAGACGCTCAACAAGAAATAGGACGACTTCGGCAGCCAAAATTCGTGAGCGTCTAATTTGGTCTTCTGTGAACGGCTCATGTGCTTTCCAAATCTCACGTGCAGCAGCGACTTTGACATCGGCGAGATTAGTTGTGGATTGCATTGCGCCTTGAGCCGCAATGAGGACATCACTCAAGTCCTCCAAATGTGCCCGGTCAAGACGCTGAATGAATACCGATCCAATTTCGGTGAATGCAAAACGCAAATCAATCCGAAGGTTGTTCGACTGGATGAGAGCCAGAATACCGATGCCCGCCCTGCGCAAAGCAAACGGGTCTTTTGAACCGGTAGGTCGCTCATCGATCGCAAAAAAGCCAAAAAGCGTATCCAACTTATCCGCCAAACTCACCGCCACCGTCACCGGCGCGGTGGGCACATCATCGCCCTGCCCGACCGGCTTGTAGTGATCGCGGATCGCATCGGCGACGGCGTCGGGCAGTCCCTCAGCGCGGGCGTAGTAGCCGCCCATCAGGCCTTGGAGTTCGGGGAATTCGCCGACCATTTCGGTGGTGAGATCGGCCTTGCACAGGCGGGCAGCCTGTTCGGCGAGGTTGGCTAGCCTCGCGCGATTAAGCCCCTCCTCTTCAGGGGAGGGGTTGGGGTGGGGCGTGTCGCCAAGCGCGGCGCCTTGAGGATGGGCCCCACCCCCGGCCCCTCCCCTGAAGAGGAGGGGGGATGGAGTAACTATGCCTTCCTCAACCAGCCACCGCGCTAGCTTGGCAACCCGCTCCACCTTGTCGGCAACGGTGCCAAGCTTCTCATGGAACACGATATTTGCTAGCTTCTCGGCGTGCTCCGCAAGCGTCTTCTTCCGGTCTTGTTCCCAGAAGAACCGCGCATCCGAAAGCCGCGCTGCCAACACCTTGCGGTTGCCGTCGACTACGCCCGCGCCACCATCGGCTGCTGCGATATTAGCAGTGCACACGAAAGCGTTAGCGAGTTTGCCGCGTTCTTCGCAAACAAAATACTTCTGATTAGTCCGTGCAGTTAGCTGAATAACTTCAGGCGGAACCTCAAGAAACGCCTTATCAAACCTGCCGAGCAGAGGCACCGGCCATTCAGTCAGGCCAGCGTTTTCGATCACCAGCCCTTGGTCTTCGACCAGCACCAGCCCGGCATCGGCCGCAGCCTTGGCCGCGCCAGTGCGGATGATCGCCTCGCGTTCGGCATGATCGACGATCACATGGGCGGCGCGCAGTTTGGTGGGGTAATCGGCGGCGTTGCCGATGGTGATCTCGCCGGAATGGTGGAATCGGTGGCCGATAGTGGTGAAGTCTGACGCCACGCCGCCCACTTCACACTCCACCAGATCATCGCCCAGCAGCGCGACAATGCCCGACAAGGGCCGCACCCAGCGCAGACTTTCGGGGCTGAGCGAGGCCGCGCCCCAGCGCTGCGATTTGGGCCAAGGGAACGCGCGGATGATCGCGGGGATTGCTTCTGCCAGCACATCGGCGGTGGCGCGCCCGGGCTTTTCGGAAATGGCGAAGTAAGCGCCATCCCGCTGCGTCAGTTGATCCTCGGTAAGACCGGTCTTGCGCAGGAAACCTTCCAGCGCCTGCGGCGGCGCGCCCAGCTTCGGTCCTTTGAGCTCCTCGCTGACCGCAGCAGTCGCCAGCGGAATATCGCGCGCAATCAGCGCCATGCGGCGCGGCGTGGACCAGATTGTCAGCGCGCCAAAGTTGATGCCCGCAGCACTCATCTGCTCGCGGAACAGCTTGTCCAGCGATGCCCGCGCACCCGCCTGCATCCGCGCGGGGATTTCTTCTGAGCGTAATTCGAGGAGGAAGTCGCTCATAAATCCTCCCCGGCACGGGGAGGGGGACCGTCGAAGACGGTGGTGGGGGCTATCGTCAGGGGAATGTCATGGCGAGGGTGCGCCAAGTGGATGGCCCCCACCACCACCCTTCGGGCGGTCCCCCTCCCCGTTTCGGGGAGGATCTGGTCAAGCCCGTTCATGCGCTCCACCCCGGGTATTCTTCACTCCAGCGGGCGGAGTTCTTCTCGATCCACGCTGCGCAGCTGCCCTTGGCCAGATCCCTCACCCGGCCCATGTAGCTGGCGCGTTCCTGCACCGAGATCACGCCGCGCGCTTGCAGCAGGTTGAACAGATGGCTCGCCTCGATCGCCTGGTCATAGGCGGCGAGCGGAAT
>JANMNP010000097.1:0-12613 GCA_031374105.1 Novosphingobium sp.
GTATTGTCGGTCAGCATGTAGCGCGATAGCCAGCCATAGGGACGAACACCGCAGCTTTTTTCGATTGATATGGCCGCTTTGCGGATGAACTCGCGTTCCCTTTCCTCATCGAATTTGAACTGGTGAATCCAGCGCCAGCCGTGGCTGACGGGTTCATGCCCAAGCTCAACAATGGCCTGCGCAATTTCGGGATGGGTTTCCAGCGATAGCGCAGCGACCGTCCAGCTGGCGAGAATATCATAATCCTTCAGCAGCTTCACAATGCGCGGTGCACCCGCCTTTATCCCGTAAAGATAATTGCTTTCGTTAGAATAGTTGCGGATCGGCGCTTTGATGAAAATGCCGAGTTCATCGACAGGCTCCATCCCGCGGTCACCACGCGCGATGCTCTGTTCACTGCCTTCTTCGACATTAACGACAATCGACAACGCCATTTTGGCACCGTCAGGCCACTCTATCCGTTCCTCACGCATCAGTGCATTTCCTCACCGCCAGAAACATTGATCGCCTCACCGGTCACATAAAAAGCATCGTCACTCGCCAGCCACGCGCACGCGGCGGCGGTATCCGAAGGAAGGCCGGGGCGGCCCATCGGGTTTTTGGCCGCCATATTGGCCAGATAAGCCTCGACGTTAGGAAAACCGAGCAGCTGCGAGAAATAGGCGTTTTGCTCTGCCCCCAGCGCGGTGGTAACGTGGTTGGGGCAGACCGCATTGACCGTAATCCCAAGGCTGCCCAGCTCAACCGCGCTGGCCCGGGTCAGCCCGATCATGCCGTGTTTGGAGCTGACATAGGCGGGCAGATGCGGGAAGCCGGTTTTGGCGGCCTGGCTGGCGATATTGATGATCCGCCCGCCCTTGCCCGCCTTGGCCATCGCCCGCGCCGCTGCCTGGGTGCAATAGAATGCGCCCGACAGATTGACTGCGATCACCTTGGCCCAATCGGCCGGATCAACTTCCAGCAGCGGCTTCATCATGAAGCCGATCCCGGCGTTATTGATCAGCACATCCACGCCGCCGAAAGCTGCGACTGTCTGGTCAATAAGGCTCGCGCATTGGACCGGGTCGGACACATCGCAAGCGATAGTCAGCACCTGCGCACCGCGCCCGCGCAAATCCTCGGCCACTTCCTCTGCTTCGGGCGTGATCGTCACATCGGAAACCACGCAATTGGCTTTCTCGTCGGCAAAGCGTTGGAGAATCCCCTGTCCCAGACCTTTGTGCCGCCCCGATCCGGTAACGACGACAGTCTTGCCCGAAAAGCGCGCCATTGGCTCAAAGATCCTCGGTCAGGATGAAGGTGGGATTGTCGGTGAACTCACCAAAACCCGCCGCGACCTTCTGAAATTCAGGATCGGTTACATCGGCGACGAAGCTGTCCATGCCGTGAATGTCGATCACCTCGACATAGTCGTATGGCGGTTTGGCGTCCGATCCGAACAGCCCGGTGGCGCGGTGGACTGTGAAGCCCTTAACCGATCCCAGCGCGTTGACGCCCGGAATATCGGTGCCTCGCGCCCAGGCTTCATAAGCGGTGGCATCAGCGCCGGGCTTCAGATTGAACAGGCAAATGATACGCATTTCATTCTCCTCAATGGGTTGGAGGGGCATAGGCATTGAGCGCGCGATCCAGCTGGCGCGCAAGGGCAATCAATCGTAATTCGCTTCCCGCAGGTCCGACCAACTGGACCGACACAGGCAGATCGTTCGCATCTCGCCCCGAAGGTAGTGCCAGTGCGGGCAAGCCTGCGATACTCGCAAGCCCGGTGAAATCAGCCTGACTGGCAGGTGCGCGGGTGCCATGGGCAAAGGCGGCATGCGGCGTGGTTGGCATCAGCAGCACGCCATCATCGCCCAGCGCCTCAATCAAAGATCGGCGGGTGGCGCTGAGCAAGGCTGGGTTTTCGGGCATTGCTTCAACCGCCAGCAGGATCGATTTGAGCTCAGCCGAAGCCGCAGCGCGGTTGGCGCCCAGATCGGCGATCAGCGCCCGTCCGGCACTGGCCAGCGCTGTAGTGCGGATTGTTGTAGGGTCAGCTGGCAAGTCGATCTCACCATGCGGCAGGTCAATCGCGGCCAGTGCGGCGTGGTATCCCTCCAGCACGGCAGGTTGGCATTCAACTCCGGCAAGATCGCGCAGTGTCAAAAGCCGCGCGAAATCTCCCTCTTTTCCGCCATTCCCGATAACTGCCCAGGCCCGTGCAATCATATCCAGATCGCGCGCCAGCGGCCCGATGCTGTCAAACCGCGCATCGAGGAACAGCATTCCGGTATCATCGATCGCGCCTGATGTCGGCTTCAGCCCATAGATCCCGCAATAGGCCGCCGGTATCCGCACTGACCCCAGCGTATCGGTGCCCAGCGCCAGATCGCACAGCCCTGCCGCCACTGCCGCGCCGCTGCCGCCGGACGAGCCGCCGGGGGAATAGCCGATCCGGTGGGGATTATGCGTGCGGCCATAAAAGGCGTTGTCAGTGGTCGCTCCCAGTGCAGCCTCATGCATATTCAGACTGCCCAGGATCGCAGCCCCGCTTGCGCGCAGCTTTGCCACCACCGCTGCGTCTTCTGACGCAATCGCGCCGCGCAGATGCGCCATCCCGCCAGTGCGGGGCAGACCCTTGACTGCGATGTTGGATTTGATTCCGGCCGTAACCCCGGCAAGCGGGCCAGTGCCAAAGCTTGCGGCGGAGTCGCGGTCGACAAAGGCGCCGTAGGGGTCGCTGTTCATCTTTTCCTCCCCATTCGTTGAATGGGGAGGGGGGCCACCCGCAGGGTGGTGGAGGGGTGTTTCGGAGGGCCCAGAATACCCCTCCACCATGCTGTGCATGGTCCCCCTCCCCAATTGGAGATTGGGGAGGAAATCACAACCCGCGCTCGTCGACCAGGCGGATCGGCTTTTGGCGGGTGTCGATCTGGGTCGCCGCTGCGGTCCCGCCCGGGCCGCATAGCGCAACCGATACTTCAACGCCCAAGCCCCGCCGCAGCACTTCGGCGAGTTCACCTGCGTTGCTGCCGCCGCGGCTTTCAATCGTAACTTCCATGTCATCGCGCTGGCCGGCATCGCGGCGCAGATGACAGACATATTCGCCGGTCAGATCAGGGCGATTCTCGATCAGGGCAGCGATAGCGTGGGGGAACAGATTGATCCCGCGCAGCTTGACCATATTGTCGCTGCGGCCCTTGAACCCGGCGATCCGCTTGAACGCCAGCTCGCCGCGCCCGTCCAACTCATGCGTGATGTCGTGCGTGTTGAAGCGGATACAGGGCGCAATATCATCCTTGAACAAGCAGGTGACAACCATATCGCCAGTCTCTCCCTGGCCGACCGGCGCGCCGCTATCGACATCAAGCAGTTCGAGGTATTGCGCGTCTTCCCACACATACATCCCGTCGCGGTCCGGGCCTTCGCCCGCGATGCTGCCGGTATCGCCCACCCCGTACCAGTCATAGGCCTTGGCCCCGTGCCAGGCGGCTTCCGTCGCGGCGCGATCCTCGGTGCCAAGGTGGCCGATAATCATCCGCAGCTTGATCTGATCAAACAGCTTCTCCGCCTCGGCCACATCGGCCAGCTTGCGGATATAATCGACAAAGCCGACCATCACCGTAGCGCCGAAATCCGCCAGCAGTTGTACCTGATTGATTGAGCGGGTCTCTATCCCGGTCCCAGCGGAAAGAAACAGCGAGTTGGTGAAATGGGTAACGGCTTCGCGGATGTAATGCCCGCCATTGATCATTCCGTGGCCGTAAACCGAATGGACCACATCCGCAGGGCCCATGCCCATCCAGCGGTACATCCGCCCGACCAGCAGATTGGTCACTTCGCGGCCCTTTGGCCCGAACATCAGCGGCTGGGGCCGCCCGGTGGTGCCGCTGGTGGTGTGGAATATGACGGGCGTGTTGCCGCGCCCGTCAAAATCGCCATAGGGGGGATGGTCGCCCACCGAGGCCATCAGGTCCGACTTGTCGTAGACTGGCAGCTTGGTGATGTCCTCAAGGCTGCGAATATCACCCGGCTCGATTCCCTTTTCTCCCCACAACCGCTGGTAAAAAGGAATCTCCCAGCCGCGCTGCATCAGCCGCAAGAACTGGCGGTTTTGAATGCCATGAAGCTCATCACGGCTCATGCTGCGATAGCGCGCCACAAAGGCATCGCCGATCGGATAATCCGCCAGCAGCTGCTTGATGTCGAAGGTTTCAAAATAGGTCGGAAAGCTCATGTCGGTTCCGTGAAGTAAACGAGGGGTGCGGTGAAAATGCGCGGATCGGCTTCAGGTGAGGCCAGCTCGCGGGCGAAGCTCAGCTTGGCAGCGGATTTGGTTGGCGCGAGCGGGGCTTGCGGGCTGCCCAGCGTATGCGGGATGTCCCGCGAAATTCGCTCGCCCGAGGCCAGCGTGATGGTCAGCACCTGCGGGAACAAGGCATTCTCATCGCCATTGCCGTCAGCGATCAGATGAACCTTGGCCGCAAGCGACGCCAGCGCCGGATCGGCAAAGCTGGCAGGGGTGAAGCGGCGTGGGTCGATCCGGCCATCGCTTAACATCAGCGCGGCCAGGAACGGCAGGCACAGCCGGGCATAGGCTGGCGTCATGCCGGAATGATAAGCCCGGCCCACCAGCCGCCGGATCAGCGGCGGGCAAGCAAGTTCAATCCGCTGAATGTCCTGCCCATGAAAATCCTGTCCAGAAAATTCCTGAAGCGCGCCCAGTGCCGCGTGGCTGGCCCGGCCCGAGGGGAACGGCTTGGTGCTAAGCTCACCAATCCGCCAGACACTGCCCAGATGCTGGGTATAGCGCGCCAGATTACCCTGATCGAACAGCGGGAAATAGCCAAACGGGCCTTCCAATGGATCGAGCGGCCCGGTGAACCCGGCTTTGGCCAGATCGCTTGCCGTCACAGCCGCGCGGGCGGCATTGGCAATCTGGAACGGCAGCGCGATCGAGCCTTCAACATGCGCCTGCATCGTCCCCGCACAGCTCGAATAGGCGAGGCCCAGCGTATGATCGAGCGGCGCGCCATCGAACCGCGCGACGGCCATCGCAGCGCCGATTAGTCCAGCTGTCGCAGGGCGAAAGAAGGAAAGCGGGCTGTCTGCGGCGATCCCCATCCCGCTGGCAATATCAACACCTATTGCCAGTGCCACCAGCGCCTCATCGGGATCGCAAGCCCCATTAGCTCTGGCGCGCCGGTCAATCGCCGCGCCCAGCGCTGCGGTGACTACACTCATCGCATGGACCACCGCTGGCTCATGCACCGCGTCCCATTCGAGGCAGTGGATCCGGTAGCCGTTGACGAAGGCTGCGCCGGGAGCCGGGAGGCGCTCATTGGAGCCGATCAACCGCGCTTCAGCCCCGCTGCCCATAGCCCTGGCGGCGCATAGGATCGCGTCGGCCCCCGGAGCCGCAGCCCCTGCTGCGCCTACGGCCAGCGTATCACCCAGCAGCCGAACAGCAGTGTCACGAACCTCATCCGGCAAACGGTGCGCAGCTGCCGCAAAGGCAAGGAGGTCGGCGGTGGCAGTCATCCCAGCCAGTCCCGCAGCATCGCCGCGATTGCTTCCGCGTTATCGCCATGCAGGGCCAGATCAGCAGCACGATCAGCCTCACCGGAAGCAAGACCGCCCCAAGCCACCAGCGTTTGCAGCTTAGCGACAAGCTCTGCCTCGCCAACCGGACGTTCGGGATCACCGCGTGTGTCGATCAATTCCAGCCCGTTGACCCGCGCGCCAAAATGGGCCGGATAGCGGACGGTGATCTCGGGCGTTTCGGCAACCGTGACCTGCGCTCGCAGCAGAGCCAGCTCGGCAATGGCTGCGGTCGTGAAATCTGCCGGTTCTGCATTCCGCCCAGCCGCAATGATTGCCACCGCGTGCTGGAGAGAGAATTTGGCCTCGGATTCGGTTTGCGGATCGGGCCGATCACAAAAGGCCAGCGCATCGACATAGGTTTCGACACGGAATGGCGCTTCAAGCTTGCCCAAGCCGCGCAGTTCAAGTGCGCAGTCAATCGCCGGATGCGCGTGGCGGCAGGCGGCCCAGGGTTTAAAGCTGACTTCGCGGATCCGCCACTGTTCGGGGAAGATCATGGGTTTGGGCTGGCGGCAGGTTGCGGCGTAGAGTCCTTGCGGTCCCTCAAGCACAGCTTCGGGGCCAGTGATGCCATAATCGGCATATTCGGCAGCAGCGCGGCCGGTATTCAGGGCGTGGGCGATATGCCACTGCTTGGCGGTGACCGCCTCGTGCCGCATTTGCCAGAGGCCGCCCGCAACCGATCCGGCCATTGCCAGCGATGCCAGTGTCTTATCAGGCGTGAAATTCCACCCTTTTGCAAAAGTCGCCGCCGCGCCGAAAACGCCAGCAGTCGTCGTCGGATGATAGTGAGCATAGTGATGCGCATCGAATGTCGCACCAATCGCAATCATCACCTCATAACCAACAACAGCAGCATCCAGCGCGGCGTCCAGATTGCCAAAGTCCTCGATCAGGGCGCAAGGCCAGATCACCGGGCCGGGATGGAGCAGCGCCGTGCGGTGGATGTCATCCATCTCAAGAACATTGCCCAGAAACGCCGCCTGGATCATCCGGTCACCTTGCATCGGAGCCAGTGCAGCCGCAACCGCGCTCCGCCGCGCCCCGGCCACACAGGCCAGCCAATCGAGCAAGTGGAGCCTTGCGCGCTTCCTCTCGCTTTCCATGATGGGGCGCGCTAATGTCTGGACAAGTGTCGTGAGGAGGGGCTGGGTCAAACTGCCCTCCCCGCCCCGGCCAGTGATTGCGGGAGCATGGATTGACCGAGACGGCCCTGAAACCGCGTGAGCGCGAAGCGCCGCGCTACCTCCAGCTGGCGGGTGAACTGCGCGAGGAGATAATGTCCGGCAAGCTTGCCGCGCTGGATCAGTTTCCAACCGAAAGCGAGCTGTGTCAGCGCTATAAGGTAAGCCGGTTCACCGTGCGCGAGGCGCTGCGGCGGCTGCAGAACGAGGGGTTGATCGCCCGGCGGCGCGGCTCTGGCACTGTTGTTCAGCCCGCATCCGCGCGCGGCGGCACTCTGCACCAGCCGCTGTCTAACGTGGGCGAAATCCTGCAATATGCCCGCGATAGCCGCGTCATTTATGCGCCGCATAGCCGCGGGCTGCTGCCCAAGCTTGTCGCAGAACAGATTGGCGTGGACACAAACGGCAGTTGGACCTGTTTCCGGGGAGTCCGCCAGCTTGAAGCCGATGCTCTGCCGATTGCGACAACCGACGCTTATTTCCATCAGTCGCTGGATGCCGCGATTGAACGGCTCGACCTTGCGGCGGGAACGCTGTTCAGTCAGATCGAGCAACTCGCCGGGGTCGCTGTAAGCAAGGTCACGCAAGATATTCAGGCGATCTGCGCCAGCGCCGACATTGCCGAGCAGCTGGGGATCAAGCGCGGCGCGGCGGTGCTGCGGATTTTGCGCTGTTATCTTGATTCGAAGGGCCGGGTGTTCGAAATCTCGGTCAGCCACCATCCGGGCGAACGCTTCGCCTATTCGATGCATATCGACGTCGACGGCTAAGACTATCATCCACCCAGCTCCGGCACTTTTCCCGGCCGCCACGGCGCTTCACCGGCAAAGCGGATCGGCGGGGCGATATGGTGGCGTCCCTCGACTTCGACCAGCAGGCCGCGCTCTGCCATATTCGGCGCATCAAAGGCCTCGCGGAAATTCAGCACCGGGGCGAAAGCCACGTCCTTGTCCATAAACCACTCAATCCATTCCGCTCGGGTCCGGGTGGCAAAGGTTTCGCGCAGGAAATCGATCAGCGGCTGCTGCACCGGTCCGGCATCCTGCTCTGCCAGCGGGATCATATCGGCGCGGTCCAGCGCGGTTAGCAGATTGCGCGCGAACTTCACCTCGCGCCCGCCAAGGCAGACATGGCCGCCATCGCTGGTGGCATAGACCTGATAGAACGCCGCCCCGCCCAGCGAGCGTTGGTGGCTGGAAACCGGCGCCGGTCCTCCGGCAATCGCACTGCCGGCAGTATGCGCGCACCAGGGCAGCAGGCTGTCGAACATGGCGACATCGATGTAATCACCCTTGCCGGATTTCTCGCGCCCGATCAGCGCCATAAGCACCGCCGACAATGCCGTGAGGCCCGCTGCAAGATCGGCAGCAGGTGCGCCGGGGACGACCGGGCGGCCATCGAGGCCATCGTTGACGCTGAGGAAGCCAGCCAGCGCCTGCACCGCCATATCATGCGCCGGGTGATGGGCCAGCGCGCCCTCCTGCCCGAAGGCGGAGATCGAACAATAGATGATTGCCGGGTTGAGCGCGCTGACCGCAGCGTAATCGAACCCCAGCCGGGCCATTACGCCGGGACGGAACCCTTCAACGAACACGTCGGCAGTGGCGATCAATTCGCGCAGCGCCGCCTTGCCGCCTTCATCCTTGAGGTCGAGAACAACACTGTCCTTGCCCCGGTTGAGGTTGGCGAACCACACCGACTGACCGTTCTCGAACGGGGCCTGCTCGCGCACCGGATCGCCCGCAGGTGGCTCGATCTTGATCACCCGCGCGCCCTGATCGGCCATCATCACACTCATCATCGGACCCGGCAGAAACTGGGTCAGATCGATCACTGTGATGCCGGAAAGCTTGCCCATGTTATGCCCTTCAGACCCCATATCCTGCCCTTCAGACTATGCCACCGGCGCGCAGCCGCGCCAGATCATCGCTGTCATAGCCAAGTTCGCCCAGGATGGCGTCGCTATCTGCGCCCAGCAGCGGCGCGGGCCGGTTGGGCAGGCGCTGCCCGTCCAGCTTGATCGGATTGGCCAGCACCTGCATGTCCGCCCGGTCGGGGTGATCGATCACATCGCGCATTCCGATGGTTTGCAGCCAGGGATTGTCCATCGCCTGAGCCAACTCATAGACCGGGGAAACCGGCACATGGCCTTCTAGAAGCGCCTGCCAATGCGCCACCGGAGCCTTGGAAAACTCTGCATCGAGCAGCTGTGTCAATGCTTCCCGATTGGCGAGGCGATCCGCATTGCTGGCAAAGCGCGGGTCAGCCGCCAGATCAGTCCGGCCGATCCGCTCCACCAAAATATTCCAGAATTTGGGGAGCTGGCACATCACGAACATCCATCCATCGGCTGCCTTGAACATCTGGCTGGGGGTGGCGTTGGGATGGGCAGATCGAGGGTTTCGCCCGGTGCTGTCGCCCTCATTCATATACCACAGCGCCGGATAGCTGGTTTGGTGGACTGCCGCCGACAGCAGATCGGTATCGACATCGCGGCCCACGCCCGTTCGCTGCGCATCAACCAGCGCCGCCAGCAGCCCGATCGCCATCACTGTCCCGGTCATGAAATCAACCATCGACAGCCCCATCCGCTGAGGATCGCCGTCAGGGTCGCCAGTCAGAGCGCAAAATCCGGCCTCGGCCTGCATCAGATAGTCATAGCCCGGCCATTTGGTTCGCGCATTGTCGCGCCCATAGGCTGAAAGATGGGCACAGACGATTGCGGGATTGGCCTCTTTCAATGCTGCATAGGTCAGCCCCAGTCTGGCCGGCAGATCACCGCGCATATTGTTGGCCATCGCATGGCTGGATGCGGCCAACTTGTGCAAAATCGCCTGCCCCTCAGGCGTGCCCAGATCGAGGGTGAGCGAGCGCTTGTTAAGATTGAAAGCCTGAAAATAGAGGCTCTCCTCGGGGCGCAGAAAATGTGGGCCGACGCCGCGCGCGGTATCGCCGCCGCCTTTGCCGTTCTTGTGAGGCGGCTCGATCTTGATCACCTCTGCACCCAGCTGGGCGAGGAACATCGTGCCATAGGGACCAGCGCCATATTGCTCGGCGCTGATCACGCGAAAACCTGAAAGGGGAAGGTGCACCGCGATCAGGCCGGATTGGCCTTGAGCCACTGTTTGGCGATGATCATTCGCTGCATCTCGTTGGTGCCCTCGCCGATGCACATCAGCATGGAATCGCGGTAAAAGCGTTCGATGTCATATTCCTTCGAATAGCTGTAGCCGCCGTAAATCCGCATCGCTTCCTGACTGTTCTCTACTGCGGCTTCGCTGGCGAAATATTTGGCCATGCCCGCTTCCATGTCGCAACGTTCGCCCCGGTCATAGGCTGCTGCGGCATCCATCGTCAGCAGCCGCGCGGCATGGGCGCGGGTTACCATTTCACCCAGTTTGAGCTGGATCGCCTGATGCTCGCAGATCGGCTTGCCCATGGTCTGGCGCTGCTGCGAATATTGGGTCGCAAGCCGCAATGAACCCTCGGCCAGCCCGACCCCGCGTGAGGCGACATTTATCCGGCCCAGCTCCAGCCCCCCGGTTGCCTGGAAGAAGCCCTGACCTTCGGTCCCGCCGATCAGCTGATCCGCCGGAATCCGGTAATTGTCGAAAATCAGCTCGGAGCTGTCGATCGCCTTATAGCCCAGCTTGTCGAACTTTTTGCCGGTGGTGAAGCCTTCCCGCTTGTCGGCGATGAACAGGCTCATCCCCTTATAGCGCGGGTCAGCCGAAGGATCGGTCTTGACCAGCAGGGCAAAGCAGCTGCCGTTGAGCGCGTTGGAAATCCAGGTCTTGGTGCCGTTGATGATGTAGTCGTCACCGTCCCGGCGGGCGATTGTGCGGATCGCTTGCAGATCTGTCCCGGCGTTGGGCTCTGTCAAAGCGAGGCCGCCGCGAATTTCGCCACTGGCGAACTTGGGCAGCCATTGCGACTTTTGCGCTGGTGTGCCGAACCGCTCGACCGCCGCTGCCATGATCAGATGCGAATTGAAGATCCCGGTGATCGCCATCCAATAGGATGAGATGCGCATCACGATCTTGGCATAGGTTTTCGCTGGTAGCCCCAGCCCGCCGTATTCCTGCCCGATGGTCGCGCCGAACAGGCCCATTTCGGCCATTTCCGCGACCAGCTCAGCCGGCCATATATCATTGTGATCATGGTGCATGATCACCGGGATGACCGAGCGTTCCAGCCAGCGATCAATCGCGTCGAGGAAGGCGGCTTCCTCGTCAGGATCGATCGTCCGGCCCTGATCGGCCATCATTGTTGGGGCAGTCGCCACTTGTATTCTCCTTAGTCGTCGGACGGGCCGAAGCCGCGTTTCCAGATCAGCATGATCCGCACGAAATCACACACAACATCGCCGTGCTGGTTCTTGCCGATCGTCTTGATCGTGACGATCCCTTGTAGCGGCCGCTTTTCGGATTCGCGCTTTTCCAGAACCTCGGTTTCCGAATAGAGCGTGTCTCCTGCGAAAACAGGTTTGAGCAGGCGGATGTCTTTCCAGCCCAGATTGGCGACCGCTTTCTGGCTGACATCAGACACGCTTTGCCCGGTCATGATCGCAACCGTTAGCGGCGAGGCGACAAGGCATTTGCCGAACTCGGTCTTGCGGGCATATTCCGCATCACAATGCGCCGGGTGCTGGTTCATCGTCAGCAGGCTGAACCATGTGTTGTCGGTTTCGCTGATCGTCCGTCCGGGGCGATGTTCATAGACATCGCCGACCACAAATTCTTCAAAATAGCGGCCGAAATTCTCACGGTACCGCTGCGGCCCGACCTCGATTGCTCCATCACGCATTATTCGTCTGTCCCTTCCGGCTGAGCACTGCGCGGTAATTTTTCACCACGGGTGCCTCCAGCATTTTTCCTTTGAATCGGATCGCACGCTCGCCGCCTGCGAGATAGGCGGCGATGGCTTCCTCGGCCTCAGTCACTTCGGCTGCGGTGGGCGTAAAGCTGGCCTCGATTGCTGGCACCTGCGCAGGATGGATCCCTGCCTTGGCGGCAAAGCCCAACGCCTTGGCGCGGCGGCATTCTTCTTCAAGCCCAGCCGGATTATCAAGATCGATAAACGGAACGTCGATGGCTGGAACCCGCGCCTCCGCGCAAGCCAGCAACAGTCCATAGCGCGCTGCCAGCAGGGGTTCCCATGCCAGCGCCACGCCCAACTCGCTCGAAAAATCGCCGCCACCAAACATCACTGCCGCCACCTGAGGAGCTGAGGCGATTGCCACAGCATGGCGCAGTCCCTTGGGGGTTTCGACCAGCGGAACCAGACCGGGGCAGCGATCACCCAATGCCCGGGCGATAATCTCAAGCTCAACGGCAGATTCGACCATCGGCACGAACAGCAGGTCAGGCAATTCAGCCGCATGGCCAAAAGCATGGATATCCGCGATCCCAGCCGCCGTCGCCAAACCATTGCAGCGGATCGCCCAGCCCGCCTTGTCAGCCGAAATTTGCGCCAGCGCAGAAGCCCTTGCGCCGTCTTTGTCATCCGCCGCAACCGCATCTTCCAGATCGATCACCGTGACACCTGCACCCGCAGCGCGGGCTTTGGCGAAGCGATCAGGACGCGACCCAGGAACAAACAGGATACTGTTGGCCGCGAACATGACTGCGAAATTCTCCTGTGCAAACCCAGACGCCGGGCCACTGATGGATAATTTGTCCGGACAACTCCAAAGTCAAGTCGAAACCATCCGACTGGTGATCATTCAGGCCGATTGATGGCCTGCTGGAGGCGGCGCAATGCGAACCAAAAGGAGATATATCGCCGGGATAACAATCCAGCTTAGCAGGGTCGATGAAATCAGTCCGCCGATGATTAGCCATGCC
>JANMNP010000012.1:0-19360 GCA_031374105.1 Novosphingobium sp.
GTCGATGGATATCCTTTCGAGCCAGTCGAACCTCGCCGGTTACAAGGCGGTAATCGAAGCCGCCAACACCTATGGCCGCGCCTTTCCGATGATGATGACAGCGGTGGGGACGGTATCGGCGGCCAAGGCCTTCGTGATGGGCGTGGGCGTCGCTGGCCTGCAAGCCATCGCCACCGCGCGGCGCTTGGGCGCGCAGGTGAGCGCGACCGATGTGCGGTCGGCGACCAAAGAGCAAATCCAGTCGCTCGGGGCCAAGCCGGTGTTTGTGGAAAGTGTCGCTGGGATCGAAGGCGAAGGCGCCGGTGGTTATGCGACCGAAATGTCACCGGAATATCAGCAAGCGCAGGCCGAACTGGTCTCCAGCCACATCGCCAAGCAGGATATCGTCATCACCACCGCGCTGATCCCCGGCCGGGCCGCACCGCGCCTGATCACCGATGCCCAGATCGCAACGATGAAGCCGGGCAGCGTGATCTTCGATCTGGCAGTGGCGCAGGGCGGCAATGTTGAGGGTTCCAAGCCGGATGAAATGGTTGTGCGGCACGGGGTGAAGATCATCGGTTTTTCGAACACACCCGCGCATCTAGCCGCCGACGCCTCGGCGCTGTTCTCGCGGAATTTGTATAATTTCCTGAGCGCGTTCTGGGACAAGGAAGCGGGCAAGCCGGTGCTGGATGAGGAGATTGGCAATGCCGTGCGGCTGACCTTGGGCGGGAAGGTTGTGAGCGAGAGGTTGCTGGGATGAGCACGCCCGGCCTTGAGCCTCCCCGAAACGGGGAGGGGGACCGCGCGAAGCGTGGTGGTGGGGGCTCTCCTCCAGCACAGCGCCCGTTAGTCTACCGCGCCCGTCAACTCCGCCGAGATCAATCGCTACCTGAGCGGATGTTGTGGCAGGCGCTGCGCTTGCGGCCCGAAGGTCTGAAGTTCCGCCGTCAGCATCCCGTCGGCCCTTACGTAGTCGATTTCTGCTGTCTTTCGCACCGATTGGTCGTGGAAGTCGAAGGGATCGTTCATGACATGGGCGACCGTCCGGCCAAGGATACAGAACGTAACAAATTTCTGAAGGAAAACGGGTACATGGTTTTGCGAGTTTCAGCGCAGCGCGTCCTGGCGGATGCTGTTGGCACTGCCGACGCAATCGCCGCGCGTGCGGTGAGTCCCCACCACCGTCCTGCGGACGGTCCCCCTCCCCGTGCCGGGGAGGCAAGCTAATGGACTTCATCTCAATCCTTTCGATCTTCGTTATGGCCTGCTTTGTGGGCTATTACGTCGTCTGGTCAGTCACCCCCGCGCTGCATACGCCGCTGATGGCGGTGACCAATGCGATCTCATCGGTGATCATCGTCGGTGCGTTGATTGCTTCTGCGGCGGCGGGTTCGGCTTCGTCCAAGTGGCTCGGGCTGCTGGCGGTGGTGCTGGCGAGCGTCAATATTTTCGGCGGGTTTGCGGTGACAGCGCGGATGTTGGCTATGTATAAAAAGAAGGACCGCTAAGGTCATGCTTCATGCGATTCCTGATTGGGCACTGATTGCCTATCTGCTGTCCGGCGTAGCCTTCATCTATGCACTACGCGGCCTTTCCTCGCCCGCATCATCGCGCAAGGGTAACCGCTTTGGCATGGCCGGAATGGCGCTGGCGGTGGTGACGACGCTGGCGGTTTCGGCACCGATCCCGCCGGGCGATTATCTGCCCCAGCCTTCGCCTGATGATCTGGTGACGTTGGGCCAGATCATCGCTGCGATTGCGCTGGGCGGAAGCATCGGCTGGATCATCGCGCGGCGGATCAAGATGACTGATATGCCGCAGCTTGTGGCCGCGTTTCACAGCCTCGTTGGGCTGGCGGCGGTGCTGGTTGGCTGGGCGGCTTACCTGAACCCGGAAGCCTTCGGAATCGCGGGCGCGGATGGCTTGATTGATCCGGTTAGCCGGGTCGAAATGGGCCTGGGCATCGCCATCGGCGCGATTACCTTCTCAGGCTCGATCATCGCTTTCCTCAAGCTGGTGGGCACTATGAGCGGCGCGCCGATCATGCTGCCGGGACGGCACGTTATCAACCTTGGCACGCTGGCCGCGATCATCGGCCTGACTGGCTATTTCACCCTCGATCAATCGCTGTGGGTGATCGCGACGGTCACCGCACTGGCCTTCCTGATCGGCTTCCTGCTGATCATCCCGATTGGCGGCGCGGATATGCCGGTGGTGGTGTCGATGCTCAACTCGTATTCAGGCTGGGCGGCGGCGGCGATGGGCTTTACGCTGCACAACACCGCGATGATCATCACCGGTGCGCTGGTCGGATCATCCGGTGCGATCCTGTCCTACATTATGTGCAAGGCGATGAACCGCAGCTTCATTTCGGTGATTGCAGGCGGCTTTGGGGTCGATTCCAGCGCAGGCGGAGGCGAGGCCAAGGAACAGCGCCCGTGGAAGCGTGGCAGCGCCGAAGACGCGGCCTTCCTGCTGGGCGAGGCCGAGCAGGTCATCATCATTCCCGGCTATGGCATGGCGGTGGCGCAGGCCCAGCACGTGCTGCGTGAGATGGGCGACCAGCTGAAAGCCAAGGGCGTGCGGGTCAAATATGCGATTCATCCGGTTGCAGGCCGCATGCCCGGCCACATGAACGTGCTGCTGGCTGAAGCCAACGTGCCTTACGACGAGGTTTTCGAGCTGGAAGACATCAACGGCGAGTTTGCGCAGACTGACGTGGCCTTCATCATCGGCGCAAATGACGTGGTCAATCCCGCAGCCAAGACCGACAAGACCAGCCCGATCTATGGCATGCCGGTATTCGATGTCGAGAAGGCCAAGACCATCATGTTCATCAAGCGGAGCATGGGCGGGGTCGGTTATGCGGGCGTCAACAATGACGTGTTCTACATGGATCAGACCATGATGCTGCTGGCTGATGCCAAGAAGATGGTCGAGGAAATCGTCAAGGCGCTGGCGCATTAACAGGCGGTCCGGGGGCAGGCTCCACCCACTCCTCTGGCTCATAGCGTTGACCTTGAATATCCTCGACCTCTTGCCACATGGGATAAACAAAAACCGCGCCGATCATCGCGGCTAGTGCGAGTGCCAGTTCCCACATCCAGTCCAGTTGGACAAGAATGAATGGCGAGAGGATCGCAGGGCCGACCAGAAACCACCAGGCATTAAGTACATAGCCCAGGATGGCCTGCTGCCGCGCGGTAACATAATAACGATCACCGTCACGTGCGTCGAGGTGTAGTACAGCTCTGAGCGTCGAAGCGTAGACTATTGCATTCCCGGCCTCATCGAAGTCCGTGTATTCCCTCGAGCGGAACAGCTTTGTTCCAAATTTCGAAAACGAGATGCGGGGAATTGCCAGTCGTGGAAGGTGAAATTTGCTTTTTTGGGGCGCATCCTGTCGCTCAACGACGAGAAGTCCTTCTCGTTCGATGATTTCATAGTTCGGTTTTGGTGGGTCGATCACGCCTCACCAATAAACCATGCAGCCAAGTGCGCAAGATCGACTGTCGCTCATTGCGGGTTAAGCTTGTAAGCGATAAATCCCGAGGCGAATTGTGAAGGTTTCCATGCGACTCTCCGTTTTCCTCATTGTGCTTTTAAACGCCGGCTGCGTCTCCAAACTCGCCTATGGTCAGGTTAAAAGCGCGATGGTTGATGCCGGATTGTCCGATGCCAATGCCGCCTGCATGGCGAGCCGGATGACCGATCGGCTCAGCCTCGGCCAGTTGCAAAAGCTTAAAGCACTCAAAGGCGAAAAGCGCTCGCTGTGGGATTATGTCGTGGCAGTGCGCCGGGTGGGTGATACTGAGGCGATCGAAGTTACGGCAAGCTCTGCCGCGCTGTGTGCCAGCGGACTGGCCCCGGAGAAGAAGTAATAGTTTCGCGCAGAGGCGCAGAGGAAGCAGAGAGCGCTGAGGGCTGGCTTTCGCGGCGCAGCCGCTGCGTAGATTGCCCCTTGCGAATTACGTGGCCACGCAACAGATCAAATGCCTTCGGCAGCGACCCGCTCCTCTGCGCTCTCTGCGCGAACCACTTTCCTTTTCTTACCCCAGTTGACTTACACTGCTGTCAGTTCATTATTCCCTGATGAGGATAATGACCCCGCTTATCGTTGCGGTCTCGGCGCTTGCCCTGACTGCCCCAATTCACGCCAAAACAATTGAGGTCGCGGCCGGAGAAGGCGCGCAGACCCGATTGCAGGAAGCGCTGATCCTCGCCCAGCCGGGTGATGTTGTGAACCTTGGGGCAGGGCGGTTTGCGCTGACCGACGGGCTATCACTCGACGTCAGTGGCGTGATCCTGCGCGGCGCGGGGATGGAGGCAACTGTGCTCGACTTCACGGGCCAGATGGGCGCTGGCGAAGGCCTGCTGGTAACATCAGACGATGTCACCCTGCGCGATTTCGCGGTCGAAAACTCCAAGGGCGATGGCATAAAGTCCAAGGGCGCAGACCGGATTGTCTATTACCGGGTTCGCGTCGAATGGACCGGCGGGCCAAAGGAAACCAATGGCGCCTATGGCATCTATCCGGTTGAAAGCACCGGGATTCTGATAGATGGTTGCAAGGTGTCGGGCGCGTCTGACGCCGGAATATACGTCGGACAGAGCAAA
The DNA here is from genome assembly GCA_031374105.1 of Novosphingobium sp. Taxonomy (GTDB): domain Bacteria; phylum Pseudomonadota; class Alphaproteobacteria; order Sphingomonadales; family Sphingomonadaceae; genus Novosphingobium. The sequence continues at coordinate 4,603 of JANMNP010000012.1, forward strand.
GACATCACCGTTCGCTATTCGGTGGCCGAGAGCAATGTCGCCGGGATCGAGATCGAGAACAGCCGCAATGCACTGGTCACTGGCAATCTGGCCACGCGAAACACTGGGGGCATTCTGGTGTTTGATCTGCCCAATCTGCCGGTGATGGGCGGCGGCAACACGGTAATTGAGCGTAATCTGGTGGTGGCCAACGATACCCCGAATTTTGCGCCCAAGGGCAATATAGTTACTGGCGTGCTACGCGGTACCGGCGTTTTGATCATGGCAAATGATGGTGTGCTGGTGAAGGATAATGTCCTGGCGAACAACGGCACTGCGCAGATCATGGTTGTCGCCTATACCAACAAGTTCACCGACAAGAATTACAACCCCTATCCGCGCCATGTGGTAATCGGCGAAAACCGGATAAGCGGCGGAGGAGCCGCGCCCGCGTTTCCAGGTGGAGACGCGCTGAGCGCAGCTTTTGGCGGGGCCTTGCCGCCAATCTTGTGGGATGGCCTGGGCGGGCCGAGTGCATTGATCCTGACCAGCCCGGTCGCTGGTATCTCGTTGAACCTGCCAGCGCAGGGTACCGGAATGGAAGCGGCTAAGCCTGCGCCACTCATGCTTGTGTCCCCTAAGATTGTGCCGCTCCCTTCAGGAGTAGGCGCACCGGTTGCTATGGAGGCCCGGATCAAGGCATGAAACTGATTGGTCCGGCGCTTGTGATTGCAGTGGCGGCGGTTGCAGTTGCTGCGGCGCCGATCCGGCAGGTGAACGACCCAGCGATAATCGCCGCTGCATTCCCCGCAACCCTCGCCGAATTCGGGTTCTTCGCCGATGCCACCAAGCAGCGCCCGGTCGCTGGCGTCACCCCCTATCGGCTCAACACGCCGCTATGGTCCGATGGCTCTGACAAGTTGCGCTTTGTCTATTTGCCCGCTGGAACCAAAGCGCGGGCGCAGGGGGACGGGCTGCTCGATCTTCCGGTCGGCGCGGCGCTGATCAAGACTTTCAAGATGGGAGAGCGCCTGATCGAAACCCGCGTGTTGCTGCACCGTACTGAGGGCTGGGTGGCGCTGCCCTATCAATGGAATGCGGCCCAAACCGAGGCGCGGCTGGTGCTGGCTGGCGCGCGAGTGCCGGTTACGACCCCGGCGGGGCAGGCGATTTCCTATTCCATCCCCAACAAGAACCAGTGCAAGGAATGTCATGCGCTATCCGGCGCAGTCACCCCAATTGGCCCCAAGGCACGCAACCTTTCGGCCAGCTGGCTGAGCGCGCTGCACCGCGCGGGGCGGCTTGATACTCTCCCCGCCGTCGCTCGCCGGGTGCCGCTGTGGGAAGCGCGTGACAAGGCTCCGCTGGCTGATGCCGCGCGCGGCTACATCGATGCCAATTGCGCCCATTGCCACAATCCCCGCAGCTCTGCCTCGAACTCGGGACTCGATCTGCGCTGGGAGCAGTCCGATCCGATCAGTTACGGGATCGGCAAGCGCCCGGTTGCGGCAGGGCGGGGATCGGGCAATCTGGACTTTGACATTGTCCCCGGCGATCCGCAGCATTCGATCCTGTTATACCGGATGGGCAGCCTTGAAGGCGGCATTTCGATGCCAGAGCTTGGCCGATCCAGCCTTGATCCTGATGGGCTGGATATTGTGACCCGCTGGGTCAGGGAGATGAAGTGATGAAGCGACTGGTGAAATGGTTGGTGCTGCTGGCACTGGTGCTGGGCCTCGCTGTTCTGCTGCTGCGCACGCCAGACACCGATCCAGCGGCGATGCGCGCCAAATATGGCGGTTCTCCGTCGCAATTTATCGATCTGGGGAGCGGGTTGACGGTCCATTTGCGCGACGAAGGCCCGCGTGATGCCCCGGTGATCGTTCTGCTGCATGGTTCCAACGATGATCTCCACACCTGGGATGGCTGGGCTGATGCGCTGAAGGGGCAATTTCGCGTGGTGCGTTTCGATCAGATCGGCCACGGGCTGACCGGGCCAAATCCAAGCGGCGCTTATGACATGGCCGCGTTTGAAAGCACTGTTGATCAGGTGAGAGCCAAGCTTGGCATCCAGCGTTTCACACTTGCGGGCAATTCGATGGGCGGGGGGATTGCGGTAAGCTATGCGCTGAACCACCCTGACCGCCTCGAAAAGCTGGTGCTGGTCGATGCCGGCGGCGCGCCCAAGGCGAATCCAACCCCGGGCAATATCGGCTTCAAGCTGGCGGCTTTGCCGGGGGTCAAACGGCTGATGCGCTGGATCACGCCGCGCAGTCTGGTTGAGCGGAGCCTGCGCCAGAGCGTGACCAATCAGGTGTTCATCACCGATGCTACGGTTGATCGCTATTGGGAGCTGCTGCGCTATCCGGGTAACCGCGATGCCACGATCGCCCGGTTTGCCGCCAAACGCCAAAGCTTCGATCCGGCCCGGCTGGCCACTCTCAAGCTGCCAGTGCTGGTAATGTGGGGCGAGGAGGACAAGCTGATCAGCGCTGATGGCTCGCGGTGGTATGCCCGCTCGATCCCCGGCAGCACATTGCTGCTCTATCCCCGGATCGGGCACATGCCGCAGCAGGAGTTGGCCGAACAAAGTGCGGCGGATGTCGTGCGGTTCTTGGGCGCTTCCTTAAACTGACGGTTCAGCGGCTGGACGGCGTGGCAGGTCTTGCGTAATGCGACCCGGCATGGGGCACCGGATTTCCCGCAGGAGTGACTGATTTTGCGCAAACTTGGCCTGATCGGCGGCATGAGCTGGCTATCGACCCGCACCTATTATGATCACATCAACAATCTGGTTCAGGCGCGCGTCGGCAAGCAGGCCAGCGCGCCGTTGCTGATCGAAAGCCTCGACTTTTCAACCCTGAGCCGCCTGACCAGTGCCGAGGAATGGAGCAACGCTGCCGATATTCTCAGTGCTTCAGCGAGGCGGCTTGAAGCGGCTGGTGCCACTGCCGTGGTGATCGGCGCCAATTCAATGCACAAGGTTTATGATGCTGTCGCTGCGGCTGTCACGGTTCCAGTTATTCACATCGCTGAATGCGTGGCTCAACGCATGGCAAATGATGGTATTCATAAAGCGGCACTGCTGGGCACGCGAAATGTCATGCTGGAAAGTTTCTACCGGCAAAAGCTGATTGCCCGGGATATTGAACTGCTGCCCCCCGAGATGGCCTTCGTCGATACGCTCGACCGGATTATCTATGACGAGTTGCTGGTCGGCAAGGCCAGCCGCCAGGCCGAACGCGAGCTTAAAACCATCATCACCAATCTGGAGCAGGATGGGGCTGAGGCGGTGGTGCTGGGCTGCACCGAACTGGAGATGATCGTCGATGTGGATGCCAATGTCCTGCCGATCTATGATTGCACCCGGATTCATGCCGAAGCTGCGGTTGACTGGATCATGGGTGAGGATCAGGCCAAAGCTTGACCCGCGCGCCCTTCGCCTCTGATCCCGCTCGCAGCCGGGGCCGTGAATTTCCGCTGGAGGGGGCGCTCAATCGCGGGCCCCGCAGTGAGTATCAGCGCGATCGTGACCGGATCGTCCATTCGATCGCGTTTCGCCGCCTGCGCCATAAAACCCAGGTGTTTATCGCGCCCGATGGCGATCACTACCGGGTCCGGCTTACCCACAGCCTAGAGGTGGCGCAGATCGCGCGGGTGATCGCCCGGGCGCTGGGGCTGGACGAGGATCTGACCGAAGCGCTGGCGCTGGCGCATGACATCGGCCATCCCCCGTTCGGCCATGCCGGGGAGGAAGCGCTTGCGTCGGCACTCCTGAAACAGGGCGGCTTCGATCACAATGCCCACAGCCTGCGCACTCTGATGCGGCTCGAATCGCCCTATTGCGAGCATGAGGGGCTGAACCTGTCATGGGAGCTGCTCGAAGGGCTGGCCAAGCACAATGGCCCGGTTGGTCAATCGCCATGGGCCTTGGCTGAACTTGACGCAGCCTTCCCGCTGGAGCTGGACCAATGGGCCTCGCTTGAAGCGCAGGTTGCGGCGCTGGCCGATGATATTGCCTATGACAACCACGATATTGACGATGGCTTGCGCGCCGGGTTCCTCGATCTGGATGAGTTGCTGACACTTGATTTCGTCGCCGACCAATGGCGCGCGGTGGAAGCTCGGTTTCCCGCCGCCCCGCGTGATCGGCAACTGCGCGAACTGGTCCGCAGCCAGATCGGGCTGATGGTCAATGATGTGATCGGCGAGACTGCCGCGCGCGCGGCCGGCATGGCAGATGTTGCCGATGTTCGCGCTGCCGGGCATGCGACCGCTGCCTTTTCGTTGGCGCTGGCCGGTGAAGAGCGCCGCCTCAAGCGGTTCATGTATGACAAGCTTTATTACCACCCCGAACAGATCGGCACAGCCGAACGCGCCAAGGAAGTGACGGCGCAGCTTTATGCCGCTTATGCGCAGGATCCGGCGCTGATGGACGCGGGCTGGGCTGTGCGCTTACCAGTGCAAGAACCGCAGCGCAGCCGCCATATCGCCGACTTCATTGCCGGGATGACCGATCGATACGCCATTTCCGCCCATGCCAGGATCTTTGGCAAAACGCCTGAGGGTCTTCGCAATGTCTAAAGTAACGCGGATCGCATTGGTCGGTGCGACCGGCCTGATTGGCTCGCGGTTGATCGAGTATGGGGTGGGGCGAAGCGACTTTCGGATCATCGGAATTGCCCGGCGCGAGGTGCCCTTGCCCAAAGGCGCGCGGATGGAACTGCTGGTGGCCGATCCTGACAATTGGGCTGATGCTATCGCGGCGGCTTCTGCCGATACACTGGTGTGCGCGCTGGGCACAACCTGGCGTGCAGCGGGCAAGGACGAGGCGGCGTTTCGCGCCGTTGATCAGCATCTCGTACTGGCCTGTGCCAAGGCGGCCAAAGTGGCGGGTATCCGCCAGATGATTGTGATTTCATCGGTCGGGGCGGATAGTATGGCAAAGAACTTTTACCTGCGGGTCAAGGGTGAGACTGAGCAGGCGCTGGGCAAGATCGGGATTCCGCGACTCGACATATTGCGCCCCGGCCTGCTGCGCGGGCCGCGCGAGAGTGAACGGCGGATCGGTGAAACTGCGGCTATGCTGGTCAGTCCGTTTGCCGATCTGCTCCTCCATGGTGAGTTCCGCAAATACCGATCAATCAAGGCTGATACGGTCGCCCAGGCGATTATTGGCCTGACCCGTGAAAAGGCGGCGGGCCGGTTTGTGTTCGAACATACTGCAATTCTGCGCGCGGCGCGCCGGGCTGGGGATTTACCGCGTTGAAACGTTGACTCCGCGCCTGCGCAAAGCCATCGCGGCCTAGTCGCTGATCGCGCGGGAGAGTTTCGGCGATTCGTCATCAGACGGATCACCGGACGCCGAAGGAGCAACCGCCCCGGAATCTCTCAGGCAAATGGACCGCGTGGGTCGATAGCGACGCTCTGGAAAGTGTTCTGCCCAAACTGGGCAGGGCCGCCGAAGGGGTAACCCTGCCAGTCCTTTACAGGGCGAAGCGGGGGAAAGCTCTCAGGTTTCCGTGACAGAGGGGGCACCAGGACTGGTGCTATCTGTGCGGGAATTTTCTGTGACCGAACCATACGACATTGATGATGATGCGGCTGAGCTGGAAGTGCTCACCCTGCCGCTTGATGCCTGGCACCGCGCAAATGGTGGCAGGATGGTCGAGTTTGCCGGATACTGGATGCCGGTCCAGTATGAGGGGATCATTGCCGAGCATCTGTGGACCCGCGAAAGCGCCGGATTGTTCGATGTCTCTCACATGGGCCAACTGCTGATCTCCGGTGAAGATGCGGACGCGGCGCTGGAGGCGTTGCTACCGATTGATTTGTCCACGCTCAAGCTGGGCGACCAGCGCTATTCGTTGCTGCTGGATGAGAACGGCGGGATTCTGGACGATCTGATCGTCTCGCGTTGGCCGGACAGCCTGTTCCTGGTGGTCAATGGCGCGACCAAATGGGACGATATCGCCCATTTGCGCGAAAATCTGCCTGATGAAGTGACGCTCAACCACCTTGATGAGCAGGCATTACTGGCCTTGCAGGGGCCCAAGGCTTTCGCGGTGCTGGAACGGCATGCAACCGGCAGATATCCGCTCTCCGCGCTGACTTTCATGCATTTTGGCCAATTCGAGATTGCCGGTGTGCCAGTTACGATCAGCCGTTCAGGCTATACTGGCGAGGATGGCTTTGAAATCTCGCTTCCGGGCGAGGCTACTGAGAAGATCGCTGCGCTGCTGTGCGGTGAGCCAGAGGTGAAGCCGATTGGCCTTGGCGCGCGGGACTCATTGCGGCTGGAAGCGGGCTTGCCGCTTTATGGGCATGACCTTTCGCCCGAGACCACACCGGTGGAAGCAGCTCTGGCATTTGCGATCAACAAGCGCCGCCGCACTGGGGGTGGGTTCATGGGTGCGGAACGCATTCTGCAGCAGCTGGCTGAAAGCCCGCTGCGCAAGCGGGTTGGCCTTGCGCTAGAAGGACGCATGGCGGCGCGAGAGGGAGCGCTAGTATTTTCTAATAATCAGCAGATTGGTGTCATAACTTCAGGTGGGTTCTCACCTTCACTCGAACAGCCGGTTGCTATGGCCTACGTCGATCAAGCCCAATCTGCACCCGGTACTGTCCTTGAAATCGAGGTGCGCGGCAAGCGATTGGCCGCTGCCGTAGTGCCCATGCCCTTTGTCCCCCACCGCTATCACCGCTGAGGAGCGCAGCCCATGACCCGCTATTATTCCCAGGACCACGAATGGATTGAAGTTGACGGCGATACCGGAACCGTCGGCATCACCGATTATGCGCAAGGCCAGCTGGGCGACATTACCTTTGTCGAACTGCCGACAGTCGGGGCCACGCTAAAAAAGGGCGATGCGCCTTGTGTGGTCGATTCGGTCAAGGCCGCGTCCGACGTTTATGCGCCCGCCAGCGGGACGGTAACCGAGGGAAATCCGGCGCTCGAAGATGCACCAGAGCTGGTCAACAGCGATCCGGAGAAGTCCGGCTGGCTGTTCCGGCTTACCCTGTCTGATGTTGGCGAGTTGGCTGGTCTGATGGATCGCGCTGCCTATGACGCATACGTGGCGGGGCTTTGATCTGATGCGCTACCTGCCACTAACCAACGATGATCGCGCTACTATGATGGGCGTGATCGGCGCTGCAACGGTCGATGATCTGTTCGCCGATGTGCCCGCCGCCGCACGGCTTTCCGGGCCGATTGCAGGCCTGCCGCTCCATGCCAGCGAGATGGCGGTGGAGCGCCATATGAGCGCGCTGGCGGCGAAGAATGTCAGCGCCGGTTCGGTGCCGTTCTTTCTGGGGGCCGGGGCCTATCGCCACCATATCCCGGCCAGCGTCGATCATCTGATCCAGCGCGGCGAGTTTCTGACCGCCTATACCCCCTACCAGCCGGAGATTGCACAAGGCACGCTGCAGGTGCTGTTCGAGTTCCAGACCCAGGTCGCCCGGCTGTTTGGCACTGAGATCGCCAATGCCTCGATGTATGATGGCTCGACCGCCTGCTGGGAGGCGGTGGCAATGGCCTGGCGGATCACCAAGCGAAAGCGCGCGGTGCTGTGCCGGGGGGTTCATCCGCACTACGTCTCGACCATAACGACCATGGCGAAATTCACCGGTGATGCGATCGACTATCGCCCGCCGAAACTGGAAGCTGCGCCAGACACTGCCGGAGTGATCGCGGCAATTGACGCCGAGACGTCTTGCGTGGTGGTTCAATATCCCGACATTCTGGGCCGAATCGCCGATCTGGTCGCGATTGCTGCTGCGGCGCACGGGCATGGCGCATTGCTGATCGCGGTGGTGACTGAGCCTGTTGCGCTGGGCCTGCTCGAAGCGCCAGGCGCGCTGGGTGCGGATATTGTGGTGGGCGAGGGGCAGTCGCTGGGCGTCGGCCTCAACTTTGGTGGCCCCTATCTTGGTCTGTTTGGCTGCGCTGAGAAATTCGTCCGCCAGATGCCGGGAAGACTCTGTGGACAATCTGTGGATGCGGCGGGAAAACGCGGCTTCGTGCTGACGCTTTCAACCCGCGAACAGCATATCCGCCGTGAAAAGGCGACGAGCAATATTTGCACGAATTCAGGTCTTTGTGCGCTAGCTTTTAGTGTCCACATGACATTACTGGGCGGCGAGGGGCTGACAAAGCTCGCCAGGGTTAATCATGCCCGGGCGCGCAGCACGGCGGAACGGCTGGCCAAGGTGCCGGGCGTGCGGGTGCTCAACGACGCCTTTTTCAACGAGTTCACCATCGTTCTGCCGCGTGATGCCCGCGAAGTTGTGCGTCAGCTGGCTGACGCCCGCGTGCTCGGCGGGGTTTCGCTCGGAAGGTTGTATCCGCAAGTCCAAGAATTGGCAGGCGGATTGCTGGTGACAGCGACTGAAACCACAACGGCAGAGGATATAGAAGCCTTTGCCCTCGCGCTGGAAGGAGTGCTGGCATGAACGCTCACAATGCCTCGGGCTGGCGCCCGGTGATGGGCTCTGCCGATCACACCGATACACCCACCGCTAGCGGCGATCGCGCCCTGATGCTGGAAGAGCCGCTGATTTTCGAGCTGGGCGGCGCCGGAAAATGCGGCGTCGATATTGAACCGCCCGAGCATGAGCCGCTGCCAGCGCTCGCTAAGTTCCTTCGCGCCGCGCCGCTTGCTCTCCCCGGTCTGACTGAGCCGGAGACGGTGCGGCACTACACCCGTCTGAGCCGCCAGAACTACGCGATTGATCTGGGGCCGTTTCCGCTGGGCAGTTGCACGATGAAGCACAATCCGCGCCTTAACGAGAAGGTCGCGCGGCTTCCCGGGTTTGCCGATATTCACCCACTTCAGCCCCAGCAGACGGTAAGCGGCGCGCTGGAGGTGATTGATCAGCTGTCGCATTGGCTGATCACGCTGACTGGCATGGCAGGGGTGGCGATGACACCCAAGGCTGGCGCGCATGGCGAACTGTGCGGGCTGCTGTGCATCCGTGCGGCACTGGAAGCCCGCGGCGATCCGCGCGAGGTGGTTCTGGTACCCGAAAGCGCCCACGGGACCAATCCAGCGACGGCAGCCTTTGCTGGCTATCGGGTCGAGAATATCCCCGCGACCGCAGCAGGCCGGGTTGATCTGGCAGAGCTTCAGGCGCGGTTAGGGCCAGATGTAGCAGCGGTGATGATAACAAATCCTAATACTTGCGGATTGTTTGAGGGCGAACTTAAGATAATTTCTGATGCGGTTCATGCCGCCGGAGGGTTCGTCTATTGCGACGGGGCCAATTTCAACGCGATTGTTGGCAAGGTCCGCCCTGGCGATCTGGGCATCGATGCGATGCACATCAATCTGCACAAGACCTTCTCGACTCCGCACGGCGGCGGCGGGCCTGGTTCTGGGCCGGTAGTGCTGTCAAAGGCGCTGCTTCCGTTCGGCCCGCTACCCTTCACCAAGCTTGATGCAGATGGTCATGTCGAACTTATCGAAGAAGAGACGGCAGGGCGCGATTATCCGCGCAGTTTCGGCCGGATGGCGGCGTTCCATGGCCAGATGGGGATGTTCACCCGCGCGCTGGCCTATATCCTTAGCCATGGCGCGGATGGGCTGAAGCAAGTGGCCGAGGATGCGGTGCTCAATGCCAATTATGTGCTCCGCAGCCTTGAAGATGTGCTCGACGCGCCCTTCGGTTCAAGCGGTCCTTGCATGCACGAGGCACTGTTCAGCGACGCCGGGCTGGCTGAGGGCTTCTCCACAAACGACATAGCCAAAGGGCTGATCGACGAAGGCTTCCATCCGATGACGGTCTATTTCCCGTTGGTGGTCCACGGTGCCATGCTGATTGAGCCGACCGAGACCGAGAGCAAGGCTGGCCTTGATCGCTTCATTGGTTCGATGCGGAACCTTGCAGCGCGGGCCAAGGCAGGCGATGAGGGGTTGAAGAGCGCGCCGCATTTTGCGCCGCGTCGTAGGCTTGATGAAACGCTGGCCGCACGCAAGCCGGTGCTGGTCTGGCCTGCTGCAGTCTGAAGGGAAGCAAACACCATGTGGGATACACTCTTCAGCCTGAACAGCACGGTCGCCCTGATCGCTTGGGTTCTGCTGGCATTTTTTCCGCGTAAACCGTTGACCAGCAGTGTTATTCTCTACGTCGGGGTGGCAATGCTGTGCTTGTCCTACGCCGTGCTGTTCGTTCTGTTGAAAAGCGGAAACATTGATCCTGGTCTGCCAGCAGGCACGACTGCGGCAGCGGTTTCCTTCAATTCGATTGCAGGGGTCCGCGCTATTTTCCAGAGCGACGGCGGGGTTTTGGTCGGCTGGACGCACTATCTGGCGTTTGATCTGTTCATCGGGCTGTGGATATCAAAAGACGCTGATGCCAAGGGCTTTTCGCGGATTTTCCAGCTGCCGATCCTGTTTGCCACGCTGATGGCAGGGCCGATCGGCCTGTTGCTGTGGCTGGTGATCCGCGAAGGACGTGCCCGTTCGGCAGGCCGCCCGCTCTGAATATCAGATGGCGCGCTCGCCAGCCTTGCCTACTGATTCGATATCATTGCCCAGACCTTTGACGGTGTTGCAGGCAGCGGTGCTAAGGGCGATTGTGGACGCTACTAGGGCGATCAAGGTTTTGCGGAACATGACTTTCTCCTTCGTTACCGTTTGATAGCATATGTGCATGCCGAGGTGAATGCACGGTTAGCGCTGCCGTGCCTTCATTCTGCAGTTGTCGTGCTGGTCAGCGTGTTGCGCTGGTGGAGCTGATGTTCACGCCAGGCGATCACCATGCCTGCGGCAATTATCAATGGCGCGCCAAACCAGGTGGCGGCTGGCGGCAAATGATCCCACAATAGCCAGCCGTAAAGTGTCGCCCAGAACAGTGCCGAATAATCCATCACGACCACGCTGGCGACCTGACCAAACCGAAGTGAGGCGGTGAGCAGCAATTGCCCCACACAGCCCAGCACCCCGCCAAGCAGCAGCAGAAACCACTGCCAGCCGGTATGCTGGGTCATCACGAACGGCAGGCCCAATGCCAGCACCGGAGCCGACAGTGTGGCGAACCAGAACACGATCGAAAGCGGTTCATCAGTCCGCGCTAGATCGCGCACCTGGATGCTGATCAGAGCCACGATCAATCCCGCGCCAAGCCCCACGGCGGCACCAAATGCGGGAAGATGGGAGTTGCCCGGCTGCGTAATAACGATCACCCCGGCAAAGCCGAACCCGACCGCTGTCCAGCGCCACGGCCCCACTTTCTCATGCAGCAACAGCGCCGAGAGAATTACCGCAAAAATCGGCGTGGTGAAGCCCAGCGTGGTGGCTTCGGCCAAAGGCAGCAGGATCGGCGCGCCAAAGGTGAAAAACATCCCGACCATCCCGATCATGGCTCGGCGGGCATGGATTGGCAGGCGGCGGGTTTTCAAACGGTGAACTTGCCCGCGCAACGCCAGCCAGCCCAGGATCAGGAATATAGCCGGGACCTGCCGCCAGAACAGGATTTCAGCAAAAGCGACCCCGGTTTCCGAGGTAAGCTTTACCAGCATAATCAGTGTGGAGAGCACCACCACAGCGAGCAGGCGCAGGCCAAGGGCCAGGATGGGACGCTGGATAGGTTGCACCCGCTTGCCTTAGCGGGGCGGGGTAGTGTTACAAGCTGCGATAGCTTGCTGGCTTGATAGCAAGCGGTGCGGCAACCAAGCCGCGCATTGTTTGTTAAAGGCAGGCTTCCAGATAGGCCTGATCGAACCCATACATGCGGGCTTTTTCAAGCGTATAGGGGCGCAGGCCTGACGGGCGGAATTCGCCGATGATCTTGCCGTCCTCGTTCTCATCAAGATATTCGAATTTGAACAGCTCTTGCGTCACGATCACATCGCCTTCCATCCCGATCACTTCGGTGATCCCGGTGGTGCGGCGTGAACCGTCGCGCAGGCGCTTGACCTGGATGATCAGATCGACCGATTCGGCGATCTGGCGCGAGATTGCTTCCTTGGGGATTTTGATGTCACCCATCAGGATCATGTTTTCCATACGGCCCAGGCATTCGCGCGCCGAGTTGGCGTGAAGCGTGCACATTGAGCCATCGTGACCGGTGTTCATGGCAGCGAGCAGATCGAAACATTCTGCGCCGCGGATTTCGCCCAGGATAATCCGGTCAGGCCGCATACGCAGTGCGTTTCGCACCAGATCGCCAATCGTAATCGCGCCCTGGCCTTCAAGGTTTGGCGGGCGCGTTTCGAGCGGCAGCCAATGCGGCTGTTGCAAGCGAAGTTCGGCAGCATCCTCGATCGTCAGCACGCGCTCGCCCGGATCGATCATCTTCGACATGGCGTTGAGCATGGTTGTCTTGCCCGAGCCAGTACCGCCAGAAATGACGATGTTCATCCGGCAAGCGCCCGCGATCTTGAGCGCGGTCGCCATTTTTTCACTCATCGAACCAAAGTCCTTGAGCATGTCGATGGTGATCGGCTTTTCCGAGAACTTACGGATCGAGATTGCAGTGCCGCGCAGGGAAAGCGGGGGCACGATGACGTTCACACGGCTGCCGTCCTTGAGGCGGGCATCCGCCAGCGGCGTAGTCTGATCAACCCGGCGTCCAACCTGGTTGCAGATCCGTTGCGCAATCTGGAACAGATGCTGTTCGTCGCGGAAATGGATATGAGCAAGCTGCAACTTGCCCTTTTTTTCGATGTAGGTCTGGTTCGGACCGTTGACCATGATGTCCGAAATGTCCGGATCGGACAGCAGCTCTTCCAGCGGCCCAAAGCCCAACAGTTCGTCAATGAGCACCTTTTCCAGCGCGAATTGTTCGCGGCGGTTCAGGGTGACCTTGAGTTCGGCCAGCACTTCAAGGATGATCGGGCGGAATTCTTCGCTCAGCTCGTCCTTGGTCAGCGTCGCGGCGGCTTCGGGATCAACCCGTTCGAGCAGGCGCGGCAGCACCTGTTCCTTGATCTTGTGGACCGAGGCTTCGAAGCCTTCAGCCTGATATTGATTATCGACCACGCCGTTAATCCGGTCGGCCAGGCGGGTCATGGCATCGGCGTTGCTTGCGCTGCCACTGCTGGTGCCGCTCGCGGGCGCGGTGAACTCTTCACCCGGGATTGGCGGGAATTGCTCACCGCCAGTTGGGGGCGTTGCAGCCGGTTTGGATCCTTCGGAGCCACTCTTCATCGGACGCGCGACGCCGAAGCTCGAGCGTGGGCCGGGAGCCATCCCGCCGATACCGTTTTTCCGCCCAAATGCGCTCATGGCAACCTATTCCCGTCAGTATGCAGCAAGTATCATCGAAACTTAGCTTGGGTTGTCATTGAACAATAAGGTTGAGATTTCGATAATTTCGGGCCGGATCATTACTGGTATGAAGGGCCAGTCACCGCTAGAACTGTAGTTCATCACACACTTGTCAGGGGCCAAAACTCCCGGAAGGAAGCCATTTTGAAAGTTTCTGAGCGGTCTGGCCTGCTTTATGCGCTGGCCGGTTTCGCCGTGCTTTCGCTGGGCGACGTGGTGGTAAAAACTATGGCAGGGTTATGGGCACCGACAGCTGTGGCGAGCCTGCGGTTTACAATCGGCGCAATCGGATTGGGCGCATTATTGCTGGTCAGACAAGGCCCATCGGGCTTTAGTATTCCGCATCCCAAAGTACAATTACTGCGCGGCGCAGGCTTGGCCTTGGCGACCGCCGGGTTTTTTTCCGCCATCTTTGTCATGCCGCTGGCTACGGCGGCCTCGATAACTTTCACAAGTCCGATGGTCACTGCTTTCCTTGCCGCAATGTTCCTGGGGGAACCGTTGCGGCGGGAGACGGCAATTGCCTCGCTTGTTGCTTTTGCCGGGGTGCTCGTGGTGTTGCGACCAAACTTCGCGGCGCTGGGCTGGGCAGCAATGCTGCCGCTGGTGGCGGCGTTAGGGATGAGCATGCTGATGATTGGCAATCGATTTGTCGCGGGCAAGGCATCGCCATTGCTGATGCAATTTTTGGTAGCGGCCATTGCAGCGCCGCTGCTGCTGCTCGCTGCGATCGGGTTTCATATTAGCGGGATTGCGGGCTTCTCAGTCGGTTGGCCAGAATGGAGCGTGGTTGCCCGCTGTGCTCTTATTGCCTGCACCGCCAGCTTCGCGCATTGGCTGCTTTTTCTGGCAACGACCCGCGCTGGAGCAGCAACCATTGCGCCAGTGACCTATTCGCAGCTGCTGATCGCCACTTTGGCTGGCTGGCTATTGTTCGGCGACCATCCAGATGGGGCGACACTGGTGGGATCAGCAATGATTATTGCGGCAGGCCTATATCTGTGGCGGGCGAACTCGGCTGGATTGGCGCAGAGAAGCTGAGATCAGCCCTCGACGTGTTCGGCCAGTACTGTCAGACCTTTGTCGCCGACTTCGGCGAAGCCGCCCTTGACCTTGATCTCCTCTGGCACCGCGCCTTCGGTCCGGTAGACCATCAGCGCGCCATCTTCGCGGATTGTGGACATGACAGGGGCATGGCCCTCAAGCACGCCGAAATCCCCCTCGCCGCCGGGGACGACGACCATATACACGTCCTCGGAGCGGACCAGCCGGGCCGGGGTGACGAGTTCAAAGTGCAGTGCCATGATGCTGTTTACGCCTCTTCAGCCATCTTCTTGGCCTTGGCGACTGCATCGTCGATGCCGCCGACCATGTAGAAGGCCGATTCAGGAAGGTGATCATATTCGCCTTCGACCACTGCCTTGAACGATCGGACCGTGTCTTCGACCTGGACGAACTTGCCCTTGATGCCGGTGAAGACCTCGGCGACGTGGAACGGTTGGCTTAGG
>JANMNP010000013.1:0-20652 GCA_031374105.1 Novosphingobium sp.
CGCGCCGAAGCTTTCGTCAAATCGACCGGCGTTGGCGATACCGTCTACGTTGGACCGGAAGCCGAATTCTTCCTGTTTGACGACGTGAAATACTACGACGGCTATGACGGCAACGGCTTCCGCATCGATGATATCGAACTGCCAACCAACACTGGCAAGGATTACGAAGGCGGCAATCTGGGCCATCGCCCGGTCGTCAAGGGCGGCTATTTCCCTGTTGCCCCGATTGACAGCTGCGTTGATATTCGCGGCGAAATGGTAGCGACCATGCTTGAAATGGGCCTGCCCTGCGACAAGCATCACCATGAGGTTGCTCCCGCTCAGCACGAGCTGGGGCTGACCTTCGGCACGCTGGTTCAAACCGCAGACCGGATGCAGGTTTACAAATATGTCGTCCAGCAGGTTGCCCATGCATACGGCAAGACTGCAACCTTCATGCCCAAGCCGATCAAGGGCGATAACGGCAGCGGAATGCACACCCACATCTCGATCTGGGAAAAGGGCAAGCCGCTGTTTGCCGGTAACGGCTATGCCGGCCTGTCCGACATGTGCCTGTATTTCATCGGCGGCGTGATCAAGCACGCCAAGTCGCTGAATGCCTTCACCAACCCGACTACCAACAGCTACAAGCGGCTGGTTCCGGGCTATGAAGCGCCGGTTCTACTGGCCTATTCAGCGCGCAACCGTTCAGCCTCGTGCCGTATCCCCTATGGTGCGGGCGACAAGGCCAAGCGGGTAGAGTTCCGCTTCCCCGATGCGATGGCCAATCCGTATCTGTGCTATTCGGCGCTGCTGATGGCCGGGCTGGACGGGATCAAGAACAAGATCCATCCGGGCGAGGCGATGGACAAGAACCTCTATGATCTTCCTCCCGCCGAGCTTGCTGAGGTGCCAACCGTTTGCGGTTCACTGCGCGAGGCACTGGAATGCCTGGAGGCCGATCACGACTATCTGCTGCAGGGCGGCGTCTTCTCCAAGGAGCAGATCGACGCCTATGCCGAACTCAAATGGGCCGAGCAGCTACGCTGGGAAACCACGCCAAGCGCGGTCGAATTCGACATGTATTACAGCGCCTGATCCTCGCAGGTCAGTGCTGGACAAGAGGGGCGCTCGGGAAACCGGGCGCCTTTTTTGTTAGGTAGCGAAGAAGCAGGATTTTTCACACGAAGACACGAAGATGTTTCGGTCGAGGCAAAGCCTCCGGAAATATCAGACTCGCGCCGTGCGCTATCGCCGGAATTACAGAGATCGCCTGCGGCGCTTCACAACATCTTCGTGTCTTCATGTGAGCCAAAAATTTGACTCCGGGGCCCAAATGCGATCCCCCTCCCCCGGAGAGGATTTCCCATGAGTGTCGCATTCCGCCGCGAGAGCGATGAGGAGCATCTTGAACCAAAGTTCGAGATTCCGATCCCGCCCGGCCCCAATCTGGTCACTGCGCGCGGCCTCGCCATGATCGGCCAGCGGGTCAGTGATCTGCAAAGCACCATCGCTAGTCTGACCGACGAAGCCGCCCTCGCTGCTGCCAAGCGCGATCTGCGCTATTGGCAAACCCGCCAGGTAACTGCTGAGGTGATGCCGATCCCCGACGGCAGCAAGGTAGAATTCGGCACCAGCGTCGCTTTCTTGCTCAATGGAAAATCCCGCACACTGGCGCTGGTCGGCGATGACGAGGCCGACCCGGCGGGCGGCCTGATCGCCTTCTCTGCGCCGCTGGCCCGCGCGTTGATGGGCGCGGAAGCAGGCGAGGTGCTGCCGTTCGGCGCGAAGGACGATGCCATCGAGATTCAGGCTATTCGCGTTCTGGAACCATCCCCCATCCGATAACAAGCGGGCCAAAGCTGAGACATTCAGCTTACCCTTGCGTCAACATACCGCGCCGACCTGCAGCAAAGAATGTTCCGATCAGCAGCGTGCTGGCCGACAGGGCAATCACCCCCAATGGATCGAGCGCTGCGGTCCAGCCAAGGTGAGCTAACGCCGCCCAGGCAACAAGCGCAGGAAACAGCAACCCCAGCCCGAAGGCCGAACTTTCCCAGGACACCTGCCGCATCAGTTCATCATAGTACCGCCATTGCAGGATGGTAAGCACGGTTCCCAGAACCAAGGCAAAGGCCAGTGATGCCAAAGCCAGACCATCAGGCACCGATCCACCCGTCCCAGATGCAGCCATCAGCATCAGTGCTGCGCCAAGCGCGCCGCTTGATACAGAACTGCCCAGCAGCATCGCCCGCTGATCGATCAGATCATCGCTATCGGCAACATTGAGCAGTTTTGCCCCTGCCCGGGGCACCAATGTGCCCAGCCCTACGAACACGGCCATAAGCAGATAGACCATCCCAACGGCGGACAGGACCAGCCGCATCGGATTAACTTCCGCCAGCTCAGCTCCGCCGCCAAACCAGACGTAGGCCTCTATCGAAAGATAACCAACGATCCCGCCAAGCAGGGCAGAGACTATTGGCTTGGCCCATTTTTTCTGCATTTGTACGCTCATTTCGCGTTCTCCGGTTCCCATGAATCGATAAACAGGTCTGGCACTGCAACGCCGAACAGTTTGGCCATACGCAGTGCCAACGGCAGACTGGGATCATATTTGTCGGTTTCGACCGCATTGATCGTTTGGCGCGAAACTCCCAGCCTTCTGGCAAGTTCACCCTGGCTGAGCCCAAGTGTTTCGCGGAAATGCTTCAACTGGTTTTCCAAATCCCGACTCCCTTCTGTCAAGAGTTCTTTACAGATAGGTGAAGCAGTCTGTCAAGAGCTCTGGACATTATTCACTTAAGATACCAACACGCAAAAAGAAGGGGCAGCCGAAGCCGCCCCAGTGGTTGATGCCGACCACACCCGCGAAGGGCAAGGCTGCTATGCGAGGGCCTTAGCCTCTAGCGCAAGCGCCAGTGCGAGCACACGTGCTCAACACTACCGAAGCGCACGCGCGTATATTTGCGAACGTGAACCATGGCTAAATGCCTTGATTGTGGCGGCCAGACGTGCGATTCCTAAGGTTCTGACGCTTCGGATCGCGGTTTAACCGCCGGTTTGAACAGGAGGGGCTGGCCGAAAGGTCGGCCCTTTTTGCTGCGGGGTCTTCGGTGCCGCGACCGTGACATCATCTCATAAGCGCATCGCCCATTCCGCGCTGATCGCCATGCTTGCGATTAAGCGCATTCGGGCAGTAGCGGAACATTCGGGCACTCGTCAAGGGAGTTAGACTTTTTTCTAGACATATTTTCCATATGTGGCTAAATCCGCCTAACTTTTGCGGAGGAAACTATGTCAGACGCGGCACCCGTAGCGAGCAATGGCGACAAGATTGGCGCAAGCAGGGGGCCAGCTTACCCCTTTGTGAATCTTGAGCGAGCGGTCGAGAAGGCGGCAATTATCGCTGAAAAAGGCGCGGCCCGCCAGAAAATGCCCCCAGAGACGTTCTATAAACTATGGGGCATGGGAGCAAAGAGCAGCTCCTCTCGGCAGACGATGGCGGCGCTTAACTACTATGATCTGGTCGAATACGTTGGGCGAGGCACGGATCGGAAGGTCCAACTCACAGAACTCGCCCTTCGCATTGTTCTTGATAAACAGCCAAATTCAGCTGCAAGGGCGGAAGCGGTCAAGAAGGCCGCGCTTGAGCCTCCAATCTTCCGGGAGCTGCACGAGCGATATGCACCCTTTCTTCCTGACGATGTGGTGATCGAGACATTTTTGAAGCTAGAGCGGTCGTTCAACGATGAGGCTGCCCAAGCCACGATCCGGCATTTCCGAGATACAATGGCCTTCGCTGGGCTTGATAAGCCGACCGACGAGCCGGATTTTTGTGGTTCCACTCCTGCTGATAACGCTGTAGAAGAGCCTAAGGCCCGTGTCGGCGATCTTGTGGATTTGGAGGTCGGCGGCGTCATCACCAATGAGCAACCGGTGCGCGTCATCGGCGTCTCCGAGGATCAGGCGTGGGCCTTTTTCGCTGAGTATAATTCAGGAGCGCCCATGGAACAGATCATTGTAAGGGAGCGAGGCGCAGCACCGTTGCCTCTTGCTCCCACTACACAACCCCCCGCCAACCCTTTCCTTTCTGCATTAAGGCAGGATGAAAAGGCGACCGCGCCAGAAGGCTACCGCTCCGAACGGTTCGACGCTGACGAGGGCGTTATCAGCATTTCTTGGCCCCCCAATCTCTCACAGCAGAGTGTTGAGGATATGCAATCGTGGGTTGAATTGTTGATGCGCCGAATCGAGCGGCGGGCAAAAGCTGGCCTAGATGATTGACGACCAACAGTTGCCCGAAAACGAGGTTGAAGTCCGCCGCGACGAAGTGGTGCGTCGAATGCTGGCCACGCCCCCCAAGCCGCTACCCAAGCCCAAGGAAGGGCGAAGACCAGGCAGGCCGATAGCCTCCTAATCTTCGCGCTTTGGCCGTGGCTTCCATCGAGCATTCTTACCGCGATTGGCGGGCTTGCTACGCCCCTGCGAGATCAGGTCTAGCATAGACCAAGCGACGGCCAACGGTGCCTTCTACAGCTTTCCGGGCGCGGTCTGCGTCATTGCATCCAGTGCCGGAACGGTTGGTGTAGCGGAAGTCAAATTCAGCCAAATACCGGTGCAGATGTTGCTTGCCGCAATGCTGGTAAATTCCGCGCATTCCGCGCTTGAAAATGCCGAAAAAGCCTTCGATCTGGTTAGTTGTGATGGTGCGATCATCGCGCGAAACGTATTCGCCGCGCGCATGGGCAACGGTGCCATGTGCGGCGAATGCTTTGCCGGGACCTTTGTAGTGGGCGGCTTCGTCAGTAAGGAGCCGCGCTTGCTGCGATACGTTGGCTTGCAGGATTGGAGCGATACCGGCGGCACTGATTGCGCCGTCGAAAACCATCGAAACCGAGCGGCCCGTTGTGCGGTCAACCAGTGTCACAATCTGGTTCATGTTGCGGAACGGGGTGCGGCTCTTGGGAGCGTCGGGATTGCGTCCGAAATAGGTTTCGTCTGCAAATACGTCGCCGCCGTCCGATCCCATCGGAGTGGTATCGTCCGAACGCATGGCTTCACGAATGCGATGGGCCATGAACCACGCGGTGCGATAGGAGCCGAAGCCAAGCATCCGGTGTAATTGAGCCGCCGAAATGCCTTTCTTGCTGGCGCACATAAGGTGCGTGGCAAGCAACCATTTGTGGAGCGGGATATGCGAACGCTCATAAACCGTCCCCATGGTGGCGGTGAAGGGCTTGCGGCAATCCTTGCACTTGTAGAGGCCGGAGCGTGTGGTCTTGCCCTGCATCAAGGTTGAGTTGCCAACCGTTCCGCAATGCGGGCAGATACGGCCATCGGGCCAACGGATAGCTTCAAAGTGGCGGCGGGCCGCGTCTTCGTCGTGAAAGATTTGATCGGTGAGTTGCATGCCATCTGTCTACGGGCTGCAGCGTGGTATTTCAAGTGAATAATGTCCAGAGCTCTTTACACCACATGCCCTGCACGAATCCATTTTCCTACTCGGCGTGTTCCTGCCTAATTGCTGCGCCTCACCAACCAGCGAGGCACCAGAATGAACCGCGAAGTGATTTTTGACGCCGTGCGCCAGATGCTTGGGCGCGGGTTCCGGGACGATGAAATCGAGGCGCTTGATCGCGCGATTGAGGCAGCTTTGAGCAATAGCGCCCTCAAACGTGAAATCGGCTCAGCCGGGATAGCGTTGATCCAGAAATGGGAAGGCTGTGCCAGGGCGCGCCCGGATGGCCGCTTTGAAGCCTACCCCGATCCCGGCAGCGGTTATGATCCGTGGACGATTGGCTGGGGCTCGACCGGAGCAGAGGTCGTCCCCGGATTGATCTGGACGCAGGATCAATGCGATGCGCGGCTGAAGCGCGATCTGGTCCGATACGCCCGCGATGTTGCGAAAGCAGTCGGCTCTGCGCCAACCACGCCTGCCCAGTTCGATGCACTGACATCGTTCCACTACAACACCGGAGCGATTGCCAAGGCCACGCTGACCAAGCTCCACTGCAAGGGCCGCTTTGACGCGGCACGGGCTGAGTTCGGCAAGTGGATCAACGCCAGCGGGCGAGTAATGCCCGGTCTGGTCAAACGCCGCGCCGAGGAAGCACGACTTTATGCTGACCTTAATGATAGCACCTGACAACGATTGCCGCTTGCAATCGCGGCCTGCTCTCCCGAAATAGGCGTCAAATTAATCGCTCAATTAAAGGAGATTCGCTATGCGCGAGATGCTGCAGAATTACATCGACGGCAAATGGGTGGATAGCATCGGTGGCAAGCGCCACGAAGTGATCAGCCCTTCGACTGAGGAGGCCTGCACCGCGATCACTCTGGGGACCAAAGCCGATGTCGATGCGGCCGTTGCCGCCGCCAAGCGTGCCTTCACCAGCTTCAGCCAGACCACCCGCGAAGAGCGGATGGCGTTGATGGGCCGGATTGTAGAGGAATATAAAAAGCGTACTGGCGATCTGGCACTTTCGATGGCCGATGAAATGGGCGCGCCCGTCAGCTTTGCCACTGTCGCCCAGGTTGGCGCGGGAATTGGCGGATTTCTTGGAACGATCGCTGCGCTCAAGGATTTTGATTTTACCGAGAAGCAGGGCGCGGTGACAATTGCCTATGAGCCAATCGGCGTGGTGGGCATGATCACCCCGTGGAACTGGCCGCTAAACCAGATCGCACTGAAGGTCGCACCCTCGCTCGCTGCCGGCAACACAATGGTGCTCAAGCCTTCGGAGGAATGCCCCACCAACGCCGCAATCTTCGCCGAAATCCTCGATGCCGCAGGCGTGCCGCCGGGTGTGTTCAATCTGGTTCAGGGTGACGGGCCAGGTGTTGGCCAGGCAATCTCTTCACACCCCGATGTCGATATGGTCAGCTTCACCGGATCGACCCGCGCCGGGATCGCAGTTGCGCAGGCTGCCGCACCAACGGTCAAGCGGGTCCATCAGGAACTGGGCGGAAAGTCACCCAATCTGGTGCTGCCCGATGCCGATTTTGCCGCCGTCCTGCCTGCAACGCTGCAAGGCGTGCTGATCAACACCGGACAAAGCTGTATCGCCCCGACCCGTGTTCTGGTGCCGCGCGAACGGCAGGCAGAGGCGGCAAGTTTTGCCAAGGCGATGTTTGAGGCAACCACCGTGGGCGATCCGATGCAGGAAGGCATGCATATCGGCCCGGTCGTCAACAAAACCCAGTTCGACAAGATCCAGGATCTGATCCAGTCAGCAATTGATGAAGGTGCGACGCTGGAAACCGGTGGAACTGACCGCCCGGCCGATCTCAACCGCGGCTACTACATCAAGCCCACGGTGTTCTCGGGCGTTACCCCGGATATGCGGATCGCCCGCGAGGAGACATTTGGCCCCGTCGCTACGATCATGGCTTATGACAGCCTTGAGCAGGGCATCGCGATCGCCAATGATACCGAATATGGCCTTTCAGCAGTGATCTCTGGCGATCCGGCCAAGGCAGCGGCTGTTGCTCCCAAGCTTCGCGCAGGCATGGTGGCGATCAATGCCTGGGGCCCGGCACCAGGTTCGCCATTCGGCGGCTACAAACAGTCGGGCAATGGCCGCGAAGGCGGACTGTTTGGCCTGCGTGACTTTATGGAAGTGAAGTCAATCAGCGGCCTTCCGGGCTGACACTCCTTCCCCTCCCCTCCCCTTCAGGGGAGGGGATCGAGGGGTGGGGCCTGCCCTGTTGTGGTGAGGTCGCCTGAAGAGGATAGCCCCCACCCCAACCCCTCCCCTGAAGCGGGAGGGACTTCACTTTCAGTAATCCTTGCTGACGCGGATATTGGCGCTCTCGCGGCCGATCGTGGAAACGCTAGCCAGCAATGCGAGCCAGCTGGTCACCCTGAACTCCATCTGGGTTGCACTATAACCCCGGCCATCCGAGATGATCTCGGCATAGACCCGGCGGCCAAGGTATTTCCCCGCAGCAATCCCGGTGCCGCGCCCGATTGATGCGTCTGCCCCAACGATCCGCAGCCGGTCCAGCCCGATTGCCGCACGAAGCTTGTTAATCGGATCAAGCCCGCCGCCGGTTCGCAATGCGTTAAGCGCCGCTCCCAGCTGAATTGCCTCTGGCGCAGAGATCTTGGTAATCGAATCGCCGAACAGCAACCGGGCGAGCAGCTCTTCTTCTGGCAGCGCGGGAACCGACGAGAATGCAATCTCAGGTCGCAGCGATGTGCCGGTGACTGTCACCCGGGCGGTCAGGCCGGTAACCTCAGCTTCGGCGGCGATGTCGAGCCGAGGATCGGGCGGACTATTACCATCAAAGCGGATCCTGCCGCGCTTCATTTCAAAGCGCTTGCCGGCAAACTCATAGCCGCCTTTGACCAGCCCGGCCTCGCCAAATACAGCCGGGTTGGCGGTGGTGCCGCGCAGGCGGATATTGGCGCCCCATTCGCTATCGAGCCCCAGCCCGCGGACCATGATCCGGTCGGTTCCGGCAGCATCAATCAGGAATCGCCACGACGCAGCAAGCTTGCGTGGCGGGGCAATATCAGCGGCCAGATTGATCTCACGGGTCCGAATCGCAGGCAGCGCCGCGATTGCCGATGCGCGGCCAAGTTGCCATCTGCCGCTATCGATGATGACGCGGCCGGCAATCGTCCCGCCCACACCGTCGGAGATGATCCGCAAAGGCCCGGTGACCGAGGCCGCCATATCATCGCGGGCAAGAATTTGTGCATTTTGCGCTGCGATCCGCAAATCGATCGACGGCGCACGGGTGCCAAGGTTGGTCAGATCAACACTGCCGCTGCCGCTTATCGTTCCCCCCTTGGCAACCCGGCCAGAGATACTGGTCAGATCAAGCTTTGATCCGGCGAACCTGCCACGCAGTTTGATCGCGGCAATATCGCTGCCGATCAACGCGCTTTGCAGCCGCAAATTGTCGCTGGCGATCAAACCGCGGATTTGTGGATTGGCGAGGCTGCCTGATGCATCAGCCGTCAGGCTGAGCGGACCAGTCAAGTCAAACGCCTCCAGCGCCACCAGCCGCCATAGTGCATCGGCTGGCCCGGAATAGCGCAGTTGAGCCATCAGGACGCCAGCGCTTAGCCGATCCGCCAGAGCGCCATTGACTGGAAGCCCGGAAATTCGCCCCTGCAGCCGACCGCGCGTTTCACCGCCCTCGCGCACAACAGCGCGGGTTTCCAAACTGTTCGCGCTCAGTCTGGCGACCAGCGCCAGATCAACCGCGCGCGAAGTAAGCACCAGTCCGGACCTGCTCAGCCCCTTTATCTGCAATTGTGCATTCCCGGTTGGCGCTGTGCCTGCCGCAAAGCGATAATCGGCCAGTCCTGAGACTGAGCCGCTTAACCCCAGATCGGCCAGTACAATATCTGCCAGCGACAGCGGCATGTCATGCAGCGCCAGCTGCAGATCGCTGGCCCCGGTGCCAATCAGCCCCGAGGCGATCACCCGCCCGCCGCCAAAATCCACCTGGGTCGGGGCGAGCCGCCAGCTATCCCCTTCGCCGGTCAGCACAGCCCGGCGCGGCATGGCGATACGCCTCCCGGCAAAATCACCATTGGCAAGCAAGGTCATCCGGTCCGGCGCGACATCGCCCTGAAGCTGGAGGCTGAACCTGCTGCCGCGCCGCCCAGCCAGCGACGCGGTGATCCTTCCGCGACCGTCCGCAAGGCTGGCACTGGCCGCGAGCCGCCCGATGAACAGCTTGCCCTGAGCAATCCCCTCGCCAAAGGCAGTGCTGGTGATCGTGCTTTTGCCACTGGCAATCTGCCCGCTGAGATTGATCCGTCCTTCGGCGATGCTCAGCGGATTTGCACCGCCAAAGCGCGCATTATTGGCACTTAGCGCCACCTCAAAGCCTTGCCCTGCGCCGCGCGGGACCAGCCGGATCGTTCCGTCAACTCCTCCGCCTGCCAACGCCAGAGTGCCATCCGCCCCGCCCTTCGCCAATAGCAGCGAGCCGGTAACCGAGGTCTTCCAGACATCAAGCCTTTCAACGTCGATCCGGGTTTGCCCGCCAGCTTTAGCAAACAGGCCCAGCGTGCCGGTGAACGGCCCCAGACGGGATTCGCCCGCCGTCTCGATCCGGAAGCCCTGCGGTATCGGCAATAGCGCCAGGCGGACATCCTTGAGGCCAGCGGCAGGCAGCGGATTGGCGAAAACCAGCACCGCGCGCGGACCATCTGAAGCAAAGCTGCCGTCGATACGGAACGGGCCATAATCGGCATGACGCCCGCTGCCCGCTATGCTGGTGCGGCCATCGGGCGAAACGTGGCCATTCAGGGCCAGACTGAGTTTGCTGGCGTTTATGGTCGCACGCTCGATCAGCAGGGGCTGGCGTTGGCCCAAGGTCGCAGCTCCGGCAAATCGGATGTTGCTCCCCGCAAGGCTGGTCAGCGTCTGATTGTCCACCCTGACCATCCGACCGGCAGTTTGCGCCTTAAGCAGCCACGGCGATCTATTGCCGATCCGGAACACGATTTGCGCATTTGCTTCTACCACGCCCAGATCACGCAGTACAAAGCCGCGCAGCGCGACCGGGCCGGCCAGCGCATAGCCGCCCGCTTTAAGATCGCCGCGCAGCACCAGCCGCGCGCCAATGCCGGGCAAGGCGAGCGCCAAATCATCCGAAGTCAGCCGATTGCCTTGCAGCGCCAGTGTTCCGGTGCCCCGCACACCCACCAGCCGGGGATCAATCGCGCTGTTGCCGGTTACAATCCGGCTGACCCCAAGCCCAAGCGGCACAGTCCACCGGGTTCCATCAAAGCGCGCTGTTCCGCGCTGGGCCAACCCATCGAAATGTAGCTTTCCAAACCCAAGCTGCACCGCAGTGAGTGTATGTTCGGCTGAAAGATCGCGGAACTTCCCGTCGAGCGCAGCAACCAGCACCGCCCCCTGCAACTGCGCGCCATCGCCCAAAAGCGCCGGATCAGCGCTGCGGGCGGTCAGACGGAAGTTCTCAAAGCTGTTGCCAGCCAGATCGACTTTGCCCCAGCCATTGGCAATCAGCCGCTGACCACTAAGGACGAACCGGCCATCGAAAACACTGTTGGCCAAGGTGCCTTGCGCGCCTAGCGAGACGAGCTCGCCCATCGCGCGCGCGGCAAAACCGGTAAGCAATCCGCCGGGGCGCGCTTGCCCCAAAATCGCGTACCGCCCGGCCCGATTGGTCAGTGTGAAGGCAGCCAGCTGCCTGCCGCCCTGTTCAGCCAGCAGCGCTCCCTTCCAGTCGCGCCAGCTGCCTGCCCCGGCGATCCGCGCGCGTAAGTCCTGCCTTGCCCCGGTCAGCCCCGCCAAAACTCCCCCGGCGGGCGCGGCGTAATCCAGCTTAAGGTCAAACTTGTCGCGGGCTGGTGCGGCATCAAGCAGCGCAACCAGCCGGTCGGTCCCGCCCAATTTGGCATCGGCACTGATCAGCGCGCGGCCAGCCCTGATATCGACCTTGGCGAGCAGATCGACCCGCCGCTGCGGACCTGCAATACCCTTGGCAATCATCAGCTGGTCAAGTTCAAACCGATCAATCCTGATGTCGAAGTTTGGCAGGATCGGCGCATCCGGATCACCGGGATTTAGCTTGGGCCTGCGCAGCAGCAACCCGCGATGGGCCAACAGTCTGCGCACATCCAGTCCGCTGCGAAACCAGTTGAGCGGGCGCCAATCGAGCTCTACCTCGGGCACACGCAGGAACGGGCCGCTGGGATCGGACAGGGTTACGTCATGGAGCACAGCATCTCCAAAGAGCGAACCTTCTATCCGCCCGACTTCCACCTTGAGGCCTGAAGCCGGAGCAAATTGGGCAATCCGGTCGGCAATAAGCCGGTGACCGATCGGGCTATTGAGGATGATTAACCCCAACCCAGCCACGCCAAGCAACACCAGCAGCAGCGCCATGATGCGCTTGGGCCAACGGCGGCGGATGGGGGAAGCTGGTTCCTGTTCCATCAGAACGCCTGGCCCAGCGCAACATACACACCGATCCGGCTTTCCCCCGGCTGGCGATCAAGCGGTGTGCCGATATCCACCCGGATCGGGCCAAAGCCGGTTTGATAGCGCAGCCCCAGCCCCGCTCCGATCCGCAGATCCTTCAGCCGCGGCGTCACACTTTGATCGACTGCGCCAGCATCGATGAACGGCACCAGCGCTAGCGCCCCGCCCATCAGCCCGGTCTGGACCCTCGCCTCCAGGCTGAACTCGCTGAGCGAGCGCCCGCCGCTGGGATCGCCCAAGACATCTCGTGGGCCAATCTGCTGATAGCCAAAGCCGCGCACCGATCCGCCGCCGCCTGCATAGAACCGCCGCGACGGCGCGATGTTGGCGAGAGATGCACCCGGGATACTACCCAGACGCACCCGCGCCGCCAGCACAATGCTCCCGCCTGCTGGCAGGTAAAAGCTCGCATCGGCCTGAAGGCGCGCATAGGTCGATGAATTGCCGCCCTGCCATGAGACTTCTGGCGAGATTCGCAGTGCCGCGCGCAGCCCGCGTTTGGGGTCGAGCAGATCATCGCTGCCGTCGAAACCCGCCCGCAACGGAAGTGCACCAATCTTGTATGTCCGCCGCACCGTGGGTGCGCCAACCACCGTCGCCTCGCGCTCGTCTGTCAGCAGTGCCTCAAACCCGGCACCCCAGGTGAAGGGCTTTTGAAAAATCAGCGTAGACAGCTTTTCAAAATTTCCGCTCAACGCGATGGTTCGCGCGGCATAGGCATCCCGGTTCACATTGTCGGCATAGAGATCGAAGGTCAGTACCTGATCACGACCGCGAAAATTATTACGGCGGAAGGTGACGCCCACCAATTGCTCCTTGGTTCCGGCCACGCCGCGAACCCGCAACATTCCTTCAGGCGGGAACAGATTGCGATGTTCCCAGCTCGCCTCAACCCTGAACCCGTCGCCGGAATCATAGCCTGCCGCGCCCGCTATGGTGCGCAAGGGCGCGCGGGACAGTGAAACATCAAGCGTCACCGTGCCTGCTTGCCCGGCACCCGGTGCCTCAGTTTCGCGCGGGGTCACCGCTGCGCTGGACACCAGCCCAGTCGCCAGGATTGCGCGGCGCAGATCATCCATCTGGCTGCGCTTATAAATGTCACCGCGATTGAACCGGGCGATAGTTTCCAGATGCTTGCCCGAGAGGAAGCGGGGATCATCGCTGATTACCCCACCAAAGCGATATTTGCCGCCGGGGGTTAGCGCTAGCGCCAGATCGCCCTCCTCGCGGTGGTGATCGACCAGCAGGTCCGGCTCGCCCAATTTGGCAAAAGCAAATCCGCTTTCGCCCAGCGCCACATCAAGATCGGCAATTTCGGCCAGAATCCTGTCGCTATATAGCGGATCGCCCGGCGTGATCTCGAAAGCGGCACGAAGCGGCAGGAAGTCTGGCCCGGTGCTCGCCAGTTCGCCCAGTGCAATCGCGCCAAACCGATAGCGCGGGCCGGGCACAATATCGAACCGCACTTTCACATCGCCCGCAGCCGTTTCCCGGCCAATCGCAATCCCGCCGATGCTTTGCATCACCTGCGCGTCATAATAGCCATAGATCCGCAACAGCCGCTCAAGCAGCACCTTGTCACTGCGTGCCCGAACCGCGACCTGCGCGATATTGTCATTCTCACCGCCAGCCAGCTGTTCCAGCGTGGACAGCGCCCGGAACCGCGATTCAAGCTCGGTCCGCTCAGGCATGGCAGCAATCTCGGCGGGGAAGACCAGCGCCAGTCGCGGCGAAAGCTGGCTTACTGTGTCGGCCACCGCTGATGCCGCAACTTCGGAGGAGTCTTGATCCAGTGCAAATTGCAGATCAGGATCGGCCTCCAGCGGCGCTAGCTGGGGAACCTGAAAAGTCTCATCCGGCCAGGGCAGGGTAAAGCCGGGCAATTCGGGTAGCGCGGAGGAGAGATCAGGCTCTGGTGCGACTGCCGCAGCATCGGGTTGTCCGACTGGCGACTTGGCCCAACTTTCCGGATCGGCCACCGCAGAGTCAGTAATCAATGCTTTCAGCTCATCCTCTGCCGAACGGTCTTGAGCGCAAGCGAGAGGTGAAGTCAGCAGCAGCGCCGCTGCCAGCGCAGTGCCAACAGTCTGCTTAGGGTCAGGACCTACTAATCGCACCTTCGAGGTTTGAGGCAAAATGGCTCGGTGCAAGGAGAAAAGGCGCAGGAATATGCAGATATTTCAAAACTTTTCGACGCAGCACTGGGCCATTTTGGTCAAATCCCTCTGGGACGCTGGAATGGCTTCCATCTCGGACGGAAACCCGCTTGGAAAGGCAATGAGCCTTCCCGCACGAATTTCCGCCCGATATGTTCGCCATTCCAGCGCCTCGAAGGCGCGATTAATAGGTCCTGACCCTAATCAATGAGGCGATACTGGTCCTGAATGCCGGGAACGCCATCCTTTGAGCTGCCGTCGAGCGGCAGGGCATCTTGACGGTTGGCAGAAGAAGCATTGGCAATCTGACGGTCCTGCTCAGCCACATCAAAGCGGACCCAGCCATCGCGGCCAAGCCGTTCGAGCGGTCGGTAGCGCACCTTATATTGCATCCGCACCGATCCTTCGACCCAATAACCAAGATAGACGTAAGGAAGTTCCGCTTCGACGCAGCGGCGAATGTGATCGAGGATGATATAATTGCCAAGGCCGGTGCGCGTTTCATGATCGGGATCATAGAAACTGTAGATCAGCGAAAGCCCGTCGCCCTGACGATCGGTCAGGCAGGCTGCGACCAGACGACCCGGAACCCCGTCCAGCGTTGGCTCGCGGTATTCGACGACATAGCTGTCGACCGGCGTATGTTCCACCATGTCGGCAAAGTCGGTTTCGTCCATCGTTGCCATGCCCCCGCCCGGGTGGCGCACGCCAAGATAGCTCTGAAGCAAATCGAATTGCTCCACGGTTGACCAAGGACGGCACATCGTGGCGACCAGATCAGAATTGCGCTTCAGATTGCGTTTTTGAGTGGTTGAAGCGCGAAATGCTTCTGCCACTACCCGCACTGAAACACAGGCATTACAATCGACGCAGGACGGACGATAAGCCACCGTCTGGCTGCGGCGAAAGCCGATCCGGCTCAACGCATCATTCAGCGCATCGGCGTGCGGCCCCTTAAGCTCGGTAAATACCTTACGCTCACTGCGCCCTGGCAGGTACGGGCACGGCGCAGGGCTGGTCACAAAGAACCTGGGGAAACGAACCGGTGCGTTCACGAGCCTGAGCGATCCTCTGCTTTCGCGCAGACCTAAGCGCTGCGTCGGATCGGACTATGCCTCCGAGTGCCCTGCGTTGAAAGTCTTTTAACCACAAAACGGGGTTAATCAGAGGTTATTTTGCACAGCAGTGATCTGCGGACGCGAATCGTCCCTCAACGATCCAGTTCAACCTGACTTACTTGATAGCCATCCTTGCGCAGCGCAACGACCAGCGCATCGAGTTGCGCCTTGTCGCGGGCTTCGCATTCTATGTCGGTAATCAAGCCTTTGGCAGGCAAATGGGTGAAAATCCGCTGGTGATATATCTCGATTATATTGACCTGATGGGCATCAAATTCACGCATCACCTTAAACAAGGCGCCGGGACGGTCCTGCAAGGTCAGCCGCAACCGCGCCAGACGGCCCGAGCGGGCCAGATCGCGCAGCAAAACATTGGCGAGCAACCGCGTATCGATATTGCCGCCGCACAGCACCACACCAACCTTGCGGCCTTTGAACAGCTCTGGATAGCTCAGCATCGCCGCCAATCCGGCCGCGCCTGCACCTTCAACCACGGTCTTTTCGATCTGAAGCAACAGAGCCACCGCGCCTTCCAGCGCCGCTTCGCTTACCAATACGATATCATCGAGCAGCCCGGCCAGCACCTTTGAGGTGAACTCACCCGGTTCCTTGACCGCGATGCCCTCGGCCAGCGTATCGCCGCCGCAGGGCAGATCGGTGCCCTTGAGGCGGTTATACATCGATGGAAACAGCTCTGCCTCTACCCCGATCAGACCGATATCGGGCTTGATCGCGCGGGCTGCGGTGCCCATCCCCGAAGCAAGCCCTCCGCCGCCCACCGGGATCACCAGCATGTCGATCTCGGGCGCATCTTCCAGCATTTCCAGCACAACTGTGCCTTGGCCTGCGGCAACCTGCGGATCATCGAACGGGTGAACAAAGGTCAGCTGCCGTTCGGCCTCTAGCTCACGGGCGTGGGCATAGGCCTCGTCATAGGTTTCGCCGAACAGCACAATCTGACCGCCGACGCTTTCGGTCTGCATGATCTTCACTGTGGGCGTGGTCTTGGGCATGACGATGGTCACGGGTATCCCCAGTCTGGTCCCGTGATAGCTAAGGCCTTGCGCATGATTGCCTGCCGAGGCGGCGATGACCCCGCGAATGCTCTGCGCCCCGCCCTTCAGCAGCAGCGCATTCAGCGCGCCGCGTTCCTTATAGGCCGCAGTAAACTGAAGGTTCTCAAACTTGAGCCACACTTCGGCCCCGGTCATCGCGCTCAGTGTGCGGCTGTAAAGCGTTGGCGTGCGCACAATCGCGCCTTCCAGCCGGGCGGCAGCGGCGCGGATGTCGTCAATCGTCAGCAGCGGATTGGGGTTGGTGGCGGTTTTGGCTAAGCTCTGGGTCATCGCGCCGCGCGTTACCGGAAAGCTTGGGCCTAGGGAACCTGCATTCGTTTTTGCAGGAGGCAAGCTTTGCTTTGCAGCAAAACCCGTTACACAACCGAGGCATGAGTACAGCGAGAAAAGTGTCGTTCATCGGCCTTGGCGTGATGGGCGGAGCGATTGCCCGCCATATTGCCGAGGCAGGCCATGCGTTGACCATCTTCAACCGCACCCCGGCGCGCGCCGCCAAATGGCAGGAGGCTCATCCCGGTCTTGCCAGCAGGGTTGCGGCCAGCCCTGCGGAAGCTGCCGAAGGCGCGGATGTGGTGCTGACCTGCGTTGGCACTGACGATGATCTGGCCGATGTGGTGCTGGGGCCGCTCGGCGTATTTTCTACGCTGGGAAAAGGCGCGGTGTTCATTGATCACACCACGGTTTCAGCCCGGATTGCGCGCCAGATCGCGGTCGAGGCGCGCGACAAGGAAATTCACTGCGTCGATGCCCCGGTTACCGGCGGCCAGGCCGGCGCGGAAAAGGGCACGCTGACACTGATGTGCGGCGGGCGGCCCGATGCGATTGAGGCGGCACGTCCGGTCATGGAGGCTTATTCCACCAGGATCGTCCATGTCGGCAAGGCGGGTGCTGGACAGATCACCAAGATGGTCAACCAGATCACCTTTTCCGGGATTCTCGCCAGCCTGTCCGAGGCGATGCGGTTTGCCGAGGCGGCGCATCTCGATCTCGACAAGGTCTATGAGGCGATCTCTGGCGGCGCTGCGCAAAGCTGGCAGATGGACAACCGCTGGGCGACTATGGCCAGCGGCGAGTTCGACTTCGGATTCGCGGTTGACTGGATGCGCAAGGATCTGGGCCTCGCGCTCGACGAAGGCCGCGGACTTGGCGTGTCCCTGCCGACCACCGCGCTGATCGACCAGTTCTATGCCGATGTGCAGGCTTTGGGCGGCGGACGGCAGGATACCAGCGCGATCATTCGCCGCCTGCCGCGCCGTGGGAACAAGTAATGCGCCGTCTATTACTCGCCGTGCTGCTGGCGTCGACCAGTCCGGCCATGGCCGATACGCTGTTCGATAATGTCGATGGAGTGACGCTGGATGCCAAGGGCGGGATCGAGCATTTCACCGGATTGCTGGTTGGCGATGATGGACGGATCGAGCAAGTCTATCACCGCGGCGACAAGCGGCCGGCCAAGATCGATTATCTGGTCGATGGCAAAAACCGGGTGCTGATGCCCGGCCTGATTGATAGTCATGTTCATCTCATGGGCATCGGCTTTGCCGCGCTGACGCTCGATCTGTCGGAAACGAAATCGCTGGCCGAGGCTTTGGCCAAAATATCCGCCTATGCTGCTGCGCATCCGGACAGGCCGTGGGTGATCGGGCGCGGCTGGAATCAGGAATTGTGGGGCTTGGGCCGGTTCCCGACTGCCGCAGAACTTGATGCAGTGGTTAGTGATCGCCCGGCTTGGCTCGAACGGGTTGATGGCCATGCTGGGTGGGCCAACAGCCGCGCGCTGACGCTCGCCGGGGTTACTGCGCAGACGAAAGACCCGGCTGGCGGGCGGATTGAGCGTCTGGCGGCTGTTGGCAAGGCACCGGGCAGGCCTGCTGGCGTGCTGGTTGATGCAGCGACCGATCTGGTCGACAAGGCAGTGCCTCCGCCCCGCCCCGAGGACCGCGATCTAGCGCTGGCCAAGGCGCAGGAGCTGCTACTGGCGCGCGGGGTGACCGCGGCGACAGATATGGGCACGGGTATCGAAGATTGGCAGGCCTTTCGCCGTGCTGGCGATGTTGGAGCCCTGCGGATCCGGATTATGGGCTATGCCGCAGGGATCGAGCAAATGGCTTTGATCGGCGGTCCGGGGCAGACGCCATGGCTCTACGATGACCGGCTGCGGCTGAACGGTGTTAAACTGTTTCTCGACGGCGCGCTGGGATCGCGCGGGGCAGCGCTCAAGGCTCCCTATGCCGATAATCCCAAAAACAGGGGATTGCGGCAGAGCACCGATGTCCAGCTGCGCAACATGATGAGCCGCGCCGCGCTCGATCATTTTCAGGTGGCAGTCCATGCGATCGGCGATGAGGCCAATGCCTCAGTCCTCGATGCGATTGACGAGCTTGCGGTGACTTACACCGGCGATCGGCGCTGGCGGATTGAGCACGCCCAGATCGTCGATCCGGCGGATATTCCCCGGTTCGGCAAAAACGGCGTGATCGCCTCGATGCAGCCGGTCCATCAGACATCCGACCGGACCATGACCGAGGCGCGGCTCGGGCCGAACCGACTGACCGGGGCCTATGCGTGGAAGTCTATTATGGCAGCGGGCGGAAAGCTGGCCTTCGGCTCTGATGCGCCGACCGAACAGCCAGATCCGTTTGCCGGGATGGCTGCGGCAACTACCCGGCAAGGCGCAGACGGCCAGCCATTTGGCGGCTGGCAACCGCAAGAAAAGATCACCCGCGAAGCTGCGCTGGCCGCCTATACAGTGGATGCCGCTTATGCCGGATTTGCCGAGGGCCGATTTGGCCGCTTGACCAAGGGCCAGCGAGCCGATTTCCTGCTGGTTGACCGCGATCCCTTGCTCGCCAGCGCAAGCGAATTGCGTGCGACCAAGGTGTTGCAGACCTGGGTTGGCGGGCGTCTGGTTTATGATGGGATGAAGGGCAGCGCCCCTTAGGAGAGCGGTTCCGGCGTGATCGGAGGCACTTCGCTCGCCTCCTCCGCCACCTTGGTCTTCGCCTCGCGCCTCTCGCCCAGCCACATGATGATCAACGAGCTTTCAAACAGGATCAGCATCGGGATCGCCAGCATCAGCTGCGAGATTACATCGGGCGGGGTGATCACTGCTGCCAGTGCGGTAATCCCGACAATCACATAGCGCCGCGCACCCGACAGCTGCTTGCGCGTGACAATCCCGGCGCGGTTAAGCAGCAGCAGCAGCACCGGCAGCAAAAAACTGATCCCGAAGGCGAGGATGAACTGCATCACCAGCGCCAGATAATCTCCGGTGCCGGGCAGCGCTTCAAGCTTCAACCCGCCGCGGTTCCCTTCAAAGCCCAGGAACCAGCGGAATGCGGTGGGCATCACCACGTAATAAGCCAGCGCCGCGCCGCTGGTGAACAGCACCGGCGTTGCGATCAGAAATGGGAGGAACGCCCGCTTTTCCTTGGCATAAAGCCCCGGCGCAACGAAGGCCCACAGCTGGTTGGCGATGATCGGAAAGCTGACGAAGAAGGCTGCAAACAGCGCCACCTTCATATTGACGAAGAAGGCTTCATACAGCTTGGTATAGATCAGCCTGCCCTCACCCGCCGGGAAAGCGGCGGTCAGCGGGCGGACCAGAAACCCGAAAATGTCATCGGCAAAATACAGGCAGATGCCAAAAGTAACCGCCAGCACCATGACGATCCGCAGCAGCCGCGTGCGCAGTTCGATCAGATGATCGAGCAACGGAGCCTGGGTTTCATCAATGTCGCGGATATTGAGGGCCATGGTCAGAGCGGCGTTTGCGGGGCGGCGGCAGGCTGGTCTGGTTCGGCCGCAGTGGTGCCGGGATCCATACCGGCAATCGCTCCCGCCTCAGCAGACGCGGCAGGGTGCGCCTCCATGATCGCGGTGTTCTGTGCGGCCCACTTTTTTTCCATCTCTTCCAGCTCAGCCTCGCGGATCATGTTTTCGATACCCGAGCGGAAATGACCCGAAACGCGGCGGACCTTGCCGATCCAGTTGCCAGCGGTGCGCAATGCCAGCGGCAAGTCCTTGGGACCGATGACGACAATCGCCACGATCACAATAAGCAACAGTTCGGACGCACCGACATCAAACATGGCTGAATGGCCTCAGTGGCCGTTTACTTCGGGGTCGAAGTCGGGGAATCGATCACGGTTTCGCTGGCCGCAGCGGCTGGCGGGGCCGGAATTTGCGCGGGCGGCGGGGTAACCGGGCGGTCAGTGGTTTCTTCGGCAATACCTTGCTTGAAGCTTTTGATACCCTTGCCAAAATCACCCATCATCTCGGAAATCCGGCCACGACCAAACAGCACCAGCACCACCAGCGCAAGGATTAGAAGGTGCGGAAG
>JANMNP010000049.1:0-5525 GCA_031374105.1 Novosphingobium sp.
CGCCGAGGCCAATCATCTGCCCTGTATTTACCTCGTCGACAGCGGTGGGGCCAATCTGCCGCACCAGTCCGAAGTCTTCCCCGACCGCGATCACTTCGGGCGGATTTTCTACAATCAGGCCAATATGAGCGCCAAGGGCATTCCCCAGATCGCCTGCGTGATGGGCAGTTGCACCGCGGGCGGGGCTTATGTTCCGGCGATGTCGGATGAGAGCGTGATCGTGCGCGGGCAGGGCACGATCTTCCTGGCCGGGCCGCCGCTGGTCAAGGCCGCGACGGGAGAGGAAATCAGCGCCGAGGATCTGGGCGGGGGTGAGCTTCATGCGAAAAAGTCCGGCGTGGTCGATCATCTGGCCGAGAATGACGAGCACGCGCTGACTATTGTCCGCGATATCGTCAGCCACCTTGGTCCAAGGCATCAGCATGGCCTCCCGCTCAAGGAACCGCGCGCGCCGAAATATGATGCCGACGAGCTCTATGCCGTGGTGCCCGATGACGTCCGCGCGCCCTATGACGTGCACGAAGTAATCGCGCGGCTGGTCGATGGCAGCGAGTTTCACGAGTTCAAGGCGCTCTATGGCAGCACGCTGGTCTGCGGCTTTGCTCATATCTGGGGGATGCCGGTGGCGATCCTCGCCAACAACGGCGTGTTGTTCAGCGAAAGCGCAGTCAAAGGCGCACATTTCATCGAACTGGCCTGCCAGCGCAAAATCCCGCTGCTGTTCCTCCAGAACATCTCGGGCTTCATGGTCGGCGGAAAGTACGAAGCCGAAGGCATCGCCAAGCACGGCGCCAAGCTGGTGACAGCAGTCGCTACCGCAACCGTGCCCAAGCTGACCGTGCTGATCGGCGGCAGCTTTGGCGCGGGCAATTACGGCATGTGCGGCCGGGCCTATTCGCCCCGCTTCCTGTTCAGCTGGCCTAATAGCCGGATTTCGGTGATGGGCGGCGAACAGGCGGCGAGCGTGCTGGCGACAGTCCACCGCGATGCGGAAAGCTGGACGGCTGAACAGGCCGAGGCATTCAAGGCTCCGATCCGGGCGAAGTATGAGGATGAGGGAAATCCCTATCACGCCACCGCGAGGGGTTGGGACGACGGGGTGATCGATCCGGCGCAAACGCGGGATGTTTTGGGCTTGGCGCTGGCGGCGAGTTTGGAGGCTCCGTTTGCAGATCGTCCGGCGTTTGGGGTGTTCCGGATGTGATGACCATGATCAAATCACTCTTCATCGCCATCCCAAAATCCTCCCTGGAACGGGGAGGTGGCGCGCCGGAGGCGTGACGGAGGGGCCGGAAGCTCTCAGGATCGCGCGGAGTGAGTGAGGAAGCGCCTCGGCCCCTCCGCCCCTTCGGGGCACCTCCCCGTTCCGGGGAGGATTTGGTCCCGTTGGATTTAGGTCGCGGGCGGCATCGGACGGTGGGGGCTGATCCGCAGAATGTTCAGAATGCGCGCAAGCTGCGTTCCGAAATGTCGCTGCCTGAAGTGCTGCTCTGGCGGGAGCTTCGCGGCAAGCCGCTCGGCATCAAATTTCGCCGTCAGTTCCCGATTCTCGGCTTTGTTGCCGATTTCGCCTGTGCCGAGGCGCGGTTGATTATCGAGATCGACGGGATTGCGCATGATATGGGCGATCGGCCCGAGCGCGATATCAGGCGGGACGCGATGCTTGCGGCCAAGGGTTGGCGGGTGGAGCGCGTTCCGGCTGCTCAGGTGCTCAAGGATGTGAAGGTCGTTGCCGAGGCAATCGTCGCGCTTGCCCTGAAATCCTCCCCGGAACGGGGAGGTGGCGGCGCGTAGCGCTGACGGAGGGGCCAAAAGCTTGCCTCAAAGCACCAAGTAACCGATTGCTTCCCGCCCCTCCGCCCCTTTGGGGCACCTCCCCGTTCCGGGGAGGATTAAGCT
Organism: Novosphingobium sp.; assembly: GCA_031374105.1. GTDB lineage: Bacteria > Pseudomonadota > Alphaproteobacteria > Sphingomonadales > Sphingomonadaceae > Novosphingobium. Next base: position 1,900 of record JANMNP010000049.1, read on the forward strand.
CCCCCTCGCATTCACGCGCCAAACTGCTAGGCTCCCACGCAAATCACGGGAGCACGCATGCAAGACTATCAAGACCCGGCCCCCGCGCTGCTGTCACGCATCGCGCGTTGGGTGCTGGTTACGCTTTACCGGTTGCGCGGGTGGAAGGCGATCGGGCAGGCACCGGCAGACCGTCGCTGCGTCATTATTGCGGTGCCGCACACATCAAACTGGGATTTCGGCAATCTGCTGGGCCTGCTCGCTGATCTTGATCTGAAAGCCCACTTTATGGCCAAGACCAGCCTGTTCCGCTGGCCGCTGCGGCGCTTCATGTTCGACATGGGTGGGGTGATGGTTGATCGCGGTTCGCGCGGTAATTACGTTCAGGCGATGGTTGACGAGTTCAAGCGCCGCAAGGAGTTCATGCTGGTTATCGCCCCTGAAGGCACCCGCCGCGCGGTTCATCAATGGCGGACAGGGTTTTATCACATCGCACGAGAAGCAGGCGTGCCGCTGGTGATCGGGATGATGGACTATAAGAACAAGATTGGCGGGTTAGGCCCGGCGATCATGCCGACCGGAGATTACAAGGCCGATATGGCCAGGATCGTTGAGTTCTACAAGAACTCCAACCCGCGCAATCCGGAATGGGCGATTACTGATTTCAGCGTAGTGACTGGGGAGAACAAGGATGGTTGAAGCTCTGCTGATTAATGCTGCGGTTATCGCGGCGACGCTGCTGGTGCTGTGGCAAGTCGCGGCGCGGATCGGTGACGTGTCTTTCATCGATGCGGTGTGGGGCGCGGGGATGGCGCTGTTGGCGGCGGTCAGCTGGGTGCAACTGGCAGAGCCCGGTCCGCGCGCCAATCTGATCGCGGCGATGGCAGTGATCTGGGGGCTGCGGCTGGGCCTGCATCTTTACATCCGGTGGCGGGCGAGCGGCGAGGATCCGCGTTATGCCAGAATGCTTGGCAAAGCGCGCGAGCAGGGCCGCTATGGCCGCGCCGCGCTGACCGTAGTGTTTGCGCCGCAAGCCGTGCTGTTGTTTGCCACCAGCCTGCCAGCGCAGATGGGCGTGCTCGCCAGCGGTGCTCAGGCGCAAATCGGGCTGCTGGCCTGGGCTGGCCTGGCTTTGTGGCTGGTGGGCATGGTGTTCGAGACGGTGGGCGATGCGCAGCTCAAGGCGTTCCGCAATGATCCCGCCAGCAAGGGCAAAGTGCTCGATTCCGGGCTGTGGCGCTACACCCGCCACCCCAATTACTTCGGTGATGCCTGTGTGTGGTGGGGGATCTGGCTGGCAGCGGCGGATGCGGGGCTGTGGGTGGCTTTGGCCAGCGTTGTCGGCCCGCTGTTCCTGACTTTCACGCTGACGAAGTGGTCAGGCAAGCCGCTGCTTGAAAAGGGACTGGCCCGGACCCGGCCCGGATACGCTGACTATGTTGCGCGAACTTCTGGATTTTTTCCACTCCCGCCCAAGCGAAAGGCTGGGAACGACGCGTCAGCTGTGTGATAGTCTGCGCACCGCTGGGCGATTCCCGGCCTAGTGAGTCGCAACAATCCGAGGAGCTTCCTGATGCGCCGTTTTATCCTTCCGCTCGCCGCGCTGGCGATGATTTCCGCCTGCAAGAAGGAAGCTGCTCCTGTCGCTGCTGAAAGCGAAGCCGCTGCTGCCGCTCCCGCTGCCCCGGTGATACCCGCCGTGGCAGCCAATGCCCGCACCACACTTAAGGTCGCCGGTGCCTACAGCCAGACTGGTGCCGATGGGAAAGTCACCACCCTTACGCTGGGCGCTGATGATAGTTATGAATGGACCGGGGCCGATGGCAAGGCCGTGAAGGGCACCTTCAGCTGGTACAAGGATGGCAGCACCATCCTGCTCGATGCCGCAGGCGGCAAAGGCACCTATGCCATCGCTGACGGCGCGGTTTACAAGATTGCTGATAAGGACGCAGCCCGCACTGGCTTCACCGCCGATCAGATGTGGAGCCGCGCTGCTGCACCTGCGATGTAAAAACTTGATATTGCTGACTAATACTACACCGGGACGGCGCAGTGCGCTGCCCCGTATTGCAAGGGCATTGTTGCTTTAGAGCAGCATGAGCTGTGCCGAAACAGGGGGAAATATGGCAATCGATGATGGCCTAGAAGGCTCCGCCTCTCCTATTCGCCTCTCGCTGGTGCCAGACCGGACCGAGCGGGTAATCGGGTGGGCCGCCTTGGCGATGCTGGTGGTGGTTGCGACTGCGCTGCTGCGCGGATCGGCGCAATGGGAACGGTTGCCATGGCAAGTATGGGTGCATCTGGCGACTATGATGATCGCGCTGGGGCTGACCCCGCAGATTTTGTGGAACCGGCGGGGCGATCGGCGGCACCGGCAGCTTGGTTATGTCTGGGTTGGTTCGCTGGCCATCACGGCGCTGATCTCGCTTGATATTCGCCTGTCGAACCGGGGTGGCTTCAGTCTGGTCCATATTCTTTCGATCTGGACGCTGGTGCAGTTACCAATCATTGTCTGGTCGGCGCGTCAGCACAATCACAAACGCCATCGCAGCGCGGTCCGGGGCATGGCGATCGGGGCCTTGCTGATCGCGGGATTGTTTACCTTCCCGTTCGGACGGCTGCTGGGCCAATGGCTGTTTGGCTGATCGAATAGCTGCCCGGTCTATTCAGCGGTATTTCTGCCCCGGTGGGGTCGTGTCGCGATTGGGATTAAGCTCTGGCCTGAGGTCAGTGGTCCGGGCCTCGGTTGGTCCGGCGCGGGGCGGGACCGCTTTCAGCCAGGCCTCCAGCGCGGCAATATCGCTGGTCCCGATCACCTCGTCGCGGGCTTTCAGGAATCCGCTGTAGCTGTCGCCACCATTGCTCAGGAACTGATTGGTGGTGATGCGATAGGTTTTGGCTGGATCAATCGGCGCACCGTTCAAAATCATACCGGAAATCCGCGATCCGATCGCGCGGCTGCGATCATAGCTATAGGAAAAACCCACGGAGGGAGCGAGGATCTGCTCCGGTCCCTCGCTGTCAAAACCCTGTTCGAGGATCGCCTTGAGTTCGGCCCCGGTCAGGCTTTGGGTGACAAGGTCATTATTGAACGGTTGGACCGCGTAAATGTCACCGAACGTCACCGACCCATCCGGCGCTGCAGTCAGCGTCCGGCGCACGCCGAACGGGTTCATCAGGGCGATCTGCGCTCCTGCTCCGGTGGTTGCGGCAAGCTGCGCATCGGCAATCAGCATGGCGAGTGATCCACCGGTATTGGCGAGCGGACCGCTCGCCCGGTCAATCGGCCCGGCGACCGTGCCAATTTTGCGCAGTGAATAATCCGCTGCCGCCGCAACATAACGCGCGACATATTCGGCAACATCAGCGCGCGGCTCGAACATTGGGTAAAGATCGGTGTTCTGGATTCGCGAAGTTGAGGCGGTGTAGCTGGGCGACTGGACGATCACATTCTTCGCGCGTTTGCTGATCACCCGGCCGCTCGCCGGATCAATCTCCAGCGTGATATCGGTCACCAGCTTGCCCCATAGCCCCGCACTGGTCAGCAGGAACGGCTTGGCCGGATTGTAAGTGGAATAGTCGCAGACATATTCCCAGTGAGTGTGCCCCGAAACAACCACATCGACCCTTGTATCAAGCCGGTCCAG
>JANMNP010000069.1:0-31845 GCA_031374105.1 Novosphingobium sp.
TACCGGATCCCGCCCTATTACGATTCAATGATCGCCAAGCTGATCGTCTACGGCCGCACCCGCGAAGGCTGCATTATGCGGCTGCGGCGCGCGCTGGAGGAAATGGTGATCGCCGGCGTCAAAACCTCGATCCCGCTGCATCAGGCACTGCTGACCGAGCCGGATATCATCAACGGCGATTATTCGATCAAATGGCTGGAGGACTGGCTGGCCAAGCGGGTGGGGTGACTGATTTTGCTGCGTAAGCCTTCGTAATATTGTCGGAGAGCGGATTCTTTGAATGGCAATCGCCGAACGCCCTGAAACAGCGTGCCGAATACGTGCGGTCTACGCTTGGCCGTTTGTCAATGAGAAGCCCTGGTAAGGATTTCCGAGAAGCGTTTGTTGCTTCCCGCTTTTCAGGCCATGTTGAGGCAACTTCGGTGCGCTTGCTTAAACCAGTGCATGGTCGGCAAACCCCAGATTTCGCGATTCTATTGAACGGAAGCGAACTTTGGTTTGAGACGACAGAAATTGATCACCCGGCTCGACGTAGAGGTGACGAGCACAAAACTGCCCAAGAGCCGATACGGCCTTTCGAGGAATCAGAGTGGTCTACACCTGAAATGCTCGAAGAGGTGGTTAGAATTAGAGTGCATGCCAAGACATCAAAGCATTATGAAAAATGCGATGGATTGGTAATCTGGTGCAATGCAGTACCAGTCGAAAGATCGGACGAAATGGACAAAGCTTGGTGGGAGCTATATGCCGGAATAGCCGAGGAAAAGTTCGACCAAGTTTGGATCGGCCAAAACGAGATGTTTACCCGCCTTTTCAGCTCGACTTAAAATTACTCCAGCGGAACCCCAGGCAGTTGCTTCGCCGTCCGGATCGTCAAGCTCGTCTTAACGCTCGCCACATTGGGCGCGGGGGTCAGCTTACTGGTCAAAAACTCCTGAAAGCTCTGCAAATCCTTGCTCACCACCTTGAGGATGAAATCGATCTCGCCATTCAGCATGTGGCATTCGCGGACTTCGGGCAGGTCCTTCATGTGATCTTCGAACTGGCGGAGCGAATCTTCGGCCTGGCTCTTGAGGCTGACCAGCGCGAACACGGTGATCGCAAAGCCCAGTTTCGAGGCATCCAGCTCGGCGTGATAGCCCTTGATGACGCCTGATTCCTCAAGGCCCCGAACCCGGCGCAAACAGGGCGGCGCGGTGAGGCCAACGCGGTTGGCCAGCTCAACGTTGGTGACGCGGCCTTCGTTCTGCAATTCGGACAGCAGCCGCCGATCAATCTGGTCAAGATTCGCCATAATGCCCTAACATTCCCAGCCCATCAGCGTCACACAATGCCCGGTCTGAGTAATATTCACAACTATTGGTGTCCGCCAGCGATAATTTTATTGTTCTCCCCCGCAATCGTCCCGCTTTGTAACGCAGCAATCGGCCGCGCTTCCGTTGCGCGCGGGACATGCTAAGCCGCAGGCGCGTCCAAATGGACCCAGCCTTCCCGGAGCATAAATGCACTTCGACGACCGTCTTGCCACCGTATTGCGCCTTCGCGCTGACGGCGCTGTGACGTCTCGAATCCAGCTGCGCCAGCTACTCGATCTGCTGGGAACTTTGCCCAGCGAAGCGCGCGGCCCGCAAATCGACGCTGCCTATGACAGGCTTTCCGAACTATCGCCGGGCATCGCCGCTTCTGAGCGCGCAGCCATGTTGGGTGAGCCGGGCATCCGCTTGCGATCGCCCCGGCTGGTCGCGGCATTGGCAGCAGGCGAGCCGCAGATCGCCAGCGCTGCCTTGGTTCAGGCCCAGTTGAGCGAGGAACAATGGCTTGACCTAATCCCTGCCCTGCCTGTCCCGGCACGCAGTTTTGTTCGCCAGCGCCGCGATCTTGGACCGCTGGTCGCGCGTCAACTGGACCAACTCGGGATCTATGATCGCGGCCTGCCGATGGCCGATCACATCGTGATCGATGAAGTCCTGCCCCCGCCCCCTCCGCCACCCGCGGCCGGCGAAGCGGCCGAAGGCATCGGCGCGATTGTCCGGCGGATCGAGGCCTATCGCCGCGCCCGTGAATTTATCGAAGCACCAGCCCCCGGTGACGCTCCGCGCCTGCCGCTGGGCGAGGATCATGTGCTCCATGTCCCTACTGATGTCCGCGCGTTTGATTTTGCCACCGATGCTGCCGGGCGGATCAGCTGGGCTGATCCCGGTGTTGCGCCGATGGCAGTCGGGCTGGCATTGGCGGGGCGTGATCCAGCCAATCCAGCGCAAGTTGAACCAGCTTTGGCTGCTGCCTTGCACCGCCGCCAACCGATCCGCGCGGGCAAGCTTTCAATCACGGGTGCGCCTTCTCTCGCAGGCGACTGGCAAGTGGATGCCACACCCTGGTTTGAGCAAGCGGGCGGACGCTTCTCGGGCTATCGTGGCCGGATGCGGCGCCCCCCGGCAGCGCTTGCTGAAGCGAAGTCAGCCCTGCCAGACTCCGCCTCTGACCGGCTGCGGCAGGTGCTGCATGAACTGCGCACGCCGGTGAACGCCATTCAAGGATTTGCCGAGATCATCCAGCAGCAGCTATTTGGTCAGGTTCCGCATGAATATCGCGCGCTGGCGGCAACGATTGCCGGAGATGCTGCACGGATGCTGGCGGCCTTTGAGGAACTTGAGCGGCTGGCCCGGCTTGATAGCGGTATCCTAGAGCTAGAGACCGGAGCCTGCGATTTCGCAGCGGTTGTCGCAACCAGCGTTGCACAACTCGCTCCGCATACTGGCCCGCGCAGTAGCGGGTTTTCAGTTCGGATCGATCAGTCCCCGCTGCACGTGCCTCTGGCAGAAATTGAGGCAGAGCGGATCGTCTGGCGGCTCCTCGCAACTTTGGCCGGGGCGGCAGCTCCCGGCGAAATGCTCAAGCTGAGACTGCGGAGCCGTGGCGAAAATCTGCGCATGACTATCGCTTTGCCCGCGTCACTGGCTATGCGCGACGATCAGGCGCTGTTCCACGCCACCGTTGGCGCTGTTCCGCAAGCAATTGCAGCTGGGGTATTCGGTGTTGGCTTTGCTTTGCGGCTAGCTGCAGCAGAAGCCAAGGCGGCGGGCGGCACGCTGAACCGCAAAACTGATCGGTTGCAATTAACGCTACCGGGCTTGACCGGGCTTGCCACCGGCCATAGCCAAGATACTAACGAGGGCGGGGCACCGACGGCTTCTGCGAATCGCGAATAGAAACAGCAACAGGGGCCAAACGCCGGTGGCGAACAAGCGAATCACGGACTTGCCGCAAAGCCGCGATCTTGTTCGTTTCAAGCCAGGCTTTGGTCAGCGCTTTGTTCTGACAGTGGATACCGAGGAAGAGTTTGACTGGGGTAAGCCACTAAACCGGACCGGCCACAGCATCCACTCCATCCCGCGTCTGGCCAAGTTTCAGCAGTTTTGCGAGGGCATGGGCGTCGTGCCGATTTACCTGGTGGATTATCCGATCGCCACTTCCACAATGGCTGCTGAAATACTGCGTGAGCCGCTGACCAACGGACGAGCCGAAATTGGCGTTCAGCTCCATCCCTGGGTTAGCCCCCCGCACAATGAGGAAGTCAACGAGTTCAACAGCTTTGCGGGCAATCTTTCTGTTGAACTTGAGCGAGAAAAATTCACCCGGCTGCGCGATACGATTCAACAGAATTTTCAATCAACGCCATTGATCTATCGCGCCGGACGGTATGGTGTTGGGCCCAACACCGCGAAGATTCTGAGCGATTGCGCGATTGCCATCGACACTTCGGTGCGGGCGCGGTTCGATTACAGCTCGACTGGCGGCCCCAACTTTCGCGATCATCCAGTGATGCCATATTGGATAGATCAGGGCGCGGGACTGATGGAACTGCCGCTGACCACTGTTTATTGGGGAATGCTGCGCCGCCAGGGGCATTGGCTCTATCCCAAAATGTGGCGCGTTCCGCAGCTGCGCGGGGCACTGGCGCGGATCGGGATGCTAGAGCGCATTCCACTGACCCCTGAAGGCGTTACGCTGGAAGAGGCTATACGCGGGATCGACATGGCAGTAGACGATGGGCTACCAGTGCTGATGTTTTCCTTCCACAGCCCCTCGCTTGCTCCGGGCTACACGCCCTATGTGCGCAGCGAACAAGATCTGGATGGATTCTACGATTGGTGGCGCAGTGTTTTCGCATATTTGGCCCAGCGCGGGGTTCTGCCCAGTTCGGTCAAAGAAATAATGGAGTCAGTGGAGCTTGCCACATCGCAACAGGCGGGCTAACGCGCGCCCCGTCGGGCTTGCTCGTAACGGTGTTGGGGCCTGTAGCTCAGTTGGTTAGAGCTGGCCGCTCATAACGGCTAGGTCGCAGGTTCGAGTCCTGCCGGGCCCACCAACGCCGTGTCAGGCGCCGGTCGGGCCAAATAATGTCGGGGAGTAGCGCAGCCTGGTAGCGCATCTGGTTTGGGACCAGAGGGTCGTAGGTTCGAATCCTATCTCCCCGACCATTATATCGGTGACTTGGAAGTAACTGATATAATTAGAAAAAATAGACCGTTTTTGACCTGTGCAGGAACTCGGTAGAACTACTTTTGCGGCTTATCGCAAATGCCGGTCACGTGATCCGCTTCGACAACCTCGGGCCTATCGCTGATCATCTGAGCCACTCTTTTCACTTCGCTGGGCTTGGCGCGCGGTTGAACTAGCTGTAGCCCTGAACGATACCGCCATCGACCTGGATCGCAGCGCCGGTCACATAATTGGCCGCATCGGACGCAAGAAATACAACCATGCTTGCGATTTCTTCCGCCTCCCCAATGCGGCGAAGCGGGATTTGCGATGCCATCGCGGCGGAAATTTCTTCGACGCTCTTGCCGCTTTCTGCCGATTGTTTGTCGACCAGGGTTTTCACGCGTCCGGTTCGAGTCAAGCCCGGGCAGACGGTGTTGACGGTGACATTGTCCGGGCCAATTTGGCTCGCCAACGTCTTCGACCAGCCCAGCACCGCCATGCGAACCGAATTGGACAGCGAAAGCCCGGGGACTGGCTGCTTGACCCCAACGGATGAGATATTGATGATCCGGCCCCAGCGCTGCGCCCTCATATGCGGCAATACAGTGCGCGTGGCGCGGACGGCGGACAGCAATGTCAGCTCGATCGCCTGTTGCCAATCATCGTCAGACAACGCGTCATAGGACCCCGGCGGAGGTCCGCCCGCATTGTTGATCAAGACATCGACGGCGCCGGCGGCCGCGATTATCCGGTCAATGTCGGCCGGCACGCTGACGTCGGCCTGGATTGCGGTGCAACCCGGCATCAGTGCCGCAGCAGCATCCAGCGCGATCTTCCCGCGCGCAGCAATAGTTACATGCGCGCCTTCGGCATGGAAGCCCAGCGCGGAGGCAAGGCCGATCCCCTGACTTCCTGCCATCACCAAAACATTCTTGCCCGCCAGTCCCAGTTCCATGGTGTTCCAATCAAATAGATTACGTTGATTCCGCATTTTGTTGCCACAACACCAGCGCGTCAAGCCTACCATCAGGCTGCGCTTGCGGCCAATCTCTCCACCGGGTAGAGGCGGCGCGAATTTCCAGCACTTCCAGTTCCCGTTAGGATTCCGATGGCCGCCCAATATGCCTACGTCATGAAGAACATGACGAAGACCTTCCCCGGTGCTGCAAAGCCGATATTGAACGATATCAGCCTGCAGTTCTATCAGGGTGCCAAGATCGGCATCGTTGGGCCGAACGGCGCTGGTAAATCGACACTGATGAAGATCATGGGCGGGATCGACACCGAGTTTACCGGCGAAGCCTGGCCGGGCGAGTATATCTCTGTCGGTTATCTGCCGCAGGAACCAGAGCTGGATACCACCAAGACAGTCCTGGAAAACGTCAAGGATGGGGCGCGGGAAACCGCCGATCTGGTCATGCGGTTTGACGAGATCAGCATGATCATGGCCGACCCACCCGAAGACGCCGATTTCGACGCGCTGATGGAAGAGATGGGCACGCTGCAAGAAAAGATCGATGCAGTGGACGGCTGGACGCTGGACAACCAGCTTGAGATCGCGATGGAAGCGCTGCGCTGCCCGCCGGGTGACTGGCCGGTGGACAATCTCTCGGGCGGCGAAAAGCGCCGGATCGCGCTGACCCGGCTGCTGATCCAGAAGCCCGGCATCCTGCTGCTGGATGAGCCGACCAACCACCTTGATGCCGAAAGCGTCAACTGGCTCGAAAACCACCTCAAGGAATATGCCGGCGCGGTGCTGATGATCACCCATGACCGCTATTTCCTCGACAATGTCGTCGAATGGATCCTCGAGATCGATCGCGGCAAATACTTCCCCTATGAGGGCAACTATTCAACCTATCTTGAGAAGAAGGCCAAGCGCCTCGATCAGGAAGGCCGCGAGGACGAGGGTCGCCAGAAGGCCATTCGCGACGAGCTTGAGTGGATCCGCGCCGGCACCAAGGGTCGCCAGACCAAGAGCAAGGCCCGCATCAAGGCGTTCGACCAGCTGGTTGAATCGAGCGAAACGCGGATCATCAACAAGGCCCAGATTGTTATCCAGGTGCCAGAGCGCCTTGGCGGCAAGGTGATCGAGGCTAAGAATATATCCAAGGCCTATGGTGACAAGCTGCTGTTCGAAAATCTCTCGTTCCTGCTGCCGCCGGGCGGGATCGTCGGGATCATCGGCCCGAACGGCGCGGGCAAGACTACGCTGTTCAAACTGATCACCGGACAGGAAAAGCCCGATGAAGGCGAAATCGCGATTGGCGAGACAGTTCGCCTCGGCTTCGTTGACCAGAGCCGCGACCAGCTTGATCCCGCTCACAACGTCTGGGAAGAAATCTCGGGCGGGCATGATTTCATGAAGGTCAACAAGCAGGACATGAGCACCCGCGCCTATGTCGGCGCGTTCAACTTCAAGGGCACCGACCAGCAGAAGAAAGTCGGCCAGCTATCGGGCGGTGAGCGCAACCGGGTCCACATGGCCAAGATGCTCAAAGAAGGCGGCAACGTGCTGCTGCTGGATGAACCGACCAACGATCTTGACGTCGAAACCCTGCGCGCACTGGAAGATGCGATCGAGAACTTCGCCGGCTGCGCGGTGGTGATTTCGCATGACCGCTTTTTCCTCGATCGGCTGGCGACGCATATTCTGGCGTTCGAAGGCGATAGTCACGTCGAGTGGTTTGAGGGCAACTTCGAGGCTTACGAGGAAGACAAACGCCGCAGACTGGGCGATGCGGCGGATCGTCCGACGAGGCTGGCGTATAAGAAGTTGACTAGGTGAGCATGCAAAATGCTGCAACCGCAACTGTACATGCGCTTGCGGACTTCGGTTGGCTGGAACTGCTGCGCAGTTTCGGACCGTATGCTGCCGCCTTTGTTGGCTGGCTCGCGCTCAGGAACTGGAAACGCCAAGACAAAGCCAAGCGAGAAGCCGACTTTCTGGATGCGCTGATCGAAGCAACTCATGCCTTCATCATCGCGATGTCGAGGCCGGTCGCATTGCACCAAGCAGTGAGAACCGGGATGATATGTCACGGCCCGTCTCCGTTTGATCCCGAGAAACTGACTATCGCCGGCGCAATTGAATACATCCAAAGGGCATCCGAAGCGACTTCGCGCCGCTTAGATGAGGCATTAGCTCAAGCGCAACCGATGGTTGTGCGGCTTCGATCACTCGCTTCTAAAGGTCAAATCTTTGGATTCAAGGATTATGGGAACTGCTACCAATCTATTCAAATTCTGACTTGGCAATTTGATCGTGTAGCTGCACTTGGGAGCATCATTAACATTCCGACTCTGAACTGGGAAAATTCACACGTCTTGGGTACGTTGGAAAAGGTTATTGCGGCGGAAAGTGACGAAATTCAGAAATTGCTGAACAAGCATGATGTTGAAATAATTGAATTTTCTCAGGCAACATACAAGTATCTTTATGCGTAGGATGGCGGCGCAGTGCACTCAGTTCACCGCCCCGCGCCAGACACATACCGCCACAGCACCCGGCCAATCTCGGTCTGTTACCCGCACTCGCGCGCGTGATCTTTGAACCAATATACCACATCCAGATCAAACCGCAGCGTTACCGGCTGCAAGACGCGGTCATCAAGCCGCCCTTTTCACTCGCTCCAGCCCCAATTCGCCCTCGCGCAGCCGGGCCTGTGCGATGTCATAGGCGGCCTGCATCCGCATCAGCGTGTCCGCTGATATCCCGAAAGCCTTCTCGAAGCGCAGCGCCATCTTCGCGCTCAAGGCCGCGTGGCCGTTGAGAAACATGCTCATATTCTGGCGGCTGACGCCAAGATTCGCAGAAACCTGCGTCACCGTCAGGCCATAATGATCGACATAAGTCCGCCGCAACCAAGGGCCGGGATGGACAAAAACCGAAGGGTGCAAGGTGAGAGCCATCAGTGATAATCCTCCAGATCAAGCTCGGCCAGGGTGCGACTATCCTGCTTGACGAATATCAATCGCCAGTTTCGCGTTACCATCATTGCATACGTGCCTTTGCGATTGCCGGTCAGCGCATGGAAACCGTAGTTGGGCGGAACGGCCAGCCCTTCGAAATCGGCAGTCACGGCGATAAAAGTGGCCATATCCAGCAGCCGCTGCGGCTCGATCAGCCCTTCGCTTGCCCTTCGAGAAGTAACCGCCACAATGCCTTGTACCGGATGCTGGGAATTTCCATTGAGCGTCATGTATAGCATGACGCACGACCCGTCAAGTCTGGCATGACACGCGATGGTCGTCACCACGCGTCCCAATTGAATATTCACATGTTCACACCCCAAATCTGAACGCAAAGCTTACCCCTCCATTCACCATGGCGACAGCACGACTCGGATAGTCCTATTTCCAAGGTCGCCGCCGTTGGTGTGGCGCAAGGAAATGGAGAACGGCTATGGCCGTGATGTCTTTCAAGAAATCAGGCCGCCGCGTGGCGCTGATAGCAGCGTTGGCGGCGTTGACTTTGCCCGGCATGGCGCTGGCCGATCCGGATGAGCGCGGCATCCGCCGTCATGGTGGTGGCGAGGCCCGGACCGAAGGGGCCAGCAGAGGCGGCTGGAACCAGCAACCCCAGCAGCAGGCAGTGCAACAGGAACAACCTGCGAGGCAAGAGCGGGCGGCACGGCAAGAGCCAGCGCCTCAGCAACAGCAGGCAGACCGTCCCGAACCCACTCAGCGCAGCTGGCGTGGTCAGAACAATGGTGGCTGGACTCCTCCTGCATCACCGCAAGGTCAAGCAGCAAGCGCACCACCAGCACGCTCAAATGCTGGTTGGGCCAATTCCGGCCAGCAAGGCAATGAAGGCCGCAGCCGCGAAGATCGCAATGATCGGGGTTCGCGCTGGTCTGGCGGAAACGCAACACCAGTCGCCACCCCTGCCCCAAGCTGGCGCGGACAGGCACGAGGCGGCGATGATCGGCGGGTTGAAACGCGCGGCGATGGCTGGCTGACCACCACGATCACTGATCGGCGGGATGGCAATCGCAGCTACCGTGACGGCAACCGCGAGGGACGCTCCAACGATAGCTGGCGCGGGCCGGTGCGGGGAACGGAGGTTCGGCGGACTGAGTCACGCGGCGACTATCGCAGGGATAGTGACCGTTCAAGCTATCGAGACGGAAATCGTGACGGCCAGTCTAACGACAGCTGGCGACGTGATCGCAACCATGATCGTGACCAGTCAAGCTATCGCAACAATCATCAGAATTGGGACAACAACTGGCGCAGCAACAATCGCTATAACTGGCACAGCTATCGCAACCACAACCGCGACATCTTCCGTTGGGGCAGCTATTATTCGCCCTATCGTAACTACAGCTACCGGCGCCTGAGCATCGGTTTTTTTATGGACTCGCTGTTCTACGGCAATCGCTACTGGATCAACGACCCATGGCAGTACCGCCTGCCCGATGCCTATGGCTCCTATCGCTGGGTGCGCTATTACGACGATGCGTTGCTGGTGGATATCTACAGCGGCGAAGTGGTTGATGTGATCAACAACTTCTTCTGGTAGGAAGTTCAAGGTTTTCCGGTGAGTGGACCGGTTGACGAGGCCCCCGCAGCAATGCGGGGGCTTTTTCATATATGCGTCTTATCCCCGCCCGGGCAACATCCGCCAGATCGACCCGTCGCGGTCGATAAATTGATGTTTGAGCGCTCCGGCAAGATGCAGGGCAAGCAGCCCCAGCATGGCAAATGCCATCACCTCATGCACTTCATGGAACAGCCCGGCAGTTGCCTTGTCTTGCGCCATTGGCAATCCGGGATAAGCAAACAAGCCGAAGAAGCTGATCGATTTTCCTGCCGAGAAGGCTGAATGCATGATCCAGCCGCTAGCTGGAATTGCAATCATCAAGAAATACAGCAGGCTATGAGTAACTTTGGCCAGCGCCACCTCCCAAGCCTTCAGCCCAGCCGATAGCGGCGGGACGGGCTTGGTAATGCGCCACACCAGCCTGCCGATTGAAAGGATCAGGATCGTAATCCCCATGGCCTTATGCGCGCCCATGATCTGCGCTGCTTCAGGCTTGGGCAAATCCTCGGCCACAAAAGCGCCGATAAAGTTCATGATGATAAGGGTGGCGATGGTCCAATGAAAGACCATGGCACCGCGTGAATAGCGGCTGGCTGCCAAAGTGGCTGAGGGGGTTATGGTGTTCATGGCCTTGAAAGTGCCGCAAATTGGCGCAGCAGGCAAGAAGCTTTCCGCTTGCCCTGCGCGGCAATCCCGATAGGCAGCTGGCTATAGATTTCTCATTGCCAAGCTTTGGGCCAAGCCTCGGAATGTCATCCAGCACCACCTATGCCAATCCGGACAGATCAGCGTTGAGGCGCGTGGGCTCGCTTGTCCGTAAACGGCTCGCCGCCGATCCAGCCGTGCAGAAAGTTCAAATAGAGCAAGCGGAAATTTTCGCGGTGTCCCAGTTCCTGAGCCCGGCCGAGTGCGAACAGCTGATAGCAATGATTGATGTTGTCGCCAAGCCATCGCGCGTGTTCGATCACGGCTATGGCGCCAATTTCCGCACCAGCTATTCGGGTGATGTTGTCCGCAGCGATCCATTCGTGCAGATGGTTGAGCGGCGGATCGATGATCTGCTCGGCATGCCGCATGACAATGGTGAGACGATCCAGGGTCAGCGCTATCTTCCCGGACAGGAATTCAAGCCGCATATGGATTGGTTCTTTTCCAAGGCATCCTATTGGAAAGACGAAGCCCGGCGCGGCGGGCAGCGCTGCATTACGGCGATGGTCTATCTCAATGATGTGGTGGAAGGTGGAACGACTGACTTCACCCGGATCGGAGTGTCGATCCCGCCGCAGCAAGGCGCAATGATCGTCTGGAACAATGCCCGGCCCGATGGCACCCTCAATGACGACACGATGCATTGCGGAATGCCGGTGGTTCGCGGGGTAAAATATGTCATCACCAAATGGTATCGCACACGCAAATGGGGGTAGAAATGAGGGCTTGGCGTAAATTGCCGCTGCTGCTTGTCGCAGTGGCCAGCGCTGGCTGCGCAGCAGTGCCAGTTCCGCCTCAATCTGCGCCAGCCTCTCCGCAGATGGTTGTCACTGCTCCGGCGGTGCCAAATGCCGAAGACGCCCGGCTGATGGCCCTGTTCCGGGAGGATGCCAAGCGCAGCGATGCTCTGGATCCCCTTAGCTTGCTTAGTCGCGGCGGAGCAGCCGATGCAGCGGCCTTTTCGCGCTATTACACAGACACCCAAACCCGTGCGGCGCTTGCCTCTGTTCGCAAGAGCATAAGCCTATTGCAGCGGATCGATCGGCGTAAACTGAGCGTCGAACGCCAGGTCTCCTATGACATCTTTGCCCGTGACAAGCGTGACGAGGCAATGTGGCTTCAGCCCGATATCCTGGCCCTGACGGCCGTCAGACCATTCAACCATTTTGGCGGGCTGCATATCGAATTCCCCTCACTGATGGCCAAGGATGGAGCCGCTCAATACGATGACGAGAGTGACTATCGCCGCAATTTGACGTTTGTGCGGGTCTTTCCCGGCGTCATTGACAATGCGATCATCCGCTTTCGTCAGGGCATGGCCAGCGGTGTCCTCGATACCAGGCTGACTACCGCCAATATGATCGGCCAGATCGATGCTCTGCTGGCCCAGACGATCGAAAACTCGCCGTTCTATTCGCCAGTCCTCAATTTCCCCGGTACTGTCCCGGACAGCGCAAGGGAACCGCTGCGTGCAGCTTATGCCTCTGCGATCAGTCAGGAACTTTACCCCGCCTATCAGCGCCTGCGCAATTTCCTCAATGACGAATACCTCCCCGCCGCTCGCAGTACGGTTGGGCTTTCGGCGATGAAGGGCGGCGCCGGCCTTTATCGCCGGCTTGTTGCCCGCCACACTACCTTGCCGCTTGATCCAGCCCAGATTCACACGCTCGGGCTTGGCGAGGTGGCTAGAATCCAGCGCGAGATGGACGGGGTGCGCCGCGAGATGGGCTTCGCTGGTGATCTGCGCTCATTCTTCGATCACATTCGCTCCGATCCCCGCTTTCACCCCAAGACTGGCGCAGAACTGGCTAATGGCTTTGCCGCTGTCGGCCGCGCCGTTGATTCCCAGGTTCCGCGCTACTTTGCTCGCTCCCCCAAAACTCCGCTCTTGATCCAACCTTACCCCGCCTACCGCGAAAAATATGAAGCCGGGGGCAGTTATGTAGATGGCACGCCCGATGGTTCGCGGGCAGGAACCTTTTTTTACAACACCTACGACTTGCCGAGCCGCTTCCTGACCAGCATCACTACGCTCTATTTGCATGAAGGCGCGCCGGGGCATCACTTCCAGGCCAGTCTGGCACAAGAGGACAAGTCCCTGCCCGATTTCCAGCGGTTTGGCGGCAACACAGCCTATGTCGAAGGCTGGGCGCTTTATGCCGAAACGCTTGGCTATCCGATGGGCCTTTATAAGGATCCAATGCAGCACTGGGGGACGCTGGATGACGAGATCCTCCGCGCCATGCGGCTGGTCGTCGATACAGGTCTCCACACCAAGGGCTGGAGCCGCGAACAAGCGATTGATTACATGCTCGCCAATTCAGGCATGGGCCGAAGCGACGCGACCGCCGAGGTGGAACGATACATCGCATGGCCCGGTCAAGCACTTAGCTACAAGATCGGCGCGCTGACCATTCAGCGGCTGCGCGCCGAAGCGGAAGCCGCACTTGGGCCGAAGTTCGACATCCGCGCTTTTCACGAACAGGTGCTTGGGAGTGGCGCTTTGCCCTTGCCTATTCTGGAGGCGAAGATTGACCGGTGGATTGCGGCCTCAGTCCGCTAGCGCCTCGGCAATCAGTTTCCGCGTATTTGCTATCCCATACAGCGTGATGAAGCTGCCCATCCGCGGGCCTTGGGACGAACCCAGCAGCGTTTCATACAGCGCCTTGAACCAGTCGCGCAGGCCTTCGAAGGCGAAGTGCGGATCCTTGCCGATCGCATAGACGATGTTCTGGATTTCCTCTGCGGTGGCATCATCAGCAGTGGCAGCCAGTTCCTCGTCCAGCGCAGCCAGTGCCGCTGCCTCGCCCGCTTCGGGCTTGCGGCGGTGCAAGGTAGGCGCAACCAGATCGCGGTTATAGGCCAGCGCCTTGCCGAGCAGCGCGTCCAGCGCGGGATGTGCCGCCGGATCGGCATTCTCCAGATAATTGCCAAGGTATGACCACACCTGATCACGGGTCGCCCCAGCGCCCAGGACGCCAACCAGATTGAGCAGCAGGCCGTAAGTCACAGGCAGACTCTCACCTGCGCCCTGCGGCAACCGATCCCCCGCGAAGGCGGGGGTCTCAGTCAGTGGTAGCGCCTCCACGCCCAAGGTCCCTGCCTTCGCGGGGACACCCGAAGCCAGCAGCAGATGCCACACCGGGTTGCCCAGTTGCTGCTCGACCGGTTGCTCGGTCAGCTTCTCGCGGAACTGCCAATACTCATCGACCGCACGCGGGATAATCCCGGTGTGGAGCGACTTGGCGCTTTTGGGTTCGCGGAAGATGTAAAAACCGAGACTGTCATCGCTGCCATATTCAAGCCATTGGTCGATAGTCAGCCCATTACCCTTGGACTTGGATATCTTCTCGCCCTTCTCGTCAAGGAACAGCTCGTAGATCAGTCCTTCCGGCTTCCGTCCGCCAAGGATTGCTGCAATCTTGCCCGATTGCACGCCGCTGTCGGTCAAATCCTTGCCGTACATTTCATAGTCGACACCCAGCGCAACCCAGCGCATCGCCCAATCGACCTTCCATTGCAGCTTGGCATGTCCGCCAAGGATACTTTGCTCGACGCGCTTGCCATCATCCTCGAACCGGATCATTCCGGCCTCGGCATCGACCACAGTGACCGGAACTTGCAGCACCACGCCGCTGGTGGGCGAGATTGGCAGCACCGGCGAATAGGTCGCTGCGCGCTCGGCGCGGAGTGTGGGCAGCATCACACCCATGATCGCATCGAAATTGCGCAGGACATTCTTCAGCGCCTCGTCAAACCCGCCGGTATTATAGACCTCGCTCGACGAGACGAATTCATAATCGAACCCGAACCGATCAAGGAACACCCGCAGCATCGCATTGTTGTGCGCGGCAAAGCTATCAAACTTACCAAACGGATCAGGGATCCGGCTGAGCGGCTTGCCCAGATTGGCATGCAAAAGTTCGGCGTTCGGAACATTGTCCGGCACCTTGCGCAGGCCGTCCATATCATCCGAAAACGCCACCAGCCGGGTGGGCGCACCACCAGTTAGCGTTTCGTAAGCCCGGCGGATAAACGTAGTCCTCAGGACTTCCTGAAAAGTGCCGATATGCGGCAGCCCCGATGGGCCGTAGCCGGTTTCGAACAGCATCGGAGAGCCATCAGGCTTGCCATCCGGATAGCGCCGCAGCAGTTTGCGGGCTTCCTCGAACGGCCAGGCCTTGGAGGTCAGGGCGGCGGTTTGATAATCGGCGATAGTCATGGTGCTGGCCTTACGCGCGGCTGGCGCGATTCCGCAAGTGCGAAGCACCCTTCCCCGCGTGGGAGAATTTCGTTCAATCCCTCAAAATCAGCCCCGCTCCCGGCTTGTGCGCCAGAATTTCAGCCTCGGTCAGCCCGTTGATCTCATGCGGAAACACCAGCCATTCATCCGTTGTGTGGACGTGGAAATCGGGCACCAACCCCGTCTGGTTGCGGCTGGGTTTGTAGTACACCGTAGCGATTTTCACTTCGCGCGGCATATTGTGACGGCACCGTTCCTTAAGCTCGCGCAGGAACGCTTCGATCGACCGTCCGCTGTCGAACACATCGTCAATCACCAGCAGCCGGTCATCGGGGTTCAACGTATCTACCAGATAGCCCAGCGCGAAGACCCGGACAGTCTTTTCCTGCTTGTCGATCCCGCTATAGCTCGAGGTTCGGATTGCGATGTGATCGCTGGTGATGCCATGATATTCGAGCAGCTCCTGCACCGCGATGCCAACAGGTGCGCCGCCGCGCCAGATGCCCACAATATGTGTCGGGCGGAACGGGGAATCGATGATTTGACCCGCCAGCCGATAGCTATCCTGAAGCAGTTCATCTGCGGTGATGTAGTGTTTGGTGATGGCCATCTCAGGCTTCCTCCGCCACGGCGCGAATCTCATCAATATGGTGAGCCTGGACATCCGGCGGCAGGAACGATCCGGTGAACGAGTTTTCCGCTAGCTGGACAATCTGAGCTTTCGACAAATCCAATGCCGTCGCCACCGCGCGGTAATTTTCATTCACATAGCCGCCGAAATAGGCCGGGTCGTCCGAATTGATCGTCGCGCTAAGCCCAAGATCGAGCATCCGGGCAACCGGGCTGTCCTGAATCCGGTCGATCACGCAAAGCTTCAGATTGGAGAGCGGGCAGACTGTCAGCGTCAGTCCCTCGCCTGCTATCCTCCGGACCAGTTCCGCATCCTCCAGCGCGCGGTTGCCGTGGTCGATCCGGTCAATCCCCAGCACATCAAGCGCCTCGGTAACATAAGCGGGCGGGCCTTCCTCACCGGCATGAGCAACCAGTTTCAGTCCCAGCCCGCGCGCTCGGGCAAACACCCGC
Source organism: Novosphingobium sp. (assembly GCA_031374105.1). GTDB lineage: Bacteria > Pseudomonadota > Alphaproteobacteria > Sphingomonadales > Sphingomonadaceae > Novosphingobium. The sequence goes on from JANMNP010000069.1 coordinate 16,065, forward strand.
GCAAACTTGCCGGGCGGATGGCCTACCTCGCTGGAATCGAGACCCACGCCCGTGATCAACCCCAGAAACGGCAGCGCCTGATCTAGCGTTGCTTGCGCATCCGCCTCGTCGAGATGGCGCAGGAAGCATAGGATCAGCCGGTGGGTTATGCCAAAATGCCGCTCACCCTCCGTCAGCGCGCGGGTGATACCCGTGATGACAGTTTCAAAGCTGATCCCGCGCTGGGTGTGCCCCTGCGGGTCGAAGAAAATCTCAACATGTCGGACATTGTCCGCCGCCGCGCGGGCGAGGTAGGCCAAGGTCAGGTCATAGAAATCCTGCTCGGTCTGCAGCACCGCCATGCCCTGATAATAAATATCGAGGAAATCTTGCAGGTTTGAAAAATCATAAGCGGCGCGAACTTCTTCCACCGAATCAAACGGAATCACCAGACCATTGCGCTCCGCCAGCGCAAACAGCAGCTCCGGCTCAAGCGAACCTTCGATATGAAGATGCAGCTCTGCCTTGGGCAGACGCTGGATCAGCGCATCGCGATGCGTTGGTGTGAAGCTGGTCATGCCAACGAGTTACGCGGTTCAGCAAAGTTTAGGCAAGTAGCAAGGGTGACTTGCCCCGCGTTCCGATTTCGTTCTATCGCTACGTTGTGACTGAACCGCTCCCCCTGCCCGCGCTTCATGCCAGCCACGGCGGCTGCTGGCTGCGTGAAGGCGGTTTCGATGAAGGCGGGGGAAACACGCGCGGGCTGGGCAAGGGTGAGGCGATCATGGCGGCGGCTGATACGCCGCTGCTGATGCTCAACGCGCCGCTAGTGGCGAGCCGGCTCGGCTATCCTGATTTGTCCGGGCTAGATCTGCTAGAGCTGTTCGCTTTCATCCACCCCGCCCGCTTCATGGTGCCAACGCCCAAGGGATTGGCCAATGCGCTTGGTCTGCCCGAGCCAGCGGGTGACGATGCAGTTCCGGCACTGCTGCAAACCGCGGCAGAGACGTTGCTATCGGCTTGCAGTGCCGATGCATGGGCCGAGCGGGAGGGAGCATGGAGCGCGTTACAATCGCTAACCAAGCTGCGCTGGCCCTGGGCTGCGCTGCTCGCGCCAAGGATTCGCCAGCCGGCGCGCGCCGAACGCTGGCTGTTCGCCCGCCTGCCCGAATGGGATGAGGTTGCAGAGCGCCCTCAACCTGCGCAAATCGAGCTGGAAACCGATGCAGTAGCGGCGCGACTTGCGGCTCTGACTGGCAGTGCTGCCGAAATCCGTCCGGGTCAACGCGCCTATGCCGCTGAATCTGCTAATGTCTTTTCTCCGCGCCGCCGGGAGGGCTTGCCGCATGTGCTGCTGGCGCAGGCGGGCACTGGTATTGGCAAGACGCTCGGCTATCTCGCCCCCGCCTCACTATGGGCGCAAAGTTCGGGCGGAACAGTCTGGGTTTCGACCTTCACAAAAGCGCTGCAACGCCAATTGAGGCAGGAAAGTCGCCGGGCCTGGGATGGCAGTCGCGCCGATGGTTCGCCGCCGGTGGTGGTGCGCAAGGGCCGCGAGAATTACCTGTGCTTGCTCAATCTGGAGGATGCGCTGCAAGGCGGCTTTACTGGCCGCGCCGCAATCCTCGCCCAGCTGATCGCACGCTGGGCCGGCTACAGCCAGGACGGCGACATGATCGGCGGCGATCTTCCCGGCTGGCTTGGCACACTGTTCCGCCAGCGGGGGGTCGCTGCGCTGACGGATCGCCGCGGCGAGTGCGTTTATGCCGGCTGCCCGCACTATCGCAAATGCTTCATCGAACGCGCCTCCCGCTCCAGCGCGCAGGCCGATCTGGTGATCGCCAATCATGCACTGGTGATGGTCAATGCCGCCCGAGGAAGAGACGTCGCCCAGCGCCCGACCCGGATTATCTTTGACGAGGGCCACCATGTTTTCGAGGCGGCGGATTCGACCTTTGCCGCTGCGCTGACCGGCGGAGAAACGATTGAATTACGCCGGTGGGTGGTCGGTCCGGAACGCGGTTCCAAGGGTCGGCGGCGGGGCCTTGCCGCGCGGCTAGCCGATGTCGCCAGCTATGATGAGGCGGGCGGCAAGGCAATTGCAGCGGCGCATCATGCAGCAGAAGCTCTCCCTGGCGAGGGTTGGTTGCAGCGCTTGCTAGAAAACGCACCCTTCGGCCCGCTTGAGGCTCTGTTCGGGGCGGTGCGCGCGGCAGTCTATGCCCGCGACGAAAGCGGCGGTCAGGAGGCGGGATATGGGCTAGAAACCGAGGCCGCACAGCTTGAGGGCAGCTTTGTCGAACTGGCGGGGCAGGCCCAAACCGCACTCGCCGCTTTGCGCGCACCCCTGATCCGTCTCGGTGGCAGGCTTGAAGCGCTGATCGAGGACGGACCCGATTGGCTAGACGGCCCTGGCCGCGCCCGGATCGAAGGAGCGCGGCACTCGCTCGGCTGGCGGATTGATCTGCTCAGCGCTTGGGAGGCGCTGCTCGACCGGATGGGGGGGCCAGCCGATCCCCTCTTCGTTGACTGGCTCAGCGTTGAACGTTCCGACGCGCGCGAATTTGATGTCGGTATCCACCGCCGCTGGCTCGATCCGATGAAGCCGTTTGCTGCCGCCGTGCTGGACGGTGCGCATGGGGTGATGATCACTTCAGCTACGCTGCGGGATGGGCTGGACTGGGACGCTGCAGTGGCCAGAAGCGGCGCCAGCCATCTTGATATCGCGCCGCGATTGTCGGCTTTTGACAGCCCGTTCGATTATTCCGCGCAGGCAGAAGTGCTGATCGTTACAGATGTGACCAAGGGTGATGTTTCAGCACTGGCCGGTGCATATGCCCGGCTGATCGAGGCGGCAGGCGGTGGCGTTTTGGGGCTGTTCACCGCCATCAAGCGGCTGCGCGCGGTCTATGGCCGGATTGCGGATCGGCTGGCCCGGACCGGCCTTCCGCTTTACGCCCAGCATGTCGATCCGATCGATACCGGCACGCTGGTCGATATATTTCGAGACGATTCGCGCGCCTCACTGCTCGGCACCGATGCGCTGCGCGATGGGGTTGATGTTCCGGGCCGTTCGCTGCGGCTGGTAGTAATGGAACAGGTGCCCTGGCCCAAGCCTTCGATACTTCACCGAGCGCGCCGACTTGCCAATAGCGCTCAGGGTGCTGGAAATGCCTATGATGATCGGATTATCCGCGCCCGATTGGCGCAAGCATTTGGCCGGCTGATCCGCAGTGCGGATGATCATGGCCAGTTCGTTGTCCTCTCGGCCGCATTTCCCAGCCGCTTGCTTACCGCTTTTCCGCCCGGCACGCCAATACACCGCGTCACGCTGGACGAGGCTTTACAACGCGTCGCCGCCAGTGTTTCAAGGGAGCCTGCCAAAGTTGAGGACCTCACTTGAAGATTCTGGGCCTGTTTCGCCATGCAAAGTCAGACTGGCATGATCCGCGGGCGCGCGATTTTGATCGCCCGCTCAACCAACGCGGCGTTAAGGGCGCCGAGCTGGTCGGTAAGCATATCCATGATCATGGCGTCGCATGGGAACGAGTGATCGCATCACCAGCAGTGCGCGTTGCCGAAACGATTGAGCTTGCCGCCAAGGCGGCGGCCCACCCGCTGGCAGTCAATTGGGACCGGCGAATCTATCTCGCCAGCTCGGCAACGCTGCTCGATCTGCTACGCGAACAAAAGGATGATCCCAGCTCGATCCTGATGGTCGGGCACAATCCCGGCTTGGAAGATGTGATCTTCGATCTTGTCGCCGATGATGGAACAAGTCCGCTACTCGATGTGGTGGAAGTCAAATTTCCGACCGCCTCCTTCGCCGTGATTGAAGTTGATATTGAGCACTGGGATCAGCTTATTGAGCGCTGCGGACGGCTCGTCCACCTCATCCGCCCGCGCGATCTCGATCCGGCACTGGGGCCGGAGGTAGTGTGATCCGCTAGTGTCTCAATTTGAAATCGATCAACCCGCGCAGGCTCCCCACACGGAAGGAATGGTCCTTTTTAGGCAATCCCGCCGGTGGCAAGAATGTGGCTATCAGAGCCGCAATAGCCCATAGGCGACAATGGCCTCCAGTGGCCGCTTAAAAAACGGATCGCCAACTTTGGAGTCCTCTATGAAGCAATTTTTGTCCGCCGTGTCGCTCGCCTCCGCGCTCGTTCTCGCCGTCGCATGCTCGCCCCGAGAAACCAAGACGGTGAACGCCGTGACAATCCCCTTTGGTGCCAACAAGGATGCCGGTGTGACTTTCGTCCACGATGGCGTGACTTTGTACTACGAAACTTACGGCAAGGGTGAACCGCTGCTGTTGGTGCACGGGAATGGTGCAAGCATCGGTTCGCTCGCAGCGCAGATCGACCACTTCAAAGCAAAGTACAAAGTGATCGCGATGGACAGCAGAGACCATGGGCAGTCCGCCGACAGCTTGGAACCGATCACTTATGAGAAGATGACGGACGACCTTGCAGCCTTGATCGATCACTTGAAGCTCGGTCCGGTGGATGTGGTGGGCTGGAGCGACGGCGGCGTCGAAGCTCTGCTTCTGGGCGTTCGCCATCCCGGCAAGGTGAAGAAGATCGTTTCCATGGCCGCAAACCTCTCCCCGGGACCGGAAGCGTTCGATCCAGAAGTTGTCGCACTGATCAAGTCGATGATGCTGTCCGAAGAGGCAAAGAACACACCGCAAGGCCGACGCCAGCTCAAGGTCGCGGGCATGATGCTGAAGGAGCCGAACATTCCACCCGCGATGCTTGCCAAGGTTGCGGCGCCGACGCTTGTGCTGGCGAGCGATCACGATCTCGTCCGGATCGAACACATCGTCACGATCTACAAAAGCCTGCCGAACGCGCAACTGGCGGTTTTCCCGAACAGCACGCACCTGATCCCGTACGACGACCCCGAGCAATTCAACGGCACGGTGGACCGTTTCCTCGCGACACCGTTCAAGAAGATCAACCTTGTCCCGGAAACGATGGGATCGTTCGAGAAGTTGATGTCCGGGCTAGCGCACTAACCCGCTCAGTCAGACGCCCGCAAACGGCGATATCGAGCCTGAAACCGGTCCGACTGTGAATGGCAGCCTTGAAGCCGTCTCCGGTCGCAATCTCCTGCGGAAAATTCAAACCGAGACACTACCGTGATCCATCTTACTAGATGATCTCAGTGAAGGCCGCTACGCCTGATGGATGGACTTGGTCACCAGATAACTGTCGAAACCTTCTATCCCGCCTTCGCTGCCAAACCCTGAGTCCTTGACCCCGCCAAATGGAGCATCGGCCATGCTGATTGCAAAGGTATTTATACCTACCATCCCGGCCTCGATGGCATCACCCAGCAGATTGGCGCGGCGCATATTCTCGGTAAAGGCGAAAGCAGCGAGGCCATAGGGCAGGCGATTGGCCTTGGCGATTGCATCATCCAAAGTAGTGAAGGGTGCAGCTACTGCTACTGGTCCAAACGGCTCATTGGCCATGATCGCGGCGCTATCGGGCACATCGGCCAGCAGCGTCGGCTGGAAAAAGAACCCGCCCTCGCCGCGTTCTCCGCCCGCCATCACTCGCGCGCCCGCTTTGCGTGCATCATCGACCAGTGCCTCGATCGCGCCAGGGCGGCGGATATTAGCGAGTGGACCCATATTGGTGTCTGCGGCAAAGCCATTGCCGGTCGTGACCTGCCTGGTCCGCGCTGCAAAGCCTTCGATGAAGCGGTCGTAGATCGCCTCCTGCACATAAAACCGCGTGGGTGAGACGCAGACCTGCCCGGCGTTGCGGAACTTTTGCGGCACCACCATGTCGAGCGTCTTTTCCAGATCGCAATCGTCGAACACCAGCACCGGAGCGTGACCGCCCAGTTCCATGGTTGCGCGCTTGAGGCCGTCGGCGGCCAGCCGCATCAGATGTTTGCCGACCGGGACCGAGCCAGTGAAGCTGACTTTGCGAATCACAGGTGAGGCCAGCAAGTGCCGACTGACATTATCAGGCACGCCATAGACCAGCTGCACAACCCCATCGGGTAATCCGGCGTCAATCAGGCAGCGGATCAGCGCACTGGTGCAGCCGGGGGTCTCTTCGGGCGGCTTGGCTATCACCGAACAGCCTGCTGCCAGCGCCGGGGCAAGTTTTTTGGCCATCAGATAGACCGGAAAATTCCACGGGCTGAATGCTGCGACTGGTCCGACTGGCTGCTTGATAACCAGACTGCGCTGGCCGGTGGGGCGCACCAGCACCCGGCCATAGGTCCGTTTACCCTCTTCAGCGCACCATTCGAACAGCTGAGCGCTGCTTGCAACTTCGCCGCGAGCTTCGGCAATCGGCTTGCCCTGTTCGCGTGTAAGCAGTGACGCAATGACCTCGGCCCGGTCACGCATCAGACCAGCAGCGCGGCGCAGGATTGCGCTTCGGGCATCGACATCGGTAGCTCGCCACACCGCAAAGGCGCGCTCGGATGTCGCTAATGCCTCATCAAGGTCAGCCGCGCTGGCCAGCGGAACCTCAGCGATTGTCGCACCAGTCGAAGGATCGACCACCGGAAAAGTGTCACGCCCTTCGCCCAGCCGCCAGCTGCCGCCAACAAACAGCGCGAGTTCAGTGTCGTAAGTATCTGTCATGGTCTCGCCTAATCCGATTTGCCAAAATCACAACGGGGCCATAGGCGGCCAGTCGTCTGCTGGGTAGGGGGTAAGGCTCAAGCTGCGGCGAGCGCGGCGGCAAGCCCATCCCTGATTGACGACAATTGCAGGTGAATATCATCCCCAGATAGAGCGGGCGCTGATGCATGGGGTGCGATAGCCGTTGTGCCCTTGCCCTCCAGCGCCAAACGCGCGCCGCGCAGTGTATAGCCTTGGCGATGCACCAGCCGGTCAATCTCACTGACCAGCCGGATATCCTCTGCGCGGTAGTAGCGCCGCCCACCGCTGCGTTTGAGCGGTTTGAGCATCGGGAATTGCTCTTCCCAATAGCGCAGAACATGCTGGCGAATGCCCAGCGCCTTGGCCACTTCGCCGATAGTCCGCAGCGCATCGGCTGCCTTGCCATCGTCAAACTGGCCAAGCAGATCGCTCACCCTTTGACGATCCGGTCTTTTAGCATCTGGCTGGCGCGGAATGTCAGGACACGGCGCGAAGTAATCGGAACTTCAATTCCAGTCTTCGGATTGCGACCGACACGCTGCGCCTTATCGCGCAACAAAAAGGTCCCAAACCCTGATATTTTTACATTTTCACCCTGCGCCATTGCATCACACAAATGACCCAGGATCGCCTCAACCATGCCGAGCGATTCAGAACGCGACAGTCCCAGCTTGCGATTTACTGCTTCGGCCAGATCTGCACGTGTTAGCGTATTCATGGAGCGCATCGAGCTACCCCCCCTTGTGTAAGCGCGACCTACGACTCAGAGCATAACCGAATAGCTAGCGATTGCAATGAAATGCCCGGCTAATTGCCTGAACTGCCAGATTTCAAATCCGCAGCAAGCTGGCGCCCCAGGTAAACCCGCCGCCCATCGCCTCAAGCATGACCAGATCGCCCGGCTTGATGCGGCCGTCGCGAACTGCCGTATCGAGTGCCAGGGGGACCGACGCTGCGGACGTATTGGCGTGGCGATCGACTGTGACGATAACCTTTTCAGGAGGAAGTCCGAGCTTTCTGGCAGTCGCATCCAGGATCCGCTGGTTGGCCTGATGCGGCACGACCCAATCCAGATCATTAGATGAAAGACCAGCCACTTCAAGCACTTCAGTCAGAACTTCGGCAAGGTTGACGACGGCATGACGGAAAACCTCGCGGCCTTTCATCCTGACCTTGCCGACTGTGCCAGTGCTCGACGGTCCGCCATCGACATAGAGCAACTGGCCATGCGCGCCATCGGCATGGAGCCGAGTAGCCAGTATGCCAGGGCCATCTGGAGCCACAACGTCGCGCGCTTCCAGCACCACTGCACCGGCTCCATCGCCGAACAAAACACACGTTGTGCGATCGTCCCAATCGAGGATTCGGCTGAAGGTTTCTGCTCCGATTACCAGCGCCCTTTCAGCCATTCCGGTGCGCAGCATCGAATCGGCCACGCCCAGAGCATAAAGGAAACCCGAACATACCGCCGCTACATCGAAGGCTATTCCGCCATTGCATCCCAGCGCATGCTGAACCTGCGCCGCTGTCGCCGGGAAAGTCTGGTCAGGCGTCGCGGTGGCGAGAATGATCAGGCCGACGCTGCTGGCCTCAATCCCAGCCGCTTCCAGCGCAGCGCGGGCGGCGGCAGTTGCGAGAGTGCCGGTCGTCTCATCATCGCCCGCGATATAGCGATTGCGAATCCCGGTACGTTCTACGATCCATTCATCGCTGGTATCGACCATTTTCGCCATTTCAGCGTTGCTGACACTGCGCTTTGGCAAGGCCGAACCAGTGCCGATCAAGACCGAGCGACGGGTCATTGTGCTGCCCTTGGTGCCTGGCGCAAGCTTGCTTCGCCGATGCTGGCGAGATCTGCCATGATCCGGTTCGTCAGATTCTCCTCGAGCAAGCGGGCAGTTACCGCAACGGCATTGGCGACGCCCAGTGCACTAGCGCTGCCGTGGCTTTTCACCACCACGCCGTTCAGGCCCAGGAAAACCGCGCCATTGTGGTTGTTGGGATCGAGATGATGCTTGAGCAATTCCGTTGCTGGCCGCGAGATCAGAAAGCCGACCTTGGAACGGAGCGAACTGGCAAAACTGCGGCGGAGCAAATCAGCGACAAACCGCGCCGTGCCTTCCAGAGCTTTGAGCGCAATATTGCCCGAAAACCCATCGGTTACGACCACATCGACATCGCCGCGCGAAAGCTTGTCCGCCTCAATGAAGCCGTCGAAAGTCAGGGCTAACTGGCTCGCCGCTTTAAGCTGGCCGGCCGCATCGCGCAGTACATCGGTGCCCTTGCCCTCTTCAGTGCCAATGTTGAGCAGACGAACCCGCGGGGCATCAAGCCCGGTCACAATCCGCGAATAGGCCGCGCCCATGATCGCGAACTGGACCAGATTGCGGGCATCGCAATCGGTGTTGGCCCCCAGATCGAGCATGACGACGTCGTTTTTGCCCAGCGTTGGCAAAAGCGCCGCCAGCGCCGGCCGGTCTATCCCCGGCATGGTCCGTAGTGCCAGCTTGGCCATCGCCATCAGCGCGCCAGTATTACCAGCGCTTACCGCAGCACCGGCATCGCCAGTCTTCACCGCGTTGATCGCAAGACCCATCGAGGTCGTCTTGGCCCGGCGCAATGCCTGGGTTGGCTTTTCATCACCGCTGACAACATCATCGGCGTGGAGGATTTCCGACGCCTCACGCAGATTGGGGTGCTTTTCCAGCGCGGCCTTGATCCGCGCTTCATCGCCGACCAGCAGGAATTTGAAGCGATCATGGCGGCGCCGCGCCAGCGCCGCGCCTTCGATCATCACGCGCACGCCCTCATCACCGCCCATCGCGTCAACGGCGATACGCGGGAGGCTCATGTGCGAATTTTCCGGTTACGAGGGGCTTAGAGCCCGACCGCGAGAATTTCGCGCCCGTTATAGTGGCCGCAGGCCCCGCACAGATTATGCGGACGCTTCAGCTCACCACAGTTCGAGCATTCATGGAATGCGGCGGGGCTCAGCGCATCATGGCTGCGACGCATGCCGCGGCGTGAAGGGGAAGTTTTTCGTTTTGGGACAGCCATTTCGGCACCTGTTCCTGCAAATTCGGTTCGTCGTATAAAAGCCGCGCTATGCAGGTGCTGTTTGGCACAAGCGGGCGGTTGCGAAGGCGGGCCTATAGCGAATTTAACGTGCGTTGCAAGCATCGTCGGGCTAGCTCTGCATTCGAATACCACAGGGGAGAGAATAATGTTGCTGACTACCACTCTTACTTCCGCTGCTGCAGCGGCAATTATCAACATATGGCTTAGCATCCGCTGCGGCCAGATCCGCACCAAAGCTGGCATCAGCATCGGCACAGGTGGCAATGAAATGCTCGAACGCCGGATGCGCGCGCAATCAAACTTTGTTGAGAATACTCCATGGATACTCGCGCTGATCGCGGCACTGGAACTGGCCAGCAAGGGCGGACAATGGCTGCCCTATGTAGCTGGCATCTATATGCTGGGCCGCGTTGCCCATGGTCTGGGTATGGACGGCACCGGCTTCACCAAGGGCCGGATGATCGGCACGCTGATCACAATGGCGACGCAGCTCGGCTTGGCCTTGGTTGCAGCTCTGGTTGCTACCGGGAATATGTAGGCAGGTTTGGGGCTCTCTCGTCGGCGGGAGAGCCCCTAGGCCAAGATATAATCGCTGACATAGGCGTTGGTCTGGCGCTCTCGCCCAAACGTGCTGATTGGTCCGTGACCAGGATTAAAACTTACATCATTGCCCAGCGGCCACAGTTTTTTCGTGATCGAATCAATCAGATCCTGATGATTACCGCGGGGAAAATCGGTTCGTCCGATTGATCCCTGGAATATCACATCGCCAACAATGGCAAAGCGTGATGCGGGATGGAAGAACACAACATGCCCCGGCGTATGCCCCGGGCAGTGGATCACATCCAGTTCCAGATCACCCACTGTCACCTTGTCGCCATCATGCAGCCAGCGGTCCGGCTCGAACACTTCGCTGGTAATACCATACTTGCGCCCGTCTGCGCCCAGCTGGTCGATCCAGAACCGGTCGGCCTCATGCGGGCCTTCGATTGGAAGGCCCAGCTCCTTGGCGAGTATCCCCGCACCGCCACAGTGATCGAGATGGCCATGGGTGACGAGGATCTTTTCCAGCGTCACCCCAGCCCGTTCGACCGCCAGCTTGAGCCTGTCCAAATCCCCGCCCGGATCGACCAGCGCGCCCCGCATCGTCTTGGTGCACCAGATCAGCGAGCAGTTCTGCTGCAGCGGCGTTACCGGGATGATCGCAATGCGCATTGGGGGTTGGGCTGGTTCAGTCATACAGTGCGAAATGGCGCGGACAGGCCAAGTTTGCAAGTCGGTCGATCAAAGCCGTCCGCTCTTCCATACTACCCGGCCGATCACCTGCACCTGATCGCGGGCCAGCTCAATCGGCTCATATGCGCGGTTATCGCTGACCAACGCCAAAGTGGCGGGCCGCCCGGTATCAAGCCGTTTAACCAGCAACACATCGCCAGTACGGACCACGTGAATTCCATCGCGCCATTGACGAGGCGTGCGATCGACCAGAATTTCGTCACCATCGCGCAGGGTTGGCTCCATCGAATCGCCCGCGACAACGATCGCCGAGAGCATCGCAGGATCAAGGCCCTGCTCGCGCATCCACCGCGCCCCAAAGCGGAATGCGCCGATCGCCGCCTCCTCTCCCGCCAGCGAACCCGGTCCGGCAGATGCCCCCAGCGCCAGACGCGGAACATCGATCCAATCGCCCCGCACGCGTTTTTCCTTCGAAGCAGAGAGAAATTCCTCTGGCGCGCCAAGCTCTGATTCGGCCACGCCAAAGAACCGCGCCAACGTTCGCCGGTCCGTTTCTTCCAGCTTGCGCGGGCTTCCCTTGCGGATAAACTGCTGCAAATACGTCTGATTTCTGCCAATCAGCTCAGAAAGGCCAGACAGGCTCGTGCCATGCTCATTGACGAGTTCAAGCAAACGCAGCCGGGGATTGGCATTAATCATCAATCCGCCTTAGCCGATGTATTTTTCCTAGACAAGTAGGATTTCTCCCCTCATCTACAGGATTATTCCTATCACGAATCGCCCAGGGGAGAATGCACATGCTGATAAGCCGGATCGAACGCTTTCTGCGTCAGACCGGGATGCCGTGGACCAAGTTCGGCCGGCTGGCCGCGCATGATCCGCGCTTCGTCGAAGATTTGCGTAATGGCCGAATTCCTCGAGAAAACACGGAAAAAAAGATAGAACATTTCATGAACATATACATGGAGGGCAGCAATGCAACTTGATCCTGCAGAAGGTAATGCGATGGTTGAAGCCACCCGCAAATACGTGCGGCGCGGCGCCTGGATGCAGCTGCTTTCGGTCCTGATGGCGCTAGCGGATGGCAAGGCCGAGCTGATCCGTCACGCTGAATGCGCCTGGGCCAGCGTAACTTTTTCGGGCAGTCGCCACAGTATCACTCTGGCTTTCACCGGAGCGGAGGCAGTGGCGGCAGGCGAGGACTTCATCGAAGCCCTGCCCGATCATGAATTTACTATCCCCCGCCAGCTGGTCGCTGATGCCACGGCAGTTTCGGTGGACCACACGTTGCTGCCAGAACCGCGACTGGTGGTAGAGGTGGAAGTGCTGCTGCTGGAGGATGTTTGAACCAGCGTCCCCGCGAATGCGGCGACGCGCCAATCAATACCCCAGCGTCAGATTCACCAGCGGCTCCAGCACCTCCCCCGCCCGATAATTTTCCAGATTGCCCAGAAACCGCTCAACCGAACGCGCAAACATCTTGTCCTGCGCCCGGCCCGAAAGATGCATGGTGATATGGGCGTTATCCAGCGACCACAGTGGGTGATCGGCGGGTAATGGTTCAGGGGTGGTGACATCAAGGAAAGCACCGCCAATGCGTTTTTCGCGCAAAGCCTCAACCAGTGCGTCCTGATCAATCACCTCGCCCCGGGCGATATTGACGATCACGGCCTGCTCGTTCAGCGCCGCCAACTCGGCAACGCCGATCATGCCTTCGGTTTCGGGGGTCGAGGGGACGGCAATGATGACCCAGTCAAACTCACCCAGCCGCGCGCGCCACTGATCTGGATCCAAAGTGCCCGGACCGGCAGAACGGCGGACTTTCACCACTTCCACCCCGAATGCTGTCAGCCGCTCGTCGATCAGCTTGCCGATCGCGCCGTAACCCAGCAGCAGCGCTTTAGAGCCGAGCAATTCGCGTTTACCGGGCGAATCTTGCAGCCACTCATGGCGGTCCTGCGCGCGGACCACGTCGCGGTAGCCCTTGGCTAGGTTCAGCATTCCCATCACCACATATTCAGCGATGGTGATCGCATTGATGCCGGCGCCATTGGTAAAGGCCATCCCCCGCGACGCGATAACATCCAGCGGCATTCCATCGACCCCGGCGTATAGCGAGTTGAGCCATTTCAGCTTCACCCCGCGCAGCACTGCTTCAGCCATGTCGCTCTTTTTGTAGAGATCGAACCAGCCGATTTCCGCCTCTGGCACCAGATCGAACAGCTGTTCAGTGGTGGCGAACCAGCGCGGTTCGACCCAATCGGGCAAGCGCGGCTCGATCAACGGCCGCACCAGGGCGGAGAGGACGGCGATGGTCTTGGTCATTTCAGTTCCTGATAGCGCGACAGCATCGGCGGGGTGTGGAGACATTCGGCAAAGGAAAACGGCCGCGTGGTTAGAGACGGCACCCAGATGGCCCCCGGATGAGCCGGGTTTAGCAATACAACATCGGCCTCTGGCAGCACTCTTGAAGGCAAGGCAGCCAGCAGCGAGCGCTGGCTCTCAAGCCATGTCCCAACGAAGGCGCGAATCGCCTCCTCGCCATCTTGATCGGGCACCCGTTCCGGCACCGCATCCACCTCGGTCCAGCCGAGCACAAAATCGTCCGGGATGCCCTGCAAATCGCGCGGCTGGTAACGCAGCGAGATCAGCACGGCCAATGCAGCCTCACTGGCAAGACTGACGACCGGCACACCCTGCGGCGCATAACGTGCTCCGCCCAGCAACGCGCCCTTCCCGTCCAGCGCCACATAGGGCGCGCGGGTGAGCCGCCAGAGTTTCATCACGCGCGCGCCTCCCCATCGACCTGCGATGGGGAGGTGGCATCGCGCAGCGATGACGGAGGGGCCTTGCCAAATTCGCTTAACCGCGCCCGCGTCAAGGCAATGATCGATTCCGCTACTGCCCCCGGATCGCGCAGGACCTCGCTTGCTGGAACCCGCACCGTATCAATACGCCTTGTGCGCAGCCATGCGTCCCGGGCTAAGTCGCGCCCCGCCCGATCGCCCATTTCATGGGAAATACCATCGATCTCGATCGCGAGATTGGCCCGCGCGCAGAAGAAATCGAGCACATAATCGCCTGCCGCATGCTGCTTGCGAAAACGCAGCCCCTCGGGCGAGCCGCGCAATTCGCGCCACAGCAGGACTTCAGGGAGCGACATTGTGCGGCGCAGGATTTTGGCCCGTCGGACGGTTTGTGCGGGCTTGTCTGGTCGATGCATTCTACCCCTCCGTCAGGCCTGCGGCCTGCCACCTCCCCATCGCCAGTCGAGGGGGCGGATTTAGCTAGCCCAGCTTCCAGTCCCAGCCAAGCGGATCGCCATCCATGACTTCGACGCCGTTAGCGGTGAGTTCATCGCGTAGACGGTCGGAGATGGCGAAGTCCTTAGCGGCGCGGGCTTCGTTGCGCTGGGCGAGGATGGCACCGATTTCGGGTTCGGTGATGGTGGCGGATGTGGGGCGGATGCGGAGGTCTTGGCGGAAGGTAGCCAATAGCCCTAGTCCCATGACACGATCCATTTCCAACACAGTGACAATCGCATCGCTGACCCAATTAGCATTACCAAAAGTACCAAGTGTCGCTTCTAATACGACTAGCGCTGTCGGAGTGCTCAAGTCATCGCTGATTACACTGTCAAAAGTTAGTAAGTGGGTCCGCCTGTCGAGGGGAAGTCGAGCAATCGCAGATTTGCGATCAGTTTGATAGAGCAGCACAGTCTCATCATACACTTCACTCCGTCGCAGCACCGCGCAAGCGTTGACCAACCGCTTCAACCTTACCAGTGCCGCTGCCAGCCCCTCCCACGAAAACTCCAGCTCACTCCGATAATGCGCCTGCAGGCACATCATCCGATACGCCAGCGGATGGTAACCCTTGTCGACCAACAGTTGCAGCCGCAGAAATTCCCCCGAGGACTTGCTCATCTTGCCCGAGCGCTCGACCAGGAAATTATTGTGCATCCAGATGTTCGCGCCACTCGCATCCGAGTGGCAAAACGCCTGGTTCTGGGCGATTTCATTGGGGTGATGGATCTCGCGGTGATCGATCCCGCCGGTGTGAATATCGAACGGGAAGCCGAGCAATTGCCCTGACATGACCGAGCATTCCAGATGCCACCCCGGTGCGCCTTTGCCCCATGGCGAATCCCATTCCATCTGGCGCGTCTCGCCCGGCGGAGTCTTGCGCCAGATGGCGAAGTCAGCGGCGTGGCGCTTGCCATCGACCGGATCGATCCGGCTCTCACCCCCATCGGTATTGGCGCGGGCCAGCCGGCCGTAATTCGCCACGGTCGAGGTGTCGAAATAAAGGCCGCTATCCAGCTCGTAGCAATGCTGGGCGGCGATGCCCTTCGCAAACTCGATCATCGCAGGCACGTAATCGGTGGCGATCGACCATTGCGAAGGCTGGCGAATGTTCAGCGCCTTCACATCATCCCAATAGGCCTGAGTATAATGCCGGGCAATATCCCAGATCGATTGGGCATTCTCCGCCGCCGCCTTTTCCAGCTTGTCCTCACCCGCGTCCGCATCATCTGTCAGATGGCCGACATCTGTGATGTTGATCACATGGGTCAGCTTATAGCCCTTGAAGCTCAGCGTCCGGCCCAGCACATCGGCGAAGACATAGGCCCGCATATTGCCGATGTGGGGGTAGT
The DNA here is from genome assembly GCA_031374105.1 of Novosphingobium sp. Lineage (GTDB taxonomy): Bacteria > Pseudomonadota > Alphaproteobacteria > Sphingomonadales > Sphingomonadaceae > Novosphingobium. The sequence goes on from JANMNP010000069.1 coordinate 31,649, forward strand.
TATAGACCGTCGGCCCGCAGGTATAAACGCGCGCTTCACCCGGATGAACGGGCTGGAAAGGCTCCAGCTGGCGGGTCAGGCTGTTGAACAGCTTGAGGGGGACGGTATCAGTCATGGACGAGGCCATAAGTGGGCGCGCGTGCTTCGACAAGCTCAGCATGAGCGGATGTTTTTCAAGACCCGCTCATGCTGAGCTT
>JANMNP010000021.1:0-7886 GCA_031374105.1 Novosphingobium sp.
CCGATCAGCTTCGAGCGCAGTTCATCGAGTGACGGCAACGAGGCGAGTGCCCTGATCCCATCCTGATTCAGAACCAGCGATCCCATCGCGCCGCCAACGATTTCCAACTTGTCGTTGGTCTTGGCGAAATCGACAGCGATTTTTGCCGCGGCAACCGGATCGACCGAAGTCGCCAGCGCCACTGGACCGGTGAGCATGTCACCAATCCCGGCATAGTTCGTGTCTGCGATGGCCAGCTTGGCAAGAGAGTTCTTGGAAACCTTGAACGACGCTCCGGCATCACGCATCTTTACGCGCAGGGCCGTGGTCTGGGCCACGGTCATGCCAAGGTTGCGGGTGATTACCACCACGCCGACCTCGTTAAAGGTTGCGGTGAGCGCGGCTACGGCGTCGGCTTTCTGCGAACGATCCATGCTTACTCCTTCACGTGTGACCGCATGCCGAAATGGCAGGCGATCGGGCTGCGTTGACCGCGCTGAAAACAGCACGGGCGAGTCCATTGAAGGGGAAGGAGCAACGTGAGACCACGTCGGGCGCACTTCATGCGGGCATGAAGGCGGTAAATCTCATTTCCCCGTCTAGGCCGGAAATTAAGTACACCCAGATGGTGTGCACCGACTGTCTTGGACGGATGGCCGAACGGGCAGAGCCCCTCCGGTCAGTGCGCGCCTCTAGCAGCATGGAGTGATGAGTCAAGGATTGCACAGCGTAAGACGATGTTAACCCTGTTCTGCGAAGCCTCGGGCGTGCGAATTTACGGGGATCTCTATGGACAGTTCGGCAACAATCGCAGCAAGTCCGTCGGGCTGGCGCAGACTGGTGCAGCCCGCTGTGCTGGACCGGATTGAGCAGGTGGCGATCCTCGTGCTGTGGGCCTTCCTGGTCCAGCGGGTCTACAATTCGGCGAATCCGCTCGCGCCGTTGCTATTGCTGGCCGAGACTGCGGTGGTGATCTTCGTGCTGATCCGCCGCCCGACCAAAGACATCTCGCGCGATCCCGGGGACTGGATGTTGGCGGTTACCGCCACCGCCGCGCCGCTACTGATCATGCCGGTCGCCAATCCCTTTCCGCAAGCCGCTTCGCTTGGTGTTGCACTGGTGCTGCTGGGCAATGCATTTCAGATATGGGCGAAGCTCTCGCTGCGCCGAAGCTTCGGCATTGCGCCTGCCAATCGCGGGATCAAGGTGGCGGGGCCATATCGGATCGTTCGCCATCCGATGTATGCTGGTTATCTGGCGGTCAACATCGGGATCATGGCGTTGATGCCGTCGTTGTTCAACCTGATGATCTATACCATCGCTTGGTGGGCTCAGATCCTGCGCCTCAAGGCCGAAGAACGATTGCTGAGCGAGGATCCCGCCTATCGGGATTTCAAGGAAAAAACCCGCTGGCGGCTGGTGCCGGGAATTTTCTAAAACCCATACCAGGAACAATCCAAAATGGCGGCACACTCGGTTGGTGCGCCGCCATTTTGCTATTCGCCCTGAAAGCCCAGCAAGTCACCCGGCTGGCATTCCAGCACCTGGCAGATTGATACCAGCGTTGAGAAGCGGATCGCTTTTGCTTTGCCAGTCTTGAGGATTGATAGATTGGCCAGGGTAATATCCACCCGCTCGGCCAGTTCGGTCAGTGTCATCCGGCGGGCGTGGAGCAAATCGTCCAATTTGACGTTAATAGGCATCACACGGTTCCTTCCAGCTCGGCGCGCATCTCGGTGCCCGTGCGGAAGACGCGGGCAAGGATGAACAGGATCAGCGCGAGCAGCAAGCCGCTGAACGTCAATTCGATGTCCGTATGGCTGTTCTCGGTGACGCTTTCGACCCACCGGGCGATAGCGGCGAGCGGGATTCCCAGAACATGAACCGCGACGACGATCCAGCCCATCGCTCGCAAGCGTTCGGCATTGATCGGAACAAACGGATCACCTTCGCCCACGCTGGCGACTATGCGGTAGAGGTTGCGAAAGAAGTAGAAGCCAAGAACAGCCGCTCCCGCCGCGAGCAACAGAATTGCGGTGATGGCCCAGATCGCTTCGGGCGGCGCGCCCTGCCCCGCCAGTTCGGCAAGCAGCTTGTCACGCATGACCAGCATTACCGGAATCAAGATGGTGAGGGCGGCTGCGGCTAGAATGAATACCGCCATTGCAGCGCGCAGCACAAAGCGGGCAACGCCAAGCAGCGGATCACGCGGTCGAATAGTCATGGAAGTTCTCCTTCAGTTAGGTTTGGCCACCAGTTGGGTTTCGCCATCAGTTGAAACTGGCGTCAGGCAACAGCGGCCAGCGTTATGGTGGCATCAGGGGTTGGCACGGTGACCACCGAAACCCAGCTGGTCAGAGTCAGCAGGGCGGCGAAGAGGAAGCCGACGGGGCGATGCAGGGTGGAATTGGTCATTGGTTGTTCTCCGATATGGTCAATATCGATATTCAATATATCGAGTCGCGCATATTGTCAAACAAGAATATCGAAAAACGATATGGAACTGATTGTTTTGCGGAAAGTGTGTGCGGCACCGCAGTCTGTTTTCCTTACATATGGCACCCAAATGAGATTGACTCACTCCTGCGCCGAGCCAAAGGAAACCTAATGATTGCAAAGCGCGTTTTCTATTCGCTCCTGTTCCTGGTGTCGGCTTGCGGGGATGGCGCGACCGCGCCGTCAGTCTCGCCTGGCCCGACACCTTCACCTTCGCCAACACCCAGCCCCTCGCCGACACCTCCTCCAGCTCAAAACGTCGTCCTGAGCGCTAACATTCGCTATGGCGATGGTCCGACTGTGACCGGTTCAGTTCCCCTGCTGCTCGATCTGTACCGTTCAGACCAACCCTGCACTGCTGGGCGACCAACCGTAGTTTTCGTGCATGGCGGCGGCTTCACTGGCGGCAGCCGCAAAGGAGCCAGCGTTGAGGCAATCGCCCGTGAATTGGCGCTACTTGGGATCAATCTGATTGCGATCCAATACCGGCTGCAAGGCGATAACCCAGCCATAGGGTCAGAATTTGCAGCCTTCGAACGCGATTCTCAGGCGGTTATCGTCAATCAGCCCGCAGATCGGGTCAGGGCATTCGTCGCAGCGGTTGAAGACACAGTACGCGCACTGCGCTGGATGGAAAGCAATGCCAGCCAATACTGCATCGAAGTTAGCAAGATTGGTCTTTGGGGCTCATCGGCAGGCGCTTACACTGTGTTGCACGTTGCCTACTCGCTTAATCCCTATGGCATTGTGCGACCAGAACCGAGGGTCGTAGTCGACTATTGGGGCGGATTGTTCCGGGATGCCGACCTTGAGGCGAATGAGGCTCCACTGTTTGTCATGCACGGCACGGCAGACGAGACTGTGCCATATGCAGAAGCAACGCAGATCACAGATCGTGCGCAATCAGTAGGTGTGCCATTTACGTTCTATAGTATCACTGGCGGCAGTCACGATTTTAACGGCAGCGGGTTCAGCAGTCTCACCGTTGATGGCCAGTCGATTGCAAAAAAGACCGCCGATTTCGTCGGCGCGCACCTCCTCAACGGCAATAACCCGGTTTATGAGAGGCGTGATATCCTCCGATAATTCCTTGCCTGCACGCTGCACAGCCCCCCATTTGACACCCGCCCCCTCCCCCCCTATAGGCGGCCCTCGCTCGACGCTTCGAGCAAGGCGGGTCCATGCGCGGGGATCCACCACGGAAGGAAGCGGACGGGCTATCATCTGACGCGAAGGCTGCTGGCTTTGGTTCCCCGCAAGGGAGGCATATGCCGTGCGGCCTTTTCGCGTTTTTTGGTGTCCGGTTCCCGCAAGACACGTATTTCCGCCGATTTAATTCGGCATATCAGCGAAGAGGCAAGACCCCTCCCATGGCGACCAAAGCCCTGACTCCCGTCGGCACTCCAGGCCGTTCGGCTGCGAAAAAGCGGATCCGCAAGATCTTCGGCGATATCCACGAAGTGATCAAGATGCCGAATCTGATCGAGGTTCAGCGCGAAAGCTATGAGCAGTTCCTGCGCTCGGATCATTCAATCGGCTATGTCTCGGGCCTCGAAAAGACGCTGCGTTCGGTCTTCCCGATCCGCGACTTTGCTGGCACCAGCGAGCTGGACTTCGTTCATTACGTTCTGGAAGACCCCAAATATGACGTCACCGAGTGCCGTCAGCGCGGGATCACCTATGCCGCGCCGATGAAGGTAACGCTGCGTCTGATCGTGTTCGAAGTGGATACCGAAACCGAAACCCGCTCGGTCCTCGATATCAAGGAGCAGGACGTCTATATGGGTGACATGCCCTTGATGACGGAGAACGGCACCTTCTTCATCAACGGCACAGAGCGCGTGATCGTATCGCAGATGCACCGCTCACCCGGTGTGCTGTTCGATCATGATCGCGGCAAGACACACTCTTCGGGCAAGTTCCTGTTCGCCGCTCGCGTCATCCCCTATCGCGGTTCGTGGCTGGATTTCGAATTCGACGCCAAGGATATCGTCAACGTCCGGATCGATCGCAAGCGCAAGCTGCCGGTAACCGCGCTGCTTCATGCGCTGGGTCTGGGCAATGAGGAAATTCTCAGCCATTTCTATTCGACCGTCGCGTGGAAGCGCGGCAACCATGACGCTGTCGGCGATGGCTGGCGCGTGCCCTTCCAGGTTGAGCAATGGCGCGGTTCCAAGCCGACTTTTGACATCGTTGATGCCAATTCGGGCGAAGTGGTGTTTGCAGCAGGAACCAAGATCAGCCCTCGTGCGGCCAACAAGGCTGACAAGGACGGGTTGACCGAACTGCTGATCCCGACTGAGGAAATCTTCGGTCGCTATTCGACTTGCGACGTGATCAATGAATCGACCGGACGGATTTACATCGAAGCCGGCGACGAAGTGACGCCGGAAAATCTTGATGCGATGGATCAGGCCGGGATCGAGACGCTGGAACTGCTCGACATCGATCATGTTTCGGTCGGCCCGTGGATCCGCAACACGCTGAAAGCTGATAAGGCAGAAGACCGCGATCATGCGCTGGCTGATATCTACCGTGTCATGCGCCCGGGTGAGCCGCCGACGCGCGAAACCGCTGAAGCGCTGTTCGAAGGCCTGTTCTTCGATGCCGATCGCTATGACCTGTCGGCCGTGGGCCGGGTCAAGCTCAACATGCGTCTCGCGCTTGATGCCGAAGATACCGTCACCACCCTGCGCACCGAGGACATCCTTGCCGTGGTCAAGGAACTGGTCAATCTGAAGGACGGCAAGGGCGAGGTTGACGATATCGACAACCTCGGCAACCGCCGCGTTCGCTCAGTGGGCGAGCTGCTGGAAAACCAGTACCGGGTCGGCCTGCTCCGCATGGAGCGCGCCGTGAAGGAGCGGATGAGCTCGGTCGATGTCTCGACCGTGATGCCCAACGATCTGATCAACGCCAAGCCTGCGGTTGCCGCGGTGCGTGAGTTCTTTGGCTCGTCGCAGCTGTCGCAGTTCATGGATCAGACCAATCCGCTGTCGGAAGTCACCCATAAGCGCCGCGTTTCGGCCCTCGGGCCAGGCGGCTTGACGCGCGAGCGCGCAGGCTTCGAAGTCCGCGACGTTCACCCGACCCATTATGGCCGCATCTGCCCGATTGAAACACCTGAAGGCCCGAACATCGGACTGATCAACTCTCTCTCGACCTTTGCTCGCGTCAACAAATATGGCTTCATCGAAACGCCCTATCGCAAAGTTGCAAACGGCAAGGTGACAGCGGACGTGGTCTATCTTTCTGCCATGGAAGAGCAGAAGCACGTCGTGGCGCAGGCTTCTGCTGAAACCAACAAGGATGGCAGTTTCGTTGAGGAACTGATCTCGGCGCGTGACAGCGGCGAGTTTGTCATGGCGCCGCGCGACACGGTGACGCTGATGGACGTTTCGCCAAAGCAACTGGTCTCGGTTGCCGCCTCGCTTATTCCGTTCCTCGAAAACGATGACGCCAACCGGGCGCTAATGGGCTCGAACATGCAGAGACAGGCTGTGCCGCTGGTTCAGGCCGAGGCCCCGTTTGTCGGCACCGGCATGGAAGAGACTGTGGCCCGCGATTCGGGCGCTGCGATCTCTGCATTGCGCGGCGGCGTGGTCGATCAGGTCGATGCCACCCGTATCGTGATCCGCGCCTCGGGCGATGTCGAAGCTGGCAAGTCGGGCGTCGATATCTACACGCTGCAAAAGTTCCAGCGTTCGAACCAGAATACCTGTATCAATCAGCGCCCACTGGTGAAGGTGGGTGAAGTGATCGAGGAAGGCGATATCATCGCCGATGGTCCAAGCACCGAGCTGGGCGAACTGGCGCTGGGCCGCAACAGCCTGGTCGCGTTCATGCCGTGGAATGGCTACAATTACGAAGATTCGATCCTGATCTCGGAACGGATCGTCAAGGACGACGTCTTCACCTCGATCCACATCGAGGAGTTTGAAGTCATGGCCCGCGATACCAAGCTGGGGCCGGAAGACATCACCCGCGACATTCCCAACGTCGGTGAAGAAGCGCTGCGCAGCCTTGATGAGGCGGGCATCGTCTACATCGGTGCAGAAGTGCATCCGGGCGATATTCTGGTCGGCAAGATCACGCCCAAGGGCGAATCGCCGATGACCCCGGAAGAAAAGCTGCTCCGCGCGATCTTTGGTGAAAAGGCCAGCGACGTTCGCGATACTTCGCTCAAGCTGCCACCGGGTGTCTCGGGCACGGTCGTCGAAGTGCGCGTGTTCAACCGCCACGGCATCGAGATCGATGACCGGACCCGCGCGATCCAGAACGAGGAAATCGAACGCCTCGCCAAGGACCGTGAGGACGAACGCGGCATTCTTAACCGCGCCACCTACAATCGCCTGCGCGAAATGCTCGAAGGTCAGGTGGTTGCCGCCGCTCCCAAGGGGATCAAGAAGGGCGCGACCATTGATGCCGCATTGCTCGAAGAGGCCGAAAAGCATGAATGGTGGAAGTTTGCCGTCGCCGATGATGCGCGTCAGACCCAGCTTGAAGCGGTCAAGTCCCAGTATGACGAGACTGTCAAGCTGATCCAGGAGAAGTTTGAGGATCGCAAGGAAAAGCTGGAGCGCGGCGACGAGCTGGCTCCAGGCGTGCTCAAGATGGTCAAGGTGTTTGTCGCGGTGAAGCGCAAGCTGCAGCCGGGCGACAAGATGGCCGGGCGCCATGGCAACAAGGGTGTGATTTCACGCATTCTACCCTGCGAAGACATGCCGTTCCTGGAGGATGGCACGCACGTGGATATCGTGCTCAACCCACTGGGCGTGCCAAGCCGCATGAACGTCGGGCAGATCTTTGAAACCCACCTTGGCTGGGCTGCGCGCGGGCTGGGGCAGCAGATCACTGCTGCGCTGGAGGAATGGCGCCATGCCAACCCCAACCCCGAAGCCGCTGCTCCGCCGACCGCGCTGGTCGACAAGTTGAAGGACATCTACGGCGACCGCTATCACGAAGAAATCGATGCCCGTTCGGTGCCCGAAGTTGTCGAGCTGGCCGAGCATCTGAAGAATGGTGTGCCGATGGGTACGCCGGTATTCGATGGTGCGCGCGAAGCAGATGTCTCGGCGATGCTGGCCAAGGCCGGGCTCGATACTTCGGGTCAGGTGGTGCTGTATGATGGCCGGACCGGTGAAGCTTTCGACCGCAAGGTGACTGTCGGCTACATCTACATGCTGAAACTGCATCACCTTGTCGACGACAAGATCCACGCGCGTTCGATCGGGCCATATAGCCTCGTCACCCAGCAGCCGTTGGGCGGTAAGGCCCAGTTCGGTGGTCAGCGCTTCGGGGAAATGGAGGTCTGGGCGCTCCAGGCCTATGGCGCGGCCTACACGTTGCAGGAAATGCTCACGGTCAAGTCAGACGATGTCGTCGGGCGGACCAAGGTTTACGAAGCGATC
>JANMNP010000086.1:0-37728 GCA_031374105.1 Novosphingobium sp.
GGTGACATAAATCTCGGCGCGTTACCTCTGCACTACCCCAAGCGCCGCCGAGTCCGGGCACAAAATGCGGCAACCCCGCGCCGGTCATTCGTCCCTTGCCCTCCCCCGGCAGCCTGCGGCTGGCCGGGCCAAAGGCGCATCCCGCGCGGGCCAGTATCCTCCCGACTGTGCGCAGTTTTGTTAGTCGAAATTGCGGTAACAGGAAATTGCGGTGACAAAATTTCGGAGACAATGCAGCAATTCCCTGCCTGCCCCGAAACCACTGGCCTGATCCATGGCAACTCTGACCGACGAGGCCAGCGATCCCCGGTCGATCCGGAGATGACACCATCCGCGCTTGCCCGTCTGCAACCGGGGCGCTAACGCTGGGCTTATGGGAATACTCGGCAAAATCTTCACCTGGTGGGATGGGGCGACCGTCACCACTTTGCTCAATAGTGCGATAACTGGCGAGCAGGTCGGCAGTGATGCGCAGGGCAACACTTATCACCGCGCCAAAAAGCGCCGCGCTGCGGGTCAGCCATTTGGCGGATCGGAGCGGCGCTGGGTGATCTACAATGGCGCCAATGATGCCAGCCGCGTGCCGCCCGAATGGCATGGCTGGCTGCATGGCTCGTTTGCCGATGGTGAAGATGGGGGCGTGCCGGAAAGTAATTTGCCCCCGGCGCGCATCTGGGAAGTGGACTATACTCCCAACGCCACTGGCACAGCGCAGGCATACCGTCCGCAGGGCGCGCTGGAGCGCGGCGGCAAGCGGGCTCGTGCGACAGGGGATTACCAATCCTGGTCTCCGGAAGACGCCTGAGTATGAAACGGGCGTTCATGCTGGCTGGCCTGCTGGCGCTGTCTGCCTGTTCCAGTGAACCCGGCGATTCGGCTGAGGCCACGGCCACTGATGTCCCCAAATCGCTGGCCGCCGTGCCTGCTGCCCGCGGCGCGGTTGAAAGCGATTTTGGTACGCCGCTGAAAGACCGGGTCGCTACGATTGGCCTGCTCAACAAGCGCAATAATCTGACCCAGAACTTGCTGATGAAACCGGGCGAAGCGCGCCGGGTTGGCAATGTGATCGTCAAGCTGGCCAGCTGTGAGCGGACACTGCCGTGGGAAAGCCCAGCCGAAACAGGCGCGTTTGTGCAGGTTTTTGTCGAAGAACGGGCGGCCGCCAGTGAAGCGCTGGCCTGGCGTAAGGTCTTTTCCGGCTGGCTTTACAAGAATTCACCCTCGCTCAATGTGGTGGAGCATGCGGTCTACGATGTCTGGGTGAAGGACTGCGCGATGAAATTCCCTGGCGAAGAGGCGGACCCTGCCGCCGCCGCCAGCAGCGCGGCGAAGCCTTCGGGCAGCGCCAGTGCGGCACCCGCGCCCAAGCCTGCCGCATCGGCCGAACCCAAGCCGTCGCCCACCCCGGACATCGGCCTTGCAGAGGATAATCCGGGCACTCCCTGAGCCAGTTTGAGCAGCTCCAGATAGCGTTTCTGGCTGATTTCCACCGCACCCAGCGAGGCGAGATGATCGGTGATGAACTGGCAGTCGAGCAGGCCTGCTCCGCCCATCCGCAGCGCCGCAACCAGCCAGGCCAGCGCCACTTTTGAGGCATCGGGTACAAGGCTGAACATGCTCTCACCGCAGAACACCCGATCAAACCCGACGCCATATAGCCCGCCAACCAGACGATCATCCTGCCAGCATTCGATCGAATGGGCGTGGCCGGCCTGATGCAGCGCCAGATAGCTCGCCGCGATTCGGGTGCTGATCCAGGTCTCTGCGCTGTCGCTGCGCGGCTGGGCGCAGGCTTCCATCACTGCGGCAAAAGCGGCGTTGCAAGTGACAGTGAAGCGGCCCCGGCGCAAGGTTCGGGCAAGCGAACGCGAACAGACAAAGCCGTCCAGCGGCAGGATCGCCCGGCGTTGCGGTTCAACCCAGAAGATCTCCGGGTCATCGCGGCTGTCCGCCATCGGGAAGATGCCGCTGCGATAGGCCAGCAGCAGCAGCTCGGGGTCGATGATCGGCTGGGTTGCGGGGCTATGCACGGCATTTCTTCTATGGAGCAGCGCGCGCTGCTTGTCATCTTGCGCCCGAGCCTATAGAGGCCACCGCGCCTGCAGGAGTGTAGCTCAGTTGGTAGAGCATCGGTCTCCAAAACCGAGGGCCGTGGGTTCGAGTCCCTCCACTCCTGCCAGCTTTCCCCAGTAAAGCGATTATTCCATGCCGGCTGAAACCCGACCCGCGCAGCCGATACGGCAACTTGCCAGACTGCTGGGCGGGATGCCGGGTGCGCGTGAAGGGCTGTGGCTGGGGGTGGCTTTGGCGCTGATCGCCTGCCTGCCGGTGCTGATCGCAATCTATCCGCAAATGGGCGATTATCCCTCGCACCTGGCGCGTTACCATGTGATGCTGGCTGATGGGCATAACCCGTGGCTGAACCGCTATTACGGGTTTGAGTGGAAATGGACTGGTAATCTTGGGGTCGATCTGCTGATCGGGCCTTTGGCGCGGCTGATTGGCCTTGAAGCGGCGGGGCGGCTGATTATCGGGCTGATCCCGGTTCTTACCGGGCTTGCGATCCTGACGGTGGAGTGGACTCTGCGCAAGCGGATTGGCGTGGGCTCGCTGCTTGGCTTTGTGTTCATCTGGTCGCCCTCGCTGCTGCTGGGCTTTCTCAATTTTGCCTTGTCGGTGGCATGCGCGCTGTTCGCCTTTGCTCTATGGGTCCGGCTGGCGAAGTGGCGCTGGCGCTGGGCCTTGTTTGTGCCCATCGGGCTGGTGGTCTGGCTCTGCCATGTTTCGGGCTGGGGGGTGCTGGGCTTGCTGGTGCTGGGTTATGAGTGGCAGCGGAGCAAAAGCTGGCGCGCGGTCGTGGCTCCCTGGCCGCTGGCTATGCCGATTCTGCCGATGCTGTTTGGCGCGGGTACCAAAGGGCTGTTCTCCTACGGAGCGCACGTGCTGATCTTCAAGCAGGCGATCTGGCTGAAAGCGATGCGCGATCAATCGATGCAGCTGGATATTATGAGTTTGGCACTGATCGGAGTTGTGCTGCTGATCGCGCTGGGCCGCAGGCGGATCGATGGGCGGCTGGGCTGGGCGGCGCTGCTGTTGCTGATCGGCTCGCTGGCCATGCCGCGCCAGATTGTTGGCGGGGACTATGCCGATTACCGCCTGATCTCAACCGGACTGCTGGTGGCCTGCCTGGCGATCGACTGGCCGCTGCCGCGCTGGGCGCTTTATCTGGCCCCAGCGCTGTTTCTGGGCCGGCTGGCTGTGACGAGCGAAAGCTGGCGGACTGGCTCACGCGAAACCGAACAGTTGCTTGGCGCACTCGATCACGTCCCTCAGGGTGCACGGATCGCCAGCGTGGTGACGACGGATCTGTCGTTGTGGAGGTTCAACCCGCTCGAACATATCGGCAGCTATGCGGTGGTGCGCCGGGATGCGCTGGTCAATTCGAACTTCGCGGTTCCGCGGGTTCATATGCTGACCATGCGTGATGGCGGGCGAAACTTCATCGATGCATCGCAGCGGATCACGTTCTTGCCCGGTCAGCCGATTGACCTCAGCCGCTATTACCCCGCGCGGCAGGCGGATTATCTGTGGTATGTTGGCCCTCCCGAGCCGACCCGGCTGCCGCCCGGCGCGGTGCTGATTTGGCGCAGCAGGCATGGCTTGCTCGCGCGGCTTGCAAAAGCGCCAGACCCTAGCTAAACGCGCCACTGTCTTCCGACATCGGAGAATCGCTGCCCCTCCCGGATTGTCTCTTTCAACAGGGGGTCCGGGGCGGCGCTGATCCTGTGGTGGAAGGCAGTAGGCAATTTTTTGAACGGATGAGCAAGGCAGCCATGGCAAAGATCAGCCCAGGCGAATTCATGCGCCAAGTGCAGGCAGAAGCGCGCAAGGTCGTTTGGCCGACGCGTCAGGAAACTACCACGACCGCCATTTTTGTGGCGATCATGATGGTGCTCCTTGCTATCTTCTTCCTTGGCGTTGACACGCTGTTTGGCTCGATCGTCAGCTGGCTGCTGTCGCTGGCTTGATTACGGGAATCACGGAAAGACACATGGCTCGCTGGTATATCATCCACGCCTACTCGGGCTTCGAGAACAAGGTCCGCGATTCGATCCTCTCCGAGGCGGAACGCATGGGCCTGTCGCAGCTGGTCGAGGCGGTCGAAGTGCCAACCGAGACGATTACCGAGGTCAAGCGCGGCAAAAAGGTTCAGACCGAACGCAAGTTCATGCCGGGCTATGTGCTGGCCAAGCTGGGGCTGACTGACGATGTCTATCACCTCGTCAAGAATACCCCCAAGGTCACCGGGTTCCTTGGCCCCAATGGCAAACCGCAGCCGATTTCCGAACGTGAGGCCGCCCGCTATTTCGGCGCCCGCGATCACGCCGCTGCCCAGCCCAAGCAGCTGGTTTCGGTCGATTACGAGATCGGCGATGTGGTCAAGGTGCTCGATGGTCCGTTCAACAGCTTTACCGGCGTGGTCGAGGAACTCGATTTCGACAAGAACCGCGTCAAGGTTGCGGTGTCGATCTTCGGACGCGCAACGCCTGTGGAACTCGATTTCGAGCATGTCGAACTGGTGAGATGAGGGCTAGGTTTTCAGAATCCTTGACTTTTTCAAACCGGAGCAGTATCGCTACTATCGAGCAACCCGAAATTGCGAAGAGATAAACAAGTGAGCCAGCCGGTCCTTTATGTAGCGCAAAAGCGTTGCTTGGGTCGGCTGGCTCCAAATTTTTATGTATAAAGCCCAATACGCCATTTTGCTTGATGGCGGCTTCGTTACGAAGAAGCTGCAGGAGAGGCTTAAGGATCCGGCGAGGGCCGATGACGTTGTTGCGTTGTGTGATGAGATTCGTGCTCATGAAGAGCTGCAATCTTACGAGTTGCTTCGCACGTATTTTTATGACGCTCCTCCTTCACTCGCTAGCTTACCATTTCCAGTATCGGGCGACCCATATCATCTCGCCCAGACAGAGCGCGCAAAGCATGCCCAGAGCCTTTATGATCAACTCGAATTGCGTCCTGGGTTCGCCTTGCGAATGGGCGAAACTCGGCTGACTCCGCAAGGCTGGGTGCTAAAACCAAAGTCGGTTCAGCAATTGACCAAGGAGCCTCGGGCGCTCGAAGATCGTGATTTCCGCTTGGATATCAACCAAAAAGGCGTCGATATTCGGATTGGCCTTGATATGGCAAGGCTCGCACTTCGAGAAATGGTTCGCGCCGTAGTTGTTGTAACTGCTGACAGCGATTTTGTGCCCGCTTTCAAATTTGTGAGGCGCGAGGGAGTTAAGGTGATGCTCTGCACTCTTGGCCATAAAGGTGCGCGCCGCGAGCTAAAAGCTCACGCCGATTTTGTGCTTTCGTAAGACTTAACACAGACCATTGCACTTCAACGCGCTTTAAACTAAGCGCGCTGCTGGCGTTCGGCCTCGGCCGAATGGCCCCACGCGGGAGGTGCAACTGCACTGTCTGACCGCTCACTCTGCGGGGCAGTTTGCCCCAACAGGAAGAAAGGAGGCCCATCGTGGCCAAGAAGATTGAAGGCTATATCAAGCTGCAGGTGCCTTCGGGCTCTGCCAACCCGTCGCCCCCTATCGGCCCGGCACTGGGCCAGCGCGGCGTGAACATCATGGAATTCTGCAAGCAGTTCAATGCTTCTACGCAGGAAATGGAAAAGGGTATTCCGCTCCCCACCGTGATCACCGTGTTTGCTGATCGCAGCTTCACATTCGTCACCAAGACGCCGCCAGCCAGCTATCTGATCAAGAAGGCCGCCAATCTGAAGTCGGGTTCGAAAGAGCCGGGCAAGATCTCGGCTGGTACCATCCAGCGCTCGAAGCTGGCTGAGATCGCTCAGACCAAGATGGCGGATCTCAACGCAAACACGATCGAACAGGCGACGAAGATCATCGAAGGCTCTGCCCGTTCGATGGGCCTTGAAGTGGTGGAGGGCTAAGATCATGATCAATCAGAACAAGAAGCAGAAGTCGCTTGCCGCCAAGCTGGGCGATAACCAGAAGCTCTATGGCGTGGGCGAAGCGTTGCAGCTGCTGCGCGATCTCAAGACCACCAAATTCGATGAGACCGTCGAAGTTGCGCTCAATCTGGGCGTTGATCCGCGTCACGCAGACCAGATGGTCCGCGGCATGGTGACGCTGCCTTCGGGCACCGGCAAGGACATCAAGGTTGCGGTATTCGCGCGCGGCGACAAGGCTGAGGCCGCACTGGCCGCAGGCGCCGACAAGGTTGGTGCCGAAGACCTGCTGGAAGACATGCAGGCTGGCAACCTCGATTATGGCCGCGTGATCGCAACGCCCGATATGATGGGCATCGTTGGCCGCCTCGGCAAGGTGCTCGGTCCCAAGGGCCTGATGCCGAACCCGAAGCTGGGAACGGTCACGCCAAATGTTGCCGAAGCAGTCAAGGCTGCCAAGGGCGGACAGATCGAGTTCCGCGTTGAAAAGGCCGGGATCATCCACGCCGGGATTGGCAAGATGAGCTTCAGCGATGATGCGATCCGCGCCAACTTTGATGCTTTTGTCGATGCGATCGTCAAGGCCAAGCCAGCTGGCGCGAAGGGCAAGTATCTTAAGCGGATCGGCCTTTCATCATCGATGGGCCCGGGCCTCAAGATCGACGTGGCGCAGGTTCACGGCGGCTAGGTTTTGCTGCCGTGCAAATGATATGGGCCGGGAAGGGAAACCTTCCCGGCCTTTTCTTTTCATGCAAGAGTGGGGTCTGCAACTAGGAACAACCCTATGCCCTTGACCCTGCTTATGGCCCTGACCGCAACCGCAGCCGCACCCGCTGCAACAGGCCCGGTTACACACGCCCAGATAGAGGTGCCGCGCACGAACGGCCCGCAGCAGGTGGTGGTACAGTCCCGCGAGTTTGCTCCCGAGGCGTCATCGGGCTGGCACGTCCATGCCGGGACTGAAATCGCCTATGTCATCAGCGGCGAGATGGAGTTGGCAACGGCTGAAAGAGTAATCGTGCTCAAGCCGGGCGACAGTTTCACCATGCCGCGCGGGGTGGCGCATAATGGCCGTAATGCGGGGGCTGTTTCGGCGCAGATCGTCATCACCCTGGTGGTTGATAAGCGCGCCCCACTGCGCACCGCGGTTCCCGCGCCTAGCGGCCGCTAGATAGAATGCCTGCAAGATTGGCGGACGTATAGCATTCTACTACCGCGCTGACCGGGCGGCCATCGTCCAGCCGCAGCAGCGCGCTTTGGGACAATATGGTGTCCGGGGGGCAATTGGGCGAGCGGCCATGCTCGCTGGCCAACAGTTCGCGGGTAAAGCCCAAGGCGGCAATCACCCGGCCAAACGGCGCGTCACTGTTATTGAGGGTCCGGTTCATCTCTGGTGTCAGCCGGTCAGCAACGTACCAGTTCTGCGCGACTGAAAGAACCTCATCGCCGCAAATCAGCCTGACGTGACGATAGGCAATCCGCTCGCCGTGGCCGGGCGCCAAAAGTTCGAGAATCGCTGGCGGGGTGGGCGGCGCTTCGCTCTTGATTTGCTGAGCGATGATCGCTGGCGGGTTTGCGATACCGCGCACCCGGCACCACTGGGTCAAAGCCGCAGTGGCGCTATGCTCGCTGGCAAGCACGCGCTCAAAATCGATCAACCCGGCCGCGCGGGGTGTCGTGCAAGCTGAAAGCGTCGCCACGGCCATGATCCCCGCCAGCGCTCTCAAATCCCGCCCGCCACCGCCGGACGGCCCAAAGCCTCCAGACCGGCAGTGAGCGCGCTGGCGCAAGCGACAAGGGCCTCGGGATCGGTCGAACGGATCACGAAATTTGCCCCGGTCTTGCCCTCGCGGAAAAAGGGATAGCTGCCGATCTGGCAGCCTTCAAAAGCCTGTTCGGTGGTTTGCAGCAGGGTGGCGACTTCGCTTTCGGCAACCCAGCAGCCAATCGTCGCACTCAGCAGCGGCAGGCCGCCTTCAAGCGTCCCGGTCAGCCCGTCCAGCATTCCTGCGGTGATGCTGGGAACGCCGGCCATCATATAGACATTGCCAATCTGGATGCCGGGTGCGCCAGACATCTGGTTAGGGATCAGCGCGGCACCATCGGGCACGCGGGCCATTCGCAGGCGGGCTTCGTTCAGCCCGCCGCGCGGCTCATAGTAACGCGCAAGCATGGCGCGGGCTTCAGCGTGGATAACCACTTCCACTCCCAAGGCCTCGGCCACCGCATCCACCGTGATGTCATCATGGGTCGGGCCGATCCCGCCGGTGGTGAACAGATAATCATTGCGGGCGCGCAGCGTATTAACCGCCTCGATTATCGCAGGCGTATCATCGGCCACGACCCGCACTTCGCGCAGGCGGATGCCCTGCACCCCCAGCCAGCTTGCAACCTGGGCGATGTTCTTGTCATGGGTGCGGCCCGAGAGGATCTCGTCGCCGACCACAATCAGCGCCGCAGTATAGATTCGTGAGGCATCGGTCATGGGGGTGCGCTACGCGAAATGTCGCTGGCGCGCTACTCTGCCGGAACCAGAATCTCTGCTGCGACCGTTGCCTTGGTGAATATCAGCAAACCGTCGTCAATCGGCGCGATTTTCAGATCGGCGCGATCCTTGCGGTAGTCCTGATTGAGCCGCCAGGGCAGCGCAGTCGCACTTTTTGGCATGATATGCTTGCCGCGCTGGATGTATCCGGATGAGAAGTCGAACAAATCGTCCTCCTCCAGTTCGTGATTGTCCGGCAGATAGGGCGTTGCGCTGTTCGCGCCGACGCGATCCATATGGTTCAGCACCTTGCAGACAAATTCCGAGTTGAGGTCTGCCCGCAGTGTCCAACTGGCGTTGAGATAACCGAACACCACCGAGAGATTCGGCACGTTGGAGAACATCGCGCCCTTGTAAAAGAAATGCTGCGTCCAATCCACGGCCTTACCGTCCATGCTGATGGCGATCTTGCCCTTGATTGCCAGTTTCAGTCCGGTGGCGGTGATGATGATGTCGGCATCCAGATGCCTGCCCGATTTCAGCTGAATTCCAGTTACATCGATCCGTTCGATGTGATCGGTCACCACATCGGCCTTGCCGCCCTTGATCGCCGCAAACATATCGCCATCGGGGACCAGACATATCCGCTGTTCCCAAGGGTTGTAGGGCGGGGTGAAGGCCACCGGATCATATTTGTCGCCCAGCGCCTTGCGGGTCCGCTCGGTCAGGAATTGCTTGAGCTTTTCGGGCTTGTTGCGGGCCATCTTGAAGACATAATCCTGCATCCAGATGTTCTTTTTGCGGGTGATCGCATAGGCCAGTTTTTCGGGCAGGAACTTGCGCAAGCTGTTGGCGAACCAGTCCTTTGCGGGGCGCGAGCCATACCAGGTGGGGGTGCGTTGCAGCATGGTGACATGGGCGGCATCGGCTGCCATTGCCGGAACCATCGTGACCGCAGTGGCGCCTGAGCCGATGATCACCACGCGCTTGCCGCGATAATCGAGGTTTTCGGGCCAGAACTGTGGGTGGATAATCTGACCCTTGAAGTCGCCGCTCCCCGCAATCTGGGCGTCGTGGGGATCGTCATAATCGTAATAGCCCGAACCAAGGTAAAGCCAGCGGGCCATGATTTTGCTGCGCAGGCCTGCTTCGTCTTCCAGCACCACCTGCCACTGTGCGCTATCGCCATGCCAATCAGCCGAGATGACCTTCTGGCCCATCCGCATGTTCGGGCGGATGCCGCGCTCATCGACGATACGGTTCAGATATTCGAGGATCGCAGGGCCATCGGCGATAGATTTTTCATGGGTCCACGGCTCAAAAATAAAGCCCAGCGTGTGCATGTCGCTGTCCGAGCGGACGCCGGGATAGCGGAACAGATCCCATGTCCCGCCCAGATCGGCGCGGCGATCAACCAGCGCATAGCTTTTGCCTGGGCACATCATTTCCAGATGTGCGGCCATACCAATGCCTGAAAGCCCCGCGCCAACAATCAAAACATCGACTGCATCATCCAGCGCAGAATGGGCATTCATCGCGATTCTCTCTCCACAGTGCTTACTAACAGCAGTGTAAGCACCTTCGGTTTTTATTGCCAGCAAGATCGCGCTTTGGCACTGCATGCGCCATGCCGATCATTGCTGCACGCCGCTATTCCGCCGGGAAACGATCCGATCATTCGCTGGTCGTGGATGGCAAACATCGCAAGGCATTGCCAGCGCACCATTTTGACTGGGTTGGGCTGGCAGACCCAAAGCCGAATGAGATGGAGCTGATCCGCAGCCAGTTCGGGCTGCATCCGCTGGCAATAGAGGATGCGCTTAACCCCAATCAGATGCCAAAGGTGGAAGCTTATGGAAACCAGCTGTTCATCGTTGCCCGCACTGCCGGGATCGAGGAAGGTGAGAATATCGCCTATGGGCAGACCGCGATCTTCCTCGGCAAGGATTTCATAGTAAGCGTTCGGTTTGGCTCGACCCGGGCGCATAATGCGCTGCGCCAGCGGTTGGAAAGCGATGCCGAACGGCTGGCCGAGGGGCCGGATTATGTCGCTCATGCGATCCTTGATTTCATTGTCGATGGCTATCTGCCGATCATGGAAAAGCTGGAAGTCTCCGTCCAGGCAATGGAAGAGCGGGCGATTGATGTGTTTCCCGAACGATCCACCATCCGGCGGATATTCCGCCAGCGCCGCCAGCTGCGCCGGTTTCATCAGATCATCGGCCCGATGGAGGAAGTGTGCGAGCGGTTGACTACCACCGAACTGCCAACAGTTGATCCTGCGGCCCGCGTGTGGTTCCGTGATGTGCTTGATCATGTCCGCCGCACTATGGCGCGGATGGACGGGCTAAAGGAAACGCTGGCCAGCATTGTCGAGACCGCCAGCCTGCTGGAAGCACACCGTCAGGGCGAAATGACCCGGCAATTGGCCGCCTGGGCTGCGATCCTGGCGGTGCCGACCGCGATTGCCGGGATTTACGGAATGAACTTTGATGTCATGCCCGAGCTGCGCTGGCGCTTTGGCTATTTTATCGTGCTGGGCGGGATCGGCACAATATGTATCGGGTTATGGCTGCGGTTCCGCAAGATCGGTTGGCTTTGAACCCTGCCAACCGCTATCCTCTGGCGACAGTTACCTGCAAGAACTGCGGCTGACTTTTGGTCCCTTCTTGCGTCAAAGGCAGCGGGTAACTGCCCTGCGGCAGCGAGGTGAGCGGCATACCAGCAGCGGCCAGCGCATAGGGTGAGACGCGGTGCCGGGTGCATAGCCCGCCTGCGCCATCATTGACCAGCGGGCTTTCAAATTCGATGGCGATGGACGAATCTTGCGAGCGGCTAACCGTGCCGACAGCAAGTTGACCGCTTCCCATGTCGAGTACCAGCCCGGTCCCATCGGGGACACCGACCAGTCCTTCGACCCGCGCCCCAGTGGTTGATAGATCGCGCATCACCACCTCATAGCGGTGGTCTTCGTGGATCAGGCCAACACGGCGGAATACCGAGCGCCGCTCTGGCCGGTGCTTGTCCGGACCGTCGGGTTCAATCTTGAACTCGCCCGATCCCATTCGCGCTTCGATTTCTTCCAGTCGTAACGCCTTGGAATAGATCCAGCCCTGAATGAATTTCGCGCCTTTGGAGCAGACCAGATTGAACTGATCGAATGCTTCGACCCCCTCGACAGTCGTTTCCATGCCCAGCGCATCGGACAGGCCGATGATCGCGGCGATAATCTTGGCGCTGTTCTGATCGTTCTGGGTGCAGCTATCGACGAAGCTCTTGTCGACTTTGAGTTTGTTGAACGGAGCCGAGCGCAGATAGCTGAGCGAGGAATAGCCGGTCCCGAAATCATCGAGCGCAAGGCGGACTCCAAGGTCTTTCAGCTGTGCGAATGTTTCATCGGTGGCGTCGCTGTCGCCCATGAAGACGCTCTCGGTCAGCTCCAGCTCAAGCAGGTCGGGTTCAAGGCCTGATGTTGCCAGGGCATCGGTAACAATCGCCAGAAAGCCGGTATTGACGAATTGCTTGGCCGAGACGTTGACGGCCACCCGCACCGATTTTGGCCAGTTAATGGCATCACGGCAGGCCCGGCGCAAAGCCCATTCGCCAATCGTGTTGATGAGGTTGGATTCCTCGGCGATAGATATGAACAGGCCGGGGCTGACATGCCCGCGCTCAGGATGCTCCCAGCGCATCAATGCTTCAAAGCCGACAACCACATTGTCCGCTACCCTGACAACTGGTTGGTAGTGCAACTGCAGATGCTCGTTTTCCAGCGCCTCGCGCAAATCTGCCTCAATCAGGCGGCGTTCCTCTGCTTCGTCCTTGAGGTCGGCAGAATAGAACCGGAACTGACCCCGGCCGCCGTTCTTGGCCGAATAAAGCGCCAGATCCGAGCTGTGGACCAGATCGTCCTTCTCGACGCCATCATAAGGCGCAACCGCGATTCCCACCGAGGCTCCGATAATCGCCCGCTTGTCATCAATCGGATAGGGCTGCGACAACAGCTGGATTACCTTGGCGGCAAGATCACCCAATTTGCCGCGATCATCCATATCGGGCAGGATGATCTGGAATTCATCGCCGCCCAATCGCCCGATCTCACCCTGATCGCCGATCAGTCGGTTCAACCGATCGGCAACCTGCTTGAGCAATTGATCGCCGGCCTGATGGCCAAGCGTATCGTTGACCTGCTTGAACCGATCGAGATCAAGCATCATCAGGGCGCAGCTGCGCTTTGCTGCCCGGTAGGCTCCCAGGGTTGATTCGAGCCGCTTGTTAAGCCTGTGGCGATTGGCGAGACCGGTCAGAGAATCATATTCGGCCAGTCGCGAATCTTCCAGCTTGCGCTGATATTCAATCGTGATGTCCTTGGCGCTGCCGCGATAGCCCTGGAATTTTCCGCCGCTATCGAACTTCGGGTGGCCCGAGATTGACCACCAGGTCTGGCGGCCTTCCTGCGCCGTTTGGGCGAGGGTCAGCCGGACCGTGAGATCGGTGATCTTGTTGCGCGCGCTCAGCTGAAAATTCAGCGGGCGGCCCGATCGCTCATCGGGATCGTCAGGATCGGTTTCAAACAGGGTGACAAGCGGCTTGGCCAGCAATTCCTCAATCGAGCGGCCCAGCTTTTCAGCTGCGTTTTCAGAAATATAGATCAAACGAGCTTCAGGGTCGGTAGCCCACAGCCAGCCGATCCCGGCGCGTTCAAAATCGTCCAGAACCTCAAGCCGGCGCGCGGCGTCAGCGGGCCGGATCACTTTTACCGAACCGTAATCAGCAGGCGCAGAGGATTGGGCACCGGAACTTCCGGTCAATCCCCTGAATAGTCTGCCGACCGCCATTGTCCCTAAACTCTCACATCAACTGGCCGCAAGATGCGTTCAACCAGCATCAAAGCTAGACTAGTATGGTTTACGTAATCCTAATATTTGTGCCTTCCGGCAGCTCAACCAGCGGCAATTACCCCGAACAGATCGTGCGCATCGGCATCCTCAATCAGCACATGGGCAATGTCGCCAGCGCCAAGGCTAGCTGGAACGTTCCGCAAGAACACATTGCCATCGATTTCCGGCGCATCGGCCTGGGACCGGGCGGTGGCGCCAATATCGCCGTCCTCATCAGCTGCGCCTACTTCATCGATGATCACCGGGATAACCCGGCCGATCTTGGTGGCGAGCTTTGACGCGCTGATTGCGGCGGTCTTTTCCATCAGCCGCTGATAACGCTCTTCCTTGAGCTCTTCGGGGACGGGGTTCGGCAAATCATTTGCGGCCGCGCCTGCCACTGGTTCAAACCGGAATGCGCCGACCCGGTCAAGCTGGGCTTCATCCAGCCAATCGAGCAAATACTGGAAATCCGCCTCGCTCTCACCCGGAAAGCCGACCACAAAGCTGGAACGGATCGCGATATCTGGGCAAATCTCGCGCCATGATTTCAGCCGCTCCAGCACCTTGGCCTCATTGGCGGGTCGTTTCATGGCCCGCAGCACCGATGGGCTGGCGTGCTGGAATGGAATGTCGAGGTAGGGGGTCAGCAGCCCTTCCGCCATCAGCGGGATAACCGCATCGACGTGCGGGTAAGGATAGACATAATGCAGCCGAACCCATGGCGCATGGCCCTGAGGCGTGCGCAGCCCGCCCAGCTCGCGCGCCAAATCAGTCATATGGGCGCGGACGGGATTGCCCCTCCAGTCGCGGCTTTCGTGGCGGGTATCGACCCCATAGGCGGAGGTATCCTGGCTGATCACCAGCAGTTCCCTTGTGCCGGCCGCGACCAGTTTTTCCGCCTCGCGCAGCACTGCATCGATCCGGCGGCTGGCCAGCTTGCCGCGCAGCTGCGGGATGATGCAGAAGGCGCAGGAATGATTGCAGCCCTCTGAAATCTTCAAATAGCTGTAATGGCGCGGGGTCAGCTTGATGTCGGCCATATCCGCGTAGTTTTGCGGGATCAGATCGACGAACGGCCCTTGGCTGGGCGGGGCAGCTTCATGCACAGCCTCGACCACAGCTTCATATTGATGCGCGCCGGTAACCGCGAGCACTGCGGGGAACTTTGCCCGGATCAGTTCCGCCTCGCTGCCCATGCAGCCAGTGACGATCACCCGGCCATTCTCCGCAATCGCCTCGCCAATCGCGGCGAGGCTTTCCTCTTTGGCCGAATCGAGGAAGCCGCAGGTATTGACCAGCACCACATCGGCCCCGGCATAATCGGCGGACATGGCATAGCCATCGGCGCGAAGCCGGGTCAGGATACGCTCGCTATCGACCAGCGCCTTGGGGCAGCCGAGGCTGACCATGCCGATCTTGCGTTGTGCGGGAATCTCAAGTGCCATGGGCGCGGCGCATAGGCGCAAATCTTGCCCGCGTCACCCTTGGCCGAACTAATCCGGTTTGGGCAGGTAGCGGACCGGATCAAAGGCCTCGCGGTTGCGGCGTATTTCGAAGTGGAGCTGGGGCTGTGTGGCAAGGCCGGTTTCTCCGACCAGTCCGATCCGTTCGCCAGCTGCAACCTGCTCGCCGTCCTTGACGGTGATCCGCGAGAGGAAGCTGTAGGTGGTGGTCCAGCGGCCGCCGTGGTGGATGATTACGGTTTTGCCATATTCCTTGGGGCCATCGCCCGCGAAGATCACGGCTCCGGCAGCGCTGGCCCTGACAGCAGTACCGGAAGGCGAGAGTATATCGATCCCGTCGTGAAAGCTGGCGCTGCCCTTGCGCGGGGCAAAGCCGCGGCGGATGCCTCCTTCGACTGGCCAGGCATAGCGTCCCGGCGCAGGGGCTGTGCTTTGAGATGGGCTGGGCGTCGGGCTGGAGGCTGGTGAAAGGATTGTTACAGCAGAGGTGGCCGATATAGTTGGAATGACCAGGCTCTGACCCATCCGAAGGGCCGCCTTGGGATCAATCCCATTGGCCGCCGCGATCACATTCCATGGCACACCGTAATCGAGTGCGATGCCAAACCCGGTTTCTCCGTCTTTCACCACATGGCTGCGCCGGCGCGGGATGATCAGCTTTTGACCCGCGCGCAAACTGTAGGGCTGTTTAAGTCCGTTCGCCTCGATAATCAGGATGCGCGGCACTTCGGCGCGGCTGGCGATCCCGCCCAAGGTTTCGCCCGGTTTGACGCGGTGTTCAGTCTCAGTCTTGGGGTCTGGATCCTGCGCGTGTGATGGGGCCGCACTCAGCAGCGCCAATATCCCCGCAGAAAGCGCCAGACACCTCACCCAAACCGCCCGGCAAGTTCCGCCATTGACGCGTCATGGGTCAGATCAAGCTGGAGCGGTGTGACCGAGATATAGCCATCAGCAATCGCTTCCAGATCGGTCGCGTGGCCCGGCGTATGCTCGATCCCGTGCAGGCCGAACCAGAAATAGCGGTAACCGCGCGGATCTATCCCCTCGACAATCGAACCACGGGCATAATCGTGGAAACCCTGCCGGACCACGCGGATGCCCTGCACTTCCTCGGGCAATCGCGCGGGGAAATTGATGTTGACCAGCGTGCGCGGCGGCAATGGCGCATCGAGCAGCGGGGCCAGCACCCTTGCCCCCCATTCCTGCGCGGCGGCGAAGGGCACACTGTCGCCCATTCCTTCGGAGGCATAGACCTGGCTGAGCGCGATGGAACGGATCCCCGCCAGCGCGCCCTCAATCGCTGCCGATACCGTGCCCGAATAGGTCACGTCATCGCCCAGATTGGCCCCGCGATTAACCCCCGAAAGGATCACATCGGGGGCATCGGGCATTACCTCGCGCAGTGCCATCATCACCGCATCGGTTGGGGTGCCCGATACGGAAAAGCGACGCTCGCTATGCTGGCGCAATCGCACCGGGCGCGACAGGGTGAGCGAATGGCCAGCCCCCGATTGCTCCTCGGCGGGGGCGACGATCCAGATGTCGTCGCTGAACTGCCGGGCGATGGCTTCCAGAACATCAAGCCCAGGGGCGTGGATACCATCGTCGTTGGTCAGCAGGATGCGCATCAGCCGGGCACCGCAAGCCGGGTAATCCCGCCCATATAGGGATGCAGCGCGGCTGGTAGCTCAACCGAGCCGTCCTCCTGCTGGCCGTTTTCAAGGATCGCCACCAAGGTCCGGCCCACGGCCAGCCCCGAACCGTTGAGGGTATGGACGAACTCGTTGCTTTTCGATCCTTCTGGCCGGTAGCGCGTGTTCATCCGCCGCGCCTGAAAATCGCCGCAGTTGGAGATCGATGAAATCTCGCGGTAGGCATTCTGCCCCGGCAGCCAGACCTCCAGATCATAGGTTTTTCGCGCGGTGAAGCCCATGTCCCCGGCACACAGCAGCAGCTTGCGGTAAGGCAGCTCCAGCGCCTCAAGGATCGATTCGGCGGCCCCCACCATCCGCTCATGCTCGGCGGGAGAATCTTCAGGGGCACAAATGCTGACCAGTTCAACCTTGTCGAACTGGTGCTGGCGGATATAGCCCCGTGTATCCTTGCCCGCCGCACCCGCTTCGGAACGGAAGCAGGGGGTGAGGGCGGTGAGGCGGATCGGGAGGGCAGCGGTATCGAGGATCTGCTCGCGGACCGAATTGGTGAGCGAAACTTCGGCAGTCGGGATCAGCCAGCGGCCATCGGTGGTGCGGAAATTGTCCTCGGCAAATTTGGGTAGCTGGCCAGTGCCAAACAGCGCCTCTTCGCGCACCAGCAGCGGCGTTGCGCATTCGGTGTGGCCGTTGGTCAGGGTTTGCGTATCGAGCATGAATTGCCCCAGTGCGCGCTGAAGCCGCGCCATCTGCCCGCGCAGGAACGTGAACCGCGAACCCGATAGCAGCGCGCCGGTTTCAAAATCGAGACCAAGCGCGGGGCCAAGATCAGCGTGTTCTTTCGGGGTGAAATTGAACTGTCTCGGCGTGCCCCAGCGGCTGACTTCAACGTTGCCCGCCTCATCCGTTCCATCGGGAACCTCGGGATCGGGCAGGTTGGGGAGGTGAGACAAGGCATCATTCTGTGCCGCCGTCATCTCGCGATCTTCTTGCTCCAGTGCGGGGAGGACATGCTTCAGCTCGGCCACTTCGGCTTTCAGCGCCTCGGCGCCTTTAGAATCGCCCCGGCCCATTGCCGCACCGATAGCCTTAGAAGCCTCATTTCTGCGGTTCTGCACCTCCTGCATCCTGGTAGCGACCGCGCGCCGCGCCAGATCAAGCGCTAGGACTGAGCCTGACGACGGCTCGACCCCACGGCGGGCAAGTGCAATGTCGAATGCTTCAGGGTTTTCGCGGATCAATCGGATGTCATGCATGGACAGACCTATGCCCGCTCACGGCCATGCTTTCAACCAAGCGAATTGCTGGCCACACAGATTTTGAGGCTGTGCCGCGACCTTACAAGTCGTAAAAATATCTTGCCAAGGACAACTCGAAGTTAGAAACCAAGTGAGAATTTGAGGCGAACTATTATGCCTGACATAAGGCCATGGCACGGGAAAAAGCGGTTAAAGTCGCTGAACGAATTTGATCGCCCACCATGGAAGTGGGATACGCTCCCAAAGAAGTCGCTCAACTCGTTTTGGTATATTTTGACAGGGCTGATATTGGGTGGAGTAATCGGATTTTTTCTGTTCTAATCCGACCTAGTGTTGTTTCGAGCGCTTGCTCTCTGCGCGATGGTGGGCGCGGCAGGGATTGAACCTGCGACCCCACCCGTGTGAAGGGTGTGCTCTACCACTGAGCTACGCGCCCCGCCGATAAGCGGAAGGCGGCGCACTTACCAAACTCTCCCGAATTGACAAGCCGCGAACACAATCTAGAGCCGCGTTCCATGAGCGAAGAAACCACAGCCGGACCCGATGTTCCCCCCGATCACTTGGCGATCAGCCCGCGCAGCCCGTTCTTTAACGAGGAGGTGCTGATGCGCGGCATCGGTATCCGCTTCAAGGGCGTGGTCCGAACCAATATCGAGGAATATTCGATTTCCGAAGGCTGGGTGCGGGTTCAGGCGGGCAAGTCGATGGACCGCAAGGGCCAGCCGCTGACGCTGAAGCTTAACGGTCCGGTTGAAGCCTGGTTTGAAGATCTGGGTGAAGACGCGCCGGTCGCGAAGGCCTGAAGGTTACCGAAGCCGCGCGGCGATAATGTCGCCAATCGGGTCAGAACTTTTTTCTGCCCGGGCAAGAGTGACCTCACGGCCTTTCGGCTTGCCATTGTAGATAAAGCCCTGAACCGGCCAATGCGTTCCTCCCAGATTCTGGATCGGATCGAACCAGACGCGGACCTGGCTCCAATCATTCTCGGGTGAGACATCGATCGCGCGGACATTGTCCTCAATCTGGCCGCGGCGGCCGTTGATCAGTGACCAGTTGGCATGTCTGAGCAGCACCGTGCGCGAATCAACGATCCGGCTGATCGCTGCAACATGGCCCAAGCGCATGTTGCCATGCGGCTTGAACGCCATCACTGCGCCAATTCTGGGCCGATCTCCGCGGGCATAACGCCCTTCGGCCTGGCCCCACCAGGTATGGGCATCGCCAAAAATCTGAACGCCTGAGACGCTGCGGGCATAGGGGACGCATTGCAGATAGGGCGGCATGCTTTGCTCCCCGCCCCTTGGATCAGAGTCCACATTGATCGCAGCACTGGCCATTACCGGAAGCGTCAAGGCGGCCAGAGCCAGCGCTACGCTGTTAAGAAAAAGCGTTTTCATGCGCTGATGTCTTGCAGAACAAGGTTAGCGCCAGCCTGCGAACTATGGTTAACGGCGAGGTAAGGATTGCCCTTTTGCTTGCCAATCAGTCCGCCAAGCGCCACTTGGGCCGCGCCATGCTCCCACAAGTCATCATAATCGGCCGGCCCAATGTCGGAAAATCTACGCTGTTCAATCGGCTGGTCGGCAAGAAACTCGCGCTGGTCGATGACCAGCCCGGGGTTACCCGCGACCGCCGCTTTGGCGAGGCGCATCTGCTGGGGCTGGATTTTACCATCGTCGATACGGCGGGCTGGGAAGATACCGATCCCACCAGCCTGCCCGGCCGGATGCGCCAGCAGACCGAGGTGTCGCTGGTTGGCGCCACTGTGGCGCTGTTCGTGATCGATGCCCGCGCGGGGTTGACCCCGCTGGACGAGGAAATTGCCCGCTGGCTGCGCAGCGCCAAAGTTCCGGTGATCCCGGTGGCGAACAAGGCCGAGGGGAATGCCGGGGACGGCGGATTGTTTGAGATGTTCTCACTGGGGTTTGGCGATCCGGTGGCGTTTTCGGCTGAACATGGCCAGGGGCTGGGCGATCTGTTCGAAGCGTTGTTGCCGTTTCTGAACGACAAGCAGCCAGATCCGGATGAGGCCGAAGATGAGGATGAGGATGACCTGTCAGGGCCGTTGAAGCTGGCGATTGTCGGGCGGCCCAATGCGGGCAAGTCCACTCTGATCAACCGCTTTCTGGGCGAAGACCGGTTGTTGACCGGGCCAGAGGCCGGAATTACCCGCGATTCGATTGCGGTTGACTGGGTGTGGCGCGATCCCAAGCTGGGCGAGGATCGCGCGGTGCGGCTGATCGACACAGCAGGGATGCGCAAAAAGGCGCGGATTACCGAAAAGCTGGAAAAGATGGCGGTGGCCGATGCGCGCCACGCAGTCGATTTTGCCGAGGTGGTAGTGCTGCTGCTCGATGCCACCCAAGGCCTGGAGCATCAGGACCTCAAGATCGCCAGCCATGTGCTTGAGGAAGGCCGGGCGCTGCTGATCGCGGTCAACAAGTGGGACATTGCCGAGGATGCTTCGGGTCTGTTCAATGGCATTCGCGCCGCCCTGGAAGATGGGCTGGCGCAGGTTCGCGGCGTGCCGCTGATCGCGGTTTCGGCACGGACTGGCAAAGGGCTGGATCAGATGCTGGGCGCGGCGTTCGATCTGCGCGAGACCTGGTCAAAGCGGGTAGCCACTGGTGCGCTCAACCGCTGGTTTGATGATGCTCTGTCCGCCAATCCGCCGCCGGCCCCTGGAGGCAAGCGGATCAAGCTGCGTTATATAACCCAGGCGAAAACACGCCCACCGGGTTTTGTGGTGTTCGGCACGCGGCTGGAACTGTTGCCCGAAAGCTATCGCCGCTACCTCGTCAACGGTATCCGGCGCGAGCTGGGGTTCGATGCAGTACCAATCCGGCTGACGCTGCGCAGCGCCAAGAACCCTTTCGCCAAGGACTAGGTTCAGCTGCGCACTACGAGGCAGCTTAGTCCAGCCGAAGCAAGCCGCGAACAGGCGGTTTGAGCTGCTGCCTGCGATGCAAATCCGCCAGCCTGAAGCTTGATGACCTTGCCTGCCGCGACGTTGATCCGGGGATGGCCGACAAGTTCTGGCAGGCTGCGGACCTTGTTCCACATGGCATCGGCATTGGCACTCACCCCGAACGCGCCCAGCTGGACGCGCCATAGGCCGCTGCTCACAGCGGGTGCAGCAGCAATGGCAGGGGCAGGGCGATTAACGATCGGCGCTGATGCAGGCGCGCGTGCTGGTGCAGGCGGGCGCACTGCCGCCACTTGCGGTGGGGCGGCGGCAGGCCGGGCATAGTCAGCCCCGGCAGAGCGAGGACTTTCAGTTCCGGCAGCCCGGGCGGCGGCGGTTACCGCGCCTTGCGCGGAGGCAACCGAGGGATAGCTGGCGGGCCGCGCAGGCTGAGCGGGCGGAATACGGGTGACTGCCGAGCCCGCATTGAGGTCAGCAGAGGCAAGTTGCCGGGCCAGATTCGCATCGGCCTGGCTGGCAAGCTCGCCAGCCAGTGCGGCGGCCTGCTGGCGCTGCTCAAGAGCGATATACTTGTCCATCTGGGTGAGGGCCGGAGTAGCGCGAGCAAGGCCAGCCTGCTGAGCCAGACTGACCAAGGCATAGGCGCGAACCCAGTCCTTTGCGGCCAGATCACCGTTGAAATGAGCCAGCCCGAGCAGATATTGTGCGCGCGGCTCGCCCCGTTCGGCTGCGGTGCGGACATAGGGCATGGCCGCTACCCGCTGGCCGCGATCAAACAACAACAGTCCATAAATGTCTGAGGCCTGCATATGGCCTTGCACGGCGGCCTTGCCATAAAGCTCCTCGGCCTTGGCCAGATCCTGCTTTACCCCCTGGCCTTGCTTGTAAGCCTCGGCCAGCAGGAACTGAGCATCGGCATCGCCTGATGCTGCTGGACCCTTCCATTGATGCGCGGCAGCCGCATGCTCGCCCCGCGCCCAGGCATCGATCCCGGCCTGCACATCGGTTTGCACATCACCCAGGGCAGGGGCAGACAATAGCGTTGCTGCGGCCAGAACGATGATCGTGGAAAAAGGTTTGCGACCCATAAAAATTCTCCGCTGCGGCCCGATGCAGTTAACTGCGGCATGTCTCGCCACCTGACACTTGAATGCGCCATCGCCGACAGACACTGTCATGATGCTTAACTGCCATGGTTAATAGCCTGTTAGCAAAATCTTTGTGCGCCATTTCCCCCCGCTGCTGAGCCAGCGGCGCAGGATTGGACAGTGCGATTTTAACTTAAAATTTGGAACGATCTGCGATCCCCCAACCCAATGGCTTTATTTCTATTCTGATTTCAGGGGGACTTGCATTGCGCGTTTTGGCATTGGCATCGCAAAAGGGGGGATCGGGCAAGACCACATTGTCGGGCCATCTCGCCGTGCAGGCCCAGCGGGCCGGCGCCGGGCCGGTTGTGCTGATCGACATCGATCCACAAGGTTCAACCGCAGATTGGTGGAACGAGCGCGAGGATGAATTTCCCGCATTCGCGCAGACTACTGTGGCGCGCCTCTCTAGCGATCTGGCGGTTTTGCGCCAGCAGGGGTTCCGTCTGGCGGTGATTGACACGCCGCCCGCCATTACAATGGCCATTCAGAGCGTTATCTCGGTAGCCGAATTGATCGTAGTACCAACCCGACCAAGCCCGCATGATCTGCGCGCCGTGGGCGCTACGGTTGATCTGTGTGAACGTGCCGGAAAGCCTTTGATCTTTGTTATCAACGGGGCCACTCCCAAAGCCAAAATTACTTCGGAAGCGGCAGTCGCGTTGTCGCAGCACGGAACTGTTGCGCCGGTAACCTTGCATCACCGGACGGATTTTGCTGCCTCGATGATTGATGGCCGGACCGTGATGGAGGTTGAGCCCAACGGTCGTTCGGCTGCCGAAGTCGTGGCGCTGTGGAATTATATCTCTGACCGTCTCGAAAAGAATTTCCGCCGCACCATCTTCGCTGCTCCGGGCAGCGTCTCGGTTATGCCGGGCGGACATCAGCGTCCATCCGGTGGCTTCGGCCGCCGCGTCGCTGGCTCGTGATAGGGGCAGGGGGCATGACAGAAGCCAAGCCTTTCGCATCACTTTCGCCAACGCTGCTGGCCCGCAAGGGCGGCGCGCGGCCCGCAATGCGTCCGCAGATGTTGCCGCTGACCCAGACCGTTGATGCGGTCGATCACTCGTTTAATGACGATCTTGGCTGGAACGACATGGGTCATGACGACGGCCCCGAAGAGGGCCACCTTCCATCGCGCGCGTTTCATGGAGCCGATGTTGTTCCGATCGTTCCAGATGTGCTGCGCCAGCAAGAGGCGCTTGCGGCCCGTCTGGCTAACCCGGTGCACTCGGATCGTCCGCGCCGCTCGGCACTTTCAGAAGGACGCCGCGCAGCATTCACCTTGCGGGTTGATGCTGAACGCCATCTCAAACTCCGTCTCGCCTGCACCCTGGATGGCCGCAGCGCCCAGCAACTGGTGACCGATGCGCTCGATCAGCTGCTCGATGGGTTGCCCGAAGTGGCAGCGCTGGCGGCGCAAGTTGCAAAGAAGCGCTGATATGTTTTTTGAAAGAGGGGAAAGTCCCATGACCGCCACTCGTATTCGTCGTGCCATCCTGCCGCTAGGCCTTGCTGGCGTGGCTGTTGCCGCGCTCATATCAGGGGGCACAGCTGCCACCGCCAAGCCAAGCGTCGACAAGACCGTTAGCCAGGCACAGCTTGCGTTGAGCAAAGGTAAGATCGACAAGGCGATCTCGCTTACCGAGGACGCGGTAGAGGCTGCCCCGCGTGAGCCGAGCTATCGGACCCTGCTGGGAAATGCCTATCTGCGCGCCGGGCGTTTTCAATCGGCGGTGACGGCTTTCAACGATGCGATGGAACTGGGCGATAACAGCGCGCGCACTGCGCTGGCCTTGGCGCTGGCCAATGTGGCTGCGGGACGAAATCAGGAAGCTGTCGCGCTTCTTGATGATTGGCGCGATGCTATTCCGGCCAGCGATCTTGGTCTGGCCCTGTCGCTGGCAGGTGAAACCAGCCGCGGCGTTGCGATCCTTAACGATGCGGTCCGGACTGGTGAGCCAAACGTCACGGTTCGTCAAAACCTTGCCTATGCCTATGCGCTCGACGGGCGCTGGCGTGAAGCGCGACTGATGATCGGGCAGGACGTTTCGGCCGATAAGGTTGACGCCCGGATCAGCGATTGGGCAATGCAGGCCCGTCCTGAAGATTTCCACAAGCGGATTGCGAGCCTTCTTTCGGTACCGGTCCGCAGTGATCCGGGCCAGCCGCAGGAATTGGCGCTTAATGCCTCCGCTGCGACCCAGCAGCTGGCCGTCGAAGATACCGCAATTGTATTGCCGCCCAGCGAAGTAGCGGCCACTGGTGAATTGCTGCCAGTTGATGGCTCAGCGATGGTCGTAGCGAGTTATTCGCCGCCGCCCGCCGCCGCTGAAACGCAGGTTTCTGCGCAACAGACCTTCGAGCAGGCTTTTGTAGCAGCGCCCGTGATTCAGTCGGTTCCGGCCAGCGCGGTTGCCGTAGCGGCCAATCCGCTGCGCGTCGCTTCAACCCGTGTTGCTTATCAAACCAAGGCAAGCAAGCCTCGCGCGGTCACATCGGGCGGTTCGCATCTGGTCCAGATGGGCAGCTTTTCGAGCGCGCAGGGGGCCCGCCGGGCTTGGGGCATCTTTGCTTCGCGAAATCCGGGTCTGCGCAGCTACCGCATGACGATCACGCCAGCTGTGGTGCGCGGCAAGAATTTCTGGCGGGTTGCTGCGGCTGGATTCAATTCCAATTCGGCCTTGGGCATGTGTTCAAGCGTCAAGGCGCGGGGCGGAGTGTGCTTTGCCTATTCGGCGCTGCCAGCGCGGTCACTTGTTCCGGGCAAAGCGTCACCGCTGCGCGGCGCTGCAGGCCCGCAATTGGCTCGTCGCCGCTAACCAATTCAATAACCACGGAATAAACAACCCCCTTCACGAAAGTGGAGGGGGTTTTTCTATGATCCGACCGGTGCGCCGCCCTTGAACAGGGCCGTAGCGCGGCCTTGCACGGGCAAGCGGTCAAACGGGGTGTTTCCGGCGCTGGCGGCCATCTTGTCAGAATCAACGATCCAGGGCCGATCTGGCTCGATCAGGGCCAGATCGGCCTCAGCCCCCACTTCCAGCCGTCCTGCATTGACGCCCAGCAGCGCTGCGGGATTTCCGGCGAGCAGAGCAAAGGCGCGGGCGGTGCCGATCACCCCATCGCGGACCAGCCCCAGCGTAAGCGGTAGCAGCACTTCGGCGCCTGCCATGCCGGGCTCAGCATCAGCGAAGGGCAGGCGCTTGTCCTCTGGCCCGCGCGGGTCATGGCCCGATGAAATGACGTCGATCGTACCATCGGCTAGCGCAGCCAGCATCGCCTGACGGTCCGCCTCTGCGCGTAAAGGCGGCGAAAGCCGGGAAAAAGTGCGGAAATCGCTGATGGCGATGTCAGACAACATGAAATGTGCCGGGGACACGCCAGCAGTTACCTTCGCTCCGCGCGCCTTGGCGCTGCGAACCAGCGCCAGCCCTGCCGCAGTTGTCACCTGGCGGAAATGGAGGCTTGCTCCGGCAAGCTCGGCCAGCGCGATGTCGCGGGCAATCGCCAGGGCTTCAGCCTCGGCAGGGGCCGCAGCCAGCCCCAGCCTGGTGGCTGTCTCGCCGGAGGTGGCAACCGCATTTCCGGTCAATCCGCCGTCCTCGGCATGGCTGACGACCACTAGCCCAAGCATTGCCGAATAGCGCAGCAACCGCAGCATAGTGCCCGAATCAGCAATCCAGTGCCGCCCGGTGCTGACCGCTTTGGCCCCCGCATCGCGCATTAATGCCAGCTCGGCCAGTTCGGTTCCTTCCAGGCTGCGGGTCGCAGCCGCAAGGGGATGAACCCAAAGGTCTGGCTTGCCCGATTGCGCGGCAAAGCGCACCCGCGCGGGATGATCGAGTGGCGGAGCCTGATCGGGCATCAGCGCTGCGCGAGTGATCCCGCCGAAATGGAACGCAGGTTTGTCGATCGCGAAAACGCCCAGATCAATCAGGCCGGGAGCAATCAGCGCGCCCTTGGCGTCGATCACGAGGTCACCGGCCAGCGGTGTGACATCGCCCAGAGCAGTGATAAGCCCGCCTTCGCAGCGGATTGCGCCTTTCGCAGGTTCGCCCGATGGCAATATGAGGCGCCCATTGGTGATGGTCAGCGGCTGGGCAATACTCATGCCCAGCCCTCCACACCGCGCGCTTTGCGGGTCAGCACATCCAGGCAGGCCATGCGGATGGCCACACCCATTTCCACTTGCCGCGTAATCGCCGACCTTCCGGCCAGATCGGCGACATTGCTGTCGATCTCGATCCCTCGGTTCATCGGGCCAGGATGCATCACCAGCGCGTCGGGCCTGGCCTTGGCCAATCGCTCCATCGTCAGGCCATAAAGGTGGCGATATTCGCGGGGGGAGGCGATGAATTGTCCTTGCATCCGCTCTTGTTGAAGCCGCAGCATCATCACCACATCCGCGCCATCAAGTGCTTGGTCAAAATCGGTAAAGGGCGTGACTTTCAGCTGCTCAATCCCGGCAGGCATCAGCGCGGGCGGGGCGCAGACGCGCACATCTGCTCCCAGAGTGGTCAGGCAATGGATGTTTGAACGCGCGACCCGGCTGTGAAGGATGTCGCCGCAGATCGTCACCGTCAGCTTGGCGAAATCGCCTTTTGCATGGCGGATCGTCAGCGCGTCAAGCAGGCCTTGGGTCGGATGCTCATGCTGGCCATCTCCTGCATTAAGTACCGGGCAATCGACTTTACCGGCAATCAGCTGCACCGCGCCGGAACTGCCGTGGCGGATTACCATGGCATCGGCCCGCATCGCGTTCAGCGTCAGCGCCGTATCGATCAGCGTCTCACCCTTTTTGACTGACGATTGGGCGGCATGCATATTGACGACATCCGCGCCCAGCCGCTTGCCCGCGATCTCGAATGACAGCAGTGTTCGAGTTGAGTTCTCAAAGAAGGCGTTGATGATGGTCAGCCCCGCTAACCTGTCATCGCGCTTTTGCGGTTGGCGGTTTAATTCGACCCATTGTTCCGCTTCATCGAGCAGATAAAGGATCTCCCACGGTGCAAGGCCAGACAAGCCCAGCAGGTCACGGTGCGGGAACGCCGCAGCGCCTGCTGGATAGCGGCCCGAAGCGGATGGATGTGATGATGTCATTAAAGGCAGTGCCCTAGTCGCACATGGCCGATTGCTCAAGCAACTTTGGGTTATTCTGGGTGTTGGGAGATATGGGAGCGCCATTTGTCGAGCAGGGCTGGCCTTTGACTGCTGCGCTCCCTATCTCAGGCCCCAAGCATCTACAGGAATAATCATATGATTTTTGCGCGCAAAGTCTGGCATCTGCTTGTCGGCATCAAGGATGGCATGGTGCTGCTGTTCATGCTGCTGTTCTTTGGCCTGCTTTACGTCTCGCTGACCGGTCGGCCCAGCGCCGGACAGGTGCGTGACGGAGCGCTGCTGCTAAAACTGGATGGTGCGGTGGTCGAAGAGCCCTCAGCCATCGATCCGCTTGCAGTGCTGATGTCGCAGCAAACGCCGATGAAAGAATACCGCGCCCGCGATCTGGACCATGCCATTCGCACTGCCGCCAAGGATGATCGGATCAAGGCCGTTGTCCTCGATCTGTCGCGGTTTTCCGGCGGCGGGCTGGTCAATCTGCAAGAGCTGGGCGCGGCATTGGATACGGTCAAGGCTGCCAAGAAGCCGGTGCTGGCCTTTGCGGTGGGCTATGCCGATGATGGCATGCTGCTGGCTGCCCATGCCAGCGAGGTCTGGGTCGATCCGTTGGGCGGGGCTTTCGTGACGGGGCCAGGGGGCAACAACCTTTATTTCGGCAAGCTGCTGGAAAAGCTGAAGATTACTGCGCATGTTTATAAGGTTGGGACATACAAGGATTTTGTTGAACCGTTTCTTCGCAATGAACAGTCCGAACCGTCAAAGGCGGCCCGGCGCGCGCTATATGCTTCGATCTGGGATGCGTGGAAGGCTGATGTCGCCAAGGCCCGGCCTAAGGCGGATATTGCCCGCGTCACCGCCGATCCCGTTGGCTGGCTCAAAGCATCTCAGGGCAATGCCGCAGAGGCGTCCAAGGCGGCAGGACTGGTGGACCGGATCGGCAACAACACCGATTTCGGCAGCAGAGTGGCTGAAATTGTTGGCAAGGATCCACTCGATACGCTGCCCGGCAAGTTCGCCCACACCAGTTACAAGACATGGCTGGCCGCCAATGCACCCGAAGCACCTGGCGATGCGATCCCGGTGATAACCGTCGCGGGGGACATCGTTGATGGAAAAGCTGGCCCCGGCACAGCGGGCGGTGACAGGATTGCAAAATTAATCGACGAGGCAACCGCTGATGATGCCCCTGCTCTGGTGCTGCGGGTCGATTCGCCCGGCGGCTCGGTCGTGGCGTCAGAGGCGATTCGCGCGGCTCTGGAGCGGTTCAAGGCTGGCGGTAAGAAAAAGGTGACCGTTTCGATGGCCAATCTGGCGGCTAGCGGCGGCTATTGGGTTTCGACCCCGGCAGCACGTATTTTTGCTGAACCAGCCACCATCACTGGCTCAATCGGGATTTTCGCGGTGATTCCCAGTTTTGAGCGGGCATTGGCGGACTTCGGCGTCAATGGCGATGGCGTGCGGACCACGCCGCTATCCGGCCAGCCCGACCTGCTTACTGGTTTCACGCCAGAAGTGGATGCGATGCTGCAGGCCAACATTGAATCAGGCTATGCCCGGTTTATCGATCTGGTCGCCAAAGCGCGCGGAAAAACGCCGGAGCAGGTTGACGCGATAGCACAGGGGCGGGTCTGGGATGGCGGCACCGCACGGCAGAACGGTCTGGTCGATCAATTTGGCGGGTTGGACGATGCGCTGGCCTATGCTGCCAAACAGGCTGGCCTTGCTGACGGAGCATGGCATCCAGAGTTCATGGGGCAAGATGCCAACCCCTATGGGTCGCTGCTAACTGCGCTCACCGGGGAAGAAGAAGACATTGCTCCGACCCGGGGACAGGACTTGGTTGGTATGGCTGCTACCCAGCAGCGCGCACTGATCGGGCAGGCACTGACCGAGGTAGAGCGTTTGCTGGGTGCACGCGGAGCGCAAGCCTATTGCCTCGAATGCCCGGCTCCGGTGCGCGGCAGCCCGCCCGCGCGCAGCGAGCAGGGAATGATTGTCCGAATCGCAGCGTTGATCGGGCTGAGCCTCTAAAACTCGTCCGGATGGGTGCCGGGCTGATCATAGTCCGGTGCCATTGGCTCAGCCTCGCCGGGAAACTCAGAAGGCGATTCGGCAGGTGCAGGCTGAGCAGGCGTTTCGGGCGGAGATTGCGGGTTTATTCGGTCTGGTTTGGGGTCTGGTTGGGAGGCCATCGCGGAATTGTCCTTCGCTATGGACAACAGGTGGGCGTTTCCTTTGGATCATACAACCCTCGGCGCTTGCCCTTTTGCGATAGTGCTTATAAGGGCCACCCCTGTTTTTATGACGCCTGTTTTTATGGCTTCGTCGGGCTGCGGGCGTGGCGGAATTGGTAGACGCGCTGGTTTTAGGTACCAGTATCTTACGATGTGGGGGTTCGAGTCCCTTCGCCCGCACCAGTTTCGTTTCAGTCAGCACTCGCTGCGGCTACACAGGATTTAGAAGGCTTTCATTGTCATGCAGATTGTTGAGACCACCAACGACGGTTTGAAGCGCGCCTATACGGTGACGATTGCGGCAACGGATATCGCCGCCAGGATCGACGGTGAGGTCAAGAAGCTCGCCCCTACGGTGCGGATGCCCGGTTTCCGTCCGGGCAAGGTTCCTGCCAATCTGCTCAAGAAAATGCACGGGCCTTCGCTGCATCAAGAAGCGCTCAACACTTCGATTCGCGAAGCGATGGACAGCCTGATGGTCAAGCATAAGCTGCGCCCCGCAATGCAGCCGCAGGTTTCGCTGGGTGATAGTTATGAAGAAGGCAAGGATGCCGAGATCGCCGTGGCGCTGGAAGTGCTGCCGACAATCGCAGCTCCTTCGCTAGACGGACTGAAGCTGGAAAAGCTGGTGGTTCCGGTCAGCGATGGTGAAGTGGATGAACAGGTTGCCAAGCTGGCGGCTGGTTCAAAAAGCTTCGTCGATGCCAAGAAGGGCAAGAAGGCCGAGAATGGCGATCAGCTGATGATCGACTTCATGGGCAAGGTAGATGGCGTGGCGTTTGAGGGCGGCACGGCGCAAGATCAGGCACTGGAACTGGGCGCAGGCCGCTTCATTCCCGGCTTTGAAGAACAGCTGGTCGGCGTGAAGGCCGGCGATGAGAAAATCATCACGGTAACCTTTCCGACCGATTATCAGGCTGCCGAACTGAAGGGCAAAATTGCCACCTTCGACATTACCGTCAAGGCAGTGAAGATTGCTGGCGAAACCAAGATTGACGAGGATTTTGCCAAGACGCTCGGCCTTGAAAGCCTTGATCAGCTGAAGGGCTTGCTGCGCGGCCAGCTGGAGCAGGAAACCGCTGGTCTCACCCGCACCCAGATGAAGCGTGCGCTGCTTGATCAGCTCGCCGCTGGCCACAGCTTCGATGTGCCGCCGACGATGGTCGAGGCAGAGTTTGAGCAGATTTGGCAGCAGCTGACCCAGGAAGTTAATCAGGAAGAAGATCCCGCCGCCGCTCTGGCCGAGATTGAGGCTGAAAAGGATGATTACCGCGCCATAGCGGTGCGCCGGGTGCGTCTGGGTCTGTTGCTCTCGGAAATTGGCCAGGCCAATGGCGTCGAGGTCAGCGGTCAGGAAATGGGCATGCTTATGCAGCAGGCCGCCCAGCAGTACCGCCAGGAAGACCGCCAGCGGTTCATGGAATACATCCAGAACGAACCGCTCGCCGCCGCCCAGCTGCGCGCGCCTCTGTATGAAGACAAGGTTGTCGATTTCCTGTTCGATAAGGCCGAAGTAACCGAACGCACCGTGACCAAGGACGAGCTGCAAGCGGCGATCGAGGCGGAAGATACAGCTACGGCCCCGGCGGCAAAGCCTGCTAAAAAGGCAGCTGTGAAAAAGGCAGAGGCTGCACCCGCCGAAGCAAAGCCCGCCAAGAAGGCCGCTGCTCCGAAGAAGGAAGCCGCGCCCAAGGCTGAGGCTGCTCCGGCGAAGAAGGCTCCGGCCAAGAAGACGGCGCCAAAGAAGTAATTCGGCAGCACAACCCGCCCAGGCGAGTAGCAACAGACAAAACGGCCCGGTGCAGCGATGCGCCGGGCCGTTTTGGTTTTATCATGCCGCAAACGGACAATTTCCCGTCCTATTGGCGTTCGAACCTCTGGCCCGCTTCGGGCAGCACTACCCAGTCCTGTCCGCTGCTGGTCCAGTAATGCACGGCGGGTTCTACGCCCGAGGTATCATCAAGAGAACCAATCCTGATGATCCGGACGCTGCCAGCCATCTCCCCGCTTAGATCGGACACGACAGGCGATCCGCATTTGCCGCAGAAACGCCGGAACAGCGGGTTTCCGCTATCGCCGGTATCTTCATAGGTCGAAAGCTCGCCCTTCACTTCCAGAGTGTCACTGCCGACCATGGCGATTACGGTGAGAGCAGAGCCTGACGATTTCTGACAATGGCCGCATTGGCAAGTTCCGACCATCATCGGCGGCCAAGCGACCGAATAGCGCACAGCACCGCATAGGCATCCGCCCGTTCGTGTTTCCGTTGTCATTGCCAATTCTCCATTTCAGTTACAACTTCTGGGGGCCTCAAGCGGCTCTATTCGCCCCATCGCTTCAAGCTGGGCTTCGGCACTGCCGCACTCCGTGCCCGTTCATAGGCCGCGCCGGCT
This sequence comes from Novosphingobium sp., assembly GCA_031374105.1. Classification (GTDB taxonomy): domain Bacteria; phylum Pseudomonadota; class Alphaproteobacteria; order Sphingomonadales; family Sphingomonadaceae; genus Novosphingobium. Next base: position 31,545 of record JANMNP010000086.1, read on the forward strand.
TCCAATACGTGCTTGTCGTCCCAGGCTGCGGCCATGAAGCTGAGCCCCACGGGAAGGCCGTCTACCGCGCCCATCGGCACGGTAAGGTGCGGATAGCCCGCAATAGCAGCAAGACTGCCTGCGCCCACAGGAGTATAATGATCACCGGTCACCAGATCAATCGGCCAGGCCGGCCGCTCAGTGGGCGCGATCAGCAGCGTAACCTTATGCACAGCCAGCAAGCGGTCGATCCCGTCCTTGCCCGCCATCCGCAATGAGTTGGCGCGGGCCTTTTCATAGACCGCACGATCAGTCGTCGCTTCTGCCTTTTCAAAGGTTTCCTGCCCAAACCAGCGTAGCTCTTCCGGGTGAGCCTTGTTGAAGGCAATTGCATCGGCCAGGCTTCGGATTGGCGGATTTCCGGGCAGGCTGCGCAGATAGGCACCCAGATTTTCGCGCAGCTCGTAATAGAGCACAGTGCCTTCATCATCGAACATGGCATCGTCGAAATCCTGATTGATCTCAACCAATTCAGCCCCAGAAGCCCTGAGGTCGGCCAACGCAGTTTCGAACACCAGGGTCAAACGTTCATGCTGGCCTGCTTGCTTGCGCAGTACACCGATCCGGACGCCCCTGAGTGTCGCAGTATCAAGCCCTGCGGCAAAATCAGTCGCATGCAGGTCGGCTCGCGCCGTTGCCTTGTCGGCAGGATCACTGCCGGCCATCGCGGTGAGCAGCAAAGCCGCGTCGTTTACGCTGGTCGTCATCGGGCCGGGCGTGTCCTGGCTATGGCTGATTGGCACAATATGGGTGCGGCTGACCAGGCCAACCGTTGGCTTGAAGCCGACAATCCCGTTGACACTGGCCGGGCAGGTAATCGAACCGTCAGTTTCGGTGCCGATGGCGGCCCAGGCCAATCCTGCCGCGACCGCCGCGCCGCTGCCCGATGACGAGCCGCACGGGCTGCGATCGAGCGCATGGGGGTTTTTGGTCTGCCCGCCCACCGCGCTCCACCCACTGGACGATCGGCTTGAGCGGATATTGGCCCATTCGGAAAGGTTGGTCTTGCCCAGAATCACCACACCTGCTGAGCGTATCCGTGCAACCAGCGGGGCATCGCGACCGGTGATATTGTCTTTCAGCGCAAGGCTGCCCGCCGTAGTCGCCATCGCATCTGCGGTTTCTATGTTGTCCTTGACCAGCACCGCCTTGCCCGCCAGCGGTCCGGTCATGGCCGAAGCCGCTTGCGCCAGCCGCAGCGCGGCGGGATTGACCGCGATGACTGCATTCAACTGCGGCCCGTGATCGTCAATTGCATCAATTCGCTGGAGATAATCCGCCGTCTGCCCGGTGGTGGAGGCGAGATCGGTTTTGGGAATCGCCGCGCAGGCCCCGGTCAGGCAAATCAGCGGTAACAGCAGATATTTCATCGCGAGCCCCCTTGTTAAGCATGATGCTGGGGCGATTGCGCAATCTGTGCAAGCCATTCTCACCCGACAATGGGTTAATGCCCTTGAACAACGCGGCGCCACACGCGACATAGCGGCTGCAAACAAAGAGGATTCCCATGATCGATCTGTTCGGCCACAATTCCGCCCAAGGTAAGTTTTCGCAGGATCCCATTACCGGGGCTTTGATCCCGATGGTGGTCGAGCAGACCAGCCGGGGCGAGCGAAGCTTTGACATTTTCAGCCGCCTGCTGCGCGAGAGGATCGTGTTCGTGACCGGCGAGGTTGAGGACAACATGGCCTCGGTGATCGTGGCGCAGCTGTTGTTCCTTGAATCGGAAAACCCGTCGAAAGATATTTCGATGTACATCAACTCGCCCGGCGGTGTGGTGACGGCGGGCATGGCGATCCATGATACCATGCAATATATCCGCCCCAAAGTGTCGACGGTCTGCATCGGCCAAGCCGCTTCGATGGGCAGCTTCCTGCTCGCCGCCGGTGAGCCGGGGATGCGGATTGCGCTGCCGCAGGCGCGGATCATGATCCACCAGCCCTCGGGCGGGGCTCGCGGCATGGCTTCGGATATCGAAATTCAGGCGCGCGAAATTCTGCGGATCAAGGCGCGGATGAACGATCTCTACGTGAAATACACCGGCAGGTCGCTCGAAGAGGTCGAAAAGGCGATGGACCGCGATACTTTCCTCGAAGCGAATGAAGCCATGAAGTTTGGCCTGGTGGACAAGGTTTTCGAGACCCGCCCCGATGCCGAAAAGGCAGAGAAAGACGCGAAGAAGGATTGAGGCCGCTAAGGATTAATGAACCTTGGTGCTTCAGCCCCTTGCAAGCATCCCCATGTTAGGGGCAGAATTGATTTAGAAGCTTGCTGGAAAAGATTCGGCGAGTCTGTCCTTTCAGGGACTACAGGATAAAGCATGACGAAACTGACTGGCTCAGACGCGAAAAGCACTCTCTACTGCAGCTTCTGCGGTAAATCGCAGCATGAGGTGCGCAAGCTTATTGCTGGCCCCACCGTGTTCATCTGCGATGAATGCGTTGAGCTGTGCAATGATATTATCCGCGAGGAAACCAAGGCGGGGATCGCTGGCAAGAAAGACGGCGGCGTTCCCACGCCGCGCGATATTTTCGCCACGCTCAACGATTATGTGATCGGCCAGGACCGCGCCAAGCGCGTGCTCTCGGTTGCGGTGCATAACCACTACAAGCGGCTCAAGCACAGCGGCAAGGGCGGCGAGGTTGAGCTGTCAAAGTCGAATATCCTGCTGGTCGGCCCGACCGGCTGCGGCAAGACGCTGCTGGCGCAGACGCTGGCCAAAACCTTCGATGTGCCTTTCACCATGGCCGATGCGACTACTTTGACCGAGGCCGGTTATGTGGGTGAGGATGTTGAAAACATCATCCTGAAGCTGCTTCAGGCCAGCGATTACAATGTCGAAAAGGCCCAGCACGGGATCGTCTATATCGACGAGATCGACAAGATCAGCCGCAAGGCGGAAAATCCTTCGATTACCCGCGACGTGTCGGGCGAGGGGGTTCAGCAGGCGCTGCTCAAGCTGATGGAGGGCACTACTGCCAGTGTGCCGCCGCAGGGCGGGCGCAAGCATCCGCAGCAGGAATTCCTCCAGGTCGATACCACCAACATCCTGTTCATCTGTGGCGGGGCGTTCTCTGGCCTTGAAAAGATCATCGCTGACCGGCTGCAAAAGCGATCCATCGGGTTTGGCGCGCATGTTGCCGATCCGGACAAGCGCCGGGTGGGTGAATTGCTGCAAAAGGCAGAGCCGGAAGATCTCCTCAAATTCGGCCTGATCCCCGAATTCGTCGGGCGCCTGCCGGTGATCGCGACGCTGGAAGACCTTGATATCGAGGCGCTGGTCAAAATCCTCAGCGAGCCGAAGAATGCGCTAGTCAAGCAATATGCCAAGCTGTTCGATCTGGAAGATGTGCTGCTGACCTTCACTGCCGATGCGCTGGTAACGATTGCCGAAAAGGCGATCGAACGCAAAACTGGCGCGCGGGGACTGCGCTCGATTGTTGAGAGCATCCTGCTCGATACGATGTTCGATCTGCCGACCACCGAAGGCCTTGCCGAAGTGGTGGTGGACCGTGATGTGGTTGAGGGCAAGAAGCAGCCGATCCAGGTGCTCAAGGGCGATAAGACTGAGGAAGCGGCCTGAAACCCGATCGGCAATTTGCCCAGACTTTTGCTCAGCAATGGGTCGATGCTTGGAACAGCGGCGATCTGGAGCAGATATTTGCGCATTATGCCGATGATTTTGAGATGCGCTCGCCGTTGATAGCGGAACGCGGGTTCAGCGCGAATGGCCAACTGGTGGGCAAGGACGCGATCCGCCCCTATTGGACTGCGGGCTTGGCCGTGAGGCCCGCGCTTCGGTTCGCGCTTATCGATGTCTATGTCGGGGCCGGTGCCATCGCGCTGCACTATCGCAATTTGACGCGCGGCAGTGTTGTGATCGAACGGATTGAGATCGGATCGGGCGGGCTGGGCATAAGTGCAGAGGCTCTCTATCTCGGCTGACCCTATGCCTCCATTCCGCAAATCGTTGCACAAATACCGCAGTGCAGCAGCATTCGACTCGGTTGTGGGCTTGGGATAGAGGCAAAACGAGGCAATATTGACCCATCGCCGCACGAAAGTTGCTGGATAATCCATTCTACAGAAACAAATTTACTTCACTCCAAGCGGCTCGCCCTCGCCTGTCCACGACTGACTTCCCACCGTCATACTTGGTATTTAGCAACCGTCTCGCGCTCTGTATGAGTGCGGCCATAGCGCGTTTTCACTGGCGATTCGCCGCGCGCAAGGATTAGCTATTTCCAGAAATGTCCGGCTTGAAACTGCTGGATTTCAACGGGGTCTGACAAGATGCAACTCAAGTATTTCCTCGCCGCCAGTGCGGCCAGCGTGTCCCTCGCATGTGGTATCGCCGCGCCTGTCTATGCGCAGCAAATCACATCGGGTGTGCAGGGTTTGGTTGTTGGAAGCGACGGCGTGCCGATCAGGGGGGCGATTGTAACGGTCACCGACACGCGCACAGGCGCTGTCCGGACACTGAGCACCGATGGCGGCGGCCTGTTCCGCGCTGACGGGCTGATAACTGGCGGCCCCTACTCTGTTGCGGTTACAGCGGCGGGATTTGAGGGCCAGCAGGTTCAGGATATCGTGCTTAATCTTCAGGGCAACTCATCGGTTACCTTTACCCTCGACAGCGGCGTTGGTGAGATTGTTGTTACCGGCGCGCGCGCGCGGCTGACAACGATTACTGCAGGTCCGGGCCAGTCGTTCAGCGCAGCTATCCTTGAGACTACGCCAACATTCGAACGTGACATCCGCGATGTCATCCGGATTGATCCGCGCGTTAGCCTTGATCGCAACCAGGAATCGGATCGTGTGTCGTGCCTTGGCGGAAACGACCGAGCAAATGCCTTCACCGTCGATGGGATCAGCCAGGGTGACGTATACGGCCTGACCGATACACCGTTTTCCAGCCGGACCGGGACTCCGATCCCCTATGATGCGATCCGTGAGACCTCGGTTGAATTTGCGCCTGTCAGTGTCACCTATGGCTCGTTCACGGGTTGCGCGATCAGCGCGGTGACAAAGTCCGGGTCCAACGATTTTCATGGCAGCGCTTTCGCAACCTTTTCAAATGCTGATCTGACCGGGACCAGTGTCGCGGGAATCCCGGCCAGCGGGGTTGATCGCGATCTGCGCTATGGGGCTACTCTCGGCGGACCGATCATTCGTGACCGGTTGTTCCTGTTTGGAGCCTATGAACACGTCGATGTTAAAGATTCGCAAGAAGCAGGCCCGGCGGGCGCAGGCTTTGTCAATGAGCGCGCCTACATCACCGAGGCACAGTTCACCGCAATCTCCGATGTTCTTAAGTCGAAATACGGGATCGATACTGGCGGCATCGCAAGGATACTTCCGTTCAAGAGCGATCGCTATTTCCTGCGCGCCGATGCCTATCTCACCGACGATCATCGGGTCGAGGCGACCTATCAGCATGTCGATGAAGCCAAAATCAGCGGCGATGATTTTTCGCCAACCAATCTGACCACGGTTACCGGCTACAACAGCTTTATTGCGTCTGGTTCCAAGTCGAATTATTATTCAGGTCGGTTGTTCTCCAACTGGTCGGATAATTTCTCGACCGAAATCGGGTATTCGCGCTCTGAAATTCAGGACGTGCAAAGTCCGGTCGGCGGCGGCGAAGCGCAAGATCCCAACCCGATTACCCGGATTGTCGTGGGCACCCAGAATGGCACATCGCAGGGGCTGTTCGTCGCTGGGCCAGGCTTCTCGCGCTCGGCCAATCGGCTTTTCGTCACGGTTGATCAGTTCCGCGCCAGAGGTATCCTGACGCAAGGTGCCCACACCTTGACATTCGGCGCGGAGATGAACCGCGCAAAGCTTGACAATCTGTTCGTCCAGAACGGTACCGGGACGCTTTATTTCCGTGATATCAACGCGCTTATTGCAGGCACGCCCAACAGCGGCACCGGCACCAACACCACCACCGCTTCTGCTGTGATTGCCGGGACGACCTATGGGGCGGACATCAACGCCACCGCCACCGGAAATATTGAGAGCGCTGCGGCAAAGTTCAGCCGCTCGATCTATTCTGCCTATGTCCAGGATGAATGGCTGGCCAGCGACGCCCTTAAACTTACCGGAGGCGTTCGTATCGATTGGTATGACGGCGACCGTCCGA
>JANMNP010000036.1:0-47557 GCA_031374105.1 Novosphingobium sp.
CTGGGGCAAATTGCCTTCCAGCGGGATAAACCGCCCGAAATGATCGATCCACTGGGCGTCGCTCAGCCCGTCTAGCCCCACTGCTGGCGCCCAGCGATGATTGCGGAACCGCAATAGGTGGCGTGGGAATGGTTGGGCGACCACCGGATCACCCAGCCAGCTGGCCAGCGCAGTGATGGGAACATCGGGATGATAGTCAGTGGCTTGCGGTTCGGCGCGCATCAGGCGATAGTGAAGCGCGCTTGCCAAAACAGCAAGTGCCATGACGGATACGCGATTTTTTGGGTTGGAGGCTTAAGCCAAACGCAATGAGTGAATACGCCGATTGCTTCTGGTCGAGCCGGGATGGGCTTCAGCTCCATTACCGCGATTATGCCGCTATCGCAGGGCAAGGCCGCGATGATCGTCCGCCAATCCTGTGCCTGCCGGGCCTAACCCGCAACGCCCGCGATTTTGAACGCCTTGCTGAGCATTTGGCAGGTGAATGGCGGGTAATATGCCCAGATATGCGCGGACGCGGTGAAAGCGCTTACGCCAAGGATTCGGCCAGCTATGCCCCCAAGCAATATGCCGAAGATCTGGTGGAGCTGTTTGCGCAGGCCGGGATCAGCCGATTTGTCGCTATCGGCACCTCACTTGGCGGGCTGCTGACGATGATTTTGGCCATGAATGGGCCCGAACGGATCGCAGCGGCAGTGCTCAACGATATCGGCCCGGCAGTAGAAGCTGCCGGACTGGCGCGGATTCGCGATTATGTAGGGCAAGGGCGCAGTTTCCCAACCTGGATGCATGCGGCGCGCGCATTGGAAGAAACGCGGGCCGCTGACTTCCCCGATTTTCAGATTTCAGACTGGCTGGCGATGGCCAAGCGCGGCATGGCTCTTGGCGGCAACGGGCGAATTCACTTTGATTACGACATGAAAATTGCCGAACCCTTTTCCCGCCCGGAAGGCGCGACCGGGGCCGATCTGTGGCCTGCGCTCGATGCGCTGGCAGGACGGCCCGTGCTGCTGCTGCGGGGGGAAAAATCGGATATCTTATCCGTTGAAACCCACCAGCGGATGGCGAAGCATTTGCCCGATGCCGAAGCGGTGACGGTGCCTGGGGTGGGCCATGCCCCGACACTGGATGAGCTTGAATCTGTCGCGGCGATTGAACGGCTCCTCGCCCGGGTAAAATGACCAGTCAAAAGCTCAAGATCCTGCACCTCCACTCCAGTTTTCAGGCTGGCGGCAAAGAATTGCGCGCCGCCAAGCTGATGAATGCTTTCGGGCCGGATTTTGAGCACACGATCGTCTCTGCCGAATCTGAGGCGCTGGGCGCGGCTCGGGCGATCAACCCGGCAATCCCGGTCAGTTTCCCGAACGACTTTCCTTCGCTGACAGGACGGCCAACGCCGGGCCGGCTCCAGCGGATCGCCAGAGCGATGCTGGGCCATGATCTTGTGCTGACCTATAATTGGGGGGCAATGGACGCTGTGATGGCCCATACGGCGTTCTCGAAAGTTTTCCGCTTGCCGCCTCTGGTGCATCACGAAGATGGATTTAATCAGGATGAGGCGGTCAGGCTTAAACCGATGCGTAACTGGTATCGCCGGATAGCGTTGGGCCGGACGCAAGCGCTGGTCGTTCCGTCTGAACGGCTGGAGGACATTGCCATCAATGTGTGGCACCAGCCGCCAGGCAAAGTTAACCGGATTATCAACGGTATTCCAAGCGCAGCCTATGGGAAAAAGGCCAAGCGCGATGCCTTGCCGCGCGTAATCAAGCATCCGGGCGAGATGTGGCTGGGAACTTTGGCGGGGCTTCGTGCAGTCAAGAACTTGCCTCGGCTGGTCCGTGCCTTTGCCGCGATGCCCCAGCATTGGCATCTGGTGATTCTGGGCGAGGGGCCAGAGCGCGAGGCGATCCGCGCCGAGGCCAATCGGCTGAGCATTGGTCACCGCGTCCATCTGCCCGGTTTCGCCACCGATCCGGCCAAAGTGCTGGGACTGTTTGATCTGTTCGCGCTTTCGTCTGACAGTGAGCAGTTCCCTATTTCCGTGGTCGAGGCGATGGCTTCGGGGCTGGCCGTGGTGTCGCCAAGGGTCGGCGATGTCGAGATGATGGTCGCCGAGGAAAATCGCCCTTATCTGGCCGCTTCTGGCGATGAGGCGGGGCTGGCTGATGCGCTGTGCGTGCTGGCCGCCAACCCGAAGGAGCGGACCCTGATCGGTGAGGCTAACCGCAAGATCGCGCGCGAAGAATTTGACGAGGCGCGGATGGTCTTATCCTATCGCGCGATCTATGCCCGGGCCATGCGGCGGAGCTCTTTTCCTTGAGTAAAGTGTTCACATCAGCTTCACGCGGGACCGGGCAGATAACAATCGTTGAAAAGGCCCGCCCATCCGCTAAACAGCGCGCAAGACTGACCCTATAAAAGCGAAAGCCTGCTGCATTGGCCCTGCGACCCAAATCTCCCGAAGATAAACAAGAACAGAAAGCTGCCGATCAGGATGTCTTCCTGCGCGAGGTGGACGAGGCTTTGCGCAAGGATCAGGCGCTGGGGCTGGCCAAGCGCTACGGCGTGGGTATCGGCGTTGCGGCGGTGGCGGGATTGCTTGGGCTGGCGGGATATCTATACTGGGATAGCAGCACCAAACAGGCGGCCGCTGAGCGGGGCGAGCGGTTTATGATCGCGATCGACCGGCTGGACGCAGGTGCTGCCGATGCCGCTTCGGCAGAGCTTGCGCCGCTGGCCAGTGAAGGCACTGGCGGCAGCAAAGCTGCTGCTGCCATGATGCGCGCCGGCATCGCTCAGAAGCAAGGCAAGGCGGCTGAGGCAGCCAAGGCCTTTGCCGCGATTGCCGCCGATACCGGCGCACCCCAGCCATTTCGCGATCTGGCAACATTGCGCGAAGTTGCCGCCCGGTTTGACAGCATGGCCCCGCAGCAGGTGGTTGACCGGCTAAAGCCATTGGCCATACCGGGTAATCCATGGTTCGGCAGTGCCGGGGAAATGCTGGCAATGGCATATATGAAGCAGGGCAAGCCTGAACTGGCAGGGCCGTTGTTTGCTGCCATCGCCAAGGACAAGGGCGCCCCCGAAACACTGCGCTCACGCGCGCGCCAGCTGGCAGGCCAGCTTGGTGTCGATACCGTCGACGATGTAAACAAGGCCGCTGGCTCCGCCGCGCTGGTCAAGCCCTGAGCGAATTTATGCAAGGAAAACCGATGCAATCGACCTCTCTCACTCGCCGCTTTGCCGTTCCACTGGCGCTGGTTCTCGCGCTGGGGCTTTCGGGCTGCGGTATTCTTGGGGGCAAGGGCAAGCCAACCACGCCGACGGTCGGCAATCGTATCCCGATCCTCAGCCGGATCGAATCAGGCGCAAAGGTTGATCCGGCGCTGAGCACTGTCGCAGTGATACTGCCTCCTGCCGCCGCCAATGCCGAATGGCCGCAGGCGGGCGGCACTGCCAGCAAGAGCTATGGCCACCTTGCCCTTGCCAGCTCACCCAGCCGGGGCTGGAGCGCCAGCATTGCCGGCTCCAGCAGCAAGCAGCGTCTGGCTGCGGCACCTGTGATCGGTGGAGGCCAGCTGTTCGCAATGGACACCGATGGCATGGTCCACGCCTATGATGCCGCCAGCGGCGCGCCGCGCTGGACGCAAAGCTTCAAGATCTCAGGCGATGGGGCCAGTTCGGTATTCGGCGGCGGTGCCAGCTTTGATGCCGGCCGCGTTTATGTGACGACCGGAGTGGGCGAAGTGGCCGCGCTTGATGCGACCAGCGGCAAGCAGCTGTGGAAGGTTAAGCCTGCCGGGCCACTGCGCGGCTCGCCGACGATATCGTTCGGGCTGGTTTTCGTGATGACTCAGGACAATCAGATCCATGCGCTTAACGCAGAAGACGGCACCAGCGCCTGGAACCAGTCAGCCTCCACCGGGCAAACCGGTGTGTTCGGCGTTGGCGCTCCGGCAGCAGGGCAAGGCACCGTTCTGGCGGGCTTCAGCACTGGCGAGCTGATCGCCTATCGTTATGAGAACGGCCGCCAGCTGTGGGCCGATGCCTTGGCGCGGACATCACTTGCCACCACCGTAGGCGTGCTCACCGATATTGATGCCGATCCGATCATCGATCGCGGCCGGGTCTATGCGCTGGGCCAGGGCGGCCGCATGGCAGCCTATGAGCTGGTCTCGGGCCAGCGCATCTGGGAGCTGAACCTTGCAGGAATCTCGACCCCGGCCATTGCTGGCGACTGGGTCTTCACCCTGACCGATGACGCCAAGCTGCTGTGCATCGCGCGCACCACGGGCAAGGTCCGCTGGATGACGCAGCTGGCGCGCTTCAAGAATGAAAAGAAGCGCAAAAATCCGATCTATTGGACTGGCCCGGTGCTGGCAGGTGACAGGCTGTGGTTTGCCAATTCGCGCGGCGGGGTTTATTCGGCGGCTGTAGCCGATGGATCGGTTGCGACGTTGACTGAATTGTCGGACCCGGTCACGCTTGCCCCGGTTGTGGCAAACGGGACGCTCTATATCCTCGATGATGGCGGAAAAATCAGTAGCTTCCGCTGATCTGCGTTATGATTTCCCGGCCTTTAACCCTTTGATGCTAGGGCGGGATGGATGAAAGCGAAGCCGCATTCGGCCATTTCCCGGCCAGTCAGTGATGTGTCCGCAGGCGTTGGCCTGATCGGATTGCTAGGGCTGTTTGGCTGGATCCTGATCTGCCGCAATTGGGGCGGACTGGCTGATATGCTTGCGCTGCCGGGGCCGCGGGCGCCATTGGCAGGGCCATATGCAGCTTTGGCCGGGCTGGTGTTTGCGGGCCTGCCGATGGTCATGTGGTCGATCTTCATCGACAAAGTCCACCGCGATCCGGCCACCGGGATAGATTGGGACAACCCCAGAAAAACCAGCGAGATCGTCGACATCTCGATCACCAAGCTGGCGGGCCTTTGGGCAACCTGGGCAATCATCGGTTTCTTATACTGCGTGGCGCGGTGGTATTGGCAGGACAATTATTTGTTTGCGATGGACGTGCTGGGCGCGGTCGCTGTCCCGTTGTTCGTGCTGTCGATCCCCTATGTATTGTGGCTTGACCGGGTGCTGAAGAACCCGCGCGACGGAGCGTGGAATTTCGGCGCTATGCTGATCGGGCGCGAGGCGTTTGATGGCGCCGCCGTGAAACACCATTTGCGGGCATGGGCGGTCAAGGGCTTCTTCACGGCCTTCATGTTTTCAATCCTGCCGGGCGGTTTTCGCGGCGTCGTTGAAACTGATTTTGCCGCGATTGCGGCCAACCCGGCGCTGCTGACCAATCGGCTGATGGAGCTGATGTTCGTGATCGATGCGCAGATCGGCACGGTTGGCTATGTGCTGACGATGCGGCCGCTGGCCTCGCAGATCCGCTCAGCCAACCCCTATCTGGCAGGCTGGGTCGCGGCGCTGGCCTGCTATCCGCCGTTCCAGCTGATGTCCTACGGCCAGCCACTGTATTATGGCACAGCGACAGAAAGCTGGTCCTATTGGCTGGCCGGACAAGCCACTGTCCTGTGGATCTGGGGGACGCTGCTGGTCGGCCTTTCGGCTTTCTATGCCTGGGCAACCTTTGCTTTCGGCATCCGCTTTTCCAACCTGACCTATCGCGGCGTGCTGACTGGCGGGCCGTACAGGTTTACCCGCCATCCGGCCTATCTGTCCAAAAATGCCTTCTGGTGGCTGGCGAGCATGCCGTTTCTGGTCACCAATGGCTCGGTGGTGGATGCAGTGCGAAACACATTCTTCCTCGGCTGCGTTAGCGCGATCTATTACTGGCGCGCCAAGACGGAGGAGAAGCATCTTCTGTCCGAAGATCCCAAATACCGCGAATATTATGAGTGGATGGAGCAGAATGCGCTGATTACGCGCAGCTTCGGTCGGCTTGGAAAGCGGATGCTTGGCAACAGAATGGGGACGACGCGATTATAGCGTGCTCGAACCGCTCACCTCATAAACCGTGATTACCCGCCCCGATAGGCCCAGCGCTGTGCGCTCCTCGTTCCAAATCCGCATGTGATCTGTCGCCATATGCGCGGCCAGTTGCGCCCGGCTATCCCAAACTTCGCTGACCCGGATAAGGCCCGGATCGAGCACATCTTCGGCATAGTTGTATTCCACGCAGCCGTCCTCCGCGCGGGTTGCTTCCATCACCTTGCGCATCAGCGGGCGCGCCTGCTCCATATTGGCAGCAGGCATCCGGAACTGACCGATAACAGCAACGCTCATCAAAAACTTTCCTCATAAACGCGGGTCATATCGCCGCCCCATTCCCCGTGGAACTTGTCGAGCAGGCGCTGGGCCGGAACCTTGCCGCTGCTGACGATCTCGTCCAGCGGGTTCAGAAAGCCGGTTTCATTATCGCCCGCGCTGTTCAGTTGCGCGCGCGCGGCAAGGCCGGCGCGGCTGATTGCCAGCACTTCGGCGGCTATATCGCGCAAGGCTCCCCCGCCGGGCAGCGGGGCATCGAGGCCGAGCTTTGGCACTGAGGCCCGCAAGGCCTCGCGCCCATCCATGTCCCAATCCTTGACCAGGTCCCAGGCCGCATCAAGCGCGGTTTGATCATAGAGCAGCCCGACCCACAGCGCCGGCAGCGCACAGATCTTGTTCCACGGACCGCCATCGGCACCGCGCATTTCGAGGAAACTCTTGAGCCGCACTTCGGGGAAGGCGGTCGAAAGGTGGTCGATCCAGTCGCTCTCGCGCGGCAGTTCGCCGGGCAGTGCGGGCAGCTTGCCGGCCATGAAGTCCCGGAAACTCTGGCCTGCCGCATCGATATATTTTCCGTCGCGGTAGACAAAATACAACGGCACATCGAGCATGTATTCGGCATAGCGTTCATAGCCAAAGCCATCTTCGAACACGAACGGCAGCATCCCGGTGCGGGCCGGATCAGTGTCTGACCAGATGTGGCTGCGGTATGAAAGAAAGCCATTGGGCTTGCCTTCGGTGAACGGCGAATTGGCAAACAGCGCGGTGGCCAGCGGCTGCAATGCCAGCGAAGTGCGGAACTTCTTGGCCATGTCCGCCTCGGATGAATAGTCGAGATTGACCTGGATGGTGCAAGTCCGCAGCATCATGTCGAGGCCCATGGTGCCAACGCGGGGCATGTGGCGCAGCATGATCGCATAGCGGCCCTTGGGCATCACCGGCAGCTCATCCCGGCGCTTGTCGGGCCACATACCAAGCCCGAGGAAACCTTTGCCAGTCTTGGCGCCGATGGCTTTTACCTGATCCAGATGCCGTCCGGTTTCAGCGCAGGTCTGATGCAGATTGACCAGCGGCGCGCCTGAAAGTTCCAGCTGTCCTGCGGGCTCCAGACTGATCGCGCCGTCCTCGCCCGACATGGCGATTGCGTTACCGCCTTCAAGCACCGGCTCCCAGCCGTATTCAGTCATCGCCATCAGCATGTCGCGGATGCCGCCGGGCTCGTCATAGGAGGGGGCGTGGTGATCGCCGGTGCAATAGACCAGCTTTTCGTGCTCGGTGCCGATCCGCCAGCGCTCGCGCGGCTTTTCGCCCTTGGCCATCGGGGCAATCAATTGATCGCGGCTCTCGATCAACGGTTCGTTGCTAATCGAAACTTGTTTGGTGCTCATTTTTTGCGGGGTAATGTTTTGTGTGCCTCTGCACCAGTCAAATTTTTCCAGTCACCGGAAACTGCCATCCACAAGGCTGTCGCGGCGATTGCCGCAGTTTCAGCGCGCAGGATTCGCGGGCCAAGGCTGATGGGACGCGCCTGCGGGTGATTGCGGACAGCGGCGCGCTCGGCCTCGTCGAAGCCGCCTTCGGGGCCGATCAATATTGCTGCGGGTCCGGGGTTTGCAGCAAAGGCGGCGACGGCTGGTTCGCCGCCGTTCTCGTCGGCGAAGAACAGCACTCGGGATGAGGGCCAATCGCGTAACAAGGCGTCCAGTTTTGCGGACTCGGCCAGTTCCGGCAGCGCCGTGCGGGCGCATTGCTCGGCCGCTTCGGTGACAATGGCGGCGGCACGCAACGGATTGAGCTTGTCAGCCACGCAGCGCCGCGTGATCACCGGCTCGATCCGCCGCACCCCCAGCTCGGTCGCCTTTTCGAGGATCAGATCGAAATTGGGTTTCTTGATAAGCGCTACGCACAAGGTGAAGTCCGGCACTTCCTCGCGGGGGCGCAATAGAGTTTCGGGCATTAGCAGCACATCGCGCTTGCCCGCTGAAATTACTCGCGCCGCCCATTCGCCGATTAGATTATCGCACAGGATCACGATGTCCCCCGGCGATACGCGCATCACCTTGGCCAGATAATGTGCCTGCGGTCCCTCAACAGAAACTACCACATCCGCCGTTAGAGCAGCGGTGACAAACAGGCGGGGCGCACTTTTGGGCGGCCAGGCGGGGGTAGCGGGCATGATGAGTGACTTAACCCAACCTATCCGTTTCGTCATCCTGAACTCGTTTCAGGACCCATTTCTCATCGGATTCGGCTTTCTCCGGCGTGGAGCCGAATCCACCTTAAGGTCGCTTTGGTTTAAGGTTTTGCATCATTCTTGGGGCCGAATTATCGGCGCGATGGGTCCTGAAACGAGTTCAGGATGACGAGCAGGGGAAGGGGCGATATGGAGGGCCATGACCACCGACATCATCCCCGACACCCAGCATCGCAGCCTTATCTCCGCGCTGCCCGCACCTCTGCGCAATTACGCGCTGCTGGCCCGGTTTGACCGGCCGATCGGCTGGTGGCTGCTATACTGGCCTTGCGCATGGGGCCTGTTGCTGGCGGGCGGACTGCCAACAATATGGGGCGGGCGCTGGGATCTGCTCGGCTGGTTGCTGCTGGGGGCGATTGCGATGCGCGGGGCGGGCTGCGTTTATAATGACATTGTTGATGCTGATCTTGACCGGCAGGTAGCACGAACAGCTGCGCGGCCACTGGCAAGCGGGGCTGTGAGCAAGCTGGCGGCGTGGCTTTGGTTGGTTCTGCTAAGCTTGATTGGCCTTGCTGTACTGTTGCAATTGCGCTGGGAGGCACAGATCGTGGCACTGGCCAGCCTGGCACTGGTTGCGGCCTATCCGTTCATGAAACGGATCACCTGGTGGCCGCAGGCGTGGCTGGGATTGGTGTTCAGCTGGGGCGCGCTGGTCGGCTGGATGGCCTTGCGCAGCGATCATCTGGAAGTGCTGGCCGCGCTTTACGCCGGGAGTATTTGCTGGGTGATCGGTTATGATACGATCTATGCGTTGCAAGACCGCGAGGATGATGCGCTGGTCGGGATCCGTTCCAGTGCGCTCAGGCTCGGAGCGCAGGTTCAAGGCGGAGTTGCAGGCTTTTATGGCATGGCGCTGGCCTTCTGGGGCGTTGCATTCTGGCAACTCAGGCCCGATTGGCTGGCGCTGGTAGCACTGCTTCCGGTGGCGCTGCATCTGGGCTGGCAGGTGCTGACGCTGGATGAGAACGATCCCGTCAACCCGCTCGCCCGGTTCCGCGCCAACCGCTTTGCCGGGCTACTGATGGCTCTGGCCTGCTGGGTGGTGGGCAATGCATGAGCATTGAATATAACTGCAGGAGAATGACTATGCGACTGATGTTGGTCTTTGCTGGCAGTGCCGCCTTGGCTGGCTGTCAGCAGGATGTAAAAATGGACCCGGCATCTCAGGAAACAGCGACTCCGCAGGTGACCGCCACCCCGCAGCAAACAGCGGCTGGCCCGGTCGGCGAACAATACTTGGCGCTGGGTACGGAACCCTTCTGGTCGGTTGAAGTGTCCACTGGCCGATTGCGCTATTCGACCCCGGAAGACATTCCCGGCGCAATTTTTGCTGCCCAGCGAAGCGTCGGCACCGGTGGCATCACCTACACCGGGATGCTCAAGGGCGCGGCGGCCAGCTTAAGCATTTCGGACGGGGAGTGCAGCGACGGGATGTCCGACACGGTATATGCCTATCGCGCTGCATTTACGCTGGCGGGAAAAATTCTGAACGGTTGTGCCCGGAAACGCTAGCTGTAACTTATCACCTCGAACTCGATCCCGTCCCAGTCGAAGAAGTAGAACCGCCGGCCCGGCTCGTAGTCCATCTGATTGAACGGCTCGAGGCCTGCGGCGATGACCACTTTTTCAGCAGCCGCAAGATCATCGACTACCAGCCCGATGTGGTTGAGCGGCACGCCCTTGGCGAAGCGCTCGATCGGCTCGTCATGGGTATAGACTGCAAGGTAATCGCGCGCGTTGCCGACATGGATGGTCCATCCGCCCAGCTGCGAAGCGCCGCGCCAGCGCTCGCGCCAGCCGCACAGCTGCTGGAGCAGGTTGGAGGAGCGATCCGGATCGCTGACGGTGATGTTTGCGTGTTCGAGAAAACCTTGGGGCATAATAAGTCCTATCTTCAATCGGTTGGAGCAAATTTCTATGTCTGCGAATCAATGCGCTTGCCGATTGTGCAACCTCAAGCTAACTTGAGGTCAAGCAATTTGTGATGGGAAACGCAAATGGACAAGAATGATCTGCTGCCAATCGGCGAACTGGCGCGGCGCACTGGCCTCGCAGTTTCGGCGATCCGGTTCTATGAGGACAAGGGTCTGATTCAGGCGATGCGGACGATGGGCAACCAGCGCCGGTTCCTGCGATCCGACATCCGGCGGCTGAGTTTTATCCTGATCGCGCAGAAGCTGGGACTGGGTCTGGCCGAGATCGAGGTTGAGCTCGGCAAGCTTCCCCAAGGCCGCACGCCCAGTCAGTCAGACTGGCAACGGATCAGCCGCTCGATGCGGGTCCAGCTTGATGCCAAGATCCAGCTCCTCACCCGCACCCGCGCCAAGCTGGAAGAATGCATCGGCTGCGGCTGCCTCAGCCTGGCACGCTGCCAGCTGTATAACCGCGATGACCGGGCCGGGTCAGCGGGGGCTGGGCCGCGGTATGTGCTGGGTTAGTGCGGCCTAATTAGCCGAGGACAAGACCACGAAAAAGTGCGTCCGCCTCGTCCATGAATTCTCTATCACTCCGTCGCGATACAACTTCGTCGGCCCGGCCCAACTCGTCGGCAATTAGCCCCTCAATCAAGGAAGAGCGCTTTATTACACCTGCTTCACGGGTTTGTGATTTGAGGTCAACCAGATGCTCGATTTCGGATGCCAAGTCGGCTGACAACGCGCTTGCGATCATCAAATCCTGAAGCCGCATTGGTGGCCGTTTGTCGGGATTAAGGCGAAGCGCTCGGACAGACAGAGCTGGCCGCAGCGCATAGAAATAGCGCTTTACGGGGATGCCATCGGCACTCAGGTCCCAACGATCCCGATTGTTTTGACCCAAGCTGGCATAGTGCAGGGCATATCCGCGAGGATCGAAAAAGCGGTCAGCAATCTCACTGATTTGGGTGATGACTGGGTCATCCGGCAGATATCGAATGGGAGAGTTGATCCATTCCGTAACAACGGCGTTGTGCTTCAGCAGCAGCGAAAGTGCCTTGCGAATGTCCCAGCCGTTTACGTCAAGATCGTCGATTATGGGCCTTTCGATAACGTCACGACCAGGAAGGAGTGAGATGTAATCGCTGCGATCACGAACATAGATAAATCGGACATCGTAATCGCTGTCAGGGGAGGGAAAACCCCATGCACGAGAACCGGATTCTATGGCCAACAGCAGCCGTACGCCATCGTCGCTGGCAATCTCAGAAAGTTGCCGTTCGATCTCCGTTCGAATGTGCGGATCAATCTCAGTCATGGAAGACTTGTCGCTTATGAGCGATACTGGGGCAACCCATGCATCAAATATCCCTACTCCGCCGCCAGCAATTCCTCCGCTGCCCCCAGATCGACACTCACGAGCCGCGAGATTCCCTGCTCCACCATGGTCACGCCGAACAGGCGGTGCATCCGGCTCATGGTTACGGCGTTGTGGGTGACGATCAGGTAGCGGGTGTCGGTTTCCAGCACCATCGCATCGAGCAGGTCGCAGAAGCGTTCGATATTGGCATCGTCCAATGGTGCATCAACTTCGTCGAGGACGCAGATCGGGGCGGGGTTGGTGAGGAACAGTGCGAAGATCAGCGCGATCGCGGTCAGCGCCTGTTCGCCGCCTGATAGCAGCGTGAGCGATTGCAGCCGCTTGCCCGGTGGCTGGGCGTAAATCTCTAGCCCAGCCTCCAGCGGATCATCCGAATCGACCAGCGCGAGATGCGCCTGACCGCCTTCGAACAGCCGGGTAAACAGGCGGCGGAAGTGAGTGTCGACCGCTTCGAAGGCGGTCCGCAGCCGCTCGCGGCCCTCACGGTTGAGATTGCCGATCGAGCCGCGCAGGCGGTGGACCGCCTCGGTCAGCTCGGCCTGTTCGGCGGTCGAGGTGCTGGCCCGCGCCTCGGCTTCAGTCAGTTCGTCGGCGGCGACCAGATTGACTGGGCCGAGCCGCTCGCGGTCGGCGACAAGCCGGTCCATCGCGGTGGATTCCTCGCTGGCATGTGCGACGCTGGCGGCATCGAATTCAAACCGGCTGACCAGCAGCGGGGGCGGGCACTGGAACCTCTCGCCGGAAATACGGGCCATCTCGGCGCGGCGCTCTTCCTCATTCTCGGCCCGTGCAGCAGCCCCGGCGCGTAGCTCGCGCGCAGTGGCCAGTGCCTCGTTGGCAGCGGTAAAAGCGCTGTCCACGGTCCGCGAAATCTCGTTCGTTTCGGCCAGGCGGGCCTCGGCCTCCATCAATTCCGCACCCAGCCGGGAGCGGATGGCATCGCCCGATTCGATCTCGCGGATCAGTGAGGCGGGCTTGGCGGCGACGACATTGCGCTCCTGCTCGATCTCCTCAAATCTTCGCCCCATTTCCGCCAACCGCCGGGCAGCGTCACCGGCACGGGACTGCCAGCCCTTGATGTCACCGCGCTGCGCACTGGTTCGCTCATGCGCCACGGCCAGCGCCTGATCATGCGCTGCAAGGCCCGCAGTGGCAGTTTGCAAACCTGCCCGCGCGGCATCATGGCGAGCCTGCGCTGCGCCGAGCGCGGCACGTCCGGCCTCAGGCTCGGGCAGGGAGGCACGCCTAGTCACCGCTGCATCGCGCTCGGCCTCAGCAATCCCGCGCTGCTCGGCAAGGTCTGCACCAGCCGCAGCCAGTTCGGCGCGGCGCGATTCGACCCGTGACCGGGCCGCTTCGGCCTGATCCAATGCCCGCAAGGCACCGCGTTCGCCATCTGCTATTGCGGCCAGTGCGCGTTCACCAGAAATCACTGACGCTTGCAGATTGGCAAGTTCGGCCAGCGCCCCAGCTTGCGCCGCCTCGGCCTCGCTGGAGGCTGCCCGCAGTGGCGGGAGCTGCGCTTCAAGGGCCACAAAGCGGTTCTCAGCCTCCAGCCGCGCCGCTTCGACTGCCCCTTCGCCGCGTGCAACAAATCCGTCCCAGCGACGCAGCCTTCCAGCGCGGGTTACCAGCCACTCGCCCGGAGCCAGCGCCCGGCCATCATCGGCTTCGGCAAAATGAACCAGCGCGAGGCGCGCGGAAAGCTGCGGCGGACATTCGGGGACGTGGCTGGCAAGGCTGTCGCTGACGGGTTGAGGCGCGCTGCCTCCGGTCCAGTAGCGCCCATCCTCGTCTGCGGGTGCCGCCCCCAGCGGCGTGCGGGCATCGCGGCCCAGCACTGCGGCGAGCGCGCGTTCATAGCCCGGTTCGGCGCGCAGCCGGTCGAGCGCGACTGGCAAGCCGTGCTTGGCGCTGGCCTGCTTTGCGCGCATTTCCCTATCGCGCTGAAGGGCCAGCCACTCGCGCTCCACCCCGGCAAGATCAGCCTTTGCCGCTGCGACAGTGCTACTGGTGGTATCCCGCAGCGCGTGCAACTCGCCCCTGCGCGCGGTTTGCGTATCGAGCGCAGCGCGTGCCCCGGCCAACTCCAGCATAGCCGCATCACGCGCCGTAATCGCTTGCGCGACCGCGGTATCAGGATCGCCTTCGCGCGACAGCGCCAAACGCAGATCGTCTTGCCTGGAGGCTTCATAGGTCAAGCGAGCGAGGCGCTGATCAGCAGCCGCCAGTGCGGCTTCTGCGACGCGCCATTCGGCCTCTACCCCGGCTTGCGCGGCGGTTGATTGGGCAAAGGCCAGTTCGGCCCCGCGCAGATTGCGATCGGCCTCGTCCAGAGCGGCGGCGATGACCGGGCGGCGCTGTTCATCCGCTGCTAAAGCGGTTTCGCCATGCGCCAGATCGCGCTCCAACCGGGCCAGCGCATCGGCGGCGTCCTTGGTCAGCCGGTCGGCATCGCCGCGATCCTCTTCCAGCCGGGACTTCTGCCGATCAAGGTCATTCAACCGTTGCTCGGCAGCTTCAAGCTGGCTGGTCAGCGAGGCCATCCGGTGGCCATGGGCGCTGGCATCGTCGCGCCTATCGGCCAAAGTGTCTCGCGCCTCGGCCAGCGCCTGTGCGGCAGCGTGTTGCGCGGCTTGGGCAGTCTTGGCCAAGCCTTGCGCCTCACTAACCTGCGCGTCAGCCGCTAGCGCTTCAGCGCGGGCAGCGTCCGCTGCAGCTGCGGCATCGCGCCAGCGGGCAAAGACCAGCCGGGCTTCAGCCAGTTTGATCTTGTCCGACAGCGCCCGATAGCGCTCCGCCGCGCGGGCCTGACGGCGCAAGCCGGATATCTGGGCGTCGAGCCCGGCCATAATGTCATCCAGCCGGGCCAGATTGACCTCAGTGGCGCGCAGCTTTTGCTCGGCATCCTTGCGGCGAACATGCAGCCCGGCAATCCCGGCGGCTTCTTCCAGCATCATCCGGCGTTCGGCTGGCTTGGCCGCGATTACCGCCGCGATCCGGCCTTGACTGACAAGGGCCGGCGAATGTGCACCGGTTGCTGCATCGGCAAACACCAGCGCGACATCCTTGGCCCGGACATCGCGGCCATTGATGCGGTAAGCACTGCCCGCGCCGCGCTCGATCCTGCGGACGACCTCCAGCTCCTCGGAATCATCGCCGACGGCATGGAGCACAACCTCCGCGAAATCGCGCTGCGGACGCTGCGCGGTTCCGGCGAAGATCACATCGTCCATGCCGCCACTGCGCATCGACTTGGGGCTGCTTTCGCCCATTACCCAGCGGATCGCTTCGAGCAGGTTTGATTTGCCGCAACCGTTGGGGCCGACGACGCCGGTCAAGCCTGATTCGATCCGCAGTTCAGCCGGCTCTACGAAGCTTTTGAAGCCGCTTAGCTTGAGCCTTTTGATGCGCATGGCGCGCTCTTGTCCCGCTGGGCCAGTCGCGCCTAACGCGCGCCGGCTTTTTCAAGTTCTACTTTCAGGCCTTCCCAGGTGTTGGTTTCAACCTTCAGGCCGTTGATCAGGAAGGTTGGGGTGCCTTCTATCTTAAACTCCTCGCCTTGCTTGGTTGTGTTCTGGGCCAGCTTTTCGGCCTTGGCGGTATCGGCAAGGCAGGCATTGGCCTGATCGCGCGAAATCCCCCGGGCGGCGAAGAATTCGGTAAGGCCGATCAGTTCAGCCAGCGCCGGGCCGCGCTTGGCAGGGGGCTGGCTCATGGCGGCTTCATAGCCTTGCTGGCCGGCGGCCTGCGCCTTTTCAAGCATGGCCGTCTGGTTGGCAAAGGCCTGATCTGTCAGCGCAAAGAAGCTCTCTGGCGCGCCGCATTGGGTCAGCTGCGCGGCTGTCAAATCAATCGCATCGCGCACATAGTTGCGGAATTCAAAGCTAACCCGGCCACTGGCGACAAAATTGTCGCGCAGAACGGCACTGCTCTTTTCTGAAAAATCGGCGCAGTGCGAGCAGGTGAGCGAGCCAAATTCGATAAGCTTGATCGGGGCATTGGGGTTGCCCATCCGATAGCCGCCCTCAGGTGAGACCACGACGGTGTCAGACCAGATTTTGCCCGCTGGTGGAGCAATTTTGGCAATTGCTGCGCCGCTGGGCGCGGCAGTTTCAGTCGCTTCCTTGCCACAAGCGGCCAGACCAAGGGCAAGTGGAGCAATTGCTACCGAGAGTGCAATTCGGGTTAGAAAAGCGCGGTGAGGCGTGAGGGCGGTCATGGCTGTGCAATCCTTGTTTGGTAACGGCCGTGTTAGGTGCCTGGCAAGCTAGACCAGCGACAGGCATGTTTGAAGGGCGATTATGGCCCGGTCCCCGCGATCTTCCACAGGAATCGAACGAATTTGGGGCTACATCCGCGCTTCGATCTGCGGCCGGAGCAGTGTCCAGTCATGGGTGCCAGTCAGCAAAAGATCGTTCAGCAGAAAGCTAGGCGTGGAATTCACGCCGAGCGCAGCAGCATCGGTGGTCATCTTGCTCAGCCGTTCGGCCATTGGCTGATCGGCAAGACAACGATCTATGTTGGTCCGGTCATATCCGCGGGTCGCCATAATCTCATAGAATTTGAAGTCGTTGGCGATAGCCCGGCTGCGGGTCAGCCGATCACCAGTGGTCCAGCGGGTTATCTGGGCCTGGGTAGGCTTGGACAGCGGGCGGATCCAGGTGGATTGGCTGCGCATCATCGCGGCGTGATTAAGGAAGAACTTCTCCTTCGGGCCGCAGTTGGTAAGCATCGCCACCGTCAGATCGATCGGATCACGCACCAGATGGCGCAACTCGACTGAAAGCTTGCCGTTGCTGACATAAGTCAGCCGCATCGGCCCATCGGCCTGCATTTCAAAATGCGCGCAATGCGGGCAAGTATAGCTGACATAGGTGACCAGCTTTGCTGCCGCTGCCGGATTGCCCAGCAGATGGCTGCCAGATGGAAGCACTGCAACCGTCAGATTCCAGTTCCGCGCGGCTGGCTTGGTTGCGCCAACCAGTAGCAAAGCAGAAAAGGCGAGACCGATCAGGCGGGCTTTCGACATGAAACTAACTTTCATCCGTGGTTTGCGAACCCAAGCTGCGGGCGAGTGATTCAAGCACCGTCCGCAGCTCTGGATCGCCAATATCACGCAAGCTATCGCCCAGTTCCATTGGAATCGGCCTGAGTGATGGCGGCGCTGTGGTGGTCTTACCAGCAGATGGCGGCTTAACCTCACCTTGCCGAAGCTTGACCCGGGCAACTGCCTTATAGCCGAAGAAGCGGTTCACCCGTTCGATGATCTCGGGGATCACATGGCTGATGATCGGCGCATGGGCCGGAACCACCACCAGTTGGAGGATGCCGTCAACCTTTTCTCCCGGCGGAAACCGGATTGCTTCGGGCACGCAGATCCGGGCATGACGTGCCCCGACGATCTCGGGCCAGCGGGTTACTACGCTGGATTGAACAAAACCGAACCGGCGAAAGGCGGTCCGGCCGATTTGTGGCATCAGATCGGATATGGCGCGCGCCTGCCCGCCGCGCGGCCGTTCATACTGGCGCGGTTCGGCTGATTTGGAAGGTTTGCTTTTGTCGCGTTCCATTGCACGCGAAGCAATGCCATAGCCGCCCGATGGATGCCAGCGCTGAGACGATTTCCGAAAGGCTGCTTGGCTGGTATGATCTGCATGCCCGCAGCCTGCCCTGGCGCAGTCCACCGGGATCATCTGCCCCTCATCCCTACCGCGTCTGGCTGTCCGAGGTGATGCTCCAGCAGACCACGACTGCTGCGGTCGCGCCGTATTTTGTCCGATTTGTGGAGCGCTGGCCAACGGTCGAGGCACTGGCGGCGGCAGATGATGCAGATGTCATGGCGGCCTGGGCAGGGCTTGGATATTACGCAAGAGCGCGCAATTTGCTGGCCTGTGCGCGGGCGGTGGCGGATGCGGGCGGGCGATTTCCCGATACCGAAGCGGAACTGCGCCAACTCCCCGGCCTTGGCACCTACACCGCCGCCGCCATCGCCGCGATTGCCTTTGGGCAGCGGGCCGTGGTGGTCGACGCCAATGTAACGCGGGTTGTGGCCAGGTTGTTTGCGATTGCGGAGCCGCTGCCATCTGCTCAAAAAATAGTGATTGAACGAACTGACCAAATCACGCCGCAGCAGCGCTCTGGCGATTTTGCCCAGGCAATGATGGACCTTGGTGCCACCATCTGCACATCGCGCAGCCCCCGCTGCCCGCTGTGTCCATTGGCTGATCATTGTCAGGCTCAATGCGCCGATCCAGCGCAATTCCCTGTAAAGTCAGCGAAAAGGGTCAAGCCGCGCCGTCGGGGCCGCGCTTTCTGGATCGAGCGCGAAGGGGCGGTGTGGCTGGTCCGGCGGGCGGACAAGGGCATGCTGGGCGGAATGCGCAGCCTGCCCGACGATGGCTGGAGCGCCCGCAATGACGGGTTGGGTGAGCCGCCTCTGACTGGGGCGTGGGTTTCCGCAGGGCAGGTCAGCCACAGCTTCACGCATTTCGATCTCGATTTGCAATTGATGCTTTATTCGGGAAGCGAATGGGCTAGGCTGGACGGCGAAGCAGGCGAGTGGTGGAGGCTGGATCAGTTGGAACAGGCTGGTTTGCCCACGCTATTTTCCAAAGCGGCACGCCTGATTTTGGCGTAAAATCAATAATTTGGGAGAATAAACTTGTCGCAACTCGATCTCGCCATGATTTCACGTCGGTCGCTGCTTGGCGGAGGAGCGTTGCTGGGTGCAGGGGCAGCCCTTGGCACTTTACCGTTCGGGCGGCAAATGGCTTATGCGGCCGAGGCCACCGGTATCGAGGGCCAATGGCCGGCGCTTACGGCCTTCATTGACAAATATGTCTCGGAAAAAAAGGTTTCGGGCATGATCGCGGCGATGGGCTGGGGCTCGGCTGCACCGGGTTATATCGCGCGTGGCAACGAAGGGTTCGATGATCCTGATGCGGACGGACCCAACAGCCTGTTCCGCACATACTCGATGACCAAGCCCGTGACTGGTATGGCGGCGATGATGCTGATCGATCAGGGAAAGCTTGGGCTTGATCAGAAACTAGCCGATTTCATCCCTGAGTTTTCTGCGATGAATGTAGCTATCGATTCCAAAAAGGGTCTGGAGGCCCGTCCGGCCAGGAACCAGATCACGATCCGCCATTTACTGACCCATACTGCCGGTTTCGGATATGCCGGGATCAGTCAGGACAAGGTGAGCCTTGAGCTGGGACGTCTGGGTATCTCCCCGTCATCGGTGACAAGGATGATAATACCGGGTGTCTCCGATGGTCCCGCAACGCCCGGAGTGGATGAGTTCATCCGCCGTGCTGCAACAGTGCCGCTGATGGCTGAACCTGGCACCGCATGGCATTATTCCATGAGCCTGGATATTCTGGGCATTGTGATCGCGCGGGCTGCTGGAACAGTCGATCTGGGCGCATTTCTGACCGATCGGCTGTTCGGTCCGGCGGGTATGACCAGCAGTTTTTTCCAGGTTCCGGGCAGCGAAGTGGGCCGGTTGACCACCAATTACGGTATTCTTGGCGGAATGGCGATCCCGATCGATCCCCCCGCCACCTCGGTCTACCTCGACAAGCCTGCATTCGCCTTTGGCGGCGCAGGACTGGTTACCAGCCCGGCGGATTATGACCGGTTCCTGGAAATGGTTGCGACCGGAGGCAAGGTTCGCGGCAAGCGTATAATGAGCGAGGCGGCAGTGCGGATGGGCACATCGAGGCTGTTGCCTGCGAATGTCGAAACCAAAGGCACATTTATCGAAGGTGCCAGCTTCGGCGCGGGTGGACGGGTTGGCCTGGGCGCTCTTGAAGGAACCTATGGCTGGGGCGGGCTGGCTGGTACGGTTGGGTTTGCCAGCACAAAGATCGGGCTGCGGGCAGGGCTGTTCGTGCAATATACTCCGTCTGGAGCGCTACCGATCGAAAAAGCCTTCCCAACTGCGGTGCTGGCAGATATTACCGCGCGGCAGAAGGGCGCTTGACCGCGATGCTCGCATTTGCCGGAGCCGAACTCGACCGGGCCGATCATATCCGCAGCGATCCGGCAGCGCTGGAGGCGCTGATGGATTGGCGGGCGCGGTTGCTGCGGCTTGATGGGCTTGATCCGGTGATCACTCCGGAAGGTGCGCTAAGCTGGGGAACACTGGCCGATGCCGATCCAGCGGCAGAACTGGTGTTTCTGGGCCTTTCGGGAGAACGCGGCTGCTTTGCCGAAGTCCCGCGCGCGCTGATCGGCAGCGTGGCGCCCGCCAACCCCCGGCTGTGGACGGCGATGGCTGCTCTCGAACCTCAGGAACTGGCGACTTACGGCGGCGCACGCAGTCTGGTCGATTGGCACGCCCGCCACCGGTTTTGCGCGCGCTGCGGCAGTGCTACCAAGCTCGCCAAGGGTGGCTGGCAGCGCAATTGCACCGATGCGGCGTGTGGCGGCGAGCATTACCCGCGGGTTGATCCGGTGACGATCATGCTGGTTGAGCATGACGGCAATGTGCTGCTGGGCCGCCAGCCGCGCTTTCCGCCCCGACGCTTTTCAGCGCTCGCCGGGTTTCTGGAACCGGGCGAATCGATGGAAGAGGCGGTGGCGCGCGAGATTTTCGAGGAAGCCGGGGTCCGCGCCCGTGATGTCACATATGTCGCCAGCCAGCCCTGGCCGTTTCCCTCATCCCTGATGATCGGCTGCCATAGCTATACCGATGATCCCGCGTTGACGATTGATACCAACGAGCTGGAAGAGGCCCGCTGGTTCACCCGCGCCGAAGTGGCGGACGCGATGGCCGCGCTGACCGAAGGGCGCGAGGACGGCGCCTTCATCGCCCCGCCGCCGTTTGCAGTAGCGCATCATCTGCTCAAATGGTGGCTTGCCCGGTGACCGCAAAAGTCACCATCGACATCTGGTCGGACGTCATGTGCCCGTGGTGCATCATCGGCTATCAGCAGCTGCAAAAGGGGCTGGATCTGCTGGCGGGCGAGGTGAAGGCCGAAGTGCGCTGGCACGCCTTTGAACTCAACCCCGATATGCCGCCCGAAGGCGAGGAACAGGCCGGGCATATCCAGCGCAAATATGGCCGCACGGCAGAGCAGACAGCAGCGGGCCGTGAACAGATGCGCGGAATTGCCGAGCGGGCGGGGTATAGTTTCGACTACACCGGGCCGGGCGAAGCTCCCGCAGGTATGATGTGGAATACGTTCGCCGCGCATAAGTTGCTGCTGTGGACGCTGGCCACCGAAGGCCCGGAAGTGCAAACCCGCCTTAAACGCGCGCTGTTCGATGCGCATTTCCAAGCGCGGCGCAATGTTTCTGATCCTGATGTATTGGTAGAGATTGCAGAAAACGTCGGCCTCAATCCAGACGCCGCCCGTGCCGCTCTGTCGGATGAAGCCTTGGGCGAACTTGTCCGCCGCGAAGAGAGTGAGGCAATGGACATGAACATCACGGGCGTCCCGGCAATGGTCATCAACGGCAAATTCATGATCCCCGGCGCGCAGGAGCCTGAGGTTTATGCGGGTGCGCTGCGCCGGGTGGTGGCGAAGGGGGCATAGGGGCGGCTGCTTTCGACGACTTTGCGGATACGATCATCGTAAAGTACAACCTGAGCGATGTTCGATCCGTTTTTCCCAGTCGCCCTTTTTTGCGGACCGCTCGCTTGGGCCATTCTTCTGTGGGTTGAAGCTAGGCGCGCTACGCCGAGGATTTGGCCGTCGAACGTGAGCATTTTTCTCGCGGTGCCTGCGGCGTGGGGCCTCTCCTATTGGATAATTGTGACCGCAGTTATTCTTTTTGGAGAAGGGATGAATCAGGCTGAATTTGAGCGAGCGACCTTCTTCTCGATAATGGCCGCTATTGTCATTGTGGTGGCGAGCTACTGCTTAGTAGCTTATCGGCGTAAGCATCGGGTTTCCACATCAAGCTGATGTCCGCTTTCCACAACAAGCCAGCCGTTCGCACGAACTCAAACCAGCCCCAACTTCGCCAATTCCCCCGCCAGCCGCCCCGGCATCGCCTCACCCGCATCCTCGCCTTCCGCCAGATCGCGGGGGGCGTCGGCGTCTTCGAGGTAGCGCCAGCCTTGATGGGCGCGTCGGGGGATGGGGTAGAGGTCTATCAGGCGCGCGGCGATGACGATGTGGGTTTTTCCGCCCTCGGCAGGCTCGAAGCGGAGGATCGGGGAGCGCATCACCAGCTGGCCTTTGAAGATCCAGAACAGCGAGCCGCCGATTAATTCGGCATGGCGTTTGGGCAGGTAGCGGGTGGTGAGGAACGCCTCGTCGCCCCTTGTGGCGAACCAGCTTTTCATATCCTCGAGCGATTTGGCCCCGAAGGCAACTTTGGTAAGGTGGAGCGTCATTGGGGCAAGCCTCGCGTGCGTCCTTCGACAAGCTCAGGATGAGCGGGTCTTGTTGTAATTCCAAGTCCGCTCATGCTGAGCTTGTCGAAGCACCCGCGCAACATCACCCCACCAGCCCGCTCGCTACCGCCAGCCCGAGGAACACGAAAAAGCCCATCGAATCGGTGATCATCGTCACGAATACCGATGATGCCACCGCAGGATCGGTATCGAGCCGGTCGAACACCACCGGGACGATTACACCCGCCAGCCCGGCAGTGATGATGTTGATGATCACCGCGCTGGCGATCACCAGCCCCAGCAGCGGGTTCTGGAAGAACAGGGCGGTCGCCACCCCGATTAGCATCGCCACCGTGCTGCCATTGAGCATCGCAACGCGAATTTCGCGCCACAGGATTCGGCGAGTGTTGGAGCGGGTCAGCTGGTTGGTAGCTAGCGCGCGGACGGTGACAGCCATGGTCTGCGTGCCCGCATTGCCGCCGATTGAGGCGACCATCGGCGATAGCGCCGCCAGTGCCACCAATTTCTCGATCGCCCCGCCAAAGCTGGCGATGATCGTCGCCCCCAGCAGCGCGGTGACGAGGTTGGCGATCAGCCAGCGAACCCGGCTGACATAGGTATCGCGGATCGGCTCGTTAATGTCGCCATCGCCCGCACCAGACAGCAGCAGCGCATCCTCGCCAGCTTCTTCCTGGATGATGTGGACCACGTCATCGACCGTTATCTGACCGACCAGCCGCCCGCCGTCGTCGATCACCGCAGCGGAAATAAGCGCATACTTCTGGAATCGCAGGGAGACCTCTTCCTGATCCATCTGGACCGGGATCAATGTCTGATCGCGTTTCATCACATCGGTAAGTGCAATGTGACGCGGGGTCCGCAGTACCCAGCTCAGTTGGCACGAACCCAGCGGGCGATGCGCCGGATCGACGATGAAGACTTCCCAGAACTCGGTCGAGAGCTCGCCGTTTTCGCGCAGAAAATCGATCAGATTGCCGACCGTCATATGTTCGCCTACCGCGACGAAATCGCGGCTCATCAGGCGGCCAGCGCTCTCTTCCGGATAGGCCAGCGCGCTTTCGATCGCCGCGCGGTCTTCCGGCTCCATCTCGGCCAGGACGGCTTGCTGGTCATCCTCGTCCAGATCCTCGATCATCGCCACCGCATCGTCGGTGTCGAGTTGTTCGGCGATATCGGCGACGGTTTCGGCGGGAAGCGATTCGACCAGCAGTTCACGGACGTGATCGTTGAGCTCGGCGATTACCTCGCCGCCCATCAGATCGGAAATCGCCTTGGCCAGCGGCGCGCGTTCGTCCGCATCGAGCAGCTCGAACAGATCGGCGATGTCGGCGGGGTGGAGCGGCGCAACCAGATCATAGACCGCGTCTGTTTCGCCCGCATCCAGTGCATCGCGGACCCGGCGGATAAATTCAGGCTTGAGCCGGTTTTCATCGTCGAGCGACTCGCTTGCACGCGCATCGGGAACTGCAAAAGCAGGCTCCTCAAGCAGCGTTTGGTCGAGTTCCTCGGGGGTCATGGGAGGGAGGTCTAAGCCGGACAAGCACAAAAGCAACCGCAGTTGCCGCGCGGGCGTGACTTTGTTCCAAACCTCCCTATATCAGCCCGCGAAATTCAGGAGATTCACCATGGCTGACAAACTTACCCTTACTCTCGATAGCGGCGACGTTGTAATCAAGCTGCGCTCAGATCTTGCCCCCGGCCACGTCGCGCGGATCAGTGAGCTGGTTGGCGAAGGCTTTTACGATGGGGTGAAGTTCCACCGCGTCATCCCTGGTTTCATGGCGCAGGGCGGATGCCCCGATGGCACCGGGATGGGCGGCTCGTCCAAGCCGGATCTTCAGGCCGAATTCAACGCAGAACCGCATGTTCGCGGCACCTGCTCAATGGCCCGCACCAGCGCGCCAAATTCGGCCAACAGCCAGTTCTTTATCTGTTTTGACGATGCAAGCTTCCTTAACAAGCAATACACCGTTTGGGGCCAGGTTGAGAGCGGGATGGAACACATCGATGCCCTGCCCAAGGGCGAGCCGCCGCGCGAGCCCGGCAAGATCATCAAGGCCACTGTTGCCTAAAGCCCCGCTTTAACCAGCCAATCATGGAAAATCCGCACCGCGCGCACTTCCAGCGCGCGGGGGCGGCAGATGAACCAGTAGCTGTAGGGGCTTTTCACCTCGATATCGAACAGCTGGGCTAGTCGTTTATCCTGGGCGCGGGTGAAGTGATCATCATGCATGATGGCGATGCCAAGGCCATTGGCAGCGGCATCGAGGATCAGCTGGCCTGAATCGAAATGGTCGATCGCAGCTGGTTCCAGATTGGCAATACCGATTGCCTGCTTCCAGGCAACGAAACTGTCGGGCAGATCATTGTGAATCAGAAAGGTCTGGCGCGAGAGTTTGGCCGGATCGGGCAGAGGCCCGATCTCCTCGGCCAAAGCCTTTGAGGTAATTGCATAAACCTGGTTGTGATCAAGCCTAACGGCGTGAAACGACGGGTCGGGCGTGCCAGTAAGGATAAAGGCCGCGTCGAGGGTATCGCCAACCCGCGTTTCAAGATGCGAGCCGGTGTCAATATCGATGTGCAGGCGCGGGTGCTGCTTGCGAAGTTCCGGCAGGCGCGGAAACAGGCGCTGCGATCCGAACAAGGGGGGCACGCCCAGGTGAAGGCGCAGCACGCGGCTATCCTCAACCTGGCTCTCCACCGCTGCGGCAAGCTCGTCGAACCGGGGGCTGACTGCATCGTAGAAGGTCTGACCATCATCGGTAAGCTTCATTGCCTGATGCTGGCGGGTAAACAGCCGCTTGCCGATAAACTCTTCCAGCGCGGCGATCCGCCGGGACAGTGCCGATGGGCTGAGCCCCAGTTCATCGGCTGCGGCCCGGGCAGAGCCTAGGCGAACAACGCGGACAAAGGCCTCGATAGCGCGAAGTGGCGGCAGTCGGCGGATTGCCACGGCTATTGGCTCAACATTTCGGTATCGACCGGCGGATGGAGGCGCAGACGGGTTACATGGCGAGCATTGCCTGCAGTAACTTCGATTCGCCAGCCACTGCCGTGTTCAAGGATCGCGCCAACTGGCGGAACTTGCTCGGCAAGCAAGAAAGTCAGCCCGCCAAGCGTATCGACTGCTCCCTCGACCTCGGCTAATCGGGGATCAATTTTCTCGCCAACTTCCTCCAGTTCCACACGTGCATCAGCATCCCACATCCCGCCGGGAAGAGGCAGGATCAGGGCAGTGGGGGCATCATCGTGCTCGTCCTCGATTTCGCCGACGATCTCTTCGACCAGATCTTCGATGGTGATGATCCCGTCTGTGCCCGAGTATTCGTCTACAACGACCGCCAGATGAACCCTGGACGCGCGCATGTCGGCCAGCACATCCAGCGCGCCGCGCGCTTGCGGCACGAACAGCGGCTGGCGCATCAGACTGGTCCAGTCCTTGGGCGGCGCCTTGCCGCTGGCTAGATAGGTGAAGACGTCCTTCATCAGCATCATGCCGACAATTTCGTCGAGGGTCTCGCCGTGGACCGGAACGCGGCTGTGGCCATGCTCGGCAAAGGCGGCGATCACTTCGGGCCAACTGGCGGAAGCGGGAATGGCGATGATTTCACCGCGCGGAATCGCGACGTCATCGGCGTCATTCTCGCTGAAATGGAGCAAATTGCGCAGCATCTGCCGCTCGATCGGAGAAAGATCCCCCTTGGCGGCAGGCTCGGCGTCTTCCTCGTGCTCGTCGATCGCCTCTTCGATCTGCGCGCGCAAAGATTGATCACCCTCGCCGACAAACAGGCGGCGGATCATGCGCCAGATGGAAAGCCTACTGTCCGGTTCTCCCGAAGCGGTTTCGTTGTAGCGGCCATTGTCGGCCATGGTATTGGTTATTCCTCGTGAAGTTCGTCTGCGTCGCCATATGGGTCGGCGATACCCATTAGGGCAAGTGCCTTTATTTCCAATGCCTCCATAGCGGCGGCGTGCTCGGGTGATGTTTCATGGTCATGCCCTGCCAGATGGAGCAAACCATGGATGGTCAGATGGGCGGCGTGAGCTTCGAGTGTGACGCCCTTTTCTGCCGCCTGACGGGTGCAGGTTTCCAGCGCGAGCGCAATATCGCCCAGCAGTTCGGGCGGGCCATCCTTGACAAGAGCGAGCAATTCCGTGCGCTCCAGCATCGGGAACGACAGCACATTGGTCGGCTTGTCCTTGCCCCGCCATTCGCGGTTGAGGGCGTGCACTTCGGCGTCGGAAGTGAACAGGATGCTGGCGGAAAGTCGCGGGTTGGCGAGTTCCGGGGCGAGATTTGCCAGGCAAGCTGCGGCGCGGGCTGCCAGCGCCCCCCAGTCCGTTGCGGCTGGCCAAGGAGCCTCTACCGCGCATTCGAGTTCCATCACGGCTTCCAGATCACGATCCCGGGCCCTCATAAGCCTCGACAATCCGGCCTACAATCGGATGCCGCACCACATCTGCCACGGTGAACCGCGTCACTGCGATCCCGTCCACGCCTTCCAGCCGCTCAACCGCGTCCTTCAATCCGCTCATCGCATCGCCGCCTGGTATGTCTACCTGGCGCGGATCGCCGCAGACCACCATGCGGCTGTTCTGACCGAACCGGGTGAGGAACATCTTCATTTGCGCGGGCGTGGTATTCTGCGCTTCATCCAGAATCACAAAGGCATCGGCTAGCGTGCGACCGCGCATGAAGGCAATCGGGGCGACTTCGATTTCACCGCTGGCAAGCCGCCGCTCAACCTGTTCGGGCGGCATGCAATCATAGAGGGCATCGTAAAGCGGCCGCAAATAGGGATCGACCTTTTCCTTCATATCGCCGGGTAGGAACCCCAGCCGTTCGCCCGCCTCAACCGCCGGGCGCGAGAGGATCAGGCGCTGGACGCTGCCGGTGATCAGCTGGCTGACCGCTTGGGCCACCGCGACATAGGTTTTGCCAGTGCCCGCCGGGCCCAGCGCGAAGATGATGTCGCGGCTGGCCAGCGCGCGCATATATTCGATCTGCATCGCGCTGCGCGGCACGATAGTTTTCTTGCGGGTGCGGATCATGATCGGCGGCGCATCATGATCGCCGATGATGATCCCTTCCAGCGTTGGCTCGGTGGACATGGCGATCAGCGATTCGACCGCTCCTGCATCAAGTTCCTGCCCCTGAATCAGGCGCTGGTGCATACCCTTCAAAACCTCGCGGGCGCGGGCCACTTCATCCTCTCCGCCCTCAATCTGGATCCGGTTGCCGCGTGCCGAGATATAAACACCAAGACGGTTCTCGATCTGAACAAGGTTGGCGTCAAACTGGCCGAACAGCGCGCCAAGCACCGATGGCTCATCAAATTCGATCTCGGCTCTGCTCCGCTTGGGCTCCGTGCGGGGTGGCAGATCGGGTCGATGTTGCGCCGGTTCATAGGCGCGAGCTGGTTTGCGGGCCATGCGCTCCTTTCATGTAAGACCCAAAAGGGGTCGACTCGCAAGATAGGCTTCACAATGTGACGCGCAAGTTGCAGTTGGAAACTACATGGTGGAAATCGCATCGGCGAGGACTGGCTGCAACAGTTCGGCTTGCAGTGAATTTGGCAAAGCGCGGGTCAGTCTGACTGAAACCAGATCGCCAATTGCCACGGGGCCCTCGAAATGCACGGTTTGCAGCCAGGGTGACTTGCCGAGCCATTGTCCGGGTAGCTTGCCAGCCCGCTCAACCAGCACTTCGCATATGCGTCCAACGCAGCCTTGATTAAAAGCAAGGCCACCCTGCTGGAGCGCGGCTTGGAGGCGCTGGAGTCGTTCGTCCATCAACTCTGCCGCAATCTGCCCGTCCATTGTGGCCGCCGGTGTGCCGGGGCGGGGGCTGTATTTGAAGCTGAAGGCCTGAACATAACCCACTGTATTCACCAGAGTAAGCGTCTGTTCAAACTCCGCCTCAGTCTCGCCCGGGAAGCCGACGATGAAATCGCCCGACAGGGCAATGTCAGGGCGAACCGCACGAACCCGGTCGAGAACGCGCAAATAGTCCGCCACGGTGTGGTTGCGGTTCATCGCCTTCAGCACCCGGTCGCTGCCCGATTGGACTGGCAGGTGCAGGTAGGGCATCAGTTTCGTGACCTCGCCATGCGCGGCTATCAGCCCTTCGGTCATGTCGTTGGTGTGGCTGGTGGTATAGCGGATGCGGGCCAGTTCGGGGATCTCGGCCAAGCTGCGGATAAGGGTGTCCAAGCCCAGCTTGCGGCCCTTGCCATCATCGCTGGCCCAAGCGTTGACATTTTGGCCAAGCAGGGTGATTTCCCGCGCACCGGCATCAACCAATCGCTTCGCTTCATCGATCAGATCATTGAATGGGCGTGATATTTCTACACCACGGGTATAAGGAACCACGCAATAGGTGCAGAATTTATCGCAGCCTTCCTGCACGGTCAGGAAGGCCGATGGGCCAACTTTCCGGCGCGGCGGCAGGACATCGAATTTGGCCTGCGCGGGCATTTCGGTATCGACTGATCGGCGTCCAGCCACCGCTTCGTTCAGCATCTGCGGCAGCCGGTGATAGGCCTGCGGGCCAACCACTATCTGCACCTGCGGAGCGCGGCGCATGATCTCTGTCCCTTCGGCCTGGGCGACACAACCGGCGACCGCGATCAGCGGAACAGAACCGTCCTCGCGGCGGATCCGGCCAATGTCTGAGAATACCCGCTCGGTCGCCCGCTCGCGGATATGGCAGGTGTTGAGCACGACGAGATCGGCCTCCCTGCCATCGGGCGAGGGGGTCAGCCCCTGAGCGTCGAGCAGTTCAGCCATCCGCTCGCCATCATAGACGTTCATCTGACAGCCGAAGCTTTTGACCCGGTAGGTCTGCGGGGGTGTGACGGGATTCATGGGTTGTGATTGCTACGCTGACAGTCGTTGCAGCAACGCATTTCGCGCCGATGCTGCCATTGCCTTGCGATTGGCGAGTTGATCCCCTGCCAGCACCGGCAGGAAGTGAACTGTAATTACCAGCGCCCGTCCGCGCGCCATGATGCGCTTGAAATTGTCGAGCCCGTGCTCATCCCCGACCCAGGCAATATCCGCTGCGTCCGGCCCGTAATCGAGCAGTACGGGCTGGATTGCGATTCCGGGCGGGACCGGATCGAGCGCGGAGAGCAGCGAGCTTTTGAACGGCAACAACCCGGTGCCATCGCTGGTGGTGCCTTCGGGAAAGATCGTCAGCGCGCCGGTGTCCTTGATCGCTGCTCGCACCGCTGCGACCTGTTCAGTGACGCTGGCAGGATCATAACGCGCAACGAAAACGGTATCATTCATCGCACAAAGCCAGCGCAGAAATGGCATCGTGGTCAGACCGTCATGGCCGACAAAGGCGCTACCGGTTGTCGCGGCGATCGCCGGAATGTCCATCCAGGTAACGTGGTTGGCGAGCAGGAAGGCACCGCGATGGACCTTTTCCCCACGGACTTTGAGTTCAACTCCGGCAATCCATGAAATCCCGCCCAGAAAAATCCGAGGCAGTGGATTGCGAAGTCCGAATGCACGGCAGACGTAATAAAGCGGAACGCAGGCGATCAGCAGAGCGGCCATCGCCAGAACGCGGGTGACGATCCGGGCCCATCCGATCAGCGGAATCGAGATTGGCTGAGCAAGCGCGATAGCCATCGACGCGTGTTAACCCTCGCGGCCCAAACGAACGCCATAGAGCTCCATCCGGTGGTCAACCAGCCGGTAGCCCAGCTTCTCGGCAATCTGGCGCTGGAGCGCTTCCAGTTCGGGATCGACGAATTCGACGACTTTGCCTGTTTCGACATCGATCAGATGATCGTGATGCGCCTCAGGCGCAGCCTCATAGCGGGCGCGGCCATCGCCGAAATCATGGCGTTCGAGGATCCCGGCCTCCTCAAACAGGCGCACTGTGCGATAGACGGTGGCGATTGAAATGCGCGGGTCTTGCTCGACTGCTCTGGCATGGAGTTTTTCGACATCAGGATGATCATCGCTTTGCGACAGCACCCGCGCAATCACGCGGCGCTGCTCGGTAATTCGAAGCCCGCGCTGCGCACAAAGCGCTTCTATGTCGATGGGATGGTGCACGGTTCGTCCGGAAAAATGAAAAGCCTCGCCAAGTCATAGACTGGCGAGGCGATTCTACAAGTTTTGCTGTCTGGCGAGATCAGGCCACCTTGGGCTTGCGGCCGCGCTTCTGGCCCGGCTTGCGGCCCAGGCCGATTTTCTTGGCCAGTTCGCGGCGCTTTTCGGCATAGTTGGGGGCGACCATCGGATAGTCCGAAGCCAGGCCCCAGCGGGCGCGATACTGATCGGGGGTCAGATTTTAATGCGTCATCAGGTGACGCTTGAGCATCTTCAGCTTCTTGCCATCTTCCAGACATGTGATGAAATCGGGCTTCACCGACGAGCGGATAGATACCGCCGGTTCGGGCAGAACTTCGGGTGTAACAGCAACCTGGCCAAGCCCGGCGAGTGCGCCATAGACGTTGGTGATCAGCACTGAAAGGTCGCTAACGGCGACGCTGTTGTTGCTGACATGGGCGG
The DNA here is from genome assembly GCA_031374105.1 of Novosphingobium sp. Classification (GTDB taxonomy): domain Bacteria; phylum Pseudomonadota; class Alphaproteobacteria; order Sphingomonadales; family Sphingomonadaceae; genus Novosphingobium. The sequence goes on from JANMNP010000036.1 coordinate 30,686, forward strand.
CAACAATATCCGAAGTGAGCGTGATAAGTGTTTCGTTCATGTCGCTCAAAGTCGAGTCCATGATATTTCCTTCTATAGTTAAGTGCGACCCCACTAATGAGGGTTCCGAGTTCATTTATTGATCCTCGGCAGCAATCGCCTAAGCCTGCGTCCAATCGAATACAAGAGGAATCAAGCGTAGTTTGGCGTCATTCCGGCCATCTGCACAACAAGATGCAATAGTTTGTTTGGCGTAACTATTCGATATCGCGGGCGAAGGTAATCGCATCCAGCCATTCGCCGCTCGCGGTGCGATAATAACTGGGCCGATGGCCAATCGGCAAGAATCCCTGACCGATGTATAGCCCTTCAGCGGGATTGCCTTGCCGCATTTCCAGCAGCAGCCGCAAAGCGCCGCGCGCCCGGGCAGCCTTGGCAAAGGCGGCGAGCAGCCGGGTTGCAAGGCCGCTGCGCCGATATTGCGGTGCTACCGCCAGCAGCAGCAGCTCTTCTTCTTCCACCCCTTTGCGAGACAGGAAAAACCCCGCCGCAGCTGCGCTAGGAGCAGGCACTTCGCCGGCTGCATCGATCAGCCCATAGTGAGAATTGCCCAGCACCAGTGAGTCCTCCAGCTGCCGCCTTGACCAGGCTTCGCCAAAGGCCGGGTCAAAGGCAGTGGCCATTATCGCCATGATCCGATCGAGATCGTCGTTCATCGCAAAATCTGCGGCAGTTTTGCATCGGGCGCGCGGCCATAGAGTGGCGCAGGCCCGGATTGCAGTGCTTGCGGATTGAGCAGACCAAAATCCCGAGCATCGGGCAAGATGGCCAGCGCCTCACCCGATCTGCGCAATGCAACCAGCGCCTCAGCCTGAGTGCCGGCGACCAGCGCAGAGGCGTGCTGTTCCGCTGCGGCCTGCGGGGTCAACGATGCGATCGGTCCAAGCGGCGTTCCATCGGCAGAAAAATCCTGCACGAACCATTCACCGTGGCCGCCAGTCATCGCGGCAGTGACCAGCTGCAGTCCGCGCTGATCGCGGGCCATCGCGGCGATCAGGTGCAGGGTTGGATATCCGACCAATTCCGCGGCCCATGCGAATGCAAGTGCGCGGGCCGCAGCCAAACCAACCCGCACCCCGGTAAAACTGCCCGGACCCACGGCAACCGCGATTCGCTCCGCCTTGCCCTTATCGGGCAGCGCCGCGATCATCGGGACAAGCTGTTCGGCATGGCCGCGGCCCAGCACGCGGAACTCACCGCCGATCAGCGCGCCTTTGTCAAACAAGGCAACCGAGCAGGCCTCGGTCGCGCAATCGATCACCAGGGTCCGCATCATGCCGCCAGTTAGGCGTCAGGCGATCCGATTGAAAGCGGCGAAATCAGGACGCGGGCTGCGATCAAAGATACTCGCCGGATCGCCGTAGCCCAAGGTCGAGATGAAATTCGATTTCACCCGAGGCGTCTCAGCAAAGAAGGCGCCATCGACCGCATCATTGCTGAAGCCAGACATCGGCCCGGTATCCAGCCCCAGCGCCCGCGCAGCCATGATAAAATAGGCACCTTGCAGCGCCGAATTGCGCATCGCCGATATTTCCTTGAGCGGCTCGTTACCCTCAAACCAAGCCTTCGCATCGGCGTGGGGAAACAAAGTCGGCAGATGCAGGTGGAAATCGAGGTCCATCCCGATGATCACCGAAACCGGCGCGGCGCGGATTTTTTCGGTATTGGCTGGCAGGCAGAAACTGGCGAGCTGCTGCTTGGCGGCATCGCTTGTCACCCACACCAGCCGCGCAGGCAGCATATTGGCCGATGTCGGCCCCATCTTCATCAGATCCCAGATCGCGTGAAGCTGCTCGGTCGAAACTGGCTGGTCGAGATAGCCGTTATAGCTGCGGGCAGTGCGAAACAGCTGATCGAGCGCAGCATCGGAAAGCGGCTGGTTCATGGAGTCTCCGGTATTGTCAGAAAATTCAGGCGGCGCGGACTTCGCTCACTTCGGGCACATAGTGCTTGAGCAGCCCCTCGATCCCGTTCTTCAGCGTTGCGGTGGAGGATGGGCAGCCCGAACAGGCTCCCTGCATCTGGAGATAGACCACCCCTTCGCGGAAACCCCGATAGATGATGTCACCGCCATCATTGGCAACTGCGGGGCGGACCCGGGTTTCGATCAGTTCCTTGATCTGCGCGACAATTTCGGCCTGCGCTGGATCATCACCGAAATCCTCGTCCTCTGCCGGAACGACGATTCCGCTGGCGTCTGGTCCGGAAAAAAGCGGTGCCTGCGATACGAAATGATCGAGCAGAATGCCCACCACCTGCGGCTTGAGCTGGCTCCAGTCTGCCCCCGGTGCGGCGGTCACCGAAATGAAGTCCCCGCCATAAAACACGCCCGTAACATCGCCAAGATCGAACAATGCCTCCGCCAAGGGCGAAGCCTCCGCCGCCTCGGGCGAGGTAAACTCGCGGGTGCCAGCGGGCATCACCTGCTCGCCGGGGAGGAATTTCAGCGTGGCCGGATTGGGCGTGGTTTCGGTTTCTATGAACATGATGGGGAATGTAAGCCTTGGTGGGCGGCGATCAAGGGGCGTGATCGGCGGGGATGGTTAGTGAAAAAATGGCGGTGCGAGTTTTTGCGTTGTAGAAGTTCGCAATCCTCACCTGTGTGACGCATGGTAGCTTAGCATTTGGATCGCGTATTTTGGGTGAGTCGAAATAATGCTGACGGAATGTAGCAGCGCGATGGGATGTAGGAAAATGGCGCGCGCTGCGAGGTGGGCATGGTGATGGGTAGTTTAGGGGTTATTGCACCTGTCACCGTAATTTCTGTCACCGTAATTTTGTCACCGTAATTTTATGAAGCACCTAAGCGGCGTCCATTTAACGATCAGAGCAGCATATCCTGAAATCCTGGCTTCCAATCTCCAAGCCCGAAGGCAGCCTGCACAGCGTCCTGCACCAAAAGAGGTGATCTCACCTTTTTGAATGCCAGCCCAGAGTCGGTAACTGCGTCTGAACGCCGCAAATATTCTCCATCAAACGACTCGACCATTTCGACGCCATCGACAAATACCTTATATTCCGGAAGCTTAATATCTCCCCTTGGTACGGAAATGCCGAGGTTTCTCCAGTTACCACGAAACACCTCAGCATCATTTGTCCACGAGAAAATCTTCAATTCTTTCCCAACTATATCATCTGCATTAATGGGTTCGTGAAACTTATAAACTGAAAATCCAATATAAAAGTTTGTTCCAGGCGCTATAACTGAGCCTAAAGCCCAAGCATTATTGTGAAGGGGAATAGCTAGAACGCTTCCCCTTGCAATGACGGGCTCAGTCTTATTAGTTTTAGTGCGATTCATAACAAAATCTGCGCATTTAACATATGCCTCCGGAGATACGGTGACACTTTACTTAACCCCTAAACTTCACCTCACTGATCCAGCTTGCCCCAAGTTTGCACCGTAGTTCCGAAAGTGTCACCGCAACCCGTAACTCTAACCCTTTAAACCTCGGAAAGTTTTTTCCCACATGTCGGACACGTGTCAATTGGAAACGGGCCAAATATCCAGTATCTATTTCGCGTGATGAACCAATGCCCACATGGTCGGCGAGAAAATGAGAGAACAGTAGCGCATAACAGAGAAACTAATGACAAAATAAATAAGAATGAGCCGACATTTCTTCCTATAGACAGCCCAATTGGGCCCAGAAAGAATGACAGGTATAGGAGCGGAATAGATTTATATTTTATTGGCATTTTTCACCATTTTATGGCAGTGATGCGGTGACACTTTACTTAACCCCTAAACTTCACCTCACACCACGGCACTGATGCGGCTTGCACCAAGTTTGCACCGTAGTTCGGGGACACGCAATAGCATGTCCCCGGTCTCGTTTCTGGAAGTGTCGCGTGCAATAGCTCCTGAAACAATCCGCGCTCAATCCGCCTGCCTCCCCCTCTATTCACTGGTCCTTCATTCTCACCCCCCTTATACCAGCGTCATGAGCTTTTTCCCCCGCGCCGCCCGGCACTTTGCCGTCTTGCTTCCTTTGCTGGTGCTTGCTGCGCCGCCTGCTCCGGCCCAATCGGCCAAGGCACCTGCCAAGCAGCCCGTCCCCTGGCTCTATCGCGGTAGCGATGTGCCGCCGGACAAGGAGTGGGTGTTTGGCGAGCTGCCCAACGGGGTGCGCTATGCGGTGCGCAAGAATGGGGTGCCGCCGGGGCAGGTTTCGATCCGGATCAGGATGGATGTCGGCTCGCTCTATGAGCAGGACAACGAGCGCGGCTATGCCCATCTGATCGAGCATCTGACCTTCCGCCAGTCAAAGTATCTGGCAGATGGTCAGGCGATCCCCACCTGGCAGCGGCTGGGCGCGACGTTTGGCAGCGATACCAATGCCGAAACCACGCCGACCAGCACCACCTATAAACTCGATCTGCCCGAGGCGACGCCCACTGGCCTGGAAGAATCGTTCAAGCTGCTGTCGGGGATGATCACCGCGCCAACGCTGAGCGAAGCCAATGTCCGCACCGACGTGCCGATCGTGCTGGCCGAAAAGCGTGAGCGCGGCGGGGCGGGTGAGCGGGTGCAGGAGTTTACCCGCCAGACCTTCTTTGCCGGGCAATTGCTGGCAGATCGTTCGCCGATCGGCACAGTAGAGGCGCTGGAGGCTTCGACGCAGGCGAGCGTTCGGGCGTTCCATGCGCGCTGGTACCGGCCCCAGAATGCCGTGGTTATCGTGGCGGGGGATGCCGATCCGGCACGGCTGGCGGCGCTGGTGACCAAGTATTTCTCTGACTGGAAAGTCCCCGGCAAACTGACCCCGGCGCCCTCATTTGGCGATCCGGCGGCGCCAGTCGGCGCTGATCCGGGCAATCCGGTGGGCGAGACAAAGGTGCTGGTCGAGCCTGATCTGCCCCGCACCTTCAGCTATGCGCTGCTGCGTCCGTGGCGCAAGGTGGATGATTCGATTGCCTATAATCAGGGGCTTATGATTGATGCTTTGGCACAGGCAATCATCAATCGGCGCCTGGAAGCCCGCGCCCGTGCCGGCGGAAGCTTTCTGATCGCGCAGGTTTCGCAGGAAGATGTCAGCCGCTCGGTAGATGGCACATTCGTCTCAGTGACCCCGCTGACCGATGATTGGCAAAAGGCCGTCACCGAAGTGCGCGGCGTGATTGCCGATGCGCTGGCCTTGCCGCCAAGCGACGATGAGATTGAGCGCGAAGTGGCGGAAATGAATGTCGCCTTTGAAAGCTCGGTTGAACAGCGCAGGCTTATGCCGGGCGGAAAGCTGGCTGATGATCTGGGCAATGCGCTGGATATTCGTGAAACGGTGGCATCGCCTGAAGTGGTGCTGGATATTTTCAACCGATCGCGTTCGCTGTTCACTCCGGCAGCGGTGCTGGATCATACGCGCACGCTGTTCAAAGGCACGGTGATCAGGGCGGCCTATCTTACCCCCAAGGCGGGAGAGGCTGAGAGCGCCCGTTTGCGCACTGCGATGCTGGCCCCAGTGGCGGCCGATGGCAAGGCCCGGCTTTCGAACAAGCCGATCTCCTTTGCCGAGATGCCGAGCCTGGGCGTTCCAGGCAAGAACACTTCCATCCTGCCAACCGGCGTACTGGGGATCGATCAGATCGATCTGGCCAACGGAGTTAAGGTGCTGTTCTGGCCGACCCGGGATGAGCCCGGCAGGGTGACAGTCAAGGTCCGGTTCGGGGCGGGCTATCGTGCCTTCGGTCAGGGCGATGCGCCGTATATCACGCTGGGCGATCTGGCGCTGGTCGGATCGGGGGTCGGCTCGCTCGGGCAGGAAGAGCTCGACCGGATTTCGACCGGACGCAAGATGGGGTTCGATTTTGCGATAGAAGACGCCAATTTTGAATTCTCCGCTGATACACGGCTGGCGGATCTGGACGATCAGCTTTATCTTTTTGCTGCCAAATTTGCGATGCCGCGATGGGATATAGCGCCGGTAATCCGGGCCAAGGCTGCGGCGCAACTGCAGTATGAAAGCTATGCTACGTCACCCCAGGGCGTTTTGGAGCGCGATCTCAAATACCTTAAGCGTGGCCGCGATACGCGGTTCCATACGCCCACCCCCAAAGAGATCGCAGCAGCAACTCCGCTTGGTTTCCGGCAGGTCTGGCAGCCGATCCTGGAAAATGGACCGATCGAACTGCAACTGTTCGGCGATTTTGACCGGGCCAAAGCGATCACCGCGCTAGAGCGCAGTTTTGGCGCACTTGCCAAGCGTCCACCGCTGCCAGATTCAACCGGCCCGGCCACCGCACAATCGTTGACAGCCTCGGTCAAGCCGGTGCTGCTGCCACATCGCGGCGATGCCAATCAGGCGGCCGCGCTGGTCAGCTGGCCAACCGGGGGCGGGATGACGGCGATATCCGAATCGCGCCAGCTTGAAATCCTGACCCAGCTGTTCAGCAACCGCCTGCTTGACCGGATGCGGGAGAAACTGGGCGCGAGCTATTCGCCGCAGGTATTTTCCGAATGGCCGATTGATCTTGATCAGGGTGGCTCGATCATCGCGCTGGGCCAGCTCGATCCCAAATCGGTGCCGGTGTTCTTCGCCACAGCCGATGAGATCGCCGCTGAGTTGATCGCGCGGCCGGTTACAATGGACGAACTCTCCCGGGTGACCGAGCCGCTGCGCCAGCAGCTGACCCGCGCCTCATCCAGCAGCGCCTTTTTCATGTACCAGCTTGAAGGGGCGACTGCTGATCCAGCGCGGATTGCAGCGCTGCGCACGCTGTTGTCTGATTTCACACAAACCACCCCAGCCCGGATGCAGGCGCTGGCCGGCAAGTATCTGGGACAGGGCAAGAGCTGGCGGGCGGCTATAGTGCCACAGGCTGCAGTCAGCGCGGATGCTGGCTCTGCTGCTGCGGCAGGGCGCTGATCGGGCAATAGGCTTGCGCGCCGGGGTGGCGCAGCTTTCCTATTTTGCAATTGCGAAGCGGCCCCGCTATGGCGCGCGCTCTTGAAGGAGCAGAGCTGTGGCAAGTAACTGGACCCCCGATAGCTGGAAGGCGCAGGAAGCGCGTCATCTCCCGGCCTATCCTGATGCGGCGGCGTTGGCCGGCACTGAGGCGACACTCGCCAATTATCCGCCATTGGTGTTTGCCGGGGAAGCCCGTGCGCTGAAGCGCGATCTGGCCGAAGTGGCGGCAGGACGCGGTTTCCTGCTGCAAGGCGGGGACTGCGCCGAAAGTTTTGCAGAGTTCCACCCCAACAACATCCGCGATACTTTTCGGGTGCTGCTGCAGATGGCGGTGGTGATGACCTTTGCCAGCAAGCAGCCGGTGGTCAAGGTTGGCCGGATGGCCGGCCAGTTCGCCAAGCCGCGCTCCTCGGCGATGGAAACGCAGGGCGGCGTCGAACTGCCAAGCTATCTGGGCGACAATATCAACGGGATCGAGTTCGATCCGGCGGTCCGCAATCCCGATCCCGAACGGATGGTGCGCGCCTATAATCAGTCGGCGGCCACGCTTAATCTGCTGCGCGCCTTCTCGACCGGCGGTTATGCCAATCTGCGCCAGGTTCACCAATGGACGCTCGATTTCATGGGCCGCAGCCCGTGGGCCGATAAATTCGCCCAGACTGCTGACCGGATTGGCGAGGCGATGGACTTTATGGCGGCTTGCGGGATCGATCCCGGCACCGTGCCGCAGCTTCAGGGCACCAGCTTCTACACCAGCCATGAGGCGCTGCTGCTGCAATATGAGCAGGCGCTGACCCGCCGCGATTCGCTGACCGGCGATTGGTATGATTGTTCGGCCCATATGCTGTGGATCGGTGATCGGACCCGGTTTGAAGGATCGGCCCATGTCGAATATCTGCGCGGTGTGGGCAATCCGATCGGCATGAAATGTGGCCCCAGCCTGACTCCCGATGCGTTGCTGGGCCTGCTCGATACGCTCAATCCGGCGCGCGAAGCAGGTCGGATGACGCTGATCAGCCGGTTTGGCGATGACAAGGTTGAGGCGGGCCTTCCCTCGTTGGTTCGCGCGGTCAAGCGTGAAGGCCATCCAGTGGTGTGGTCGTGCGATCCGATGCACGGCAATGTGATCAAGGCCAACAACGGCTACAAGACCCGCCCGTTTGAGCGTATCCTGAACGAAGTGCGCGGCTTCTTTGCGGTCCACCGCGCGGAAGGCACCCATGCTGGCGGCATCCATATCGAGATGACCGGGCAGGACGTGACCGAATGCACCGGCGGCGCCGTAGCAATCAGCACCGAAGCCCTTGCGGACCGCTATCACACCCACTGTGACCCCCGCCTAAACGCAGCGCAATCCATCGAGCTGGCCTTCATGCTGGCCGAAATGCTCAATCTGGAAGCGGTTGACCGGGGACTCCGAGCAGCGTGATTCTGGGGCGCAGCGTGATACCGGGCCGATGATCGCGCGCGAACTGCTGGGCACCGCGCAAGTTCCCGGTGGCGCGGAATTGCGGCTCTATTCGCATGGCCGCGATTTCATGATCGTGCTGGATCGCAACGAGCTGATGAGCACCAGAATGCGCGGCTCTGAAGAGGCGCTGGCGGTGATGAGCATCGAACGGCTGGCGGGTAAAGGCGATCCCCACCTGTTGATAGGCGGCTATGGGATGGGCTTCACCCTGCGTGCGGCGCTGGCCAAGCTTGGGCCAAAGGCGCAGGTCACTGTCGCAGAGCTGGTGCCGGAAATTATCGCTTGGGCGCGCGGGCCGATGTCTGAACTGACCGCAGCCTGTCTTGACGATCCGCGGGTTGCCCTGCGCAGCGGCGATGTTGCCGACGTGATCCGTGAGGGCGGGGGGCGTTATGACGCGATCCTGCTCGATGTCGATAATGGCCCGGATGGATTGGTCCGCGATGCCAATGACCGGATCTATTCACGCAGCGGGCTGGGCGCGGCCAAACACGCGCTGCGCCCCGGCGGCGTGCTGGCGATCTGGTCTGCGGCGCCCGATCCGGCCTTCGCCCGGCGGCTGGCCGGGGCTGGCTTTGCTGTCGAAGAAGTTGCCGTCAGCGCACGCGGGAACGCGCCCGATGGCAAGAAGGGCAAAGGCCCGCGCCATGTGATCTGGTTCGCGCGAAAGGCGGTATAGCTTTTTTCGATTTTATACCTGGCTACTTAACCCCTCTCCCTGGAGGGGGAGGTTGGGTGGGGGGTGTACTGCCGCAGATGTTGACGCGAGCCATTCGCCTCGTTCCCCCACCCCTAACCCCGCCCCGATGGGGAGGGGGATTCGATGGGCGATCCCATCAGTTACGGAGTAAACTCTAGCCAAAAACTCTTCTGGTTGGGGCGGCAGGATTCGAACCTGCGAATGGCGGCATCAAAAGCCGCTGCCTTACCACTTGGCGACGCCCCACCAGAGGGCGCGCTTATAGCGGTGGTTTCCGACATGAAAAGGGGGGCAAGCACCGATCTTTAACTTGAGGCTTGTTCCAGCTTGTCCTGGGTGCGTAATTCGAAGTCCGAGGCGTCATGGCGTTCGCGCAGCTGGCCTTCGAGCGCCCCGCTTGCCCGGTTCACCATTCTGCCGCGCCGCACTGCGGGCCGAGCATATAAGCCATCGCACCAGCGCGCCACATGGGTGTAGCTATCCAGATCAAGGAAGACTTTGGCATCATTATAAGCGCTTCCGCTCATCAGAGCGCCAAACCAGGCATAGGCGGCCATATCGGCAATCGAATAGTCCGCGCCCGCAAGAAAAGGCGATTCGGCCAGCCTGCGATCAAGCACGTCAAACAGGCGCTTTACTTCCATCGAATAGCGATTGATCGCATATTCAATCTTGATCGGGGCATAGGCGTAAAAGTGGCCAAAACCGCCGCCGATGAAAGGTGCGCTGCCCATCTGCCACATCAGCCAGCTGAGGCATTCGGCCCGGCCATTGGCGTCGGTGGGAATGAACGCGCCAAACTTTTCTGCCAGATGCAGCATCATCGCCCCGCTTTCAAACAGGCGGATCGGTTCGGGGCCTGAGCGATCAAGCAGAGCGGGGATTTTGGAGTTGGGATTGATCGCAACAAAGCCTGATCCGAACTGATCGCCTGCACTGATATTGATCAGCCAGGCATCATATTCCGCGCCCGTGTGGCCAGCCTCAAGCAACTCTTCAAGCAGGATCGTGACTTTCTGGCCGTTGGGTGTGCCCAGCGAATAGAGTTGGAAAGGATGCTTGCCGACGGGCAGCTCCTTATCATGCGTCGCGCCTGCAACCGGGCGGTTGATGCTGGCAAAAGGTCCGCCGTTTTCCGAATCCCAAATCCAGACCTTGGGCGGGACGTATTCGGCATCGGACATTCGGCAGCTCCAGACCTAAGTTTCAGTTGCAGACTGAATGGGGCTGGAAAATGGGAAGTGCAAGAGGCTGAGCGGATCAATCCAGCCGCAGCATCCAGCCAAGCGGATCGGGCGCTTCGCCGCGCTGGATTGAAACCAGCCTCTGGCGCAGCCTGCCGGTGAGCTGTCCGGGGCCACCGCTGCCGATGATGAATTCGCCATCACGGCCAGCAACCTTGCCGATCGAGGTGACCACCGCAGCGGTTCCGCAGGCGAAAGCCTCGATCAGCCGGCCAGAAGCGGCGTCATCGCGCCATTGGTCGATGCTATAGGGCTTTTCGCTTACGGTAAGCCCTTCCTCGGCCGCAAGCGTGAGCAGGCTGTCGCGGGTGATGCCGGGCAAGATCGTTCCGCCCAGCGGCGGCGTAATCATGGTGCCGTCATCGAACACGAAAAACAGGTTCATTCCTCCCAGCTCTTCGATCCATTTGTGCTCCGCCGCATCAAGGAACAGCACCTGATCATGGCCCCGGGCAAAAGCTTCGGCAGTCGGGACCAGGCTGGCGGCATAATTGCCGCCGCATTTGGCCGCTCCGGTGCCGCCGGGGGCAGCGCGGGTATAGTCGCTGACCCAGATCGACACTGCTGGCGCGCCGGATTTGAAATAATTGCCGGCCGGGCTGGCGATGACGAGGAACTTGTATTCCTTGGCCGGACGCACACCCAGGAAAGCCTCGGTCGCGATCATGAATGGGCGCAGGTAAAGCGAGCCGCCCTCGATTGTGGGAAACCAATCATGATCGGCGGCAACCAACTCGCGAATCGCTGCAACAAACAGCTCTTCGGGCATGTCGGGCATAGCGAGACGCTGGGCTGAGGCATTGAAGCGCTGGGCATTGGCTTCGGGCCGGAACAAGGCCGTGCCGCCATCTGCGAGGCGATAGGCCTTTAGCCCCTCAAAGATCTCTTGCGCATAGTGCAGCACGGCAGCGGCCGGATCGAGCGCGATTGGTCCGCGCGGGCCGATCACGGCGTTGTGCCAGCCTGCTGCCTCGCTCCAGTCGATAGTGACCATGTGATCAGAGAACAGCTTGCCAAAGCCGGGATCAGCCAGCGCCACATCGCGCACCACTGCCGGGGTTGGGGCAGGGTGGGTGATGCGGGTGAAGGCTATGCTCGGAGCCATGATCTGCGAATCCTCTTGAGTGGGTCAGCGAAGTCCGTTGAACGAAAATTACGCCTTAGGCAAGAAAAACGAAATAAATGACAAGTCTAGTCGACGGCGCAAATGAGAAGGGCCGCCCCGGCTATGCCGGAAGCGGCCCTTCACATGGTCAGCGGCCGGAAGTGCCGCCCACGAAGCCTCTATTGCTGATCAGATTTTCAGCGATAATGCCTCGCGCGGGACTGTACCGACCTCTGTGCTTGACCATGAGACATCGGATCACCTCCTTTCGCGCTGTTGAAGCCAAAATCGCCACCTTTCGATGACTAAGCCGGGTTGGGGAAGCCCGCTGCGGCCCTGAGTGATATGTGAATCATATTGACGCCAACAACAAGACTTGCATTGATTTATTTTGGCGTCACAATCGGTCGTTCGGGCCTGCTTCGGCTGGGCTGGTTTTCAAGCTTGGCGACAGTCCTCTATCACGCGGCTCACCTCGGGCCAGCTGGGCAGGTAAAGCGCGGGTAGCGCCGGTCCTTCAACCATAAATCGGCCACGGGCAAAGGCCATCTGGTCAAGCCATGGATCGTTTGCGGCGAGCGATACAGCATAGTTCAGCGGCAGTTCGGTTTCATCGCGCACAGCGGCCATAACTTTGCGCCCGCCCGGCGTGGTTATGACCATCGCCACTTGCGGGCCGCCAGTCAGATAAGTGCGCAGGGTTACGGTTCGGGCAGCAGGATCGCAGGTCATGCTGAACCGCACAAAGTTGGCGTCTTCAAAACGGCTGATGGAGAGTGGTCCAGACCTCGACCAGCGCCACACGCCGCTGGTTGCGGGGCGATCGCGCCAGTCGGCGGCAGGGCGCGACGGAACGATTGCCTGCGGTGGTGCAACAGCAGGGGCCACAGTTGGCGCCGGCGCTGGCACAGGGCGCGGGCGTTCGGCGCAAGAGCCAAGCAGCAGCAATCCCGCTCCAGCAATGCATAGCACCAAGCCGCGTTCGAAAGGGGTGTTTGCCTTCATCTTCTCCCTATGGAATGAGGCGCTTCCTATCACAAGTGCGCTAACCACATGACCAGCCCGCCAAAAGCCCGCCCTGCCGCCAAATTGCCGAAACCGTCAAAGGTCAGGGTTGATCAGCTGCTGGTGCTGCGCGGGCTGGCCGAAAGCCGCGCGCGGGCACAGGCCTTGGTGCTGGCCGGGCTGGTCTTTTCGGGCGAGGCCAAGATCGCCAAGAGCGGCCAGGCAATAGCGGAAGATGCAGCGCTGGAAGTGCGCGGGCGCGATCATCCGTGGGTTTCGCGCGGCGGGATCAAGCTGGCTCATGCGATCGAGCAATTCGGACTGAACCCGGCAGGCTGCATCGCAATCGACGTTGGCAGCTCGACTGGCGGCTTTACCGATGTGCTGCTTGCAAATGGCGCGATCCGGGTGTTTGCGGTCGATTCGGGCACCAACCAGCTAGCTTGGAAACTGCGTCAGGATCCGCGCGTTACGGTGCTGGAGCAAACCAGCGCCCGGATACTTACAGCTGCGCAGGTCGACGTTCCGTGCAATTGGGTGGTCTGTGATGCCAGCTTCATCGGCCTTGCCAAGGTGCTTGATGTGCCGCTGCGCCTGGCTGCGCCGCAATGTCAGCTGGTCGCCTTGATCAAGCCGCAGTTCGAGGTAGGCCGCGGCGAAGTGGGCAAGGGCGGGGTAGTGCGCGATCCTGCCCTCCACGCGCGGGTTTGCGCCGAAGTTCAAGGATGGCTTGAGGAGGCTGGCTGGGCGGTTCAGGGGATTGCGACCAGTCCGATCACTGGGCCCGAAGGCAATGTCGAGTTTCTTATCGCGGCACGGCGGGGATAGCTTGAAGCAGGCCGCCATTGCCACCCGCGCAATGGCTCGCCAATATCAGGTCAAATACCTGTCCGAATCGAGGATTATTCCTGCATGACCGAGCTTGCACTACCCGGCCAGTTACGCACCGCCTTCCTTCGCTGGGCATTGGTGCTGGTGCCGGCCACGCTGATGCTTGGCTTTGGCGCAAGCCTGTTCGTTGCCTCCGGGCCGGGAAATCCCTGGTTTGATGATCTGATCAAGCCCGCGATCTATCCGCCGCCTGCCGTTTTCGGAATCATGTGGTCGATTTTTTATGCGATGATGGGATTGTCGCTGGCGCTGATCGCATCGGCTCGCGGTGCAGCAGGGCGCGGCGTTGCCATCGCGGTATTTGCAATGCAATTCGTGACCAATCTGGCCTGGTCGCCTGTGTTTTTCGGGGCCCACCAGATCACTGGTGCACTGATCATTATCGCGGTGCTGGATGTGCTGGTGATCATTACCATCGTGCTGTTCCGCAAGATCAGACCACTGGCTGCCTGGCTGCTTGTGCCCTATCTGGCATGGGTATTGTTTGCGACGGCACTCAACTATGAATTCCTCCGCGCGAACCCTGATGCCGATGGCCGCATGAATTCGGGTGCGGTGACGCGCGTTGTAATCTGACCGCGAAGGGATTATTTAAAACCTATGCAAAGTGAAAACCCCCGCATCGCCGACTTCGTCAAGCTGCTCAACAGCGCCGCTGGCACCTTTGCCGGGATGGGCCGCGAGGCCCGAGAAGGCGCGCGCGAGCGGTTCAAGGAAGCGTTCGGCGGCATGGACTTCGTCAGCCGCGAGGAGTTTGACGCAGTCAAGGACATGGCCGCTAAGGCCCGCGATGAGAATGCTGCTCTGCTGAAGCGGATCGAGGCGCTTGAGGGTAAGACGGCGAAGCCCAAGAAAGCCTGACCCGCCGGACTTGCCACTCGTGGCCACTCGCGCCACACCCTGCCCATGAACTTCCGAGCCCCTGCCATTGTTTGCGCTGCGCGCCCGCATGGCGAGACTGCGGTTATTGCGCGGCTGCTGACTGAAGATCACGGTCTTGTGGCATGTTATGTCGCGGGAGGGCGCGGGCGGATTTTGCGCCCAGTGCTGATCCCCGGCAATCTGGTCGAGGTAGAGCTGAGGTCGCGGTCGGACAGCCAGCTTCCCTTCGCACGGCTTGAGTTGATGGACAGTCGCGGCCCGTGGCTGGGTGAACCGCTGGCGGCCAATGCCATCGGATGGTCTACCGCTCTCACCGCTTCTGCTTTGCCCGAGCGGCAGACTTACCCCTCGCTCTATCAGGCACTCTCGGCGCTGCTCACCGCAATCTGCCACGCGCCATCGGCGCGGGGCTGGGTGCCCGGGCTGGTCGCCTACGAGACATTGCTGCTGCGCGAGATGGGCTATGGCGGCGCGCCACCTGCCGATGCCGATAGCTGGGAAGCTTCGCTGGCCGCTTTCGACGCCATTGGGCCATTGGTAGAACGCTATTGCCTTGCCGATCGGCGCGGCGATGTTATGGGATCGCGCGCCATGCTGCGTGATCGGCTGGCGCGGATTGGTTAGGCGAACAACCCCATGAAGATTGCAGTTTTCTCCGGCGACGGGATCGGCCCCGAAGTAACCCGTGAGGCGGTGCGTGTGCTCGAAGCGCTCGATTTGCCCGGGCTGACGCTGTTTGAGGGGGATGTTGGCGGGATTGCCTACAAGCGTCACGGCCACCCGCTCCCGGCCGAAACGCTTGCGCTGGCGAACAGCTGCGATGCAATCCTGTTTGGCGCGGTGGGCGATCCGACTTGCGACAATCTGGAGCGCAACCTGCGTCCCGAGCAGGCAGTTCTGGGCTTGCGCAAGGAGCTGGGGTTGTTTGCGAATCTGCGACCAGCAAAACTTTTCAAAGGCTTGGAGGATACTTCTGCACTTCGCCCTGAAGTATCAAGCGCGATTGATCTGCTGATCGTGCGCGAGCTTAATGGCGATGTCTATTTCGGCGAGAAGGGCATCCGGACTCTTGCAGATGGACGCCGTCAAGGCTGGGATATGATGTCCTATGCCGAAGACGAGGTGCGGCGGATCGCTCATGTCGGTTTCAAGGCCGCGCAGGGCCGCCGCAAGAAACTCTGTTCTGTCGATAAGGCCAATGTCCTTGAAACCTCGCAACTGTGGCGCGATGTGGTGATCGAGGTTTCGGCGGACTATCCCGAGGTTGAGCTTATCCATATGTATGTCGATAATGCGGCGATGCAGTTGGTCCGCAATCCCGGTCAGTTTGATGTGGTGGTCACTGGAAATTTGTTCGGTGATATTCTTTCAGATCAAGCCAGTATGTGCGTTGGTTCAATCGGATTGTTAGCTTCGGCCAGTCTGGCCGATGGCACCAAGGGCATGTATGAGCCGATCCACGGCAGCGCGCCCGATATTGCCGGGCGCGGTATTGCCAATCCGATGGCGACGATCCTGTCTGCAGCCATGTTGCTGCGTCA
Source organism: Novosphingobium sp. (assembly GCA_031374105.1). Taxonomy (GTDB): domain Bacteria; phylum Pseudomonadota; class Alphaproteobacteria; order Sphingomonadales; family Sphingomonadaceae; genus Novosphingobium. Next base: position 46,469 of record JANMNP010000036.1, read on the forward strand.
CAGCTTTGGGCTTGAGACGCAGGCCGCGCGGATTGAAGCAGCGGTAGCAGGCGCGCTGGGCGATGGCGTTCGCGGGGCTGATCTGGGCGGCAGTCTTGGCACAGCGGCAATTGGCGATGCAGTTCTAGCGCGGCTCTAATTTGCGCCGTTAACCATTTTATTGCGCAGGCTTGCTAAGGCAGCATCACCCGATTCAACAGGCCAACTTTTGCATGATCACTCCGCTCCAGCTTGCCGTAGTTCTACCTACCTACAATGAGCGCGGAAATCTGCGTGCGCTGGTTGAGCGGCTGGGCACAGCATTGGCCGGGCTCAACTGGGAAGCGATCTTCGTTGATGACAACAGCCCCGATGGCACCGCTGACGAAGCGCGTGCTATCAATCTGGAGAATCCGCGCGTTAGAGTGATCGAGCGGATTGGTCGGCGCGGACTGGCTTCAGCCGCGATTGAGGGGATGTGTTCGACAGCAGCGCCCTATGTGGCAGTAATGGATGCTGATCATCAGCATGATCCGGTGTTGCTGCCGGGAATGGTAGCGGCATTGGCGAGCGGTGATTTTGATGTCGCCTATGCCTCGCGCTTTTGCGAAGGTGCCAGCACCGAGGCATGGAACCGGCCAGACAGAGTCAAGGCCTCGGGCATCGCCAATGCCTTGGCCCGGCGGGTCACCGGAGTTGAGCTGACTGATCCGATGAGCGGTTACTTCATGCTGCGCACCGATATGCTTCGCAAGACTGCGCCCAAGCTTTCGGGCGTGGGTTTCAAGATTCTGCTCGATATTCTGGCTACGGTGGACACAACAATGCGCGTAAAAGAGTTTCCGCTGGCCTTTGCGGCGCGTGCGACAGGCGAAAGCAAGCTTGATCGCACGGTGGTGTTTGAATTTCTGGTCGGGCTCTATGACAAATGGCTGGGCCGTTACATCCCCACACGGTTCGCCCTGTTCGGCACGATCGGCGCGGCGGGCGTGGTTGTCCACATGGCGGTTTTGAGCACTTATCTCGCGATCTTTGGCGGCACCCTCAAGGGCCAGCTCGTCTCCGACTTCGAGGTTGGACAGACCATAGCCGCGCTGGTGGCGATGAGCT
>JANMNP010000033.1:0-87399 GCA_031374105.1 Novosphingobium sp.
GGGGGGGGGGGTGGTGGGGTACCGCGCGCCGGCGCCCCCGCTTTGTGTTTCAAAAACCAACAAACTCCACCCCCCTTCGTGTCGCGCCACGACCACAAACACGGCCCTGGGTTCTCCACTCCCCCCCCCACGAACGGATGGACGGGGAATCTAAGCAATTTGATCACTCACCCAGCGCCGCCAGACGCTTTGCTTGATCCTCTGCAATCAGAGCATCAATCAGCTCGCCAAGCCCTGCCCCTTCGAGCACTTCGGGCAGGCTGTGGAGGGTCAGATTGATCCGGTGATCGGTGACGCGGCCTTGCGGGAAATTATAGGTCCGGATGCGTTCGGACCGGTCGCCCGAGCCGACCATCGCCTTGCGAGCCTCGGCCTCGGCGCCGTGCGCTTCGGCGCGTTTCAGATCATACAGCCGCGTTCGCAACACCTGCATCGCCTTGGCCTTGTTCTTGTGCTGGCTGCGCTGATCCTGCTGGATCACCACCAGCCCGGTGGGAAGGTGGGTGAGGCGCACCGCCGAATCGGTGGTGTTCACATGCTGGCCGCCGGCACCCGATGCGCGGTAGATATCGATCTTGAGGTCATTGTCATCGATCTGGACATCGACCTCGTCGGGTTCGGGCAGCACCGCGACGGTGGCTGCTGAGGTATGGATCCGTCCGCCAGATTCGGTAACTGGCACCCGCTGAACCCGGTGGACGCCGGATTCGAACTTCAGCTTGGCGAAAACGCCATTGCCGGTGATGTTGGCGACCACTTCCTTAAAGCCGCCGATGTCTGAGACACTGGCGCTGATCAGCTCGATCCGCCAACCTTGTTCGGCGGCGTATTTTTCATACATCCGGTAAAGATCGGCGGCGAACAGCGCAGCCTCGTCGCCGCCAGTGCCGGCCCGGATTTCGAGCATGGCGGGGCGTGCATCCGCCGAATCGCGCGGCAGCATGGTGATCGCGAGCGCGTGTTCAGCCTCGGGCAACGCCGGGGTGAGCTCGGCCAGTTCCTCGGCAGCGATAGCGCGCATTTCGGTGTCGGCGAGCATCGCTTCTAGCCCGGCGATCTCGCCGCGCAAGGTGGTGACCGCCTCGGCGGCGCGGGCCACCGGCTCCAGCTCGGAATAATCGCGGGAGGCGGAGACAAACTCTGCGCCTTCCAGCGTGCCCGAAGCCAGCCGAGCCTCAAGCTCAGCAAAGCGTGAGGCGATCTGAGAGAGGCAGGTGTTGCTTATCGACACGTCACACCCCGTCATCCCCGCGAAGGCGGGGACCCATCCACGTAAGAACAGTGCGATAAGGTTGAGTGGGATAGGCCCCTGCCTTCGCAGGGGTGACGTAAAAGGGCCTATCCAGCCCCCCCTTCAAGGGGGTGGAGCTGGTCGCGCTTATCCCAAGCAAATAATTGTCATGCTGAACTCGTTTCAGCACCCATCGTGCCTCCGGAGACGGCAGAGCGTGGGGAGAAATGGGCCCTGAAACAAGTTCAGGGTGACAAAGTAAGGGCATTATCACACTGTTTTCAGTTCGGTCAGTATCCACGAATGTGTATTCACAATTTCCGTCTCAGTGCAGTTAAAGCGGAGTTCTAGGGCTTCCTTGACTTTATTCCGCATCGGCCGCTCGTAATGCACGTTAAGGTCGCGCAACCGCACCACACCGAGCGCGTTTTCATGCGGTTCAACCGAGAGTCCGCGCCATGCACCTGATCCCTTTGACTTCAAATAGCGTTTCTTCCTTGAACCACAGAACAGGTGCTCAGTTTCAAGTGGTCTAGGGCCAAAGCGAACCGCCTCGCTGACCTGAAAGGTTAAAAGCTCCATGCCTTCATATTCTGTGAAGACCACAATTTCTGGTGGCTCTTCCGCCACTTCCCCCACCAGCATCGCCAACCGCTCGATCCCCGCAGCCCAGCCCACTGCCGGAGTATGCGGGCCGCCAAGCGTTTCAATCAGTCCATCATAGCGCCCGCCTCCGATCACGGTGCCTTGCGCGCCCAGCCGGTCAGTGACGAATTCGAACGCGGTGTGGCGGTAATAGTCGAGGCCGCGGACCAGTGCCGGGGCGCGGGTCCAGCTGACCCCTGCGGCATCAAGGCCTGATGTGACCGCGCCGAAAAACTCCTGAGCCTCGCCCGACAGATAATCATCGATCTTCGGCGCATCGTTTACGAAAGCCTTGTCGCGCGAATCTTTCGAATCGAGAATCCGAAGTGGATTGCGTTCCAGGCGGTCTTGCGAATCTTCGGACAAAGCGCCCTGATGCGAACGGAAATACTCCACCAACGCCCCCCGCCATGCTTCCCGGCTTGCCCCATCGCCCAGCGTGTTGAGCATCAGCGTCACGCCGTCAGCAATGCCCAGTTCCTTGAGCAATTGATCCGCCATCACCAGCAGCTCGACATCGGCCTGCGGTTCGCCTGCCCCGATGATCTCGGCATCGAGCTGGTGGAACTGGCGGTAACGGCCCTTCTGTGGGCGTTCATAGCGGAACAATGGCCCATGGGTGGCGAGCTTCAGTGGGGCGTGCTGCTGCCAGCCGTTGGTGATATAGGCTCGCGCAATTCCGGCGGTGAATTCGGGCCGCAAGGTGAGCGATTCGTCGCCGCGATCGAGGAAGCTATACATCTCCTTGGAGACGACATCGGTAGTCTCCCCCAGCGAGCGGCTGAACACTGCTGTCTTTTCAAACACCGGCATTTCAGCACGGCGGAAGCGGTAGAGCTTGCGCACCCGTTCAAACGTCTCGACCACATGGGCGAAAGCCTCGGCCTCGGCGCCGAAAATATCCTGGGTGCCACGAATGGCCTGGGGTGTCTCACGGGTCATGATGGTGGGCGCTTAGAGTGATTTCGCGCGAATTGGAACAATCGTCGGACCGCGAAAGCGCGACCGGCTCAAATTGCCGGGCCGGACCGGTCAAAAATCGGCAAGCGAGGACGCAAGGCAGCGTTGCTCCGAAGCTGGCTTAGGGGCATGATGCGGCCGATGAGCAAGATCCATTCCCACCATAAACTCCGCCGTGCCGAGACCACCGCGCCCTGGGGCCACACATGAAAGCGGCGCGATCTGACGCTAGACCGGTCCGGCTCGGCAACCGGATCGCCCCGGCGCGGTTCCTGATGTTTCTGGCTCTGTTTCCACTGGGCTTCCTAGCCTATGGCCAGCTGATACCCGATGCGGGGTGGAAGGAAGCAGCGGTGATGGCGTTCGATTTTGCCGCCGCCTGCTTTCTGATCTCGCTGATCCCGTTTCTTCGACAAAGCAGTGCCGATGCAATGCGGATGCATTCAGCCAGCAATGACGCCAATCGGGTGATGGTGCTGGTCATCACCACGATACTGACCCTAATTATAATGGCCGCCATTTCCGGCGAGCTCAAAGCCGCGCAGTCGGGCAATCCGCTCGCTATTGCCATGCTGGTCGGCTCGCTGCTGATGATTTGGCTGTTCGCCAATACAGTCTATACGCTGCACTATGCCCACACCTATTATGCTGCGGCAGGCGACAGGGGTGGTGATACTGGCGGGATCGACTTTCCCGGCACCAAGACCCCGGATTACCTCGATTTTGCCTATTTTTCTTTTACGCTGGGGATGACCTTCCAGACCTCCGACGTGGCAATTTCGCTCCCCCATATCCGGCGTATCGCGCTGCTTCACAGCTTTGCCGGATTTGTCTTCAATCTTGGAGTGATTGCCTTCACGATCAACGCCCTGGGCGGGAAATAGGGCAGGATGTCGATGCTGTGTTGCTGCGCGGCACCGGCGTGGCTAAGACCGCCCGATGCGTATTGACCTGATCCCCGCCGGCGCCAACCCGCCCCATGAACTCAACATCGTGATCGAAGTGCCGATCGGTGGCGAGCCGGTCAAGTATGAGCTCGACAAGGCGTCGGGCGCTTTGTTTGTCGATCGGATCCTGCACACCGCGATGCGCTATCCGGCAAATTACGGATTCGTGCCGCACACACTAGGCGAGGACGGCGATCCGCTTGATGCGCTGGTCATTGCACGCTCACCGATCATTCCAGGTGCGGTTATCAGGGTTCGTCCGGTGGGTGTCTTGATGATGGACGATGACAAGGGCGGCGATGAAAAGCTGATCACAGTGCCGATCGATTCAACCTTCCCTTATTACAGCGAGATCGCTGGCCACGAAGATCTGCCACCGATCGTGACCCAGCAGATCGAGCATTTTTTCCAGCACTATAAAGACCTTGAGCCCGGAAAATGGGCCAAGTTGAAGGGTTGGGGCGATGTCGAAACCGCCAAACGCTATATCGTCGAGGCGATGGAACGGGCAAAGGCAACCGGGTACTAATCCCCCGCGATCATCATCCCGTCGATCCGGATCGTCGGCACATTTATCGCTCGGTACCATTCCAGATCATTGGCCGGCACCAGCGCCGCAAACATTGCGATCAAATTCCCCGCGATGGTGAATTCGGCTACCGGTCCAGCCAGCTCTCCATTCAAGATGCAGAAGCCTGACGCTCCTCGGCTATAATCGCCGGTTACCCCGTTGACGCCCTGCCCGATCAACTCGTTGACGTAAACGCCATCGGCAATGTCGGCCATCAGGGCGGCTGGGGTAGTGCTTCCGGCAGCTAGGTGGACGTTACTGGGCCCCGCCCCCGGCGCGCCGCCGCTGCCGCGCACCGCATGGCCTGTCGGCAGGCGTCCTAGCTGGCGGGCCGAGGCGCTGTCCATCAGCCAGCCAGTGACCCGTCCGCCCTCCACCAGATTGCGCGGCGCTACTGGCAGCCCCTCACCATCGAACGGATGCGAGCGCAACCCGCGCAGGCGCAGCGGTTCATCGGTGATAATTATGCCTGTATCGAACAGGATCGCATCCTCATGATCGAGCAGGAAACTGGCCCGCCGCGCGATCCCTGCACCCGTCATCGCCCCCACGAGATGGCCGATCAGCGAACCGCCGACCCGGGGATCGAATACAACCGGCATTGAGCCGCTTTTGAGCCGCCCCGGATTAAGCCGCGACACTGCCCGGTCACCCGCCATCCGGCCGATCTCTTCTGGCGAGGGCAGGTCACCGCCATGGCGGGCGGTGCGAAAGCCATAGTCGCGCTGCATGGATGAGCCTTCGCCCGCGATCACGCTGGCACTAATGCTGCGACTCGTCCCGCTATAGGCACCCGCAAAGCCGTGGCTGGTAGCCAGCGCCAACACGCTGTGCCCGGCACTGGCTCCGGCGCCTTCGCTGTTGGTCACTCCGGCAACTGCCCGCGCGGCATCCTCGGCCACTTCGGCCTGCGTCCGCAAAGCTTTGGGCGATGGTTCATCCGCATCGGCCAGGTCAAGCGCTGGGAAAATCCCGCTGGCCAGTAATTCTTCGGGTGCAAGCCCGGCATATTGGTCTTCGGGCGCAGCACGGGCCATGGCGACGGCGCGGGCCGCCAGCTCATCCAGCGCCTCGTCCGACATGTCGCTTGAGCCGATACTGGCCGAGCGCTGGCCGACAAAGACCCGAAGATCGACCGCCTCGCTTTCTGATCGCTCGACATCTTCCAGTTTGCCGAGCCTGACCTGAACGCTTTCGGAAGAGCTGCCATGATAAATTGCATCGGCCGCATCGGCGCCGGCGCGGCGAGCGCGATCAATCAGCGCAGTGGCGCGGTCCTGGGCGGCTTCTGGGGTAAGCATGGTGCGGCATGTCTCCGATGGGGAGGGGCCGATCTAGTGAGCCATCAGGCTTTGAGCAATGTTTGGGTTTCGGGTCAGGCGAAGAACATTGAAAGCAATTTGAACAGTCCCGTCACGGCAAAGGGCAAGCCGATCGCCAACAGCCAAAGTGTCAGCCGATCACGCCGATAGAAGCTGGCCATCTGGAGATCGGCGGCCTGTTCATTATCGAGCCGGCCCCAGCGCCTTTCAAAGCGGCGACATGCGGGGATGATCGCCGCAACCAGCAGGACTAGCACGAAATACGGCAGCAGCGAGCCACCCTTCGAATGGAGCGCGCCCATGGTTACAAAGATCTGGAGGCCAGTGTAGACCAGCAGCGCATAGGCAATATGGTCGCTCATCTTCTTGCGCCAATCGAGCGGGCGGGCATTCGCAATCGGCCCATCTTCGCTGCGCTGCCCTGCCTTGACCATCGCTATCCCCTTTTTTATGCCCCGTGCGATGATTAGAACACCGTTGAGAGCCGCGATCAAGCCTCGTTAACCGTTCCATGCGATCTATCGAACATAAGCGGCCATGCATGAAACCTGCCAAATGGATCAAGCTGCGCTTGCGGTTAGCCATTTCGGACCTTAAACTGAGCGATAGATGACTGACACCGCGACGCTTATTCAGCCCAATTCTTCTGCTGCCCGCCCGATTCCGGAGGGTGGACTGGAAGTAATTTCAATCGCCAAAAGCTATGACAAGCGCGCGGTTCTGACTGACATATCCCTGTCGGTGGGCAAGGGCGAAGTGCTTGGCCTGCTGGGCCCAAATGGCGCAGGCAAGACCACTTGTTTCTATTCAATCATGGGACTTGTCCGCCCGGATTCAGGCCGAATTCTGATGGACGGCGTCGATGTAACCAAGCTGCCGATGTACCGCCGAGCGATTCTGGGCCTTGGTTACCTGCCGCAGGAAACCTCAATTTTTCGCGGCATGACGGTCGAACAGAATATCGCATGTGTGCTCGAACTCAACGAGCCTGATGCCGATATTCGCGCCGAAGAACTGGAACGGCTGCTGGCTGAGTTTGGTCTTACCCGGTTGCGCACCAGCGCCGCTATGGCGCTGTCTGGCGGGGAACGCCGCCGCTGCGAAATCGCCCGCGCGCTGGCCGCCAAGCCCTCGATCATGCTTCTGGACGAACCGTTTGCCGGGATCGATCCGCTCTCGATCAACGACATTCGTGATCTGGTGAAAGACCTCGCCAGCCGCGGCATCGGGGTGTTGATCACCGATCACAATGTCCGCGAAACGCTTGATATCGTTGACCGTGCCTGCATTATTTATGGCGGGCAGGTGCTGTTCGCGGGTAGCCCCGAAGCGCTGGTTGCAGATGAAAACGTCCGGCGGCTTTATCTGGGTGAAGGCTTCACATTGTGAGGCGCAAGCCCCGCCGGGATTGACGCATGGCTTTAGGCCCACGTCTCGATTTAAGGCAATCACAGTCGCTGGTGATGACGCCGCAATTGCAGCAAGCTATCAAGTTGCTGGCGCTGTCGAATCTTGAGATTGAGGCTTTCATCGGTGAGGCAATCGACGCCAATCCGCTGCTCGAACTGGGCGAAGGAGCTGCCGCCACCGGACCGCAGGGCGAAGACCTTGGTAATCCTGAGCTTGTCGAGGGGCGCCGCACCACTCTGGAAAGCTCCCCAATTGACCAGCTGATCGGTGAAGGCCGCGCGGCCGATGATCGTCCTCTCGATATTGACCGGGCCTCACTCGATACCGACCGCGATACTGGCGATAGCAACCCGGCTGACGCCGAATGGGGTGGTGACTTCCGCAATGCCGGCGGCGAAGACGGCCCCGACATCGACGAGCGTGGCCAGCTTGCCGCGACGCTGGCCGAACACCTCCATTCGCAAGTCGGTCCCGCCGCCCGCGATGAACGAACGGCCTTCATTGCCCGCTATCTGATCGATCAGCTGGACGAATCAGGTTACTTGCCAGTCCTGCTGCGCGACATGTCCGCTGAGCTGGGTGTGGCATTGGCGGAAGCGGAACAAGCGTTGGCACTGGTGCAGACACTCGACCCGACCGGGGTGGGCGCACGCAGCCTGGCAGAATGTCTAGCTCTGCAGGCGCAAGAGGCAGATCGCTATGACCCTTGCATGGCCAGGCTGATCGACAACCTTGATCTGCTTGCGAGGGGCGAGCTGACCCGCCTCAAGCGGATGTGCGACGCAGATGACGAAGACTTTGCCGGGATGATGGTCGAACTGCGCGGCTATGATCCCAAGCCCGGGCTCAAATTCGGCGGCGGCGGCGGTCTGCCTGTGATCCCTGACATTCTGATCACCGCCCGCAGCGACAATGGCTGGGACATTGCGCTCAACCAAGCCACCCTGCCGCGGCTGATCGTTAACCGCAGCTACTACGTCGAGATGCGCGGCGCCTGCGATGACAAGGCATCGCGCGGCTGGCTCTCAGAAAAACTCGCCGATGCCAACTGGTTGCTGAAAGCGCTCGACCAACGGCAGAAAACCATCCTCAAGGTAGCAGCCGAGATCGTGACGCAACAGGACGGCTTCTTTCGGCGCGGTGTTTCGGGCCTTCGTCCGCTTACCCTGCGCAATGTGGCCGAGGCGATTTCCATGCATGAATCGACCGTGAGCCGCGTCACTTCCAACAAATATCTCCACTGCGGCCGCGGCACCTTCGAGTTGAAGTATTTCTTCACCTCGGGCGTCGGTGCGACGGATGGTGAAGGCGGAGCTTCGGCTGAGGCAGTGAAAGCGGCGATCAGGCTGCTGATTGATGCAGAGGATCCCAAGGCAATCCTTTCAGACGATGCGCTAGTCGATTTACTAAAGGGTAAGGGCTTTGATTTAGCCCGGCGAACAGTCGCAAAATACCGCGAAGCAATCGGCCTTGGCAGCTCGGTCCAGCGGCGCCGGCAAAAAGCCCTGGCGGGGGTGGGGTAAAATGACTCAACCTATCGAAGCTCATGGCAAGCGGCTTGCTGCGTTCGATGGATTGCGCGGCGTTGCTGCAATTGTTGTCCTGTTTCACCATATCCAGATCCCAGGCGGAATTTTTGATCGGGGCTATTACGCAGTCGACCTGTTTTTCGTGCTGAGTGGATTCGTTGTTGCCCAGACCTATGAGCCCGCGCTGGCCCTAGGAATAAGCTGGGCAACGTTTATGCGGGTCCGACTGGAACGGCTATATCCGATGCTTCTGCTAGGGGGATTGCTGGGTGTGCTTTTGTTCCCGACTTTTGCCGTGGATAGCGATCTGATACCCCGGGAGCTGAACTGGCCGCTGGCTCTAATCTCGCAATTCCTGATGATCCCATTCCTGGTCGGGAGCGGGGCGTTCATTTTCAACATTGTGCAGTGGTCGATCATCTATGAATTGCTGGCCAATGGTGCGCACGCAGCGATGGTCAAATACCTGACCAATTGGATGCTGGCCGCCATCTGCGCGGGATCATTTGTGGCGCTGGCGCTGGCCTTCCCTGTTTATGACAATCTGAGCTTTGGCTGGTCCAAGGAGACTTTCATGATTGGGCTTGCTCGCGCCGGATTCGGCTATTTTTCCGGCGTGCTTTTGCAGCGCACCATAAAGTCCTGGCAACGATTTATCCCGATCATTCCGACTTGGGCCGTGATTGCTGGGCTGGTTATCGTTCTGGGAGCTCCTACCCGGATGTTTTTTCCCGAATCTCTCCAAATCGTTTCGATGCTGACCCTGCTAGCGCTGGTCGCAATTGCGATGCTGGCCAGCAAGTCGCGCGGAGCTTCTGAACTTTCGGCAGAACTGGGTATTCTATCCTACCCCCTATACGCGATACAGACCCCACTGCTGGCAGCAATCATGTGGCTGATCGCCCAGTCACCCCTTGGGGCCGACGGTCCAAAATCCCCAACCATCGCTGTTGGCGCGGTGGCGATCTGCTTTGTGGCCTGGTTGATCGGGCGCAGTGTTGAGCAACCCTTAATCAAATGGCGCAATCAGGCCGCGCGCCAAACAGCGATTAGGTCTGCGCGACAAAAGGCTCGCGGGGTTCCGCCCGAACGATAGCGTGTAGCCTAAGCGTTTGGTGGAACTGGTGAAGCCAGAATATCTGCTTCACATCCGCCCCAGATTACGCCTCCAGCTCGACATCCCAGTATAGCCAATCGCGCCAGGTTTCGTGAAGATAGCCCGGCGGAAATGCGCGGCCCCTTTCCTGGAGGTGCCAGTTGGTCGGGCGGATCGGTTGAACCTGCAGCGGCATCTTGGCCTGCTGGGGTGTGCGTCCGCCCTTGCGCAGATTGCACGGCGCACAGGCGGTGGCGACGTTTTCCCAGCTAGTCTTGCCGCCCAGCCGCCGGGGAATCACGTGATCGAACGTCAGCTGACGGAGACTGCCGCAGTATTGGCAAGCAAACCGATCGCGCAGAAACAGGTTGAAACGGGTGAAGGCTGGGAACTCGCTCGGCCTCACATATTGCCGAAGCGCTATCACCGAAGGAATCTTCATATCGAGCGAAGGCGAATGAACCGCGCGTTCATAGCTGGCGACGATATCAACCCGCTCTAGGAACACCGCCTTGATCGCGGTCTGCCATGGCCACAGGCTAAGCGGGTAATAGGACAGTGGGGTATAATCGGCGTTGAGCACCAGCGCCGGACAATTCGACAGATGCCGTGCCGGATCATCATCCACGCTGCGGAACCGGGCCGCGCGTTCAATCAGCTCCGATCTGAGCATGGCCCCCGGTCGCAAATTGGCATGACGGTTTCAAGACAGTTCATGACGGCGAATCCAGCACGGACAGCGCCTTGTCGTCAAGGCTTGCGTAGTATCGCAATCCACAGGAGGATGCAGGTGTGATCGTCACCCGCTTTGCTCCCAGCCCCAATGGCGCGCTGCATCTGGGCCACGCCTATGCTGCGATAGTGGCTCACGATCAAGCGCGGGCGGGTGGAGGCCGGTTTCTGCTGCGGATCGAGGATATTGATGGAACCCGCAGCCAGCCCAGACTGGTGCCCGAGATGCTGGCCGATCTTGCATGGCTGGGGCTGATTTGGGACGGTGAAGTTACCTTCCAGTCCAGCCGTATCTCCAACTATGCCGCCGCAGGCGAACGATTGAAGGCGATGGGGCTCCTTTACCCATGCCACTGCACCCGTGCAGAAGTGATCGCAGCAGCGCATGCGGAAGGGCCGGATGGGCCAATCTATCCGGGGACATGCCGAGGGAGAAACGTCGATCCTGACGGAGCCGCATGGCGCCTCGACACACAGCAGGCAGCGGCGCTTGCCGGGCAACTTGAATGGGTGGACGCTCTAAAGGGGCGGCAACAGGCCACTCCGCTGATTTTCGGTGATGTGGTTCTGCTAAGGAAAGAAGCACCAGCCAGCTATCATCTCGCCGCGACTTTGGATGATGCTGCGGATGGAGTGACACTGGTTACACGCGGCGCGGATCTTTTCAGCTCTAGCCATATCCACCGTTTGCTTCAGGCGCTGCTCGGTCTTCCTATGCCCTGCTGGCATCACCATGGTCTGCTGGTTGAAGCAAGCGGCAGGAAGCTGGCCAAGCGGCGTGGATCGCCCTCGCTCGCCGAATTGCGCCGCCGCGGTGAAGATGGTCAAGCATTGGCACAGGCCATGCGCAATGGATTCTTCCCCGCTGGCATTTCACTCAGCGCAGGCGTATATGAGGGGCCATGAACTACATCCTCATCCCAGTTATAATAGCTCTGGTCATCATGGTCGTCGTCAGCCTGGTACGCGGCATCATCGCGTTCTTGCAAGGCACCAAGCTGGATCTTGAACGCGATCCCGGCGGCACCGGGGCAACCGCAAACCAATTGCTACAGAACAAGATGATGTTCAACCGCATCAAATATCAGTTTGCGGCGATAGCGGTCATTGCGATTCTGGCGACGATTTCGCGCTAGACCTTTGGTTAAGCTCAACAAAATCTATACCCGCACGGGTGACGACGGGACCACTGGCCTTGTCGATGGCTCGCGTTGCCCCAAGCACGCGGCGCGGATGGAAGCGATCGGCGCGGTCGACGAAGCCAACAGTGCAATCGGGCTAGCGGTTGTGGCACTGGGCGCAGGTGATTACGCCGCCGCGCTGACCCGGATCCAGAATGACATGTTCGATCTGGGCGCAGATCTGGCTACTCCCGGTGAAGAGTTTTCGCCTTCACAAATGGTGCTGCGGATTGTTCCGGCACAGGCTGTATGGCTTGAGCAGGCGATCGACGCGCTTAATGAAACGATGCCGCCGTTGACCAGCTTCATCCTGCCGGGCGGGAGCGAAGGCGCAGCGCGAGTCCATATCGCCCGCGCCGCTGTGCGCCGGGCCGAACGAGCAATGACCGCATTGGCGGCAGCGGAGCCAGTCAATCCGGCGGCGTTGGCCTACGCTAACCGCTTGTCTGACTATTTCTTCGTCCTCGCCCGCTCGATCAACGCGGCGGGATCGGGCGACGTTTTGTGGGTTCCGGGCCAGAACCGCTGAAATCACCGCTGGCCAAGCCCCACACCGCTCGCTAGGCAGCGCCCTTTGCTGCAAGTGCGAATGGGATGGATAATGCGGATCGTAGCAGTAATCGGGGCCGGACAGATGGGTTCGGGCATCACTCAGGCCGTGGCGCAGCATGGCATCAAAGTGCTGCTTTGCGACGTTGAGCTGGCACTGGCTGAAAAGGCCAAGACCGGGATCGAGAAGGCGCTCATCCGCCTCGTCAGCCGCGACAAGCTGACACCAGCCGATGCAGATGCCACTCTTGCCCGGATCATTCCGGTGGCTGACTACGCCCTGATGATTGAGGCAGACCTGATCATCGAAGCGGCGACTGAAAAGGAAGAGATCAAGCACAAGATCTTCGCTGCGGCTGGCAAGGTGCTGCGCGCCGATGCGATCATGGCTTCCAACACGAGTTCGATTCCGATTACCCGCATGGCAGTAAGTTCGCCCGATCCGGCCCGGTTCATCGGTCTGCACTTCTTCAACCCGGTCCCGGTAATGGGGCTGATCGAGGTGATCCCCGGCCTTGCCACAAGCGCCGATACGATCGCCCGCACCCGCGCCTTTGCCGAAAGTCTGGGCAAGCAAGTGGTCCAGGCCGAGGATGAGCCCGGCTTTGTAGTCAACCGCATCTTGCTGCCGATGATTAATGAGGCGGTCTTCGTGCTCGGCCAGGGAACAGCCAATATCGCCGATATCGACAAGGGCTGCCGCCTTGGCCTCAACCACCCGATGGGTCCGCTTGAACTGGCCGATTTCGTAGGTCTCGACACATGCCTTGATATTGTTCGCGTGCTCTACAATTCCACCGGCGACAGTAAATATCGCCCGGCCCCGCTGTTGATGAAATATGTCGAAGCGGGCTGGCTCGGACGAAAGACCGGGCGCGGCTTCTATGACTACACTGGTGAGACCCCGGTTCCCACCCGATAGCGACAAGTTCGGACCGCATCTTCAAAGCCGCTTGCTTCGTTAAGCACTTGCATTAGTGCATTGGTGATCGGGGCAGGAAACAGGGGTGATTTGTGTCAGAACTGATTGGAGCATCGCCTTCGGGGCGGCGGCGGCGCTCAACAAGCAAGCAGGCCACCGGAATAAAATCACCGCGCTTTGGCCGCCATCTGTTCTGGGTGGTGGTTAGCGCAAGCCTGCTCGTTGGAATCTATACGGCCCATCAGATGCGGCTCGCTTCGCAACTTTCCGGTGTTCTCTATGCTGGGGCTAGCAGTGAAGAGGTGCTCTATCTTCGCGGCACTCCGGCAACACGATCCGAGGATCAGATGCTTTGGACCTATTCGGAGGGAACAGGCGCACAAAGCGTGTTGCGGTTTGCTGCTGATAATACACTCGATTCGATCACTTGCCGCGGCAGCAGCGATGCACCCGAAAGCTGCCCTGATGTGATGGGTGTCGCGATTGGCACGCCAGAGGATCAATTGATCAATCGGCTGGGCCCACCGGGTAGCAGCCGTTTTATTCCCAATGGCAAGGTCATCAGCTATGACGATCTTGGCGTTGCCTTTATCATGCGAGAGTATCGCGTTCAGAGCATCACCAAGGTTCGGCGCAGCGGAAGGTTCGCGTATTTGTCCCGCGTATTGTGGCATCTGCTTCCCTGAAGTTCTTCAACTCCGGCCAGCAGTGCCCTGCCCAGGATGCCGGCCGCGCATCTGATCGGTCAAGAACCAGACAAGCTGAGCCAGTCCGATGATGATTGGTGTCATGACAGAAAATCCGTCGGCTGGATATTTAACGATAATTATCAGCAATATGATCGCCAGAGCGCTAGCCGCATGGGCAAGCGGCAAGCCCGCAGTTGTTGCGGGGAAAATCGGCAATCGCAGCATGATACGACTGGCGAAGTAACTTAAAGCAAGTGCCACTATGATTGCTTGGATTGTCAGCCACACGATGTCAGCTCCCCCAGAAACATTGGTCTATGCTTGTGCATGCCGGTGACGGGATTCGCAACTGACCAAGTCATCGGCTATTTTGTAAAACAGGCAAGCACGTCAAGCTGTAATGCCAACATGCGTCTGCGAACCACTCGATTTGAGAGCAAGGCCAAACCGTTGAGCTTTGTTAGCCTAACACAAGCTCCGCACGCTTCCTCCCAATTCCTTTGCCGAAACTCGCGGCGAACAATTTTCGCCAACGTCATTTGCTCCAACATGGGCGTTGCGCGCTCTGCAACCAGCGCCCGCAGCACCGCATAAGCCGCCGGATCCTGGTCGATCAGATCAATGCCGCTGACCTGACGATAGCGATAGGCGCAGGCATTGGTGATGTGAGAAATCGACTGCTCCACCATCCGCTCGCGCGAAATTCCAGCGGCATGCTGGCGATAGTGCAACAGCACTTCTGGCAAAGCGGATATTTGCCATTCGTCCACGACCCGCAACCAAAGCTCGTGGTCCTCACAAGCCGGACTGTTGCGATATCCGCCAGCTTCCAACAGCGCTGCCCTGCGCATCATCACGCTTGGGTGGATGATCGGCCCCCCCGGACATTCGTCCAGCAAAATCGCAAGGCGCTGCTTGGAGGAACAAGGCATTGCTGCAAGTCGGTAACTTCCGTTCCCCGCCGCATCAATGATCCGAACCGAACAATGGACCATGGCAACGGCTGGATTGGCATCCAGAAATTCGGCCTGCCGGAAGAGACGTCCAGGCAATGTCACGTCATCGGCATCCATTCGCGCGATGTAATCGCCCCGCGCCGCTGCCAGGGCACAGTTGAGCGCGGCAACCAGGCCATCGCCTTCCCGTCTGATCACTATCAATCGCGAATCTTTGCATGCGGAAAGCCGTTCAGTGGTGCCATCGCTGCTGCCATCATCAATAACCACAATTTCAAAATCGACGCCCTGCTGAGTCAAAATGCTCTGTAGCGCCTCAGCAAAAAAGGGCTCGCCGTCGCGCACTGGCAGCAGCACCGAAACCTTGGGAAAGGCCGGTTTCATGCAATATCTCGCTTTAGCCGAAGCAGGCGCTCAATCGACAAGGCAAAGGCCAGAGTTAGACAGATTGCCACGATCGGCCAGATGACTCTAACCACAAGACTCGACCAGTCCAAGAGCGGAATCAACACTGCATGGAGCAACATTGCCAACGGCATATGCACCGCATAAATCTGATAATTGGCACTGGCTATGGGCTTCAGAAGCGCTGGAATTGTCGCAACGCAATTTGGGAAAACGGGCACATTGCAGCCTATGACCAGTGCCATACCGGCAAACCCGGCAGCCACAAGGTTGATGTGCGGCGGAAGCTGATTGGCCAGCACGAAGAGTGAAATGCCCAACGCCAGAACAGCGAGCCCCGAAACCGTTTTTTGTGGCGCTATCCAGCGCGTGGCGGCGCAGCCCAGCCAAAACACAAAGAGGATTGCCCACTCAGGGCGAACCAGTGCGGCAGCTGCCAGAATCGCAACCAGCAGCAGCGCCCCAGCTCCGCGCTGCCGCCGTTCGCAATAGGCCAGCGCTGCCCCGGCGCAATAGAACTGGACAATATAGCCTAGCGTCCAAAGCGGGCCGTTGGAACCAAAAGCGCCAGCAAAGGTCGGCTGCAAGCTGAACAGATTGCCCAGCACATTCGGCCAGTCGAGGGCGGCAGTTGCATCATAATTGAAGGTCGCGCGGTACAAAGCCTCACCGCCAAACAGATAGATCCCTGCAAAATCGCAAGCCGCTGTCAGCGCCAAAGCAATCAGCAGGGTCGGATAGACCCGCCGCAACCTGCTGCGGATAAATGTTCCAAGCGGTGGCGCATCCGGCGCGCGCAATGCGGCCTCCAGCAAGCGGGGGACCAGAAAATAACCGCTCAGGCAGATAAAGACGATCGCGGCCTGGCCTCCAAAGCGCGTCACCAGCCGCCATCCGGCAACAAACAGATCGGCTGAACGCGAAAGGTCAAGCGAAGCAAACTCGGGATAAGCAACCATTGCCAGGTGCCCGAAAACGACCTGACCAACCAGTAGCAGCCGAAGCAACTCGATCCGGGCGGACGCCCGCTCGCTAAGTGGTAGCGGCTTAGGCAATTGCACCACCATCAGCCTGATACCACCCCAACTGACGCAAAAGACGAAGGCTTCCCCAACCCGCGGCGCAAACCTTCGCGGACAAGTATGCGCATCTCCGGCAGATTGGGCAAATACCAGGGATTGCGGGCGGCGACGGCGCTGCGATCGGATTCAGTGCTCAGGCGATTGCTAAAGCCGGTTGGTCCGATATCGATCGAAAGCGCATCAAGGCAAGCGAGCTCCAGCGCCATCCTGCGTTTTTGCAAATGGATATACAGGAACTCATCGCGCCAATATCGGCCATCGTGATATCGCTCACGAAACAGTTTGCCATTGTCCCAGACGAACGCCTGGACCGTGTAGTTCTTAAAGCATGGCAGCAACCGAAGCTGGCGGAAATTCGGATCAATATCAGCGATCATTCCGGAATCGGCGAACCAGCTGCGATCTGACCCGGCGAAGACCCGGTTGATCCCGTGGTGTTCATCCATGCCGTAATTGGCCGGATCGGCCAGGATATCCTGCCAGCGACGCGGAGTTATGATCTCACGCCAGGCATTCCGGGTCCGCGCATCATTGCGTAGAAAGCGCAAGTGCCCTTCAGACAGGATCATGTCGAAATGTCCCAAGGTCCGATCCAGCAGCGGCGCAAGATCACCAAACAGCAAATCCAGATCGCAATAACCCCAATAGTCGTAGCGATTCAGATCGTCCGCCAACCGCCAGAACAGCGGCTTGAAATCATTGAGCTTATACGGGCTGGTCAAGGCAACCGGGAACCCTGCCATCTCGCTCCACAATTGCCGCAATTGCTCAAGCTCAGTTGATTTGCAGCTCACATTGCAGGGCAAAGACTGCGACGGCGGGTGATCGCAAACTAGCAGAAAGTCGACCAGCGGATTGGCCGCCGCTGAACGCAGCCACAATGCAAAGTAATTGGGAAGAGGGCCCATATAGACACAGATGACAAGCGCCTTCATCTCGGCTGTCCCAGCAATCGTTGCAGCATCGCATGGTAGCGCTGCCCATAGCCTTGCCATGAAAGCGATTCTATTTGCACGCCCGGCACCGATCGACTGGACGGTGCATTGCGAATTGCCGCTATCTGCTGCTCGATAGCGACTACGAATCCAGCGAAATCGTCGCTCGGGACAACCGTCACAAACTCCTCGCCAACAATCTCCGCCAGATCGGGCGCCGCGCAGGCGTCGCTGGCTACTACCCGCAGACCGCTAGCCAAAGCCTCGGCCAGCACCATGCCAAAGCCGTCGTCGCGGCTGGGAAAGAGCAGCAAATCATGCTGGCGCAGAGCTTCAGCCAGCCGCGCAGTGGGCAGATGGCCCAAGGTCGTAAAACGCGGGTGAACGGGGAAAGGCAAATCCACCTGCGTCCCCGCGTGGGTCAAAGTCATGCTGGGCACAGCTTCGAGCAGGGGACCAAACCAGTCAGCGCCCTTGCGGGAAGACCATCCGCCTACGAAAATTGCCTTCACAGGGCCAGCTGAAACATGGTCATCAGGCGTGAACTGATCTGTATCCACGCCAAGCATCGTTGTTTCCAAACGCTCGATGGAAACGTCTTCGGCCAAAAAGCTGTTCAGTGCAAAGCGCGACAGCACAATAATCTTGTCCGCTGCTTCGTAGCTTGCAAGTTCGCGCGCAAAATAGACTGGGCTTGGTGGCGCGAATCCGCCTGCCACAGCAGTTCTGCGTTGCATTGCGATATGGGTGCTCCCGCGTTCGATCAGCACCAGAGCGCCGCCTGCACGCGCTTTGGCAGCACTTTCAACTGCAATTGCCGAGAGGCCGACAAAGACATCTGCTGCACCCATCGTGACGGCGATGCGGCGATCAACTTTAGCAAACAGGCCTTCGCGCACCCATCGCAGCCATGGTTCGAAACCCCTGAGCAAGGCTAGCGCTGACCAGGGCAGCAGCGGCAGGAAATGAGAAACGGTGATCCGGTCAGCCAGGCCATAGCGCCGGGTCTTCCAGCGCGGCAGATAGGAATGAAACTCAACCTCGACGCCAAGCCGGTCAAGTTCCACCGCCAGATGCCGCAGATGGAAGGCCGTGCTCGCCGCGATGACAATTTTCATCCGCTGTTCCTGCACCCATGACCGGGCGGGCTATTCCCACGAAGCCCCAGCCTGCGCAAATACTTATTTGACAAAATGCCGCTTGAGCTCCGCGCCCAGTTGGCCCATGCCCATCGAGCGCCACCCGCTGCCGGATCCGTCCCTTCGCACATGCCCACACTGCTTGCCCTGCTGTTCATCTTGCTGTGCATAGGCTGCATTGCTTATGCAGCAGCGCGTGTCAGCGGACTGAGCATTTTTCTAGCGACGCTCGCCCTGTTCTCAATCGGCTATTATGGCCTGCCGATGCTGTTGCTTGAACGCTCGACATTGCGTTACCTGCCGGAGGCTGAGGTTACTGCGACCATAGCGATGGCGTTGCTGTTCATGATCGCGGTCGTTTGCGGCTTTGCGTTTACTGCAACACGGCGGCGGGTCATTCCAGCAATGAATTTTGTGGTGCTGGATGTCCTGTTGGCGCGCCATTGGTGGCCCGGTTCGATCATCAGCAGCGCGACGATCCTATACTACAATACGTCACGGACTTTGACCTTCTATCAAATGGAGAGCGTGGAAGCCTATTTCGATTCTATTTCTATCGTTGGCGGAATCGTTGGTTTTTTTGCGCTTCTCGCGCAAGCATTCACGGCGGTTTACCTGGTGCAGGCGCTGCGTGAGCGCGATCTATCCAAGATTGCGTTTTCTCTGGCCAGTTTGCTGCTGCAACTTGCAACCGTAGTAAGCGGGGCAAATCGCCTGTTGTTCATCACGCCGCTAATCCTGGTGATGGGTGCCATGCTGGCAGGTCGTAATTTTCGCATGGCGGGCGGCGCACTTACGGCAATCATAGCTGGCCTGCTGATCTACAGTCCCTTTGCGGTGGCGATGCGGGCGGGGTCCTGGAACAACACACAGGATGTCCAAGCATCGACTTTTTCATTCGGGGCAAATCCCATCGACACGGTGCTGCAGTCAATCGTTGATCGCGGTGATATACTTAACAGTATGGCCACGCTCAAAAGCTATGTTGACAACAATGGCCATGTCGGACCGCTGTACTATTATTCGGTCCTCGTGATTCCGGTGCCGCGATATTTTTATCCGAACAAGCCTGCGGTTCTCAGCGCTGATGGCACGCGGCACACCGAGGCCTCGATTCTGGCTTGGCACCTGACGGTCGGCCCATCGATAGGTAGCCTGACAGCATTTGGAGCCATAGTAGCCTACCGCGAAGGAGGCTGGCTGTGGGTGGCTATCAACGGACTGCTTGCCGGGTGCCTATTCGCCGCATTGCTGGGTGCCTTTTCGCGGGGGGGATTCATTGCGCAGGGATTCTTTGCGTTGACATTTTTGAGCTGGTCAGTGCGCAAAGTGCCGCCCAGCCTGATGGAAGCTATGGCGGACGTAATGACCTATCTGCCCGTAATTGCGGCGCTGTACTTCCTCAATCGGCTGCTTGACCCGAATCGAAGCGCCCGCGCAGCAGCTGTGGACGCAGCATCGCTTCCGCATGTGCAACCCGTTTGAATAGTAAGAGCTTGGCCAGCTTATTCCGTCTGCTAGGGCGCGTTATCGGCGCGGGCTGGGGGGCTGCCCTGTCCGGTGTTCTGCTGTTCATCTCGCTGCGGATTTTTACAACAGAGCTTGATTCGGAGACATTTGGCATTGCGATGCTGGTGCTTGGCATGCTGGCGCTAGTGGATGGAATCAGCACGATGGCATTTGGCCAGGTGCTCGCATTGCTGCTCAAGGACCGCGAATCCGGGCCTGAACGGCAGGCATTAGCGCTTGGACTTGCCCGCTTGCTTGTACCGATCCTGGCCTCGCTGTCTGTAATCGCGGTTTTGGTTTGCTGGGCGACATTGGGCGCGGCAAGTGCGGTCCAACTGGCAATCATCGCCATCCCATTCTGCCTTACCGAAGGACTGCGAGGCGCAGCACAGATGCTGGCACTGCTTGACAGGCGCTATGCAATCATCTCGGGCTGGACTGCGGCGGAAGCAGCGGCAACACTTGCGTTTTCCCTTGTGGCGATCCGGTTTACAGCTGGTGCGCCGATTGCCTTGCTGCTGGGCGGCATGTCTGCACGCATCCTACTTGCCCTAGTCGGTTCGTGTCTCGTGATGGGGGGCCCATCAGCCTGGCGAGCAGATCGAGCTGGAGCACGCGCGGTCAGGCCGCAAGCGCTGGCATTTGGCTGGTCCGTGGCTGCGATGGCACCACTGGGGTGGCTTGGCAGCTTTTCCGACCGCTATGTGGTTGGGGCAACTGTTGGCCTTGGCCCAGCCGGAATTCTGGCTGCACTAAGCGGGGCAGCGATGAAGCCCTATTCGGTAGTGTCGGCCGGCCTGACAAATCTGTTTCGTCCCGATGTACTAGACCAGACGGCTGGGCGCGAACCAGTTCATCACGAGCCGCTGCGGCTCTGGCTTTGTCTCGCTTTTGGGATTGGTCTGGCAGGGGTCGGCGCGTTTTGGATGCTGGGGGACGCGATAGCTGGCTGGCTGATCCGGTTCCCGACCCCCGGAACCGACGCGGGCACCTTGCTTGTGCTTATAGCGGCCAGCCAGCTGCTGGTGCTTATGACGCATCCATTTGACAATGTGCTGCTTGCGGCTGGGCGGGGCCGTAGTCTCCTGATGGTTCAACTCCTCGTGCTGATGGGCGGAATTCCATTAATAGCCTTTGGAGCGATCCAGTTTGGCATCATCGGCGCCGCCTTGGGACGTGTCGCCAATGAAGGAGCAAAGTTGCTGGCGGCTGCGGCGCTGGTCGGCATGGGGCGGAACGGACGGCTTGGTGCTATTTAAGGCCTACCAGCCGATCCGGCTGCCTTGATCCCCTATAACAGCTAGCTGGACGAAAGAGACGGAGAGAAAATGCGAATCCTGCACATCATACCCTCTGTCGATACAACACAAGGCGGCCCTATTGAGGGCGTCAACAGAATGGGCGAGGTGCTCGCTGGGCTCGGTATCACGCAAGAGCTGCTAACGCTTGATCCGATGGGCTCGCCGCTTGCAATAGAGCATAAACGCACAGTCCATGCCTTGGGGGAGCCTGCTCCTCCAGGAGCCGGACTGATTGATCGATTTCGCCGGTGGGCCCATTATTCACCGGTTGCGCGCGATTGGGCTAAGCTGCGTGTGCACGACTATGACGCAGTGGTCGTCAACAGCCTGTGGAACTATGCGACAAGAATTGCCCGCCTGTCACTTGTCGGCAGCGGGATCCCCTATGTGGTCTATCCCCATGGAATGCTCGATCCGTGGTTCCGGAGGCGTTACCCCATCAAGCATGCCGCCAAACAACTCCTATGGTGGTTCAATGAAGGCGTATTGTTGCGCAATGCAGATGCGGTACTGTTCACATGCGACGAAGAACGACGTCTCGCTCGCCAGACTTTCTTTCCTTACCAGGTCAACGAGCGGGTCGTTGCCTACGGTGCCGGCGCACCGCCGAGCGCCGATCCAGAGCATGAGAAAGCGTTTCGGGCCATGTTGCCTGCTTTGGGCGCGCGGCGATATCTGCTTTTCATGAGCCGCATCCACGAAAAGAAAGGCTGCGATCTATTGATTGATGCTTTTGCAACAATCGCTGCCAAGGACAGTGAACTTGATCTGGTAATCGCCGGGCCAGACCAGGCTGGCTGGTGCGCCGCCTTGCGGGCGCAAGCCAAAAGTCTAGGGATCGCCGATCGGATTCATTGGCCTGGGATGCTGTTGGCTCCAGTTAAATATGGTGCCCTGCGCGGATCCGAGGCGTTCATTCTACCATCGCATCAGGAGAATTTCGGGATTGTCGTGGCTGAAGCGCTAGCCTGCGGCTGTGTCGTTCTGATCAGCGACCAGGTTAATATCTGGCGCGAGATTGCGGCGGCTGAGGCAGGGCTGGTCAAACCGGATACGCTGGCCGGCACCACCGCCCTGCTGGCGCGCTTTGCTGCGCTGGATACAAGCCAGAAGGCGGCGATGCGCAAGCGGGCCGTGATCCTGTTTGCCGAACAATTTGATGTGCGTCAGGCGGGCTTGGCGCTTGCCGAAACACTGCACGACATAACCCAAAAGAAGAAATTACTTTCCTACAAATAACCAGTTTGGTTATTGCGCGACTCGCCTCTCCAAGGAGCTGAGTCATGCCCGATGCCCGTTTTCCAAGCAGTTATTCCGGAATCAAGAACATCGCCTTTGGCCGTGAAGGTCAGGCCGCCCAAGCGATCGATCAGTCTAGCCCGCTACCTGTCAGGGTTCTGCCGCGCCCCAGTCCAACCAATCGCTCGGGTGTAGTCGGCTTTGTTCCAGTCGCCAATGCGACCGATATCGCTGCCTTTCTTGCAACTTACTATGGCCGGGTTGGCTATGTCGAGAAAATCACCATTTCCGGCACAGCAACCAGTGTCGGTGTGCTTGACGTATTGCTCCAACGATCACCCAATGGCGGCGGCGGAACCAGCGCGGCCTAGGTTAATGCACGCCTTGATCTTCGCGATCGCGCCCCGACCATTGGCTTTTACACGTATTCGGCCAACCGCAGCTCTGGCGGCAACGGCATTGATAATTCCCGTCCATTGCTTGCTGCTGGCAAGCTTTTTCTGGGCACGGCAGCGGTTCCCTGCACGCCATTATGCTTCAGCTTCGAGGGCCCAAAGCGCCCAGCCATCCGGGATCTGACTGAGTGGATCGTCCTCAACCTTAATGGCCAGCCGATACCGGCTGGATGCTCACTCGATATTTATGTCGAATGGAGCGAGGAGCCATTGTCGCCCGTCCAGTTTGCGGGTGACAGCACAGTCTCCAATGCCACGACTTTATGGGAGCAGCTGGGCAATTCCGGCAGGCTCACTTCAGCTGCCAACATCGCCAATTCAGGATCGAATGGCGCCCGGATGCTCGACGCACTGCTGAACCTTAACGCCATCAACTATCCACTGGTCGGCCCCAACGGGATTCTGCAACGTTTGAATGCCATGCCGGGAGCTTTGGTTCTGAGCTACGGACTCAATGATTTCCGGTTGGGCGCGGTGACCCGCAACGAGCTCATTTCGATGCTCGACGCTGCCATCCATGCCACTCTCAACGGAACCACTGTTGGGACTGTCTATGTCTCCCCATTGGGCGCCGGAACCAGTTTCACTTGGTCCACAACGGTTGTCGCCAATCCCGATGCGCGGATTATACTATGGGGGCCGAACAGTCTGACCACCGATGGCAACGCCAGCGCCTTTGTTACGCTAACGGGCCGGTTCGCCGCCATGACGCTGCCGCAGGCCGCGCAGACGATCACCGATGATCTGTTTGCTGCCTATGATGCCTTTGCAGCTGATCCGCGGGTTTATCGGGTGGTGCAGAAGCAGGATATTTTCGGCCGCACTGCAACCACGGTCGCCGCATCGGGGCTGATGACAGACATCCTGCATCCCAATGCGCGCGGACAAATTCTGTCAGCGCGACAAATTGCTCCTCACCTGCTGGATGCGGTCGCAGCGAGTCAGCTGCAGGTGATCTGACACCGGCACTGCTCATTTCCAACACCCATTCTGTCTGCTCGCGGCCCAACGATTGAGGCCAAGAGCCTTGCCCAAGGATACCTTCATGGCCAGTCCAATAGCCAATGCACTTACCCAATTTATCGACAATCGCGGCAATCCCTTAGGCAACGGGACTGTCAGCTATTTCATGACTGGCAGCACAACACCCAAGGGGACCTGGCGCGATCCAGGTCTGACCATCGCCAACGCTCATCCAGTCGTGCTCGACACCAATGGTCGCGCCCCGATTTTTGGCACTGGCCGGTATCGCCAGCAGGTGCGCAGTGCCAATGGCACCCTTCTATTCGACGCAGAAACAAGCATTGGTGAAGGCGATTTGCCTTTGGCAACTGAGCTTGCAGCGCGACGCTTCGACGAAGAGGTGATGACGCTGCAAACCAGTGGTTTCTCCAGCCCTGGCAAAGGTGCAGCATGCTATGTGCGCCTGCCAGCGGCCCCCGCCAGCGATGAGCAAGCCGCAGGAACCAACCGCTGGCTGTTCAAAACCAATGGCGGCACTGTCTGGTGGCGCTTGTCCGAAGCGCGTCCGACTGACTTGATGTTCGGCGTTCTGGCAGATGCCGTAGTTTCTGCAAGTGCCGGGCAAATGGCGATTTCGGGCAGTGATGACACCCCCGCGCTCCAAGCTGCGGTTGATTACATTCTCTATTTCGCGGCCAACACCGGGCGAACACTGCATTTGCCGTCAGGTATGCGCAAGATCACCAACACGATCCATTTGGGCTATGGTCAGCGCTATCTTGATTGGCGGATCGAAGGCGATTTCACCCGCGGGAGCGACGCAAATGCCGGCTTCCATGCCGGGATTTTCCCAACCTTCAATGATCGCCCTGCACTAAACATCCAAGGTGCGCGATCATGCCGTTTGCGCGGGATCGCCATCTACGGAGTCAATTTCTGTTGGCTTCAGGACCATGCTGAAGCAATCATCAACCGCGCAGATCGCTCGAGCTGGGACGGAGGCGCGCTTCAGAGTTCCAGCACAGATACGAGCTGCGCGCCCTACTGCGCGATCGCGGTTGACGGGTATTCCGGGCAGCGGCAAGCCAATTCTTCATACCCGGATGCAGTCTATCCGGCCTGGCTTGGGGTGGTGCCCCAGTATGGCAAGGCCTCTTCATCTGGCATCACATTTGAAGACCTGACCTGCAGCGGGTTTGAGGTTGGGCTTGCAGTGCAGCCAAATGTGCTGCCGTCCGCTTCGAACGGCGATTTCCTCAACTGGATCGGCTGCGATCTTAGTTTGAACCTGACTGGGCTGTCCATTTCCAACAGCGATGCACGCGCTATCGCATTGGAGCGATGCCGTCTGCTTCGTTGCCATACCGCACTGGACAGCGTGAGTTATGGCTCAGGGAGCGGCAATATCGCTGCCAGCCTATCAGACTGCACTTTTGACAACGTCTACCGCATATTCAACATCAACCTAGGAACCTCTGCCCAGCCTTTTGCCCCGGCCCTGGTCCTGATCAATCCATACTGGGAGGCTGTGCACACGATAGGTATCGTTCGAACCGCTAATGCAGCTGGCCGCCCCGGCACGATCCGATTTGTTGGCGGGGAACTGGGCTTTTCGCTGCGCGCGGCTGAGTTTTCCCCTTCGAGCTATCTTGACGGACGCGGCGAAGTTGTAGCTCGGTTTGAAAATGTCAGTGTTTCAGGCACCTATGGGATCTTTGCAGTCGATTGTGATCTGGCCGATTGTTCGATCACCTTCCCCGCTGTTGCAGAGCTGGTGTTTGAGCAAACAACGGCCGCCGGACGCAGGGCAGCAAGTGCGCTTGCCGGGATCGATGCGCCGCACATCGGTCGGGCTGCGGTTCGCCCCTTCTGCATATATGCCAATGACAATGCAGCGCAATTTGGGGCGCAAAGCGACTCGCACGGCTGGGACTTTACTGCTGGAGGAGCGGCGAGCAGCGGTGTTCCGTTACCGCTGTTCGCGCGTTCGATAAATTTCAGCGGCCACCACGCGCCGATTGCGGCAGCCCCAACCGAATTGCTCGATCGAGCTAGCTTTCCATTGATTGGTCTCACCAAATCAGGGGCCGAGTGGAGCTTTACCTGCTCTGGCGGATTTCTGTCCGATCCCTCATCTCCGGCATGCTGTATCGGCCGGGGCGACGTGGTCCGCGACGAGCCGAGTGGTGTGCTGCTCTACGTCAAGTCAGTCAGCTTAACCGGCAGCGGGCCGACACTTAGCCTTGCCATAGTGCTGCGGCAGATCACCGCAGTACGAAGTGTTGATGGTATCACCTGGTCCACCGAATTTGCTCTTTCGCCCAGCACCGGCCTGCTGCACTTGCGCTGCGGCCGCCGCGTGCTGCCCGGGGCCAAACGGCGGCTGGCTATGACAACAACTGCGGGCAGCAATGTGGTGTCCCTGTTCGCCATCGGTCCTGAAGATTTTGCAGGCAGCGACTTTGGACCATTTTCCTCTACCGTGCAGCTAGGCGATTATCTTGTTCCGGCATTTCGCGGCGCGGCTACACTTGAGGATTCTGTCTTTGCCAAAGCCAGGGTATCGGCTGTTGCTACATCGGCCGGTCAGCCCAACGGCCAGTTAACACTGGATGCCACAGCCCGGCGCAGCGGCAGCTGGCCAGCGCCGATCTTTATCAAAGGCAACTGATGAGAAATAGGTGGGCCGCTAATAAATCGGCGGCCCACCTATTTCCAGGATGACAAGCCCGGCGCGAGACGGCACCAAGCTGGGATGGCACAAGTTGACACCCCGCCCCGACTTCCCATCACCATTGTGATCCTGACATACAACGAAGAACGCCACATTGCTCGCGCGCTAGGCTCGCTGAGTTTTGCTGAACGCGTAGTCGTGATCGATTCAGGTTCGAGCGACTCGACCGTTTCCTTGGCGCGGCAAGCAGGGGCAACAGTGCTGCATCATGATTGGGTCAATTACGCCAATCAGTTTCAGTGGGCGCTCGACAATTCTGCGATCACTACTGCATGGACCATGCGGCTCGATGCCGATGAGGTGATCGAGGACGATCTTGCCGCACGATTGTGGGAGCTTCTGCCGACGCTGCCAGCCGATGTCAGCGCGATCAATTTGAAGCGCAAGCACGTCTTCATGGGCCGCTGGGTGCGTCATGGAGGGCGATTCCCGCTGGTTTTGCTGCGGTTGTGGCGCACCGGGCTGGGACGCATTGAAGCGCGCTGGATGGATGAACATATCATTGTCGCAGAGGGGCGTTCTGTGACCATCGACGGCGGCTTTGCCGATATCAACCTGAACGACAGCCTGTTTTTCACCGACAAGCACAATCACTATGCCACGCGTGAGGCAATCGATGTCCTTCTGCGCAAATACAGCCTGAGCAATGTTGACGAGGCACTCACCGCAGGCAAGACCCATGGGCAGGCCAGTTTCAAGCGCAGGATCAAGGAAGGCCTCTATAACCGGCTGCCGTTCGGAATTGGTCCGCTGGCCTATTTTCTGTGGCGCTTCATCTTCCAGTTGGGCTTTCTTGATGGGCGCGAAGGGCGAATCTATCATGTGCTCCAAGGCTTCTGGTATCGCTTCCTGGTCGATGTCAGACGGTTGGAATTTGAACGTGCGATGGACGGCGCGGCAACATCGCAGCAACGGCTGGAATTGCTGGCATTGGCCAGCGGCTACGCCGTGACCGAGCTATCTGGCGACGCTGCACGGATCTCACGAGAGCCTACTGAGACGCAAGGATTGCCCGAATAGACGGTCCAGCTATCAAGGTCCTTAAACGCACAGCCCCGCGCGCCCAGAACTGCCCCTTCGCCAATTGTCACTCCCGGGCCGACAAAGGCTTCGGCAGCGATCCACGCGCATGTGCCGATGGTGATCTGGCGGGCTACAAGCTGGAAATCCGGATCCCGGAAATCATGCGTCCCAGCACAAAGATGCGCGCCCTGAGAGATGATCGCCCGATCCCCAATTCGAATAGCCGCCATCGCATAACATTCCACCTTGGGGCCTAATGTCGCACCTGCGCCCATGATGAGATGGGCAGGAAGCCATATCCTGGCCGAGCCATACACCATCGCACCCGGTCCGATTTGCGCCCCGAATAGCCGCAGCAGGCCGATGCGAAGCGGATTGAACCGTCGCGGGGTCCAGCGCGCGAACAGCAGCCAGCAGAGCTGGAAGGCGAGCCGGGTTAGCCGGTTGCGGAGCGAAAAGCTGGCGCCGCCAGTCAAAGCCTTGCTGACAGCAGCATCGAGTATTGTCATTGAACGGTGGCCCGGCCTGAAATCAAGATGACATCATCAAATCTTGCTTCGCCCACCTCGCGCGGGATGCGCACAATCAGGGTTTGGGGCCAGCAATCCGGGGCAATGGACAAGTCGATCTGGAAGTGGCCTGCGGTGTCTCCTGCGACTGCCGAACTTACAATTCTGGCTTCGCTTCCGTTCGGGCAAAGAAGAGTTACCGATTGGGCCATTGCCTGCGGATCTCGGCCCGCCATTGTGCGCCACTGCAATCGCGCCGGACCGGGCGGCGCCAGCACAAGCTGACGGGCTACAACTTCACGCGTCGAGCTGTTGTTTTGGGCGACCAACACACCATTCAAAAGCCCCGAAGCTACGCCGCCGGCTCCGGGCAGAATCCAATCAAATGGGGTGATAGGTTCGCGCAAAGGCCCAGCGAAACCCGGGTCGGACACCAGACCTGCCGTGCCGATCCCGCAGCTTGTTAGCCAAAGCCTTCGTGCCTCAGCGTATAGTAGCTGCTGATATGCCAGATTGTTAAGGCTGTCCGCCACAGCGCTGCATGGCACCCGGCGTCCGCGCAAACCCGCGGCCTCAAGCAGAGATAATCGCTGGGCCAGCTGCACGGGGCCAAGCGTGCTGCTGGCCGCAGCATAGGCGGACAGCCACCCTGGACCAGCAGCCAGCCGCTCAAGCAATGCGGCCCGTCCGCGCGGATCACTTTCGATTCGCACCAGAACTTCGTGGCTTTGCGGCAAGGTGGGCGCAGCGCGCATCAGCGCATCAAGCCGCCGCACCGCCAGCTTTCGGTCGCCAAGGGCTAGCCCCGCAAATATCCAATAGGCCTGCGTTGGCACATCACGCCAGCCAAGCTGCGCGGCAACAGTGAAGGCATCATGCGCCTCACGGTTTCGGCCCGCCATGAAGTGTGCAGAACCCAACAGCGCGCTGGAAGCTGGTTCGATCGGCGCATTGCGCAGAGCCTGACTAGCCGAGACGATCGCCCGTTCGGCTTGGCCGGCCCCTAACGCTTTTCTGGCCTCTTGCTGAAAGGTCTGAGGCTGCAGCCAGTTCGGCACAAAGCGCGACGCGCCGCTTCCCGAGCTCAGCCGGTCAAGCCCGCTGGCCAACGCCAGACACGCAAAAACCAAGGCGCCAGCGGCAAGACCTGCGTATGCCGGGCGCCACCCGATCATGCTTCAGCCGGTTCTGGATCAATCGATTGAGCAGGCCGCCGCCATCCAAACAGCCCGGTGCCGCGACGCTTTGCATCACGCCCTTCATAGGCATAGTAATCATACCCATTGCCGTAATAATAGGTGTAGCTTGACGAATTGCTGGTATCAAATTTGGTCAATGCGACCCCAATAACCCGTCCATTGGCCATCCGCAGCCGACGCAGTGTTCCCTTCAATACCCCGCGGCGATTGTGATCGGATTCGACCACCAACAGAGTGCCATCGACGAGCGAGGAAAGCAGCGGAGCATCTGCCAGGCCAAGGATTGGCGGGCTATCCAGGACAATCATATCATAGTGGGTTCGGGCGTCGGCAAGCAAAGCCTGCATCCGCGGTGATGCCAGCAATTCGGTAGGGCTGGGAGGAATCGGACCCGAAGTCAGATAGTCCAGGCCTTCGAACGCGCTGTGCCGAAGTGCATCACCCAGCTTTGCCTGACCAACCAGAACCGAGCTGAGCCCGGTATCATTGGCGACCTGGAACTGCCGATGGGTCGATGGGCGGCGCATATCAACATCAACCAGCAAGACCTTGCGGCCAAGTTTGGCAAAGCCGCGCGCGAGCGCATAGCTGGAAGTTGATTTGCCTTCGCCTGCTGTTGCGCTGGTCACCAGCAAGATCTGCGGCGCGCCATTGGAGGTAGTAAAGCCTATCGCCCCGCGCAGCGAATTATAGGCTTCAGACAGCGATGATTTGGGGTCGCTCAGTTGTTCCACCGGAGTATCGAAGCCAAGTTTGGGAATGATCCCCAGCATCGGCAAGCCCAGCTTGTGTTCAATGTCTTCAGGCACGCGCACTGCATCGTCAAGTTGGAGCCGGATAGCTACAAGCACCGCAGATAGCAGCAGGCCTGCAAACAGGGCATAGGCCAGATTGACCACCAGATTGGGGGAAGACGGCCCGCTCGCAGGCTCAGCACGATCAATCAATGCGATGTTGCTGCTGGAAATTCCCGCTGCGGCCGTCAGCTCTTTGTAGCGCTGCAGCAACCCGTCATACAAGGCGCGATTGGTATCGGCCTCGCGGGCAAGGATGTTATAATCGACGCTCCGATCCTGCTCCCCCATGGTTTCGCCCTGTAGCTGGGCGACCTGACGAACCAGCTCACGTTCAGAGGCTTGGGCGGCTACAAATTCTTCACGAATCGAACTTCGCACTCCGTCAATGACTGAGCGCAACTGCTGCTCGATCGCGGCAAGCTGTGCCTGCAACCGCAGCACATTAGGATGGTCTTCAAGATGACGGCTGCGCTCATCGCGCAATTCAGCTTCAATTTCAGCACGCTTGGTCAAGAGGTTCTGGACCGTATTATTTCCTAGAACTTCCCGCGAACTGAGCGGCGATCCCGATGCAACGGAGCGCCAATGTTGCTCTGCCGCAACCCGGGCCGCTTTGGCCTCGTTAGCCGCTGTATTGAGCTGCATCAGGCTGGCCGAGGTGATCGAAGTCGAAGCCGAATCACTGGTTCCTTCCTTCGCAATGCCAGAATCGCGTGTGCGGATCAGCCCGGCAGTGCGGGCATAGGTGTTCAATCCACGCTCTGACGCTTCAAGCCGTTGCTTGGCCCCAGCAAGCTGTTGCGAGACAAACTGGCGCGCATAGTCGGAGCTTTCAAACTTACGCTGCAAATTGGCCTGAATGAACTCGGCCGCATAAGCATTGGCAATATCGGCGGAGACGGTTTGATCTGCTGAGATCGCCGCGATGGTCACGATCCGGGATTGGCGCGGCAAGGTCACCTGCATATGCGAGCGCAGCAAGGCAATGGCTTGCTCATCCTGCCGCTGGCGACTGACCCCTGTTGTTTCAGAAGCATTGCCCATTGCCGCCAGAAATCTGGGGTTGTCAGAGATCTTGAGCCGGCTGGCAACGCGCCGCGCCAATGCCCGGCTTCTTAGAACATCGAGCTGGGTGTTGAGAAAGCGATCCGTATCCCAATCATTGGAAGTGGCCTGGACATCCTGGCCATTTTGCAGGATCTGCGCGGCCGAATCGTCGATCTGCACCGTAGCCGCAGACGTATATTGCGGCGTCTGCAACATCGTAACAACGATGCCGACCAGCAAACTTGTAATCAGAATTGCCAGAATTGCGACAATATGCGTGCGCAAGGCTGCCAGCAACTGACGTAGATCGAAGCCTTCGCCGATGTGATCGCCCGATGCGACTGCGCTATCCATGTTCGAAGGCTTGATTGCGGATTCTTGCGGAAGGTAAGCCATGGCCAATCAAGCGCCTTAAAACAGGGTAAACAGGTTGAGGAGCGGCGCAGCCTGCAAGAAATCGCGGAACGCGCCCTTGACCGACGAGAAGCCCACAACCACCACGTCGCCGCCCAGTATCTGGGGATCCGGAGCAACCCCGGTGCGAATATCGCTGAGGTTGAATACCGCGCCCATCCGCTTGCCGCCCACAGTCCGAAAGACCACCACCTCATCCAGCCGCGCAGTCTTGGTCGGGCTTTTGGCCCTGGCCAGTGCAGATAGCAGCGTGTAATTGCGATCAATCGGATAGACCCCAGGTTCAGTAACCTGACCTTCAACCGAGACGACCTGTTCAGACCTCTCAGACAGGCCTACCACCACTTTTGGATAGCGAATGAACCGCGCACCAAGCCGGGCGCTGATCGTTTCGCTAAGCTCCACTGCGGTCAAGCCCTGCGCCGCGACCTGTCCGATCAGAGGTAGCTGGACATTTCCCGCCTCGTCAATCTTAGCCTTTTCAACCGTCAGATCAGGTTCCTGAAAAACACTGACGCTGATCGTATCACCGGGCGTCAGGCGATAGAGTTGCTGAGGCGCGCCAAGATCGGGCGCAGGAATGACGTCATAGGCAGCAGTGCCCACCGGCAGCACCGGGCGGGCGCTTTGTTGACAGCCTGAGAGCAGCAATCCGGCGAGCAGCCCCAAAGCAACGAACACATAACGGGAATGAGCGGTCACGACGATCCTTTGGATTGCGACCCGGCAAAGGCCTTAGGCCTCGATCCAGGGATATCGAAAAGCATAGCCGCTGCAACAGCCGAAAGGCAAGCGAGAGCCATGCTGCGCAGCGGATAATCAACCATCGCATGCATGCCGATCACCACCAGCACGCCGGTGCCGAAGCCGGCCTGGATCGCAGACCCCGGCTCGGTGCCAAATGCGGCCAGACGCTGGCGCAATGCCGAAGCAAGGATCAGAGCGACCAACGCCAGCACCAGCCAGCCTGCCAACCCGGACTCCAGCGTAAACTCCAGCCAATCATTATGCGCGCGAACCGGCATGCTCGGATCAACATGCTCCAGCTTCTCGACACTGAGGAAGACTGGCTGAAAGCTGCCGATCCCGCTGCCAGCGGGCCAGACCTGCGCTATCGCCGCACGGGTATCCTCCCACAGCATCCAGCGCCCATCACCATCCAGCGCGAAACGCCCGGCAACTCGCTGGACCGGCCTTAGCTGCATCAGGGCCAATCCCAGCATCGTCAGCCCGCCCGCGCCTAAAGCCAGAATTGATGGCCGGGGCAATGCACCGCCATAACCAAGCCAGACCAGACCAACTGCAACCGGAAGGACGATTGCTATCAGCGCTATGCCCATTCGTGAACCGGTTAGAATGGTGCCCAGCACCATCATTGCACCTAGCAGGCAAAGCAGCGCTGGCCAGATCGAGCGGCGCGCGCGGCGCCGTTCGAGCTGCAGCAACATGGCGGCGCAAGCTGCGCAAGCCAGCAGCGACGCCAGCAGGATATCTGCCTCGGCATTGCGGTTGGCCTGAAATCCGGTGAGGTAGGTGAGGTGCGTCTCAGCGTAGAGCCGCCACTGAAGCCCTTCGCCATCCGCAAGTTGCAAAGCGCCCAACACGATCGATGCCAGCCCCACCGCCGCGACGGTGGCGATAAGCCAGCCTCGGCCGGTTCGATCAAGCTGTGCTGCGAGCAACAGCAAAGCTGCTGGCGGGATCATCGCCAGCAACGACGCAAATGTCCGCCCGGGCGTTTGTGACCAGGGCATCCAGCTATCAGCCCCACCAATCAGCGTGAGTGCCTGACGTTCGGTGTCCCGGCCCGGCAAGGACTGCCAGAGCACAGGCGGCAACGGGATGAGTTGCAGGATCGGCAAGATAAGAACCAAACCAGCCAGCGCAATCGCTTTGCGATCAAGCTGCAGCCCGGCAATTTCTGTGGCCTGGTCCCGGCGAAGCATTCCCGCCACGGCCAAGCTTAGCAAAACTGCGGCAAAAAACAGCTGGAGCGCCAGTTCGCTAGCCGGAGACGAAGAGCCGCCGCCACCCAGCACCAAAGCCGCTGCCAGCAGCGCCATGGGAGGCAAATGATCGCGTGCTGGCACGGCGGACGTCCTTCCCAACTATAATCGGATCACCGCGACGATGGCCCTGGCACCAGATCACCTGCGGCATGATTGGCTAAATCACAACCGCATCTTGCCCCAAAACAAATGGCCCGCACTACCAAGCGCGGGCCATTGTTCATTCACCTTGGCTTTATCTCAGTTTCCCGGGCTATCGCTGCCTCCAGCAGCTGCCGCTGCAGCGCCTGCTGCTACGCCAACGCCAACAACAGTCAAAAGCCCGCCACTCCCGCCGCCGCCTGCGCCAGCAGCTTCACGGATAGCCGGGGGAGCATCGGAACAGCTGCCAGTTTGCATCAGCTTAGCGATCAAAGCTTCGGTTGAAGCGCCCTGATTCTTCGGACCAGTTTTGACGATGCAAACCTCGTCACCATTATCAAGAGTCTGGCGGGTCACATCAAAAACGCCAGCACCGGCATTGCGCTGCAGGACAATCCGGGACTTGCCGCCATTTGCTGCGCCACCAGCCGACTGGCCTGCCGCAACTGAAACCGACGCCACAAACATCGACACCAGCGCAACACCCGCTCCAAACCGTTTCATGCTAACCTCCTGAAAATCTCGCGAGAACTCTACAATATTTTTCTGCTGCAACGCAACACTTGATTGATCTTTAATGGAATTAATTTGTTACAAAGCCGTTGCACCGATCAAAATGCGCGGTCGTGGGTAAGCACCTGCAGCGTTGAAATCATTATCCTGAAGTCGCGTATAACGGTCCAACCGTTAACATATTCAAGATCAGCCTGCAGCCTGGCGACCAGATCGCCCTCTTCATCGGTCGAACCACGCAGCCCGCGAACCTGGGCCAGCCCGCTCATGCCGGGCTTGAGCGCGTGGCGCTGCCAATAGCGGCTATCGACCTCCCAGAACAGCTTGTCTCCGGCCTGCGAGGCAAGAGCGTGCGGGCGGGGGCCAACCAGGCTCATTTCCCCGCTGAGCACATTAAGCAATTGCGGCAACTCATCGATGCTGGTCAGGCGCAGGAATCGACCGATCTGAGTCACCCGGCGGTCATCGCGGCTGACGGACTGACGACCATCAATGTCGCTTTGGCTATGCGACATTGTCCGGAACTTCAGGATCGTAAAGAACTGATTGCTACGTCCGACGCGGCGTTGCCTGAACAGGGCGGGCCCGCCATCCTCAAGCCGGATCAGCAGGGCGCAGATCAGCATTGGCAGCGCGAGTGCCGCCAACGCGGGGAGTGTTATCAGCAAATCTACTGCGCGCTTGGTGACGCGAGCGCGAAGGCCAAGTGGCCCAACCGCAACCACCAGCGTTCCCACACCCTCACTGCGCGAGGTTCCCATAATCCCAAGCTCTTCAACTGCCGCGTCAACGATTTCCCCCTGCATCTGCCCGCCTTTCAGCACCAATGACCACAAGGTTCGGCGTTCTGGCGGGCAGGTGATAATCACCCGGTCCATGTTGCTGATCACTTGCGACAACCGGTCAAGCGTATGGGGATCTGTCAGGCTTGGCCTGAGACCTGCATCGGCGGCAATCACTGTGTAGCTGTTTGGCAACCGCAATCTTGCGCCGCCATCATCAATGACCAGCAGATTGATGCCGCGTTGCCCCACCCAGCGCTGAACAATTGGCTGGAAATTGGTCCGCCACCAGACAATCAGCATGAAACTGAAGCCAATCGCCAGGCCAACGCCAAAACGAGAGAAAAACAGGCTAGACCGAGCAAGAAACAAGAGCAAAACCAGCAGTGCCAGAGCCACGGTCAACGCAGCAATCACGCGCTGCAACGCAAAGTCCAATTTTACCAAGGCTTCTACTGAATAGCTGCGATTGAGCAGCGCCACAGTCAAGAACAATGGCAAGATGATTTCGGCAGCATTCCAGACCGGCGTAGCCATCGGATTGCCGAGGTAAAGCCAGCCCGCAAGGGCAAATCCCAGCAGCAACATCGCTGCATCGCCTAACAATTGAACAAGATAAAGTTTCAGCCGCCGTCGCTCAAGCGAGGGGGCCAACTCGATCGGGCCGATCATACCTGGTGATTCCTTGACGCGCTTTTGCGCATTGCGACTCCAACGACAATCATCCTATCAGCATCCTCCAGCCGCCACGAAGTCTATTTGCGCTGCGATGCAGCCCGCGCAATGTCAGCCAACCCCTGGGCAAGCAGCAGTTCGGCATTCTGGCTGTTGGCAAGCAAAACGCGGTGCAGATCCATCAACCGTTCGACCAACCGGGCAAGCCGCGGCCCGCGCCAGCGGCGCAGCTGCAGCGCAATATCCCGTTCGTCTTTCCAGAATATCCGCCGCGCTGCCACTTCGGCCTTTAGTAGCGCCGCGACATCCCCTCGCGGGCCAAGCCGTGCCGCAATTTGGGCGAGCTGCGCAGTGCGCCGCTCAAACGCAAGCAACAGGCCCACCGGGTTCAAACCCAACTCGCGCATTCGCCGCAGTTCGCTCGAGAGTTTCGCAGTTTCCCCGCCCATCACCGCATTGACCAATGACATAAAACCATCGTCTTCGGTGCGCGCACCAATCGCCTCCCAGGCCGCGCTGTCGGCGGTGCGCGGAGCCTCTGGTCCGGCATCGAGATAGAGCGCAAGCTTGGTGAGTTCTGACTGGGCAATCCGGGTGTCGAGCGATGCAGCCCGGGCAATCCGCTCGGCCAGATCGCCGCCCAGCCGCACCCCCGCCGCATCAGCCATACCCCGCACCGCCTCGGTCACCGATCGAAGGTCAGGCGGATAGAACATCGCCACCAGTGCGTCGGGACGGGCGGCAAGCAGCTTTGCGGTGCGCGATTTGTCGGTTGCGCCGCTGGCAAGGATCAGCACCGGGCAAGCCTCAGCCTCACCGCCGAGCAGGATTTCGACCGCATCATAGGCTTCGTCTCCGCTGGCGCGGACATAGATGTGGCGCTTGTCGCCGAACAATGAGGTAGATCGCGCCTCGTCCCCAAGCCGCACAGGATCACGGCGCAGATCGCCTCCGGAAAGCTCTATACGTTCGCCCGGATCTTCCAGCAACGTCGCAATCCGCGCGGCAGCATCCTGCGCGCCGCTTTCATCCGGTCCGCAAAAGAAGAACACGCCGCAATTCTTTGCGGCACGGGCCGCGATGCCGCCAAAATCCTTCTGGGTTGCTTTCACTGGCTCTTGCGGAGTTGCAGCGAGAGCCGCGTCACGATCCGGTCTGCAACCTGCCGGGCAAGGTTTTCCAGCGCGGTCTGCTCCGCCGCAATCGTGGCATATTCACTGGATACGATATCAATTCCCGCGTCCGATCCGGCGGTGGCATCCATCACAATATCGCCATTGGAAACATCGACCAGCTGATAGCGGGCGCGCAAGGTGCGTCGTTCGCGCCCGATGGTATCATTGGAGAGCAGCCCCAGCCCTTCAAGCCTATCGTCAAGCCGAACATCAAGCCGGAAGCGGGCCGAGCCACTGCCCGCGCCAAGCCGGTCTACCAGCGCATTGCGAACCAGCCAGCCGCCCTTGCCCTCAATCGCTGGAACCTCAATCCCGGCCAGCCCCTGCGCCACTGCTCCACTGCTGCCGCCGGCATACATCGGCTGAAGCCCGCAAGCGGCCAGCGCCAAGGGGAGCAGCAGGGCGAAAAAGCGCCTCATGCGACGATATTTACCAACCGGTCGGGCACCACGATCACTTTCTTCACAGTCTTGCCATCCAGCGCACGCTGCACCTTGTCGCTGGCAAGGGCAAGCGCCTCGAGGGTTTCGCGCGGCAAGCCCTTGGCCACGGTGATCGTATCGCGCAGCTTGCCCAGCACCTGGATCGCAATCGTCACCTCGTCCTCGATCAGCAGCGCGGGATCAACCGGAGGCCAGGCGGCCTCGGCAATCAGGCCCGTCTCGCCGATCATCGCCCAGGCCTCTTCGGCCAGATGCGGCATCATCGGGGCGACCAGCAGCAAAAGCGTGCGGATTGCGGCGCTGCGGCTGGCGCTGGGCTGGGCCTTGTCGATGGCATTGGCAAGATCGTAAATCCGCGCGACGGCCTTGTTGAAGCCGAGTGCGGCGATGTCATCGGCGGCAGCGGCGACCGCCTGATCGCGCCGCCGGTCAAGCGGCATATCCTCCCCGGTGGCGGCAGCATCATATTGCCCGAACAATCGCCACAGCCGCTGGACAAACCGCGCGCAGCCTTCCAGCCCCGCGACTGACCATGGCAAATCCCGCTCGGGCGGCGAATCAGACAGCATGAACCATCGGATCGCGTCCGCGCCGTAAGCCGTGATGAAATCGTCGGGATCGACGACGTTCTTCTTCGACTTGGACATCTTAATGACGCGGCCGACCTCGACCGGAAGGCCATCGGCCTTGAGCATTGCACCGTTGCCTGTGCGCTCCACCTCGGTCGGTCCGAACCAGATCGGCGCGCCATTGACCGGATCGGCCCGCGAATACGTCTCATGCGTCACCATCCCTTGCGTGAACAGGCTGGCGAACGGCTCTTTCACCCCGATCAGTCCGATCCGCTCGAGCGCCCGCGTCCAGAACCGCGCGTAAAGCAGATGGAGGATCGCGTGTTCGATCCCGCCGATATATTGTTCGACCGGCAACCATTTGGCGATGGCGGCAGGATCGAACGGACAATCGCCCGGCTGGCTGGCGAAGCGCAGGAAATACCACGAGCTGTTGACGAATGTATCCAGCGTATCGGTTTCGCGGGTGGCCGGTTTGCCGCAAGCTGGACAATCGACATGCTTCCAGCTCGGGTGACGGGCCAGCGGATTACCGGGAACCGAAAAGTCCACGTCCTCGGGCAGCACCACCGGCAGCTGCTTCTTCGGCACGGGGACGATCCCGCAAAGTTCGCAATGGATGAAAGGGATCGGCGTGCCCCAATAGCGCTGGCGCGACACGCCCCAATCGCGCAGCCGCCACACGGTCTTGCCATGGCCCCAGCCTTCGGTCTCGGCGCGGGCGATGACAGCGGCCTTGGCCTCGCTCACGCTCATCCCATCCAGGAAGCGTGAGTTCACGATTGATCCGGGTCCGGTATAGGCCTCGTTGCCGGCGAAAACCGGGTCTGTCTGCCCCCCGTCTGCCACCACCCGGAGCACCGGCAGACCATATTTGCGTGCGAACTCGATGTCGCGCTGATCATGCGCCGGGCAGCCGAACACCGCACCGGTACCATAGTCCATCAACACGAAATTGGCGATGTAGACCGGCAGTGTGATCGCTGCATCGAACGGATG
Source organism: Novosphingobium sp. (assembly GCA_031374105.1). Lineage (GTDB taxonomy): Bacteria > Pseudomonadota > Alphaproteobacteria > Sphingomonadales > Sphingomonadaceae > Novosphingobium. Next base: position 38,801 of record JANMNP010000033.1, read on the forward strand.
CAGGACTTCATAGCCCGTATCAAAGCCCAGCTTTTCCGCCGTCTCGACTTCAGCTGCTGTCGTTCCGCCTTGCTTGCAACGCTCGATGAATGCGGCCGCAGCGGGCGAACGCGCAGCCAGTTCCTGCGCAATCGGATGGTCCGCCGCAACGGCAACGAAGCTTGCGCCAAAGATCGTGTCAGGCCGGGTGGTATAGACTTCTATGCCCCCCTCCTCTTCAGGAGTTTCGGGACGTTCAGTCCCCCGGACTGAACTTGGACTGCCGGGGGCAGTCCAACCCGAAACTGGGCTGGGGGTTGGGCCTATCGATTGGGCGCTGCGCTTGGGGATAGACCCCACCCCAACCCCTCCCCTGAAGGGGAGGGGCTTTGTCAGCGCAAAGCTGAACTGCAAACCTTGCGATTTGCCGATCCAGTTTTCCTGCATCAGCCGGACCTTCTCGGGCCAGCCTTCCAGCGTGCCCAGCCCTTCAAGCAGCTCATCGGCAAAGTCGGTGATCTTGAGGAACCACTGGCTCAGCTTGCGCTTTTCGACCAGTGCGCCGCTGCGCCAGCCGCGCCCGTCGATCACCTGTTCATTGGCCAGCACGGTCATATCGACCGGATCCCAGTTGACCGCGCTTTCCTTGCGGTAAACCAGCCCAGCGGCATAAAGATCGAGGAACAGCGCCTGTTCGTGGCCGTAATATTCGGGCTCGCAAGTTGAAAGCTCGCGGCTCCAGTCCAGCGCAAAACCCAGCCGCTTGAGCTGCGCCTTCAAGGTGGCGATATTGGCGCGGGTCCAGCCGCCGGGGTGGACACCTTTCTCCATCGCGGCATTTTCGGCCGGCATCCCGAAAGCATCCCAGCCCATCGGATGGAGCACTTCAAAGCCTTGCATCCGCTTGGTCCGGGCCAGCACATCGCCCATCGTATAGTTGCGGACATGGCCGATGTGGATGCGCCCCGAGGGATAGGGGAACATCTCCAGCACGAAGCTGCGGGGCTTGGCGGTGTTATCATCAGCGCGGAAGCACTGGCGCTCGTCCCACACGCGCTGCCAGCGCGGGTCGGCAGCGGCGGGATCGAAACGGTCTACGGTCATAATGGTCCCTCTAGCCCGTCAGCCAAGCATGTCGAGAGGGCGCGGGGATTGGCGCTTTAATTGATAGCGCTGCGGCGCAAATCGCGGGCCTTGGTCAGGATAATATCCTCAAGCCGCTGGACGGTGGCCGCCTGCACCGGGGCATCAACCCAGCCGCCGCCCTGCGCAACCTGGCGGCTGGCAGCAACGCGCAGCGCATCGGCGCGCAGATCCTGATCGAGAATGGTGACGGTTACCTTGACCCGCTCAGCCGTGTTGCCGGGATTGGCATACCAATCGGTCACAATCACGCCGCCCGAACTATCGGTCTGAAGCAGTGGCATGAATGACAAAGCCTCAAGGCTGGCGCGCCACAGATAGCTGTTGACGCCAATGGTGGTTACCTTTGAGGCGGCAAGATCAGCCTTGGGGCGATCCTTGCCTCCGCAACTGACCAGAGCCAGGGCGGCGCAGCTGACAAAGCCAGCGCGTGCCAGAAGCTTCAATGTGGTCCGGCCGGTGGAAGAGCTACCAGTCATCGTGTTTTCCAAATCCTGTTCAATCTCGCAGTGCCGGGCAAAACCCATGAACTGTCCCGGGTCTCTATACCCGCCGCGGCGAAGGCGGCAAGTGCGCTGTGAGGTAGCTTTTGCCAGTTCAGCCAGTGAACCCGCCATGAACATCGCGCAGTCACCTGCCGCTTAAGCCTCGATTAAGCGCGGCGCGACGAGAAAGCGCTTGGCTTTTCGCTGGTTTGGCGCATGAATTGCGCATTGAGTCGGGCCAAGGCCTGCTTCTCTAGAGTATTATTTTGCAGAGTGGGCGTCAGAAAATGTCAGTGATTGACAGCAAGACCAACACACGGGGCGGGGCGGCCACCTCATTGCTGCTGGCTGGCGTGGTAACGGCACTGGCGCTGCCCAGCGCGGTGCTGGCCGTTTCGAGCGGGCTGGAGCCAGCACAACTTTCAGAAAGCCCGCAAACTGCCGGAAGCAGTTTTGTGCCAACCACGGTAGATCCCCGGCTGGCCCGCAGCATCAGTGTCCGCGCCCTTTCGAAGGGGCGCATGTTCCGTTTTACCCCGGCAGCAACCGCTTCACCGCTCGATCGGTCGGTAACGGTGGCGGTCCGGGTCGATGCGGGCAATGCCCGGGCCTATGGAACGCGGCCGCAGCTTGCCGCTAGCGATGCTGAAGTTGGTTCAACGCTGCTTCGCCTGGCACCCAATGGCTATAGCCTGGGGGTTTCACGCGGTTATAAATCATTCGCCCAGAATCTGGGTATTTCAGCAGACAAGGCCGATATGCCTGATCTGGCCAGTTATAAACCCGGCACATCAGCCAAGGGCGATCCATCCCGGTTCAGCCCGCGGATCGCGCTGGATGAAAAGGAAAAGACCGGCCGCGCACCGCGCACTTTTGAAGGGCAAGCTGACCAGACAGTGGATGTTGGCGGCAGCTACCGGCTAACCCGCAATTTGAATGTCACCGCTGGGGTGCGCTACTCTTCTGATCGTGATCGGCTGGTCCCTTTGACCGACGGTCGCCAGGATAATCAGGCGGTTTACGTTGGCACCCAGTTCCGCTTCTAACGCGTAAATTCGCTTGCGTTTACGTATGCACGGCGCTTGTCGCAGCACGGCGTCCCGCCTAGGGATACCGTAGCGTAAAACATCAGGGTGAGGCGATTATGAAACGGGTTGCAATTGTAACTGGCGGTACACGCGGAATTGGCGAGGCGATCTGCCTGCGGCTCAAGAGACAGGGCCATACCGTGATCGCCAATTATGGCGGCAATGATGAAAAGGCCAAGGCCTTCACCGCCGCCACAGGAATCGCGGCCTATCGCTGGGATGTCGGCGATCATGAAGCGTCGATGGCCGGATGCGCGGCGGTGGCTGCCGAATATGGCCCGGTCGATATCGTCATCAACAACGCCGGGGTAACCCGCGATGGTGTGCTCCACCGGATGAGCTATGACGATTGGAACGAGGTGATGCGGATCAATCTGGGCGGCTGTTTCAACATGGCCAAGGCGACTTTCCCCGGCATGCGCGAGCGCGGCTGGGGCCGGATCGTCAATATTGGCTCGATCAACGGGCAGGCCGGTCAATATGGCCAGGTCAACTATGCCGCCGCCAAATCGGGGATCCACGGCTTTACCAAGGCGCTGGCGCAGGAAGGCGCCAAGTTTGGCGTCACCGTCAACGCCATCGCGCCGGGCTATATCGACACCGACATGGTCGCTGCCGTGCCCGCGCCGGTGCTGGAAAAGATCGTTGCCAAGATCCCGGTCGGCCGGCTGGGCCAGGCCGAGGAAATCGCCCGCGGGGTGGCCTTCCTGACCTCGGAAAATGGCGCGTTTGTGACCGGCTCGACGATGAGCATCAACGGCGGGCAGCATATGTATTGAGGGGCAGCCAAGCGAGATTTGTTTCACACGAAGACACGAAGGTGCTGCGCCTTGCCGCAGGCCTTATACCAATCTGCGCTGAGAAGAGCCTATAGCTCCCCTCCCCGTCCTTCGACAGGCTCAGGATGAGCGGAGGGAGGGGTTGGGGTTGGGGGAAATGAGTCAAGCTCATTGCACCTTGGTATTATTCTTCATCCCAGCGGCACCGCATACGGAACCTTTTGATTTTTGAAGGGCTCCGCCCCATACAAGACCGCTTCGTGTTTTCGTGTGAAACAGACTTGCTTCTTCCTCATCGGCGCTGCTGCTAATCCATGACCACCCCCTACCACCCCCCGCGCAAACGCTCGGTCGAGATCGCCGGTCACAAGACCTCGATCAGCCTGGAGCCTTTGTTCTGGGAATTGCTCAAGCAGGCGGCTGCAACACAAGACCTGCCGATCAACGCGCTGGTCGCCCGGATTGACATGGAGCGGATCGCCGCGCCAACCCCGCCGGGCCTTGCCAGCGCCATCCGGGTCTGGCTGGTCGGCTGGCTGGTCTCAGAACTGCGTCAGGCCGAGGCCGAGCAGGGCTGACGCTGCCAGAAGTCCGATCAGCGCCGCCCGCCAGCATTGATGCTGAACGCATTGGCGCGTTGAACCCGTCTGGGATCGCCAGTGCAATCCGGCTATGGTTGATGCAACGAGCCAAACAGAACCGCGAAAGCACAGCTATCAATCATGCCGGTCAATACAGCAGCATACCTTTCGGGACTTGTCCGGGTGCCTTCTTTCGGGTGGGGGCCGCTCGATGTCACTGTCTGAAAATCGTGAAAATGCATTCTGCCGTCGCCACTATCGCGATCTGGACGGCGTTCGCGGGGTCCTGGCTTTAGGCGTGGTCCTGTTCCACTACGGAATTAATGGTGCCATACAGAAGACGACCGGCTGGCCTGGATTGGTGCTGCCGCTGTGCGTCGATGTGTTTTTCATGCTCAGCGGCTTTGTCCTTGCCAAGTCATTCGACAGCAATGTCCGGCGATTTGCGATCAAGCGAGTCTGGCGATTGGCACCAGTCTATTTCGCCACACTGGCGCTTGTCGCCGTCGTGGCGCCGCAACGGATAACAAGTCCAGCCGAATTGCTGCTTGCCCCACCGCTTTTCGGGATTTCTCCGGCTAATTTCCCATCTTGGTCGATAACTTGGGAGTTATACCTGCCTATCTTTGGAGTGGCGATTGCCAGATACTGGTTGCCGCCTTGGAAGCCGACGCTGATAGTCGCACTGACGATTCTTTCAGTTCTCACCTATTACGTCGCGCAAGACGATGTGCTGGGCGGTTGGCGGGCGGCTTCCGGGCTGATCGCCGGAGCCTGCCTTACAAAAATGCGCCCCATCGCCCTGCCGATTCTGCCATTTGTGATCCTGATCCTTGCGATCATGGCACTCGCTGCGCGGTGGCCTTTGGTCGCCTGCGCTCTACCCGCAGCAACGGCATTGATGATCTTGACCGGGACTCAGCGCGATGGCCTGTTCGCCCTTGCCCCTTTCCAGTTTCTGGGAGCGATTTCCTTTACCATTTACATGGTCCATGCCCCGGTGCTGATCGCGCTTGGTGATCGCGCGCAAGGCAGTGTCGGATGGAAGTTGGTCGGGCTGATCGTGAGTATCTTCGGGGCCTGGGCTCTGACCCGCTGGATTGAACTGCCGGGCATGCAGCTGGGGCGAAGGTTGATTGAAAAGCGCAGCGGTTCCGCATCAACGGGGGATGGCGGACAGGAGCAGCCCAAGCAGAGCTGACGCAGCCAGCACAGTCGGAACGCCGCGTTTGAAGCGAAACAGTAGCAGTGCCGCCACCAGCCCGATCAGCGCCGCCCGCCAATCGAGGCTGGTAAGATCAGGCAAGCCGAAGATCTCCTCCTCAGGCCGGGCGAACAGCACATGGACTGCGAACCACAGCGCCAGATTGGCGATCACGCCCACCACCGCCGCAGTGATCGCCGCCAATGCTGCCTGAAGCGCGGGGATCCGCTCGAGCCGCTCCATCCAGGGCGCGCAGGCGAAGATCCACAGGAAGCAGGGCGCGAACGTGACCCAGGTGGTCAACCCCGCGCCAAGCAATCCGGCAGTCATCGGCGACAGCACGCCCGGATCGCGCCAGGCGGCCAGGAAGCCGACGAACTGCGTGACCATGATAAGCGGCCCCGGCGTGGTTTCCGCTAACCCCAGCCCATCGGCCATCTCGCCAGCATTAAGCCAGGCGAAATGCTCGACCGATTGCTGCGCCATATAGGCCAGCACCGCATAGGCGCCGCCAAAAGTCACCACCGCCAGCTTGGAAAAGAATGCGCCAATGTCCCACAGCACTGATGTCTGACCCAGTGTCAGCGCGATCAGCACCATCGGCAGCACCCAGATCGCCAGCCAGGTCAGCACGGTAACGAATGTCGCACCGGCCAGTTGACGCCGGCTTGGCTGGCTGGCGGTTGCAGGCGGCGGCGCATGGGCACCGAGCCATTCGGGATGCCAATTGCCCACCAACGCCCCCGCGATTGCCGCCAGCAGGATAACCAGTGGAAACGGAGCATCGAGCAGCGCCAGCGCGAGAAACGCCAAACCCGCCAGCGCCTGCTTGAACCGTGTCCCCAGCGCGCGCTTGCCGATCCGCAGCAGCGCCTGCACCACGATAGCCAGAACCGCTGCCTTGATCCCCAGGAACAACGCCGCAAACCAACTAAGGCCTGCCGCCATGACATAAATCAGCGACAGCCCCAGCATCACCAGCGCGCCGGGAATGACAAACAGTAATCCCGCCGCCAGCCCGCCCTTGACCCCATGCAAACGCCAGCCAATCCAGGTCGCCAGCTGCTGCGCTTCTGGCCCTGGCAGCAGATGGCACAGATTCAGCGCGCGCAGAAACGCGCCCTGATCAACCCATTTGCGCTGATCGACAATCTCATGCTGCATCAGCGCGATCTGCCCGGCAGGCCCGCCAAAGCTGAGGAAGCCGATCCGGGTGAAGGTGCGGAGGAGGTTGGGGAAGGTGGGGGGTGGAGATTGTGCTTCAGGCATATGCGTTCCCGCGAGGGGGTTGCCCTCATTAAATCAAGCAACACTTGAGCGGGAACGCCTGAACGGGATGCTGCCTTGCCCCGTGTGCAGCAACTTAAACCAATGCTCCCCGCCGTGCAACGGGCCGCTCAGGCAGTTCCGCCTCCATATGGGCGTAACCTCAGAGCCCCTCCCCATTGGGGAGGGGGGAAGCTGGCCGCTTGACTTTAGTGCGCCATTGACGCACTAATTCGGCCAATGAGTGATCTGACTACTGTCGTTGAAAAAGACGAAGATTTTGACGGCCTGATGACGAGCATTGCGCAGGCACGCGCCTTTGCACGCGGCGAGGACGTTCCTGGCCTGCGCGTGCATCATTTCCCGGCAATCGACATTGTTACTATGCGCAAGAAGACCGGCGCAACCCAGGACATCTTCGCCCGCCAGATCGGCGTCTCCATCGCCACCCTGCGCAACTGGGAACAAGGCCGCCGCCAGCCCGAAGGGCCAGCGCGGGTGCTGTTGTCAATGTTGGCGCGGGACCCGGGGATTGTGGCGCGGACGTTGGGTCAGGCGGTTTGAGGCTGGTGAGGTTGGGACTGGTGCATAGGCGGGCCGGGCTGGCAAAGGCTCAGGAATAGTATAAACGACCGCTATAATTCCTACATATAAAATCCCAATTAGGATTACTATAGAATCGGCCAGCGTCCTTACCTTCATCCTTGCAAACAACGGCATAACCATTGGCTTGTCCTCATCAGGTAACTGTATCGACTCTCCATCTGAAAATCTTCTTCCAACCTGAATCATCCCCTTGTCGGTGCCGAGAGCGACTTTTTCAAAATTCCTCGCGTTAGCAAACCAATAATCATGGTAAGAAAACATTCTTCTCAACACAAGCACCCAAATAAAACAGCTAATAATTCCGCCTAGGCATATACATATTGCTACGAATCTAGCTACACAATTTCCCTTGTACAAAGACACCATCGCGCCAATTAAGGCTAGAATTGCGATATTAGCATACAATATCGCGGTAAATGTGGTCCAAATTACGCTCATTTGGGCGGAAGCCAATTGAAGAGCAGATTGATAGCCAAGACTGGCCGATGCTCGGTCAGATTCGGCCCGTGCCCTTCTAAAATTGCTTCGCAAGCGTGCTCTCCTCAAAGCTGGTTTGGCAGGAATTATCAATCCCCGCCAACCCGCTCCACCTGCGCCCCCACCAGCGCCAGCTTTTCCTCCAGCCGCTCATAGCCGCGATCGAGGTGATACAGCCGGTGGACTTGGGTTTCGCCCTCTGCTGCAAGCCCGGCAATCACCAGGCTCATCGAAGCTCGCAGATCGGTGGCCATAACCTCGGCGCCAGTGAGTTTCGCAACGCCGTGGACTACCGCCGTGCGCCCCTTGGTCTCAATATGCGCGCCCATCCGGTTAAGCTCCGGCACGTGCATGTAGCGGTTTTCGAAGATCGTTTCGGTTAGCACGCTGGCCCCATCGGCGCGGCACAGCATCGCCATCAGCTGGGCCTGCATATCGGTGGCAAAGCCGGGATAAGGCGCGGTCGACAAAGTAATCGGCTTCAGCGGGCCATTAGCGGCAACATGCAGCCCCCCCGGCACCGGCTCGACGCTGACGCCAGCATCGCGCAGCGCCTGCACGGTCGCGTCCATTTCCTCGATCTTCGCGCCCTTCAGCGTCACTTCGCCGCCGGTGATCGCCGCAGCGCAGGCATAGCTGCCCGCCTCGATCCGGTCTGACATCACGCGATAGGTGGCGCCGTGCAGGCGCGGCACGCCGTGGATGGTGATGTCGCTGCTGCCGATCCCTTCGATCTCAGCGCCCATCGCCACCAGCAGATTGCACAGATCGACAATCTCTGGCTCGCGCGCAGCATTGTGCAGCGTGCTTTTGCCCTTGCACAATACGGCGGCCATCAGCGCATTCTCGGTAGCGCCCACGGAGACCACCGGGAAGCTGTAGCGCCCGCCGGGCAGGCCGCCATCGGGCGCAATCGCGCGGACATAGCCGGCCGCCATCTCGATCTGCGCGCCCAGTGCCTCCAGCACCTTCAGATGCAGATCGATCGGGCGGTTGCCGATCGCGCAGCCGCCGGGCAGCGAGACGGTCGCCTCGCCCATCCGCGCCAGCATCGGGCCGAGCACCAGGATCGACGCGCGCATCTTGCGGACCAGCTCATAGGGGGCGACGCTGCTGGTGATCCGCGTTGCCGCCAGCGTCATCACCCGGCCGAAATCCTCAGGGCGCGATCCGGCAATCGTGGTCGATACCCCGAACTGGTTCATCAGATGCTGGAACCCATCAATATCAGCCAGCCGCGGCAGATTGCGCAGCGTCAGCGGCTCGTCAGTCAGCAGCGTGCAGGGCAGCAACGTCAGCGCGGCATTCTTCGCGCCAGAGATCGGAATAGTGCCGGAAAGGCGTTTGCCGCCCGCAATGATAATTTTGTCCATAGCGGCGGTTTAACGCGAAATATCCATGCGGCAAGGTGCATGGTTGACCTTGACGCACGGGCCTGCGATTCCCCCCTGCATGAGCAGCCGAAAACCGATCCGCAAGGCCGTGTTCCCTGTCGCAGGGCTGGGCACTCGCTTCCTGCCTGCAACCAAGGCGATCCCCAAGGAAATGCTTCCGGTGATCGATCGTCCGTTGATCCAGTATGCGGTGGACGAGGCGCGCGAGGCGGGGATCGAGCAGATGATCTTTATCACCGGGCGCGGCAAAACTGCGATTATCGACCATTTCGACATGGCCTTCGAGCTGGAGGCGACCCTGCGGGATCGGGCAAAAGACATGTCTGTGCTTGAACCGACCCGCCTTTCCCCCGGCAACCTCATCACCGTCCGTCAGCAGGTGCCGCTGGGCCTTGGCCATGCGATCTGGTGTGCCCGCGCGATCGTGGGCGACGAACCTTTTGCGATCATGCTGCCCGACGAGCTGATGATCGGCACGCCCGGCTGCATGAAGCAGATGGTTGAGGCCTATAAAGAAGTTGGCGGCAATCTGATCAGCGTGCTGGAAGTGCCGCAGGATGAGGTTTCAAACTATGGCGTAATCGATCCGGGCGCATCGCGCGGCGCACTGACAGAGGTCAGGGGTCTGGTCGAAAAGCCCAAGCCGGAACACGCGCCCTCGAACCTGATTATCTCGGGCCGCTATATTCTCCAGCCCGAGGTAATGACCGTGCTGGAGGGCCAGGGCAAGGGGGCGGGCGGCGAGATCCAGCTGACCGATGCGATGGCCCGGATGATCGGCACCCAGCCGTTCCATGCGGTTACGTTCGGCGGCAAGCGCTATGACTGCGGCAGCAAGACCGGCTTCGTCGAGGCAACGCTGGCGGTGGCCCTTGAACGCCCCGATATGGCCGATGAAGTGCGGGCGATGGCGATAAGGTTGCTGGGCAGCTAGGGTCAAGACCTGTTAAGCGCGCCTTTGAATGCGTTCTCGGCAGGGGCAACCGCGTTGCTTATGCCCCGCCTTCGGCGGCCGCACGATATTCATCGCGCAGCAGCCGCTTGTAGAGCTTGCCCGTAGCCTCGCGCGGCAATTCAGCGCGGAAATCGATCTGGCGCGGCATTTTCACACGGCCAAGCTGCGGGGCGAGATAAGCCATCAGTTCCTCCGCCAGTGCCGGGCCAGCATTTGCCATATCCAGCGGCTGCACCACTGCGACAACCTTTTCGCCCATATCAGGATCGGGCGCGCCGATTACCGCCGCATCTGCCACCTTGGGGTGGGTGACGAGCAGGTTCTCAATCTCTTGCGGATAGATATTGACCCCGCCCGATATGATCATGAAGCTCTTGCGATCAGTCAGAAACAGATAGCCGTCTTCATCGAGCAGCCCGACATCGCCAAGGCTGGTCCAGCCGTGCTTGTTGCGGCTTTCGGCGGTTTTGACCGGATCATTGTGATATTCAAATGGCTTGGCGGTGGGATCTGTGGGTTCAAAAAACACCTGCCCCTCGGTCCCGCGCGGCACGTCGTCTCCCTCTTCGTCGCAAATATGGACCACACCAGACAGCGCACGTCCGACAGAGCCGGGTTTGGTTAGCCATTCAGGGCTGGTGATGAAGGTTGAACCATTGCCCTCGGTTCCAGCGTAATATTCATAGAGCACCGGTCCCCACCAATCGATCATCGCGCGCTTGATCGGAACCGGGCAGGGCGCGGCGGCATGGATGGCGCATTTGAGGCTCGAGACATCATATTTTGCGCGCGTTTCCTCAGGCAACTTGAGCATCCGCACGAAATGGGTCGGGACAAACTGGCCATCGGTGATCTTGTATTTCTCGATAGTTGCCAGCGTTGCTTCGGGGTCAAACCGCTCCATCACCACCACAGTCCCGCCGATACGTTGGATCGTCATCGACCAGCGCAGCGGTGCAGCGTGGTAGAGCGGCGCGGGGCTGATGTAGATCGAGCTTTCCTGGATACCATAGGCGCCCTGCGTGAACTGAACCATGACGTTGGGCGCATCAATCGCCGGGTCCAACGGCAAGGCAATCTTGACCCCCTTGGGCCGCCCGGTAGTGCCAGAGGAATAGAGCATATCAGTCCCCGCACGCTGATCGGCGATCTCGGCTTCAGGCATTGCCGCCAGTGCATCTTCAGCACTGAGCGTGCCGGGGGTATCAAAGCGCAGCTGCTCGATCGCGGGATTAAGCTTCGCCACCTCGTCAAGCACCGGAGCCAGATAAGCCGAGCCGAACAGTAGTTTGGCCCCGCTATCTTCAAGGATATAGGCGACTTCGGGCGCGGTCAGGCGGCTGGAGATGGCAACAAAGTGCACCCCGGCGCGCTGAAAGCCCCAGGCTAGCACAAAGAACCATGGATGGTTTTCAAGGCACATCGCCACCGTATCGCCAATCTGGATCCCGCGGTTGCGGATCAGTTGGGCTACCTGATTGGACCGCGCATCAAGCTGCGCGTAAGTGGTGATCTCACCGCTTGCTGCCATGATAATCGCCGGCTTGTCCGGATGAGCCTTGGCGTGGATGGACGGATGCATAAAGCTGGCTCTCCCCGGCGGCTGTTAGCGCTGCCTGTGGGACGAGTTTAACCGCGTGATTAATTAGCGCAAAACAAAAAAGGTTCCGAAGCAGGCCATCGCTCAAAGAAAAAGGCAGCGGTTGCCCGGTGCCCCTTTCCCAGCATCCTCCAGGAGCTGAAGTCGGCCCAGGTCTATCGCCCGGTGCCGAGATTTGTCTTATTCGCCGCCCGTGCCGGTAGCGGCAGGATCATCATTGGCCACCGCCAAGCGAACCTCATCGGACTGCATATAGGGAATCGGGTTCACTGCCTGCCCTGCGATACGCACTTCATAATGCAGGTGCGGGCCAGTCGAACGGCCAGTCGATCCGACGAAGCCGATGATGTCACCCTTGCGAACCTGCTGGCCCGCCGCAACATTCAGCCGCGACATATGACCATAGCGTGTCTCGATGCTGCCGCCATGCTCCAGCGAGACATACAGACCATAGCTGCTGAACCAATCAGCGCGGCCAACCACACCATCGGCGGTGGCGCGAACCGGCGAGCCAGTGGGGCCAGCAAGGTCAACACCCTTGTGCGAGCGGCGGCCGCCCAGAACAGGATGGCGGCGCATGCCATAATCGCTGCTTAGCCGCACACCATCAACCGGCATGCGCGAAGGAATGGCTACGCCACCAATGCGGCGGCTGGGTAGCGCGATTTGCGCGCCGGGCCTGTCGAGCGACTGCCAGCTGGCGAACAGGCGGCGGAATTCGTCATCGCCATTGCCAAAATCGGTTTGTTTGGCAGCTTGAGCTGCGCGCAGCGGTGCAGCGATATCGGCTGTGGCGCTGCTGTTGGCAAGCGCCGGAGTGGCAGCCACAAGGCTGGCGAAAGCGACAAAAGCGCCAGCAACCGTCCGAACCTTGGCAAAAAACGAAAAAGCGACCAACTCAATTACCTTGTTTCTCCGGCCTTCCCTTATACGGGAATAACCGTGCAAACCCTGCTGCCTCAGACTGGAAATTACCGCGCGCTAAAGGCGCGGACCAAACCGGTCGAAACTTAATTCTGAGATAGTCGGAACCCCCCGCCGTCTCATGAGTTAAGGGCTAAGCGGCAAAACTATTAACTAGCAACCCCGCCAGCGGAACTGAGCGGTAAACTGGCTGACTCGCGGGGTGAGTCGTTGAATGGCAGCTTAACGCGCGCTCAGAAGTGGAGCGCGCGCGGGCTTTTTCAAAGAATCCACCCTAGCCATTTGCGCGATGAATTGCCTTGCTCGGATTGAATAGTCGCGGATTCCAAGGTCAAGGATTCGTTCGCGAGGCGGCTCTGATCAAAGCGCCTTGGCCGCTTCCAGCACCTCGGCGGCGTGGCCTGCTACTTTCACCTTGTCCCAGATCCGCGCGATCTTTCCATCGGTGCCGATCAGATAGGTGCTGCGGACCATTCCCATGTAGCTTCGGCCATACATGGATTTCTCCGCCCAGACCCCAAGCGCGTCAGAAAGCCCGCCTTCCTGAGCATCGCTGGCAAGTGGCGCGGTGAGGCCATATTTGGCGATGAACTTCTGGTGCTTTTTGGGCGGATCCTTGCTTACTCCCAGCAAGGCGATGCCAGCGCGCGCGAAATCATCCGCCAGTGCTGAAAAATCCTTGTTTTCGGTGGTGCATCCTGGAGTGTCATCCTTTGGATAAAAGAACACCACCAGCTTGCTACTGGCAAAGTCGCCCGGCCGCACGCTGCCGCCATCGGGCTTTTCCATTGCAATATCGGGCAAGGGATCGCCGATCCCGGGAACACTGCTCATCGTTCAAATCTCCAGCTTCTCGGCAAAAACCTCTGCCCATGCGGCCGCTACAGCTGCGCGCGCGGCGGTGATGTTGATGCCTATCTCCTCCCAATCGCGGCAACCGCAGGCCTTGGCAAGCACCGCGCGTGCGGCCGGCGGCGGGATTTGCGCATCAGGGGCAAGCAACCGCGCCGCGATCAGCAACCGCGACATCATGTCTTGGGCGGGAATGATCGCTTCGGGCAAAAGCCCCACGCCGACCAGCGCGGCAATCGCTGAGGGTAAATCGGGCACCAGCCCCACCCCATCGCGCAGCTGGAGATAATGAACCAGAAATTCGACATCGACCAATCCGCCGCGCGCCAGCTTGATATCGAGCGGGCCTTTGGCGGGTTTGTGCCGCGCGATCTCGGCTCGCATCGCCAGAACCTCGGCCTTGAGACTGGCCGGATCACGTTTGATGCGCAGCACGCCGTCAATGATTCCCGCCAGCTCAAGCTGCGCCTGAGACGGGCCGAACAACGGGCGGGCGCGGGTCAGCGCCATATGTTCCCAGGTCCAGGCCTGCTCATGCTGATAGCGGGAAAAACTGTTAAAGCTGACCGCCAGCGGGCCTTTCGAGCCCGAAGGCCTGAGCCGCGTATCCACCTCATAGAGCGCGCCCTCGGCGGTCGGCACAGACAATGCCGCACTGATCCGTTGGGCCAGCCGGTTGAAATAAAGCGTCGCGCCAAGCGGGCGGGGTCCATCCGATTCGGCCCCATGATCGCCCGTAAAGAGATAGACCAGATCCAGATCCGAGGCATGGGTCAGCGCCCCACCACCCAGCCGACCTAGCCCCAGGATAACCAGCTCAGCGCCCGCAATCTGGCCATGGGCGCGGATAAATTCTGCAATGGTAGCGTGGGCCAGCGTGATCAGCGCGGCCTGAGCCGTTCGCGCCAGCGCCAAGGCGATCTCATGCGGATCGCAGGCAGCTTCAATCAATTGCACCCCGAGCGAAAAGCGGATTTCACCGACTTTGCGCCGTACCCGGTCAAGCAGCCGCTGGTAATCATCATCCGCCTCGCAGGCGGCGAAATCGGCGGCAAGTGCGGCGACATCGCCGGGCAGATCAAATGCGCTGGCATCAATCAACGGATCAAGCAGATCGGCCCGGCGGGTCAGTTCATCGGCCAAAGGCGGGGCAAGGCTGAGGATCCGGGCCAGCAGCTGAAGCAACCCCGGCCGCGCTTCAAGCAGCCGGAACAGATTGACGGCGCTGGGCAGATTGGTGAGCAACTGCTCCCAGCGCAGCAGCGCCCGATCAGGCTCTGGCGCGGCGGCGAATGCCGCGAGCAATGCGGGCTGGATCGCATCGAACGCGGTCCGTGCTGCATCGCTGCGCAAGGCGCGCAGCTTGCCCAGCCGCCAGCCTTCGATCCGCACTGCCAGCGCGCCCGGATCGGCAAAGCCCAGGCCGGACAGCATCTGTTCCAGCCCTTCGCCGCCGGAGACAGCCAGCTGCGCGGTTTCAGAGCCGGAATGATCGGCAATCAGCCGGTCATAGCGCGCACCGACCGCTGCGCTGATCGCGGCCACTTCTGCAACTAGCGCCGCGCCATCCGCCAGCCCATCAAGCCGCGCCACATTATCCAGTGCGGCGCGGTCAACGGGGAGGCTGTGAGTTTGCTGATCACCGACCATCTGCAACCGGTGTTCGATCACCCGCAGCCGGTCATAGCTATCCCCCAGTAATCGCGCATCGGCGGGATCGATGATCCCGGCGGCGGCCAGCGCATCAAGGCTGGCCCGGGTTCCGCGCAGCCGCAGTGCCGGGTTCCGTCCGCCGTGGATCAGCTGGTGGGTCTGGGCATAGAATTCGACCTCGCGGATACCGCCGCGCCCGCGCTTGAGATCAAACCCTGGCCCCGGAACCTGCGGCCCGCTATGGTTGGCCCGGATCCGCGCGGTCAACCGCCCGATCTCGGTAATCGCCCCGAAATCAAGGCTCTTGCGCCAGACGAATGGCCGGATCGCTGCAAGGAACGCTTCTCCTGCCGCAACATCCCCGGCGCAGGCGCGGGCGCGAATAAACGCCGCGCGCTCCCAAGCCAATGCCGACGATTCGTAATGGCCAAGCGCTGCCTCAATCGAGATCGCCAGCGGGCTGACTTCGGATGCCGGACGCAGCCGCAGATCGACCCTGAAGACATAGCCCTCAGCGTCAACATGGCTCAGCGTTTCCATCAGCGTCCGCGCGACCCGCTGCGCGGCTTCGCCGGGCTCGTCCCGCGGGCGGCGGGGGAGCAGCGCGGGATCGTATAGCAGGATGGGATCGATGTCCGAGCTGTAATTCAGCTCTTCTGCGCCGTGCTTGCCCAGCGCGAGCGCCAGAAATCCCGCAGGCATGGCATCGGGCACACGGGCGCGGATCGCATCGGCTA
Source organism: Novosphingobium sp. (assembly GCA_031374105.1). Classification (GTDB taxonomy): domain Bacteria; phylum Pseudomonadota; class Alphaproteobacteria; order Sphingomonadales; family Sphingomonadaceae; genus Novosphingobium. Next base: position 54,524 of record JANMNP010000033.1, read on the forward strand.
TCGCAGCATCCATCGCCCGATCGGCAAAGGCAGAAAGTTCGGCCATCGCCCGGGCCAGCGGGAAGGCCCCGGCCAGATCGCCGACGGCAAGCGCCACCGCCAGCGCCAGCCGCTCACGCCGCAGCGCACTGGCAACGCCATCCGCATCCGCTCCTGCCAGCTTGGCCCAGCGCAGCGCCCCCTCGCCATCGCCCACCGCCAGCAGCGCCTCCAGCGCGGGCAGCCGATCAAGCCCCCGCGCCAGAAACGGAGCGTGGGCGCGCGCGCGATCAATCGCTTTGGTCCAATCGGCAGTCATCCGGGGGCAGAGATGCCCTGTGCGCAGCCGGGGATCAAGCCGCGCACTTGCCGCGCGGCACCAGCTCTGCCAAACTGCGGCCATTCAATCCCTTGAAAGGTTTGCCCCCGCGATGTCTCGTCTGCCTATAATGGCCGCTGCGCTGGTTTTCGCCAGCCCTGCGCTGGCCAAGCCCGCCCCAGTTCCATCCGTCACTCCGGTTCAGGTTTCCCAAACCACGCTGGAAACGATGGTCGCCAAGTTATCATCGGACGAATTTGAAGGCCGCGGACCCAGCACTGCGGGCGAGGAAAAGACCGTTGCCTATCTGATTGAGCACTTCAAGGCGGTCGGGCTTCAGCCGGGCAACAAGGGAAGCTGGACCCAGGATGTGCCGATGGTTGAAGTCACTGCGACAAGCGTGACTGGCCTTGCTGTAACCGGCGGGGCCAAGACCATGATGTTTGCCTATGGCAAGGATATGGTCGCCGGAAGCTACCGGGTTACACCACGAATTGAGATTGCTGATGCCGAACTGGTGTTCGTTGGATACGGCATCAATGCCCCCGAACTTGGCTGGAACGACTATGCCGGGATCGACATGAAGGGCAAGGTCGCGGTGATACTGGTCAATGATCCGGACTATGCGATGGAAGGCGAAGCCGGGCTCTTCAAAGGCCGCCGGATGACCTACTATGGCCGCTGGACCTATAAGTTCGAGGAGGCCGCCCGCCAAGGCGCCACGGCCGCGCTGATTGTGCATGATAGCTTCCCCGCCGCCTATGGCTGGAACGTGGTCGAATCGAGTTGGACTGGCGCGAATTATTTCGTCCAGAAGCCCAATGATGCAATGGATCAAACCGCCGCCAACGGCTGGATTCAAAAATCGGTGGCCGAAGCGATTCTAGCCGCAGCCGGGCAGGATCTGACCGCGCTGAGCGCTGCGGCCAAGGTCAAGGGGTTCAAACCCGTGCCGCTGGGCCTGAAGGCTTCACTGGCCTTCGACAACACCATCCGCCGGTCAAACTCACGCAATGTAATCGGCATTCTGCCCGGCAAGAAACGCCCGGACGAATATATCCTCTATACCGCGCATTGGGATCATCTGGGCCGCTGCAAGCCTGACGCCAGCGGGGATGACATCTGCAATGGCGCAGTCGATAATGCGACTGGATCGGCGATGCTGACCGCCTTGGCAGAGGCCAATGTCAAAGCCGGGCCAGCAGACCGCAGCCAGGTGTTTATGGCGGTGACGCTGGAGGAAAGCGGGCTTCTCGGTTCGGAATATTACGCCCAGAACCCGGTCTATCCGCTGGCCAAGACAGTCGGCGGGGTCAATATGGACGCGCTCTATCCCGGCAGCCCATCGCGCGACATAAAAGTTGTCGGCGGTGATAAATCTGATCTGTCCCGCACGCTGCGGGCGGCTTTAGGCGCGATGCAGCTGGCCGAAGTGGCCGAGGAGCACCCCGAGCGCGGCTATTACTACCGTTCTGATCATTTCAGCCTCGCCAAGCGCGGCGTGCCGATGTTTTATGTCGAACGCGGGACTGACTGGGTGGTTGGCGGCAAGGCTGCTGGCGAGGCCTATTCGGATACCTACAACAATCGCGACTACCATCAGCCAAGCGACGAATATGACGGCAAGTGGGACTGGTCGGGGATCATGCAGGAGGGCGAGCTGTACTACCGTCTTGGCCGCAGCCTGGCGATGAGCCGCGATTGGCCCAACTGGTACAAAACCGATGAATTCCGCAAGCTCCGGGATGCGAGCCGCCCAGCCAAGAAGTAATTCCTGGCTGACGCTATTCGAGAAAGGCAAAGCCTAGCTTGTCAGCTTGCACCGCAAGCCTCTTGTCGCGGGTCCACAGCTTGTCGCCCGCTTCACTGCAACTCATCAGCAAGTGGACATCGACATAACCAATGCCGCAGCCGGCTAGATTCCGGGATTCGATGAATGCCAGCATGGCTTCGTTTTCAGCCTGTGTGCTTGCTGGCAATGCCGTGAGGAAGGTGAGGAGCCTTATGCGATCCGGGACTGATCCCAAGGCTAGTTCGCCAATCACGAAAGGGTGGATACACAATTCGCCGATCGCAATCAGTTCAGGCAGTCGTGCCAGCGGCTTGCGGAAATGCTCAATCCAGACCGAGCTGTCAGCCAGGATCATCAGTCAAGCCGTCGGCGCGGTGCGGCCTGCGCGTCAGGCATGGTTCCTCCAAGCGAAGCAAGATAGCTGGCAGCCTCGCGCTGGATAAGGGCCTTTAAGGCCTCCATCTCAAGTTTGCGGCGATCTGTAATACCCGTCATTGCCATGGCCTTGGCAAAAAGATCGGATGCTGGGGCCGCAGCCCTAGCCTGACTGATTGACGGCTTCTGGCGCTTCGCAAATCGCAGCCTCTTGGCCGCCAGATCGACGTTACAAGTTTCCCAGCCCGCATCCTGCCAGCCCCGCGTTTGACTGTGAGTGCCATCCTGATTGGCCCACCACGCCGGATAAGCATGCGCGCTACGCGGTAGTTCGAAACCCAAAATTTGCTCAACGTCGGCAAATTGTGCTTCCCAGCTTTCCCTATCAAGATTTTCAAGATAGCGCGTGAGTGGTTCATACTTTCCCATGACATACCTCTAGTTTATTTACCATTTTATAGTGATTTAAATAATACATGTCAAATAGGTTATACCTTCCGCCCGAATGGCACCGCCAAGCCTGGCTGTGGATCGGCTTTCCCCATGACGGGGAAGAATGGCCGGGGTGCTTGGAGCCAGCCCAAGAACAGATCGCCAGCTTTGCCAATGCGGTGGCGAACAGCGGGCAGGAAGTTCGGTTGATCGTGCGCGACGCGGCCAATGAAGCGCGCGCCCGCGTCTTGTGCAGCGCGGCGGTGAAGCTGGAACGGCGCGTCTATGGCGATGTCTGGCTGCGCGATACCGGGCCGCTGGTGGTATCGGACGGCCAGCAACGGCTTGCCCGGCGGTTTGGCTTCAATGGCTGGGGCGGCAAATACATCATGGCCGGGGATCAGGAGATCGGCGCGGAGCTGGCGGCAAGCGCGGGCCTTGCGGTTGAAACCTGCGACTGGATTCTGGAGGGCGGCGCGCTTGACGGGGACGGCAGTGGTCTGGTCGTCACGACCGAGCAATGCCTGCTGAACCCCAACCGCAACCCTGATCTGTCCCGGTCTGATTTGCAGGCACGGCTCGCCCGCGATCTCGGATTTGATCGGGTGCTGTGGCTGGGTGAAGGCCTGATCAATGATCACACCGATGGCCATGTCGATAATCTGGCGCGATTTGTTGCGCCAAACGTGCTGGCTTTGCCGCGCCCGACCGGCGCGGACGATCCCAACGCAGCGATCTACGCCGACGCCAAGGCCCGCGCCGAAGCGTTTGGCGTGACGGTGCGCGAAGTGCCCTCGCCCGGCCGCGTGATGACTGGCGCGCGGATCGAACCGGCGAGTTACATGAACTTCGTGATCACATCGAAGCTGGTGGTGGTGCCGATCTATGGCTCACCCCATGACGCAGATGGGGTGGCGGCTGTGGCAGAGCTATTTCCTGGCCGCGAGGTGATCGGGATCATGGCTGATGCAGTGCTGGCGGGCGGTGGCAGTTTCCATTGCGCCAGCCAGCAGATGCCGATGGTTTAGTATGGTTCACACGAAGACACGAAGATGTTGCGCGATGCCGGCGGCTGTCGAAATCATTTCTGGCTCTAGGGTCAGGACCTATTTGAGCGCCGCTTCGACACAAGCGAGACATCTTCGTGTCTTCGTGTGAGCCAATTTAACCTTTCAGCAAGGCAACACGCTGCATGATCGCGTCATGGCCAGAATTATCTCTCTAGTATCGCCCGAAACGCTCCCGGTGCAGCTTGACTGGCTGCGCTCGGCGGTGATTTGCGGCTGCGCGGCTGCATTGATCCTCGCGGATCGCGCCGTACCCGTATTAGGTCTGTAGCAGCTTCAACAGCGCCGCTGCGGCTGCAATGCCCAGCACCACGCCGGTAAATATCCGCCAGGCACTGTCCGAAACGCGGCCAAACGCGAGTGTTCCGATCCAATTGCCCAGCAGCACCGCCGGATACAGGATTGCCGCCAGAATCGGCTCGCGCGTTGTAGCCACTCCCAACACGACTGCTGAAACACACCCTGCAAACGAAGTGGCAAGGAAGATCGTCATCATCGAAGCCCGGGCCATTTGCACCGGCATCACGCGGCGGAGGTAATAGGGCACCACTGGCGGCCCCGGCATCCCGGCAAACCCCGTAAGAATGCCCGATGTGATCCCGGTCGCGCCCGTTTCAAACCTGCTGGGCTGATGATCATCCGCTCGCTTGGGCAGCAGCACCAGCACGAATGCCCCCAGCGCCACCAAAGCAATCATCAACCGCGCCAGCGCCGGATCGGTGATCGCCAGCAGCCACACACCCAGCGGGGTGGCGATCATCGCCAGCGCCGAAATATGCAGCGCCGACCGCTCGGCATGGCCAATGATCTTCTTCAGCCCGACCAGCCCGATAAACAGCCCGAGCAAATTCGCCACCACCACCGCCTCACTCGGCGGGACGGCAAGGCCCAGCACCGGAACCAGCAGGATCGCCATGCCAAAACCGGCCAGCCCGCGCACAAACGCCGCAGCCAGCGCTGCGGCGATAGCTATGGCAATCTGGTCAGGAGTGAGGCCAGCGATCAATTGGCGCGCAAATCAGGCGGAGTCGCCTCACCCTGCAACATCGCGATCGCCTCTGCCAGCGGCATGAACCGCTGGCGCTCATCGCCCAGGGTGCGGATCGCAACGGTGCCCTCTTCGGCCTCGCGCTTGCCGACCACCAGCAGGTGCGGAACCTTGGCTAGGCTATGCTCGCGGACCTTATAATTGATCTTCTCGTTGCGCAGATCGCTTTCCACGCGGATCCCCGCTGCTTTCAGTTGGGCGGTAACATCGCGGGCGTAATCATCCGCATCCGAAACAATCGTGGCCACCACGGCCTGCACCGGGGCCAGCCAGACGGGGAAGCGCCCGGCGTGGTGCTCGATCAAAATCCCGATGAAGCGCTCAAAAGTGCCGAGGATTGCGCGGTGGAGCATAACCGGGCGGTGCCGCTCACCATCCTCGCCGACATAGCTGGCATCCAATCGCTCGGGCAGGACATAATCGAGCTGAATGGTCCCGCATTGCCAGGTCCGCCCAATCGCATCCGTCAGGTGAAATTCGAGTTTGGGCGAATAAAAAGCGCCTTCGCCGGGCAGTTCTTCCCAGCCATATTCCGCAGTCGCCCGGCCCGTGGCGATAACAGCATCGCGCAGATTGCTTTCGGCCTTGTCCCAAACCTCGTCACTGCCAAACCGGTTTTCGGGCCGCAGCGCCAGCTTGATCGCATAGGCCGGAAAGCCCAGATCCTTGTATACCCGGTCGAGCAGATCACAGAACACCTGAACTTCGTGAACGATCTGGTCTTCGCGGCAGAAAATATGCCCATCGTCCTGCGTCATCTGGCGCACCCGCATCAGCCCATGCAACGCGCCGTGCAGCTCATTGCGGTGGCAGCAGCCCATTTCGGCCATTCGCAGCGGCAGATCGCGGTAGCTTTTGATACCCTGGCGGAAAATCAGGACATGCGCCGGGCAGTTCATCGGCTTGAGCGCCATCAGATCGCCTTCGCCGGTCAGGACCGGACCCGCATCTTCGGTGCTGGGGATTTCATCGGGGACGACGAACATATTCTCGCGGTATTTGCCCCAATGGCCTGATGCCTCCCATTGCTTTGAGTCCATCAGCTGAGGCGTCTTGACCTCTTTATAACCGCCCTCATCGATAGCGCGGCGCATATAGGCTTCCAGCTCGCGCCAGATCATATAGCCGTTGGGGTGCCAGAAAATGCTGCCATGGGCCTCGGCCTGAAGGTGGAACAAATCCATCTCCTGACCCAGCTTGCGGTGATCGCGCTTGGCTGCCTCTTCCAGCCGGACCAGATGGGCATCGAGCTGCTTCTTGTTCAGCCAGCCGGTGCCGTAAATCCGGCTGAGCACCGCATTATTCTGATCGCCGCGCCAATAAGCGCCCGATACGCGGGTCAGCTTGAAAGCAGCCGGATCAAGCTTGCCGGTAGAGGGCAAATGCGGACCCTTGCACATATCCAGCCAGTCCGAACCTGACCAATAGACGGTAAGTTCTTCATCCTCAGGCAGTTCGGCGGCCCATTCAGCCTTGAAGCTTTCCCCTTGCTCGCGCCAGCGCGCGACCAGCTTTTCGCGGCTCCACACTTCGCGGGTGAGCACTTTGTCAGCAGCGATGATCCGACGCATTTCAGCCTCGATCACAGGCAGATCCTCCTCAGTAAACTGGCGGTCCTTTGGCGCGAAATCATAATAGAAGCCATCGTCGGTCGACGGGCCAAACGTAATCTGCGTGCCGGGAAACAACGCCTGCACTGCCTCGGCCAGAACATGAGCGAAATCATGCCGGGCCAGATCGAGCGCATCTGCCTCGTCCCGCGCAGTAACCAGCGCAAGGGCAGCATCGCCGGTGAAAGGCCTGCTCAGATCAACCAGCGCGCCATCGACCCGTGCCGCCAGCGCCGCCTTGGCAAGGCCGGGGCCAATCGCGGCGGCGACATCGGCAGGAGTTGAGCCCAGCGGCATTTGCCGGGCGGAACCATCGGGGAGGCTGATTGTGATCATTTCGGACATGAGATGCGCCCTAGTGCAGCGGCGCGCCCGCTTCAACCCGCGCGTTTCGCCGTGCAAGCCATTCAGCCAAAAGCCAGCCGCAGGTCATGGCAATGAACGGCATGGCCGGGAAATGGAACCGCGATTGGCCCGAGAAAACCAGACATATCGCGGTGGGATAGGCGGCGATACCATAGGGCAGCAGCCACCAGCCTGCCAGCTTCTGCCCCAGTTTCAGCCTGTGCCGCACCATCACAATTGCAGCGACCGCAAATCCCAGCAGCAGCATAAGATACCACGCCTGATTGGCCAGCCGCGCCGCAATAAACAATCCCGCATTGGCCGGATAGGCCGCTGCGCCGCGCTCGTAAGACCAGATAGCCTCGCCATCAGGCCCCCACAGGCGCAACAGTTTGAGCGGCATCAGCGCCGCAAACCGCCCCGGATTGGCCTCTATCCATGCAAAGCCAAGCCGCTTGGCCGCAGCATCATATTCCAGTTCGGTCAGCTGGGTGCGGGCGTCCAGTGCCATCACAACCCGGTCCTGAGGCGTATAGCCGCCATCGGCGCTGTCATTATTGCCCGTCAGCAAAGTGATCCCGCCATTGGTGGAAACGGCTACCCAAGCCCCCAGCTCGCGGTGGTTGCGCATGGTCCATGGGGCAATCACCAGCGCCGCGACAGGGATAACCAGCATGGCCCGCGCCGCAGCGCCGGGGATTGCACGCCATAATTTGGGAGCCTGCAACACGCCGATCCCCAGCACCAGCGGCACCACCACCAGCGTTTGCGCCTTGACCAGCGTAGCCACCCCCATGACCAAACCCGCCGCCACCAGACGCGGCCAGCTAGGCGCGGCCGAACCAGAACGCCCGATCAGCAGCCAGCAAGCGCCCAGCAGCAGCGTGGTATAGAACACTTCGGTCAGGGCCAGTGGCACATAGGCGGCGTTATTGGGGTAAAGCGCCAGCAGCAACAGCCCGGTCCGCGCTGCAAGTTCCGATCCGAACAACCGCCGCCCAAGGTCTAGCACCAGCCAGCCAGACACTGCGGCGCAGGCCAGATTGAACAGGCCGACGACCGCCAAGGAACTGCCGAAGCTGCGGAACGCAAGGCTAAGCGCCATTGACCAGCCCGGAGGCCAAAAGGCCGTGGCCAGTCCGCTATTGCTGAGATAGCCTTTGTCCTGAGCCAGACTGACCGCGCGGGTGTAATAAAAGTCGGCGTCCGAAGTTGGGGCCACATTGAAGAGGATCAGCAGCGCGCGCGGCACCAGATAAAGCAGCGCGAGAAGCAGCAGTGCCCCACGAGAGCGTTCAAACCATTCGATCATGCTTGCAGGCCGTTTCACTTATGCTTCATCGCGCCAGTTGCGCTTCAGATCAAGTCGGGGTGAATCTGCGTTGACCTGCCAATACGCTCATCCGCCTAACCCCGGCCAGCTCTGTGCTGCGCTGCCGCACACTGCGCAAGAAGCGAAACTCGCCAGTGGCGCGGCTGGGCGTCAGTTCAACCGCAAGATAGCCGCGCTGCGCGGTATCGCACCATTTGAGCTGCGGATTGCGCTCAACCAGCGCGCGCGACAGCGCATCGGGCCGGGTCCATGCCAGGGTTTCCTCGGCGCCAGGTGATGTGACGCTTTGACAGCCCAGTTCAACCCCAACCCGCGCGCCTTTGCGATCGAGGTCAAAGGCCCATGCATTGTGGCTATCCCCTGCCAATACCAGCAGATTGGCATCTGCCGCCAAAGCTGACTGATACAAGCGGTCGCGCGCGGCGGGATAGCCATCCCAGGCATCCATATTGAACGGCAGCCCCGCCTGGCCCGCCGCGACTGTCGACTGGAGCCGCTGGCGCAGCCAATCAGGCGTCGCTGCTGGTAGTCCATCAACAACCATTTTGGGCAAGATCAGTTCGCCCATAACAACTTGCTGTGCGAGCACTTGCCAAGGCTTGCGAGCCCGAGCCGAAGCCTTGAGCTGCCGGGCCAGCCAAGCTTCCTGCGCCTCACCCAGCAATTGATGCGAAGGATCACGCCAGACGCCATCGCGAAACGCGGCATAGGATGCCGCAACCTGATCGGGCGCTGCGCCTTTGACGGCCCCGAGCATATCGAGCGGCTTGGTCCTTGCAACATGTCTGGTTTCAAGCCGGAACAAGGTCGCCAGATCACCGATCTCGTAGCTGGCCCAATCCTGATCCGATACTGGCAGCCATTCGCGCCAGGCCCGTTCGGACGCCGCCTTGCGGATCGCCCAATCGCCTTCGGTTGCCGGTTGGTGATTCTCAGCGCCGTCCTTCCAGGTGTCATTGGCAACTTCGTGATCGTCCCACATTACCAGCATCGGCAAGATCTGGTGGAGCCGCTGGAGATCGGGATCGGCCCGGTATGTGGCATGGCGCAGCCGGTAATCGGCCAGCGCCACTGCCTCAGTTGCTGGCCACAGGTCGCGCCCGGGCAGGGCCTGCTTGGCGCTGGGATACTGGCCGCGCTGATACTCGTAATAATAATCACCCAAATGGACCGCGAGGTCGAAATCGCCCGCCTCAGCCGCGTGAGCATAGGCGTTGAACCTGCCGAAGGCGAAGTTTGAACAGGAAAACACCGCCAATTGGAACTTCGCCACCTTGCCCAGCGGAAGGGTCCTGGTGCGTCCGATCTGCGATGTCTCACCGGTGGGCGCGATGAAGCGGTAATAATACCAGCGCCCCGGTTTCAGCCCGGTTGCCATCGCCTTGGCGCAGCAATCCCGCGTGGGCGAAGCCAGCGCCTCACCCGAGGCAGCCACGGTTGCAAAATCGATATCTTCGGCAATTTCCCAGCTAAGCCTGATCTCATCGGTTCCGACAAATCGGGTCCACAGCAGCACCTGCGTCGGCCCCGGTTCCCCACTTGCCACACCGTGGGTAAAACCCCGGACCCCGCCCTGCGCCGCCAGCGGTGAGGCCATTCCAACCAGGCCGAGCGCCCCAAGTTTCAGCGCTGTGCGGCGGTTGGCAGCCAGCGAAGACGCGACTGGCAGTGAAGGCGCGGCAGGCGGTAGGCGCTGGGTCATCGATTGCTCCTGTTTGGATGGCACCACACTAGGCAAGTTTTGTGACGGGGCAATGGCTGCAAATCGCTACCGGAATGACAAGCTAGCCTGTCATTATGTATATGGTCCTTGACTCAAATATGACTTAGATGTAAAGCAACATTGACTATATGACAAAGGAGCTTGTTATGCGTGCAACCCACTCCCCCGCGATCCGCCGTTATCTGAAGCGGCTGGCAGTACTGATGTCCGTTTACATGGTTCTCCTGTTCATCTCTGTGCGAGCCTTTCGCATTCATTCGGTCAGTGGTGTTTTTGCCTATGCGCTGGCGATAGCACCGGCCTTGCCTGTGATCGGAGTGTTCTGGGCGGTGATGCGGCTGCTGGTCGAGGAACAGGACGAATTCATCCGCATGCTCCATGTCCGCCAATGCCTGGTTGCAACCGGCTTTTGCCTGACGGTGCTGACGATCTGGGAATTCCTGCAGAATTTCGATCTGGTGGCACCTGGTAACGGCGGTTTTGGCGCGGCGTTCTTCTGGTTCATGGGCCTGGCCGTGGGAGCAATCTACAACCGCATGACGCTTGGTACAGCGACTTGCATATGAAAAACCGCCTCAAGGTGCTTCGCGCCGAACGCGACTGGAGCCAGCTGGATCTGGCCGGCCGCCTCGCAGTCAGCCGCCAAAGCGTCAATGCGATTGAAACCGGACGCTATGATCCCTCGCTTCCGCTGGCCTTCCGGATCAGCGAAGTCTTTGGCCTGACGATCGAAGCGATATTCCAAAGGGACTGAGCGCTTGCTTGCCGCCCCTTACTCGCGCAGGGCAGGCAGGAGGGAGCTTTCGAGGCATGACCGCAGCGCAGCATTACACCATGCCCGATGGCCGCCGGATCGCGTTTCTACATGCCCCCGGCAGCGGCCCGGCATTGGTGTTTCTGCCCGGTTATATGTCCGACATGGCGGGCAGCAAGGCTTGCGCAGTGTTCGATTGGGCCGCTGCAAATGACCGGGCCTGCCTGCTGCTCGACTATTCCGGTTGCGGGCAGAGTTCGGGTGACTTTGCTGACGGCACCCTGAGCCGCTGGCGCGAGGAGGTGCTGGAGCTGATTGGCGCGCATTGCCCTGGCGAAGTGATCCTGATCGGCTCGTCAATGGGCGGCTGGCTGATGCTGCTGGCGGCGCTGGCAATACCTCCTGCGAAACTTGCCGGGCTGGTCGGGATTGCATCGGCACCGGACTTTACCGACTGGGGTTATGATCAGGCGCAGAAGCAGGCGCTGAGCCGGGGCGAAATAGTCTTCGAAGACAACCCCTATGGCCCAGACCCTACGCCAACCCATCCCGGGTTTTGGGCAGACGGTCAGGCAAGCCTCTTGCTGGACTGCGACATCGCGCTGACCTGTCCGGTCAGATTGCTGCACGGCCAGAATGATAGTGATGTGCCGTGGGAGATTTCAGTCAAGCTGGCCCGGCAGCTGCGTTCGGCAGACGTTCAGCTGGTGCTGGTCAAGGATGGCGACCATCGCCTGTCTCGGCCTGAAGACATTGCGCTGCTGCTGCGGGTGATTGCCGCCCTGCCCAATCCTGACTGAGCGGAGTTTCCCCATGTCCCTCGCCTATGCCCTGTTGCTGGCCCAGATTGGCCCGATGGTTTCGCCCGGCACCGCGCCGCCAATACCATCCGCGCCGCTTGAAATGCGCCGGCCCAAGGCAGAGGCTGAGCCGATCAAGCTGACCCGGCTGCAGGAATGCCTGGCCTTGGCAGGCGACGATCCGCCCGGCGCGATTGACGCGGCACAAGCATGGCTGGAACAGGCCAAAGGGTCCGAGCAGGCCGACCCGCAGCACTGTATGGGGATCGCCTACAACTATCTCAGCCGCTGGAGTGACGCAGAGCTGGCCTTTGTTGCGGCGCGCGATGCAGTTGCCGCCAATGAGCGCGGACGCAAAGCTTCGCTTGGGGCGATGGCGGGTCTTGCAGCGCTGGACCAGCAGGCCTTCGAACGCGCCGAAGCCGCCTTGCTGGCCGCCCATACCGATGCTGTGGCGGCAGAACGGAGCGAGCTGGCTGGTGACATTTCCATCTACCGGTCGCGCGCACTGGTTGCGCTAAGCCGCGCGGCCGAGGCTGAAACCGCGTTGACAGAGGGTCGCACGACCAGCCCCGCCAATCCCGCCGGATGGCTGCTCTCCGCCACGCTTTCCCGGCGGCAAGGCAAGCTGGAGCAAGCGCAAGCGCAGATCGAGCGGGCAGCAGAATTAATGCCGATCGATCCGCAGATAGGACTGGAAGCTGGCGTTATCGCGATGCTATCTGGCCGTGAGGAAGCCGCCCGCAAAAGCTGGCAATCGGTACTCATGATATCCCCAGAAGGCGAAGTAGAAGCCAAAAGCGCCAAGGCTTATCTTGACCAGCTCCCTCCTGCTCCTACACCAGCGGGCAGGTGACCAAGCTATCTGTCCTTGATCTGATCCCCGTCCGGATGGGCGGAACCGCCAGAGAAGCGCTGGCCGATGCAGCGCTTCTGGCGCAGGCGGCCGAAGCTGCAGGTTATCACCGGTTCTGGGTGGCAGAGCATCACGCGATGGATGGCATTGCCGGCGGCGCGACGGCAGTTGTGCTTGGTCATATCGGGCAGGCCACCAAGACTATCCGGATCGGATCGGGCGGGATCATGCTGCCCAACCACAATCCTTTCGTGATCGCCGAGCAGTTCGGCACGCTGGATGCACTATTCCCCGGGCGGATCGATCTTGGCCTTGGCCGGGCACCGGGCGCAGACGGGCGGATCGGGCAGGCGCTGCGCAAGGATCTGATGCACGCTTCGGAGTATTTTCCGCAGGATGTGGTCGAACTTCGGGCGCTGTTCACCGGCGATCCGGCGCTGCCCTTGAAAGCCACACCCGGCTTTGGCGCCAGGCCCGAGCTGTGGATTCTGGGCTCCAGCCTGTTCGGCGCGCAGCTAGCCGCCGCGCTGGGGATGCCGTTTGCCTTCGCATCGCACTTCGCGCCCGATCATCTGGACGAGGCGCTGGTGCTGTATCGCCGCCAGTTCCGCCCTAGCGCCGAATTGGCCCAGCCGCATGTGATGGCGGCGATGACGGTGATTGCGGCAGGCAGCGATGAAGAGGCAGTTCTGCTTGCCTCATCGATGGACCAGAGCTTTGTCGCGCTGCGGACCGGGAATCCTGGCAAGTTGCAACCCCCGGTCGAGAACTATCGAGAGAGCCTGCCGCCTCCCGCCCGTGCAATGCTGGAACATATGCGCCAGGCCAGCGCAGTGGGGAGCCCGGCCACGGTTCGCGCCGCAATCGGAAAGTTTATTGAGCGCACCGGGGCGGATGAATTGATTGTGGCGGGCGCAACCTTTGATCCGGCAGCGCGGCATCGCTCGCTGGCGCTGACGATGGAGGCGCTTGGCTAGAGAGGTGCAGTCCGGGGGGTCAAACTGGTTGCCGCTGAGACCATCTTCTCCTACACTCTGCATGAATAGTGCTTAATGTTGTAATATAATAACTCGCAAGAACCGGCCACAACAAGACCGGATGGAGCGCGCAGGCGATGAGTTCAAAATCAACCAACACCGGCTCACTGGCCAAGCAGCTTGCAGTGCGGCTGGCCGATTCATTGCTGCCCGGCGATCCACCATTCGCCGCTAAAAGTCTGATAAACGCCGCCGAATTTGTTATCTCCGCAGCCGCCCGGCGCAGCGGCAGCGATCCGGCATTCGTGCTCGAATCAGTCTCCGGATCGGCCAGCGAGCGGTTTATGCGACTGGCGGTAATCAACGACGACATGCCATTCCTGGTTGATTCGATTGCCGCCGCCGTCGCTGCGCATGGACTGGCGATCAATCGGCTGGTCCATCCCGTTGTCCCGGTCCGCCGCGACGGTGAGGGCAGGCTGACCGCGATCCTTGATGATGACGCAGCGGCAGAGCGGCGCGAATCGATGGTCTATCTTGAGACCGAGCGCGGCGATGCCTTGGTCCGCCGCCAGTTGGAAACCGCCCTGCGCGCCACCCTTGGCGATGTCCGAGCCGCAGTGAGGGATTGGCCAAAAATGCAGGCCGCGATGGCGGCGGACGCCAATAGGCTGGCCGATGGCGAAGGGGCCGCGCTGCTGCACTGGTTCAAGGATGGCATGCTGACCCAGCTCGGCCATGTCTTGCGCCGCCGCGATGGCAGCCAGAGCGAAGTGCTGGGCATCTGCGCCAGAAGTGCAAAGGCAGTGCTCGCCCCCGCTTCCTACGACCGGGCCTTTGCGTGGTTCGATCAACTTCCCAAAAGCGGTGCGAAATCTGGTTTGCAAATCCCGCTGATCGTCAAATCAAACCTTATCAGTCAGGTTCATCGCCGTGTCCCGCTGGATCTTTTCATCGTGCCGGTGATCGAAGACGGCAAGGTTTCTGCGCTGTCGGTCCATGCCGGAGTATGGACCAGCGCGGCTCTTGCCGCCGCCCCAGACAAGATCCCCCGGATGCGCGCCCAATTGGCCGAGCTGATGGCAAAGTTTGGCTTCAACCCCAGTGGGCACGCCGGCAAGGCGCTGATCCATGCGCTGACCGCATTGCCGCATGATCTGTTAATCGGTTTCTCCGACGCCGATCTGACCCGTATTGCCACCGCAATGATGAGCCTGATCGATCGGCCCCGTCCAAGGCTGGCGTTGGTCAAGGCCCCGCTTGAGCGGCATCTGCTGGCCTTCGTCTGGTTGCCGCGCGATGCGCTGTCGACCACGCTGCGGCTGCAGATCGAAGACATGCTGATCAAGGCAACCGATGCGCGCCTGCTTGACTGGAGCCTGCAGGTTGAAGGGAACAATCTCGCGCTGCTGCGCTTCGTGCTGGATATCCGGGGCGGCAACAACCGCGCCGATGAAGCTGCGCTCGATGGGCAATTGCAAGCCATGGTCCGCGGCTGGCCCGAAGCGGTCGAAAGCGAGATTGCCGCCAGTGAAGAGCCCAGCCGCGCGGCTGCCATCGCTGCGCGCTATGCCGAAGCCTTCCCGCAAGCCTACCGCACCACCTATGGCGCAGCCGAAGCGGCTATCGACATCTCTCGCCTTCGCCATCTGAGCGCCGAGGGCGAAGCTGGCGCGCGGCGCGGGGCGCGCCTGCATTTTGTGGCAAATGACGAAGCCGGAGTTCTGCGGCTCAAGCTTTATCAGCGCAGCGGCGCGCTGGCCTTGTCAGACGCGGTTCCAGCATTAGAGAATTTCGGCTTTCGGGTGATCGAAGATATTCCAACCGCGCTGGAGTCCAAAGATGGGTCGCTTGGCACGATCCACGATTTTCTGCTGACGATCCCAGCCGGCCAGGCTGTCTCTGCCATAATGGCGCGCGGCGAAGCGATCGAAGGTGCGATAGCTGCCGTGCTCAATGGTCAGGCCGAGGATGATCCGTTCAACCGCCTGATTACTTCAACCGGGCTTTCGGCTGTGGAGGCGGGCTGGCTGCGCGCCTGGTTCCGCTATCTGCGTCAGGCCGGAATGGGCTTTGGCATTCCCACGGTGGTCGATGCCCTGCAGCACGCCAGCACTGTCACCCGCGCGCTGCTCGCGCTGTTTGGAGCGCGTCATGACCCTGCCTTTGCGGGGAATCGGACTGCCGCCGAAACCAAGGCGCAGGCGCAAATCCGCGACGGACTGTCTGCGGTCAGCGCGATCAATGATGACCGCCTGCTGCGGCAATATCGCGCGCTGGTTGAAGCGATGCTGCGGACCAACGCCTTTGCCCCTGCGGGCGAGCGGGCCTTGGCCTTCAAGCTTGATTCTTCGCTGGTCCCCGGCCTGCCGCGCCCGGTGCCATGGCGCGAGATTTTCGTCTATTCGCGCCGGGTTGAGGGCATCCATTTGCGCGCTGGCCCCGTCGCGCGCGGCGGGCTGCGGTGGTCTGACCGGCGCGATGATTTCCGCACCGAAGTGCTTGGGCTGATGAAGGCCCAGCGGGTCAAGAATGCCGTGATCGTGCCGACTGGCGCCAAGGGCGGCTTCTATCCCAAGCAATTGCCCGACCCCGCCATTTCCCGCGATGCCTGGCTGACCGAAGGCAAGGAAAGCTACAGGCTGTTCATCCGCAGCTTGCTGTCGATTACGGATAATATTGTCGGCGGCAAAGTGGTCCATCCCAAAGCGGTCGTCATCCGTGATGGCGAGGATCCCTATTTCGTGGTCGCCGCCGACAAGGGCACCGCCACCTTTTCCGACACCGCCAACGCCATCGCCGAAGAGCATGATTTCTGGCTCGACGATGCTTTCGCCAGCGGCGGCTCAAAGGGTTACGATCACAAGGCGATGGGCATCACCGCCAAGGGGGCGTGGCTATCGGTTCAGCGCCATTTCCTGGAACTGGGTGTCGACGTTCAAACGCAATCCATCCGCGTTGCCGGATGCGGCGATATGTCTGGCGATGTGTTCGGCAATGGCATGCTGCTGTCCAAGGCGCTTGCATTGGTTGCCGCCTTTGATCACCGCCACATCTTCCTCGATCCCGCTCCTGATCCGGCCAAAAGCTGGAAAGAGCGCGCGCGAATGTTTGCGCTGCCACGCTCAAGCTGGGAAGATTACAATAAGGCGCTAATCTCGAAAGGGGGCGGAGTCTTTGCCCGCAGCCTCAAGGAAATCCCGCTCAGCCCGCAAATTCGTGAGATGCTGGGAATTGAGGCCGGGACTATTGATCCTGATGGCCTGATCACCGCTATCCTCAAAAGCAAGATTGATCTGCTGTGGTTCGGCGGGATCGGCACCTATGTGAAAAGCGCGGCTGAAAACAATGTCGATGTCGGCGATCCTGCCAATGATGCACTGCGGATCGATGGCGCAGAGCTTCGCGCCCTGGCGATTGGCGAGGGGGCCAACCTTGGCTGCACCCAGGCGGGCAGAATCGAGTTCGCATTGAATGGGGGCCGGATCAACACTGACTTCATCGACAATTCGGCCGGGGTCGATTGTTCGGACAATGAGGTCAATATCAAGATCGCTCTCGCCTCGGCCAAACGCGCCAAGCGGCTGACCGAACCGGGCCGGGTGGCGCTGCTCGTTTCGATGACTGACGAGGTTGGCGCGCTGGTGCTAGAGGATAACCGGCTTCAGGCGCTGGCGCTCTCGATTGCCGAAGCAGGCGGGGCCGGGGCCACCGCCTCGCGGCTGCGCCTGATCGAAACTCTCGAAGAGGGCGGTCATCTTGATCGCAAGACCGAGGGACTGGCGAGCAGCGACGTGCTTGCCCGCCGTGCTGCAGATGGTGGCGGCTTGACCCGGCCCGAGCTGGCGGTGGTGCTGTCCAGCACCAAGCTGGTCTTGCAGGATGCGCTGGAAAATAACGCCTTGCCCGATGATCCGGCGCTGGTCGACGAACTGCTGGCAGCATTCCCGGCGCCGATGCGGATCAAATTCAAGGATGACATCCTTGGCCACCGCCTGCGCCGCGAAATCATCGCAACCAAGCTGGCCAACCGGATGGTCAACCGGCTGGGCCTGATCCATTCGTTCGAGCTGGTCGAGGAAGAAGGCGCGACTTTGGCGCAGGTAACGGCAGCTTTCGTTGCCATTGAACGCCTGCTTGGGATGGCCCCGATCTGGCAGGCTATCGAAACCACCGCCATGCCGGAAGCCGCACGAATCCTGCTATTTGACCGGGCGGCAGCCGCAATGGTGACCCATATGGTCGATCTGCTGCGGGTCAGCGGGGGCGTTGCCGAGCCGGCCCGGATGCTCAGCGAACTTTCCGCCGGAGTAACCGAGCTTTCCAACGCCGCCAGCCTGTTGCTCTCGGCAGAAGGCAAATCGCAATCCGCCCGGATGCGCGCCGAATTTGTCAGGCTGGGCGCGCCCGATGCGGTCAGCGCGATGGTCGCTCATCTTTACGACATCGATGGCGTGATTGGCCTTGCCATGCTCTCACGCCAGAGCGGCACCCCCGCGCCGGTGCTGACCAGTGCGTTCGGCAATATCGGCACACGACTGGGCCTCGATTGGGCACAACAGACTGCCGAACGGATGAGCCCGTCCGACCCGTGGGAGCGCCTGCTGGTCAATGGCCTCGCCCGCGATTTCCAGCACATGCGGCTCGATTTCCTGCGCCGTGCGGCAGGCAGGAAACTTGGCCCCGAGGCGGCGGTTGAGAGCTGGGCCGATCGGCAAGCCCCCGCGATCCAGCAATTCCGCGCCATGGTTGGCAGGGCGCAAAGCGTTACCCCGGTAACTCCCGCCATGCTGGCCCAGATCGCCAGCCAGGCCCGTAATTTGCTGGGGCGTTAGGTGGGAGCAACGCGAGTGCTTCGACAGGCTCAGCATGAGCGGAGTTTTTACAAGATCCGGTCATGCTGAGCCTGTCGAAGCACCCGCGCACGGCTCGCCCAACTCTGCCAACGCCCAGCCCGCCGCCTCTGCCACAGCCTCGTCCGGATCGCTCGCCAGCGCCTGCACAATGGCGACCAGCGCCTTATCCCCGCTGTTCCCCGCCGCAATCAGGCAATTCCGAACAAACCGGTCCCGCCCGATCCGCTTGATCGGCGAGCCGGAGAACAAGCTGCGGAAGCTGGCATCGTCCAATGCAAGCAATTCGGTCAGTCGCGGCGCAGCGAGTTCGGCGCGGGGCAGGAAGGCGCGATTGGCCTGCGCGGCGCTCGCAAATTTGTTCCACGGGCAAACCGCCAGACAATCATCGCAGCCATAAATCCGGTTGCCGATTGCCTTGCGGAACTCGATCGGGATCGGACCCTTGTGTTCAATCGTCAGGAAACTGATGCAGCGACGCGCATCAAGTCGGTATGGGGCTGGGAAAGCATCGGTCGGGCAGGCCGTCTGGCAGGCATTGCAGGTGCCGCAGTGGTCTTTCTCGGGTTCATCTGGGGCAAATCCCAGCGTGGTGTAGATCGAACCGAGGAACAGCCAGCTGCCTTCGCTGCGGCTGACCAGGTTGGTATGCTTGCCCTGCCAGCCCAGCCCTGCCGCCTCGCCCAGCGGCTTTTCCATCACCGGCGCAGTGTCGACAAACACTTTCACCCCGGCTTGCCCAAGCCCTCGTTTACCAGCCTCATCCACCAGCCAGCGGGCCAGTGCTTTCAGCGCTTTCTTGACCGTATCATGGTAGTCCTTACCCTGCGCATAGACCGAAATCCGGCCCCGATCGCCCGCTTCGGCCAGCGCCAGCGGATCGCAAGCTGGAGCATAACTCATCCCCAAGGCAATCACGCTTTGCGCCTGCGGCCACAGGCTTTGCGGCGAACGGCGATGATGCGCGCGCTCTTTCATCCAGACCATCGAGCCATGATTGCCCTCCTCCAGCCACTGATCCAGCCGCCCGGCACGCAAGCGATCTTCGCCCGCCCCGGCAAATCCGCACTGCGCAAAGCCAAGTCGCCGCGCCTCAGCCGCCAGATCTGCTTTTAATTCGTCAAGAAGCACTGGATTAACCAAACTTGCTGTTGCTCCTGTTCACAGGCTGGGCATTATCGGAACCAGCATGAAGTTAGGGGAATACAACGTGGCGATCAACGCGGGCGGAACGACGGCTCGGCCGCTCGCGATTGAAGCGCGAGGGATGGTGAAACGGTTTGATGGGTTTACCGCGGTTGATGGCGTGGATCTTTCGGTTCCCGAAGGCTCAATCTACGGCATTCTTGGCCCCAATGGCGCGGGCAAAACCACTACCTTGCGGATGCTGCTGGGGATCATCGATCCTGATTCGGGCATCCGCCGCGTTCTGGGGCATGATCGCCCGCACGAGATCGCCCATGCAATCGGCTATCTGCCCGAAGAGCGCGGTCTTTATCCCTCGATGAAAGCCTATGAGGCGATTGCATTTGTCGGTGCGCTGCGCGGGCTGCCGCTGACTGAGGGACGCAAGCGCGGCAAAGCCCTGCTGGAGGAACATGGTCTGGGCTATGCGATTGACCGCCAGATTCGCCAGCTGTCCAAGGGCATGGCCCAGCAAGTCCAGCTACTGGGCACTTTGGTCCATGAACCCCGACTGGTGATCTTTGACGAGCCGTTTTCGGGCCTCGATGCTATCAATCAGGGCAAGTTGGAGCGGATGATTCGTGCGCTTGCTGCGGCTGGAACGACGGTGATATTCTCGACCCATGTGATCGCCCACGCAGAGCGATTGTGCGACGAGGTGGCAATCATCGCTGGAGGCCGCGTACCTTTCGCAGGGCCGGTTGACGTCGCGCGCGACCGGATTCGCCCGCAGGTGCGGCTTGAGACCCGGATGCGCGAAGGCGCCTGGCGTGCTGCTTTGCCGGCCGACGCGCGGGCCGAGGGCAGTTTCTGGTATTTCTCTCTCCCCGAAACCGGGATCGAACCGCTGCTGCGGGCACTTATCGAGGGCGAGGCCGGAATTCTCTCCCTGTCGATTGAACGCGCGGGCCTGCACGATGCTTTCGTGGCGATTGCTGGCGAGGCTGCGGCTCGCGCGCTTGAAGAAGGCAATGGGGAGGAGCAACGCTGATGACTGTTTCCAGAAAAACAGGTGGCCGCCTTTCCACCGTGCAAGCCGCACTGGTAATCGCGCGCCGCGATTTCACCGCGATCCTGTTCAGCCGCAGTTTCTTCTTTTTCCTGCTTGGGCCGCTGTTTCCGTTGATCGTCGGGATGATGGCCGGCGGGATCGGACAAACCGTTAAGAACAGCGCAGATCGGCCCGAGCTTGGCATTGCCATGTCGGCGGCCGATGTCACCGCAATGCGATCAGCGCATGCCTTGCTCGAGCCCCGGCTTGGCCCTGCGCTGCCAGAGTTTGCAGTGCTCAAGACTCTCGCCCCCGGTGAGGCCTTTGACCCTGCCGCCGAGATGAAGCGCGGGCGCGGAAACCTTGCCGCGATCCTCAGCGGCACGCCAGCAAAGCCGGTCCTGACCGGGCCAGCCGAGCGGATTGAGCGTTGGCAGGGGCCGGTCTCGCTGATTGCAGCGCAAGCATTGGGCAAGGCGCCAGAGGTCTATCCCAAAGTGGCGCTGAGCAGCCTTGCTACCAGCTCTGCCGACCAGACCCGCGGCAAGCTGCTGACCGCCCAGGCCGCGCAGACCATGCTGTTCTTGCTCACGATGTTGCTTGCGGGCATGGTCCTGTCGAATCTGGTCGAAGAAAAGGGCAACAAGATCATCGAGATCCTTGCCGCCGCAATCCCGATGGACGCGGTGTTTCTGGGCAAGCTGTTTGCAATGCTGGCCGTCTCGCTGGTCGGGATCGCAGTCTGGGGCGTGTCCGGCGCGGTGATTGGCACGATCGCGGGTCAGGCGCTGCCATCGCTAACCGCGCCTGCGGTTGGCTGGCCGCTGTTTCTGGGGCTGGGGGTGGTTTACTTCGCGATGGGCTATTTGCTGCTCGGCTCGCTGTTCCTGGCAATCGGCTCGATGGCAACGACAGTCCGCGAGGTGCAAACTCTGTCAATGCCAGTCACCATGATGCAGCTGCTGGTGTTCTTCTTTGCCAGCTATGCGATGTCAAAGCCGGGCACTCCGATCGAGCTGGCCGCGATCCTGGTGCCGTTCAGCTCACCTTTCGCGATGCTGGCCCGGGCGGCGCAAGATCCGACGCTGTGGCCGCATGCCGCCGCGCTGCTCTGGCAAGTTCTGTGTGTCGCGCTGTTCGTTCGCGCAGGCGCTGCCATGTTCCGCAAGCGGGTGATGCAATCGGGCCCAGCGCGCGGCAAAGCAAGCGGCGGCGGGTGGTTGCGCCGGGCGCTGACCAGCTCGTCCCGCACGAATCAGGCAAGCTGAGCGGATTCGGCAACAGGCTATTGCCTCCGAAACGGAGCGGCTATTGACACAACGGTAAGTTACGCCAGATAAGTCTCGTCTGGCAACGCATCAGCAGAGAATGCTCCGAAGAGGAACCCCGATGGCCACCAGCCCGCAAGTTGAAACTGCCGCTTTTTCCTATCGCACCTCGCCCAGCGCGAGTGCTGCGTTCGATGATTGGGTCAAGTCCCATGGGCCAGATCTGCCAGTTCATACGCACCACTGGGATGTTAGCCGTTCTGACATTTTTCTTGAGGATCGCTGGCAGCCAATCTTTGCCGAAATGCGCAAAAAGTCGCCGATCAACAAGGTGAATGGCACCCCTTTTGGCGATTACTGGAACGTGACCACGATCAAGACTATCCAGCACATCGAAGCGCTGCCTGATCTCTATTCCTCGTCATGGGAACATGGCGGGATTACCATTGGTGACAGGCCCGACGGTGCGCCCGAAGATCGCAACCTGCCGATGTTCATTGCGATGGACCGGCCCCAGCACACCGGCCAGCGCCGCACCGTAGCCCCGGCCTTTACCCCCACCGAGATGGAGCGGATGGCCGGCAGCATCCGCCAGCGCACCGCAGCCGTGCTGGATACGCTGCCGTTCGGCGAAGAGTTTGACTGGGTCGAAAAGGTTTCGATCGAACTGACCACGGGCATGCTGGCGCTGCTATTCGGCTTCCCCTGGGAGGACCGTCACTTGCTAACCTTCTGGTCCGATTGGGCCGGCGATGTCGAAATCGGGCTTGCCCCGGAACTGAACGAAACCCGTCACGAAATCCTGCTTGAAATGGGGCAATATTTCCAGCGGCTGTGGGTGGAACGGGTGAATGCGGAGCCGACCCCCGATCTCATTTCGATGATGATCCATTCAGAAGCGATGAACCACATGAGCCCGCAGGAGTTCATGGGCAATCTGGTACTGCTGATCG
Organism: Novosphingobium sp.; assembly: GCA_031374105.1. GTDB lineage: Bacteria > Pseudomonadota > Alphaproteobacteria > Sphingomonadales > Sphingomonadaceae > Novosphingobium. The sequence continues at coordinate 77,184 of JANMNP010000033.1, forward strand.
TCGGCGGCAATGATACTACCCGCAACACCATGTCGGGCATCGTCCATGCACTCGACCAGTTCCCCGATCAGCGCGCGATCTTCGAGGCTGATCCATCGGTGATCCCCAATGCGGTCCAGGAATGCATCCGCTTCGTCACGCCGCTGGCGCATATGCGCCGCACCGCCACCGCTGACACCGATCTGTTCGGGCATCAGGTGAAAAAGGGCGACAAGCTGATCATGTGGTATCTTTCAGCCAACCGCGACGAGGACGTGTTTGAAAACCCCGACAAGCTGATCGTCACGCGCGAGAACGCGCGGCGCAATCTGGCGTTTGGCTATGGTATCCACCGCTGCGTCGGTGCCCGGCTGGCCGAGCTCCAGCTCAAGATCCTGCTTGAAGAAATGCACGAGCGGCGGATGCGGGTCCGGGTGACCGGTCAAGTCGAGCGGGTCCGCGCCAATTTCGTCCACGGCTTCCGCGAGCTTGGTGTTACGCTGGAAAAGTTCTAGGCCGAGCGAGTACCCTTTTGGCAAGGCGCAGCAAATGATGAGCATGGACCAGATTTTACCCCGCCGCCGTTTGCTCGGCTGGCTTGGTGCCTCGGCAGCGCTTCCGGTGCTGGCAGCCTGCGGCAGCGGCGCAGAGGCGGCAACTTATCCGGTGCGATACACCGAAGCTGAATGGCGCAAACGGCTGACCCCGAAGCAGTTTTACATCCTGCGCAAAAAGGGCACCGAAGTTCCGGGCACTTCGCCGCTGGTGGACGAACATCGGCCCGGGACTTTCGTTTGCGCAGCCGATGGCAATCCGCTGTTCGCCTCGACAACCAAGTTTGACAGCGGCACTGGCTGGCCCAGCTTCTGGCGGGCGCTGCCGGGCGCAACGGCCACCTCCACCGATTGGGACACCGGCCTGCCCCGTACCGAGATTCATTGCGCACGTTGCGGCGGCCACCTTGGCCATGTGTTCGATGATGGCCCCAAACCAACCGGAAAGCGCTATTGCATGAATGGCGACGCACTGATCTTCAAGCCAACATAAGTCAGGCCAGGCAATTCTTGGGGTCAGGCCGCTTGACAGCGCTGCTTGCAGATCAGCCTTTATACAGCCCGTCCAGCCGCTCTCCATAGCGTTCCTTCAGCTTGTGGCGGCGGATCTTGAGGCTGGGGGTCATTTCCTCGTTCTCGATTCCGAATGCCTCATCCGCGAAGGCAAACTGGCGGACTTTTTCGGTTACCGACAAGTCCTTGTTGACCCGGTCGATGGCGGCGCGGACCGCGCTGCGGAAGGCGGGGAGATCTTGCAGGGCGGAGAAATCGAACTTTTCACCCTGTTCCCTTGCCCATTCAAGCGCCCATTCGGGATCGGGAACCACCAGGCCGACGATATGCGGACGCCGATCACCCACCACCATTGCCTGAGAGATTTCCGGCTGAAGGGTCAGCATGCCTTCAACTTTCTGGGGCGAGACATTATCGCCCTTGTCGTTGATGATCATATCCTTCTTGCGATCGGTTATGACGATCCGGCCCTTGGCATCGATATGGCCGATATCGCCGGTATGGAGCCAGTTGCCCTGGCCCGGCTCAGCGGGATCGGGCTTTAGCACGCGATCTGTTTCCGCCTGATTTTGCCAGTAACCGTGCATCACCAGCTCACCCTGGACGAGGATTTCCCCATCTTCGGCGATCTTGACTGTCACTCCGTCCAGCGGCGGGCCGACAGTGTCCATCTTGATGCCAGCCCTGGGGCGGTTGCAGCTGATCACCGGACCAGCCTCGGTCTGGCCATAGCCCTGTAGCATGGTCAGCCCCATCGAATCAAAAAAGATGCCGATGTCGGGATTAAGCGGCGCACCGCCTGAAACCATCGCCTTGATCCGTCCGCCAAACTTCTGGCGAATTTTGGGCCGCAACGCCTTTTCAAGGATGAAATCCATTGGCCGGTCACGCAAACGCCCTTTGCCGCCGCGCCTGCCCATCGCCTTCTTCTCACCAATCACAAGCGCGCGGTCCATCATGAAATTGGCGATCCGGCCCTGCTTTTCGATCTGCTTCATGATCCGGGTCCGCAGCACTTCGAACAGGCGGGGGACCACCACCATGATCGTCGGGCGGACCTCCTCGATATTGCTGGCCAGCTTTTCGAGGCCTTCGGCATAATAGATTTCCGCGCCGACCCCGATTGGCAGGAACTGGCCGCCGCTGTGTTCATAGGCGTGGCTGAGCGGCAGGAACGAGAGGAACACCTCATCCGCCAGCCCGAAATCCTCTTCCAGCACCAGCGCAGATCCCATGACATTGCACAGGATCGCACCGTGGTGTTGCATCACCCCGCGCGGCGCTCCACCGGTGCCGCTGGTATAGATGATGCAGGCGGTATCCGCGCGCTTGATCTTGGCAATCCGGGCCTGCACCGCTTTGCGCGCCTTGGCCGGATCGCCCGCGACAAGCCCGGCCCAATCGTGGTATTCGATCGCACCGGACTGGGTCTGACCCAGCGGCTCGATGCTGATGATCTGGGTGCCAAAGCCAGACCGCAAGACCGCAGGCAGCAACGGCTTGGCCAGCTTGGAATTGGATACAATCACGGCTCGCGCAGAGGAATTTTCCAGCACATGCTGATGATCCCGTTCGGTATTGGTGGTATAGGCAGGAACGGTGATGCAGCCAGCGGCCATGATCGCAAGATCTGCTATGCACCATTCGGGCCGATTTTCAGAGACCAGCATCACCCGGTCACCATCCTTCAGCCCCAGCTTGCGCAGCTGTTCTGCAACCATGCAGACCTGCGCTGCAACTTCGGCCCAGCTTTGCGATTGCCACTTGCCATCGCGCTTGGCCCATAGGAACGGCGCATCGCCGCGTGCGTCGGCGCGCGACAGGAACAGTGTCACCAGATTGCGGGCAGTCCGGATATCTGAAAGCTGCACCATAGCCTCGCCCCACTTATTATCGCCGTCATGCCGCAGCGGATTATCTGTGAACGCTGTAAAGTCGGTTTGTCGCAGCGGCAAGCGCTCTACTCGCTAACCGCACGCCCTTCGCTGCGCGGATCAGCCGCGCCGATCAGCTTGCTGCCCACCACTTCAATCGCATTGGCCTTGAAACTGGGATCGCGCGGCTGGATTTCGGTGTGGCCCAATGCGCGCAAGGCGGGGATCATCGCTTCGATGGCGCTGCCGCGTTCAACATAAACCAAATTGCCGCCCGGCGCGAAGATCACGGGGAGCGCAATGGCGTCCTGCGCAGAAAGATCCCAATCGATCACCGCGATGATCGCTTTGAGCACTTGCGCCGGAATTGTGGTCCCGCCCGCCGCACCGATTGCCATCCGCAGCTTGCCGCCGGGCGAATAGACCAGCGTTGGCGCCATCGAGCTTCTGGGCCGCTTGCCGCCTTCGACCCGATTGGCCACCAGCACACCATTGCGCGTCGGCACCAGGCTGAAGTCGGTCAGCTCATTGTTGAGGAAATAGCCATCCACCATCAGCCCCGAACCGAACGGGCCTTCGATCGTCGATGTTATCGTGGCAGCCTGTCCGCTGCGATCGACCGCGACGAAATGCGAGGTTGAGACAATCTCCGGCGTCAGCGAATCAGCCAGGGCGATCTTGACTCCGGCGGGGCTGCCCGCTGCAACCGAAGGCATCGTCCGGTCAATCGCGATCAGCTGAGAGCGGGCGGCCAGATAATCGGGCGCAAGCAAACCTGCGAGGGGCACAGCAATGAAATCGGGATCGGCCAAATAGCGCTCGCGGTCGGCATAGGCGAGACGCTGTGCCTCGGCGATCAGATGCCAGCTGCGGGGATCGTCCTTGCCGATTGTCCGCAAATCAAACCGTTCGAGCAGGCCCAGCGTCCCCTGCACCGTGGTCGCGCCGGATGATGGCGGGCCCATTCCGCAAATCTTGTGGCGGCGATAGATGGTGCAGATTGGCGCGCGTAGCTTCGCGGCATAGCTGGCAATATCGTCCGTGGTCATCGGTGCGGGATTGCGCGCGGCGGTGGAAACCGCCGTGGCAATCGCAGCGGCATTGGCTCCGTCATAGAAGCTGCCCGCGCCGCGCTGCGCCAATTGCGCAAGGAAGGCGGCCAAGGCAGGGTTTCTGATCAGCGTTCCGGCAGGCTTTGCCGAGCCATCGGCCTGATAATAGAGGCTGCGTCCCTCGGGAGTCAGCGCGGCGGTGGCTTTGGCGCGGTTGAGGAAGATATAGAGCCGCTGGGTTACCACGAACCCATCGCGGGCGAGCCGGATCGCGGGGCCGAACAGCGCCTTCCACTTCAGCTTGCCGTGCCTGCTGTGCGCCTCGTCCATCAACCGCAGATTGCCCGGAACGCCGACGCTCAGGCCGCCCGGAACCGCTTGCGGCACCGAAAGATACTGGCCATTCATCTTGAACCAGTCTGGCCCTGCGGCGCGCGGCGCGGTTTCGCGGCCATCAATCGTCTCGATCCTGCCCTTGCCATCATCGAGCACCAGAAACCCGCCGCCGCCGATCCCGGAACTCTGCGGTTCTACCACGGTAAGCGCCAGCAAGGTGGCCAGCGCGGCATCGGTAGCGCTGCCGCCGCTGCGCAGCATCTCTGCCCCGGCCTCAGCGGCGCGCGGATCGGCGGCGCTGACCACGCCCTTTTCAAACGCGGCGGACGGCGGGACGGTGGGAACAGTGGCGCAGGCTCCCAGCAGGAGCGGCGCGGCGAGGACGGCGAGGAAAAATCTGCTCATGGGAACCACCGCTATTCGCTTCCCACTGCATCGGCAATGGAGGCAAAGCCATCGCGCTTCATCAACCGCTCCAGCCCGCGAACAATCTGCCCGGCAATTCCCGGTCCTTCAAAGGCCATCGCGCTGTAAAGCTGGACCAGCGATGCCCCGGCGCGGATCCTGGCCCAGGCATCTTCGGCGCTGGCAATTCCGCCAACCCCCACCAGCGGAATAGCTCCGCCGCTGGCTTTGCGAAAATCACGCAGTCGCTGCTGGGCGAGATCCTTCAAAGGCGCGCCGGAAAGCCCGCCAACCTCGCCAGCGAACCGCGATTTCAGCGGCGGGCGCGAAATAGTGGTGTTGGAAACGATCAGCGCCGCCAGCCCTTTATCGATCACAATCCGGCAGATCGCGTCGATGTCGGCAGGGGTCAGATCGGGCGCGACTTTAAGGAAAATGGGCACCGCGCTGCCGGCCCGCGCCTCCAGCACTGCATCAAGCAAGCCAGTCAGCGCGGCTTCATCCTGCAATGCGCGCAGGCCGGGCGTGTTGGGGCTGCTTATGTTGACGGCCAGATAGCTTGCCAGCGGGGCCATCAGCCGGGTCATGGCCGCGTAATCGGCAATCCGGTCTGCCGAGTCCTTGTTGGCCCCGATATTGATCCCGACGATCCCCGCCCGCCTGCTGCGCCGCGCCAGCCTGGCGTGGGCAGCCTCGCCGCCGCCATTGTTGAACCCCAGCCGGTTGATCACCGCGCGGTCCTGAGCCAGCCGGAACATGCGCGGTTTGGGGTTGCCCGCCTGAGGCAGCGGTGTGATCGAGCCAACCTCGGCAAAGCCGAAGCCCACGCCCAGCAAGGCGTCTGGCACCTCCGCGTTCTTGTCGAACCCGGCGGCCATCCCCAGCGGGTTGGGGAATGACAGCCCCGCAACGGTTGTTGCCAATGGGCCGCACGCGCGTGCCGATCCGCTCAGCGGCAGAACCTTGAGCGCAGCCAGTGCAAGGCCGTGCGCGCGCTCCGCATCAAGCAGGAACAGGGCGGGCCGGATCAGGGAATAAAGCATCACCGCCGCTATGGCATTGCCCCGCGCGCCTGTCGATGAGTGGCAGCTGTTGCTCAACCGCCACATAAAAATATGAATCAGCATCAAGGCGTTACTGTCGATTCCATACAATACCGAATCAGCAAGCAGGCCTAGCGAGACGACGCGACCCGAAGGGCTCGAGGCTTTCGAGCATTGAGTTCAAAACTGATTGGCGACCCATTGGCTTAATTGCCGATGGGTCGTTTTTTTGTAGCGCCGATGGCTCAATAGATTATTGTTGTGAGAACAGGGGCTTGCAAATGGATGCAATTTCGACCGCGGCACACCGCGGCCAGACATTAATCGAAGAGGCGGAACTTACTCAGCGGCAACTCGTTCAGCTTGACTATTTTTCTGCACCCGAGTCCCTCCAGCCCTACGCTACCACACTGTTTCACTTCCGCTGCGACGAACAGAACATCCGCGATGTGCAGCCAGCGGGCGTTGGCTATCTGTATTTCTTCCTGCGCGGCGTGGGAAAGATGCACTTTCCCGGCGGCATCTCCGATCCCTCGCACCCGGTTTGCTTGCTGACCCCTACCTCCGTTGCAGTCCCGTTCGACGTGGATGGACCATTCTATGCTATCGGAGCTGCGCTGTTGCCGCGTGGCTGGGCAGCATTTACCGGGCTGAACGCCACTGAGCATGGCAACCGGATGTATAATGCGGCCGATTGGCTGGGTCCGGACATCGTGGCGCTAAGCGATCGGCTCCGCGCTGCCTATGCCGCAGATGCGATGTCGCCAGAGGCGATGTGCGCCGAGATCGCCAGCTTCATTGCCGCCCGCCTGCGCCCGATCAATCGGCGCCATGATGCCCTGATGACGCAGATCACCAACTGGCTATCAAGCAGTCTTGATCCGCCGCTGGACGCGCTGATTGATCAGTCCGGCTATTCTGACCGCCAGCTGCAACGGCTGGTTGAGCGTTACTATGGCGTCACACCGACCCAGCTGGTGCGCAAATATCGCGCCCTGCGGGTAGCTGCGCTGCTGCAATCGCCCGACACCAGCGAAGAGCAGATCGCCGGACTGCTCAATCTGTTCTACGATCAGTCGCATCTGATCCGCGAGATCCGGCTGTTTGCCGGTCGCACCCCGGCGCGGCTGGGCGATAGCGAGCAGCCGATTCTCGACGCGCTGCTCGATATTCGCAACTTCCGTCAGATCACCCCGGGGCTGGCAGCAATTCCCGAGGATTGAAATCACGCGCAAACAGGCCTAGATAAACCGGAACGAATCACTCTGATTTAACCGGGAAGCCTTAATGCGCCTGTCCAGCATGGCCGATTATGCCGTTGTTACAATGAGCGCTGCTGCGCGCCATTGCGGCTTTGCGCAAGTCAACGCCGCGCAATTGGCCGAGGAAACCGGCCTGCCTGTGCCGACCGTGCAGAAGCTGGTCAGCAAATTGACAGCGGCGGGCCTGCTGCGCACGGCCCGCGGGGTGGGTGGCGGGCTTAAGCTGGCGCGTCCGGCGGCGGCGATCAGCCTCGCCGATATTATCGAGGCAGTCGAAGGCCCGATCGCGCTGACGCCTTGCGTTGAACAGGGCCGTCATGATTGCGGGATGGAGGGCACCTGCTCGGTCCGCCCGCATTGGGGGCTGGTCAATGAAACAATGCGCGGCGCGCTGGCGGGCGTTCCGCTGACCCGTCTGGCGGAGGTCGGGTGATGAAGAGGTTTGTTTCACACGAAGACACGAAGATGTGGCGCTGCGCCGCAGGCCTCTCTCGTCGCTTCGCTGCAGGACTGCCTATGGCAGCACGGACAGAGCGGCATGGCCTGCGGCGCAACATCTTCGTGTCTTCGTGTGAAACCCCCTTCCTCTTTGCCCACAAAGCCCCAGTCGCATGACCGAGCAAGTCACCCTCAAGGATCAGGCCGCGCATGACGCCGCCGCCAAGGTTGCCGATTACGAACACGGCTGGGCCTCCGACATCGAAACCGATTTTGCCCCCAAAGGGCTAACCGAAGACACCGTCCGGTTCATCTCGGCCAAGAAGAACGAGCCGGAATGGATGCTGGAACAGCGGCTCAAGGCCTATCACCACTGGCTGACCATGACCCCGCCCGATTGGGCCAAGCTGAACGTCCCGCCGATCGATTATCAGGACGCCTATTACTACGCCGCACCCAAGGAGAAACCCAAGCTGGGTTCCCTGGATGAGGTCGATCCCGAACTCCTGCGGGTTTACGAAAAGCTTGGCATCCCGATCGAGGAGCAGAAGTTCCTCGCCGGGGTTGAGGGCGCGCGGAAAGTCGCGGTCGACGCGGTGTTTGACAGTGTCAGCGTCGCCACCACTTTCCGGGCTGAACTGGAACGCGCCGGGGTGATCTTCCGCTCGATTAGCGAGGCCTTGCGCGAATATCCTGAGCTGGTCCGCAAATGGCTGGGCAAGGTCGTGCCGATGCATGACAATTATTTTGCGGCGCTCAACTGCGCGGTGTTTTCGGACGGGACGTTCGTTTACATCCCCGAAGGCGTGCGCTGCCCGATGGAGCTTTCCACCTATTTCCGGATCAATGCCGAAAACACCGGGCAGTTTGAGCGCACGTTGATCGTCGCGGAAAAGGGCAGCTACGTATCCTATCTCGAAGGCTGCACCGCGCCGATGCGCGATGAAAACCAGCTCCACGCCGCGGTGGTCGAACTGGTGGCGATGGACGATGCCGAGATCAAATATTCCACCGTGCAGAATTGGTATCCCGGCGACGCGGCAGGCAAGGGCGGGATCTACAACTTCGTCACCAAGCGCGCATTGTGCCAGGGCAAGCGCAGCAAAGTCAGCTGGACCCAGGTTGAAACCGGCAGCGCGGTAACGTGGAAATATCCGTCCTGCGTTTTGAATGGTGAGGACAGCGTCGGCGAGTTTTACTCGGTGGCAGTCACCAACAATTACCAGCAGGCCGATACCGGCACCAAGATGATCCACAACGCGCGCGGCACCCGCTCCACCATCATCTCCAAGGGGATCAGCGCGGGCAAATCGAACAACACCTATCGCGGCCTCGTGCGGATCGCGCCGGGAGCCGAAGGCGCGCGCAATTTCACCCAGTGCGATTCGCTGCTGCTGGGCAGCGAATGCGGCGCGCATACCGTGCCCTATATCGAAGTGAAGAACCCCAGCGCCCAGATCGAGCACGAAGCCACGACGTCGAAGATCTCGGATGATCAGCTGTTCTACGCCCAGCAACGCGGGCTGGGGACGGAAGAGGCGGTGACGCTGATCGTCAACGGCTTCGCCAAGGAGGTGCTGCAGCAACTGCCGATGGAATTTGCGGTCGAGGCGCAGAAGCTGCTGGGGATTTCGTTGGAAGGCTCGGTTGGATGACGGATCGGAAACTCCGCCCAGACGCGAGGCCCCACCCCAACCCCTCCCCTGAAGGTGAGGGGCTTTCAGGGCGCAAGAAGCAGACAACACTTCTCGACTGGGCAGTCACTATAGACTCCCCTCCCCTTCAGGGGAGGGGCAGGGGGTGGGGCCTCTCCGCCGGGCGGAACGACGAGATCGCAACCCACGCCCGCACCATGCGCAACCAGCCCACCGAGCCGGAAGCGCGGCTATGGTCGGTCCTGTCCCGCTCGCAGCTCGGCGGCCACAAATTCCGCCGCCAAGCCGCAATCGGCACGGCAATCGCCGATTTCCTCTGTCCGCAAAAGGGACTGATCGTCGAAGTCGATGGCAACACCCACACCGATCCCGCCGCCGATGCCCGGCGCACCGCCCGGCTTGCGGCGCTGGGTTTCCGCGTTGCGCGCGTCACCAATCTTGAGGTGATGGGCAATCTCGAAGGCGTCCAGCGGCACCTGCTGGTTATCCTCGATACCATGCCCGATCGGCGAGCGCCCCACCCCAACCCCTCCCCTGAAGAGGAGGGGCTTAAGCAGGATGCCGCACTATCCCCCTCCCCTTCAGGGGAGGGGTTAGGGGTGGGGCCTCTCGGCACGGAACTACGCCTGTCGGACGGGATTTCGCTTGAGGGGAGCGTGGGGTGAGCGAAGAGAAACTTCTACCACGCACTGACCTCCACCGTAGCGGAACGATATGCGCAAAGGGGCATATGCTGGGCGACCAGCTGCATGGCTATTGGGAGTGGCATCGGATTGACGTTACGATCAAGCGGTCAGGGCATTTCGAACATGGAAAACAGGTCGGCGATTGGACGACTTACGATGCTGGTGGCCATCCCTACAAAACCACCCAAATGAAGGCAAAAGTCTGAATGCTCCAAATCAATAACCTCTCCGCCACAGTCGCCTCGAAACCCATCCTCAAGGGCCTCTCGCTCACCGTCAACGCGGGCGAGATTCATGCGATCATGGGGCCCAATGGCGCGGGCAAATCGACGCTGGCTTATGTGCTGGGCGGGCGGCCCGGGTATGAGGTGACCGGCGGTTCGGCTACCTTCACCCCCCTCCCGCTTGCGGGAGGGGCC
>JANMNP010000037.1:0-5797 GCA_031374105.1 Novosphingobium sp.
CCGGATCGAGTGTTGCACAATTGTTCGCTCCGGCAGCACCGTTCGGGAATAGCGCGTTGACGATGGCGTTCTGCGGTTCGGTGGTGAGGATGTCTTTGATGTCATAGTGGTAATAGTCGATCGCCGCGTCGAAACCGGAATAATTGGCCATTATGCCAAAGCTGTAAGTCGTGGCCCTCTCGGATTTGAGATCAGGATTGCCGACCAGATCAAGTGCCGTTGCCCGCCCCAGAATAGTGGGGATCGAAGCGCTGGGATTAGGTGCCAGCGAACTTTGCGGCGGGGCCCGGAAAGTCGTGCCAACCGAACCACGGACGGCAAGCCAGTCAAGAAGCTGCAGCTTGGCTCGCGCCTGCGGGTTGAAGCTGCCACCACCATCTTTGCCATAGTCCTCATAGCGTGCCCCGAGCGTCAGGTTACTGTTATCCGTAATGGGAAGCACCGCTTCTGCGAATACAGCGAACACATTTGTTTTGATGTCGGTCGGCGCGAAGGCCGCCGAGAGGCCCAGCGGCGTATAAGGTGTCGGCGTGCAGACATTGGCGCCGGGAATGTCGAGCGGAGAATTGAGACAGGGAACCTGGGTCCGATCGGCATACTTCGAATCATGTTCCTCAAAGGCGATCCAGCGGTACTGGCCACCGACTGCCCATTTGACCGCTCCTGCTCCTATATCGAACGCTGGAAGGGCCCCATCCAGGCCGAAATTTACTTCTGCAAACTGGCTCGTCAGGAACCGTTCCTGCTTGATCATCAACCAGTCCGCCAGCTCCTTGGTGTTGGCAACTGCGGCATTGTAGCCCGGGTTGCTCGCCACACCATTGATCGGCGCACTCTGGATCGCATTGGACATCGGGTTCAGCCACAGGCAGCCCGGACTGCCCGGTGCCGCGGTTTGCCACTGGCAACCAGCCCCGCCCAGACCGCGCAGGGCCAGCTCAATCATGACGCCGCTTGAATCCCAGCCATACAGATAGTGGCTGTTGCGGCCATAGGTGACATCGGCATTCCAATTGGTTTCGCCTGAAAATTCGCCCTTCAGCCCAGCACTGAGCCTGAACTCGCGCTGCTCGCGCCCCTGGTAGCCCGGCGTAGAGGCATCGCCGTAGAAGGGGTTGCCCCCTACAAGATACGGCCGCCACTGGCCGATCGGGATAAATGCACCACTTGTGCCTGCTGGAAACTGGCTGGGATTTGCTCCAGCATAGGCTGCCAAACCGGGGTTGGTAATGGGCACGAACCAGTTGTTGAACAACCGCGGATTTGTTCCCGGAGCATAGGACGCCGGGTTGATGTTACCTGGCAGAACCGTCTCAGTGATCGGCTTTGGCTGGTTGAACGACGGCGGATAATGGACGATCGCATCCATTCTGGAATAGTAACCTTCCAGGTGAAGTTCTGTCCCGCCGAAATCATAGTTGAACTCACTATAGACCTGCCAGGTCTTGGCCGGAGCAACGAGATCTTGCCAGAGTTGCACATTGTTGACGCAGAATCCGGCAAACGGCTGGATCCCGCCAAGCGCCGAACACCCGACATCGACCGCGCGGGCACCAGTGGCTGCAAGCACACCGCCTGGCCCGATCGGCCCAACAGGGATGAATTGCGCCGGGTTTGCGGAGAAGTTCCAGCCCGCGTCGGGATTGACAGAATAAGGCGGTGTTGACCATGGACGGTCCTTCACCCGCAATTGCGCGCGCTTCTGGTAGCCGCCGGAAAGCAGGAAGTCCCAATTGTCGCCGCTCTTGCCGAATGTGGCATCGACACGCCAGTCCCCTTCAGTATCGTCGATCAGCGTGTAGTCACCACCGATTTCAAGACCATTGAAGCCGCGTCTGGTGATGAAGTTCACCACACCTGTCATCGCGTCCGAGCCGTAAGTGGTCGACGCTGCATCCTTGAGGATCTCGATGCGTCCGATTGCCGATGCCGGGATGTTGCGGGTATTCACAAAGTAGCCGCTGGCCAGCGGCAGGCGCTTGCCATTCAGGAGCACAAGGTTGCGATCGGGGCCAAGTCCTCGCAGGTTTACGCTTTCTGAGCCTTCGAAGCCTTGGCCCTTCCCCGGCTGCGATGAGTTTGAGTTACCGATAGATCCCATCGCCTCGGGTAATGCGCGAATCACATCAAGGAGTGGAGGAGAACCCTGCTTGATCAGGTCTTCACTGGTGATGGCCCGCAGTGGCAGGGCATCAGCCTGACCTACAGTGAGTAGCTTGGATCCGGTCACCACGATCTCTGACCCGGGAGAGTTCTCTGGCTCGGTCTGGGGCTCTGTCTGGGCGAGCGCCGGCGATGCAGCGCAAGCGACCGCAACAGTCATGAGTGACGCCGCCGCCATGAGCACTGTCTTGTTTCGGAAGGTTAGCATTATACTCTCCTCAAAGCATTTTTGGTCGGCCTTGCAGCCTTTTTTTGGCTGCATTCGGTCCGGACGTCATGAGCCTAGGGGAGGGCCATTTCGCGTCTACCTGTCCTCGCAATTCTCGCTATCCAGGTTTGAAATCGACTGATCGAATTCGAAGTTATTCATTTGATTCATTATGTTACAATTCAGACTTTGGCGCTTTTCCCGCCGCTCCCGACAGCACAAGATCATGGATTAGCTCGCGCGGCCAAATGGCGCTCAGCAAGGAGGGCTAGGGTCTCTGCGTGGCTCTCACGGGTGATCCGATAGCGCAGGATGAACAAGATCGCGCAGGCATGCATCGTCGCAACCGCTGGGACATAGTATAATGCCAGATCACGCAGGACTCTGGGGTCCAGCGCTTCCGGAGATGCATTTTCTGGAAACGCGATGAAGGTCAGCAACATGCTGGAGGCGAAAATGCCCATGCCCGATGTCGTCTTCGCAACGAAGATATTGGCAGCAGCCATGACTCCCTCGGCCCTGCGTCCGGTCTGCAGTTCGTGATCCTCAACCACATCGGCAGACATCGAGCCAACAAGGATTGCAACAATACTCGCTGCAGTTACTGACAGTAAGTGGAATATCAGCATAACCGGCAACAGTACTAGCGATTCATTGGCTGGGAAGAGATCGAGCAGCCGCAGCACGATAGGCGTCAGCCCGAACGCAGGAGCCAGAACCTTGCACAGTATCGCCGCGTTGCGCTTGCCAAGGCTGTGCGAAAGCGGAGCAGAAATCCAAATTGCCAGTGCGGAAGAGCCGAACTGCATGAGGATGAACAACGAAACCTGATCGGCGCTGAAACCCCAGAAATACGTATTGAAGTAAAGCGACAAAGCTACGCTGAGCCCATAGGCCATAGCATTGAATATGCCAGCGCCGAGCATCGGTAGCAGTGCGCGGTTGGATATGGCCTTGAACATGTCGCCCAGCCCCTTGGCCAGGCCGCTGCGTTGAGCGGGCGGCTGACGTAACCATGGGATGCGGTGATGTGTCCCCAGTGAGGAGGCAAGTATCACGATAAACATGACGACAGCCGACACCAGACCATAGCGCGCATAACCATCAGGATTGAGCTGCGCGACGGGGTGTTCCGCCGTAGACGTCAGGAAGACCTGAAAGGTCAGTATTACCATGACCAGCCCTCCATACCAATTGAAAGCCGCCCGCCATGCCGCGAGGTCTGTACGGGCATGGTAGTCGGAAGTCAGTTCTGCTCCCAATGCCGAACTGGGTATCTCGAACATCGCCAGAAAGGTGCGGACGATCATGGCAAAAACGATGAGGTAGAGAAACAACGCCTCGTGCGACCAGTCCATCGGTGGATGCCAGAGCATGAAATAGCTCAGCGCCACGGGAACTGCCGAAAGATACATGAAGGGATGCCGTCTGCCCCAGCGCGAACGCCAATTGTCGCTGACATGGCCGATGATCGGGTCGAGCATGGCGTCGGCAACCAGTGCGATCATGATCGCAAGGCCAACCGTCGCGGCCGGCAGGCCGACAATCTGATTGTAGTATAGAAGCAGTAGGTAGGAAAAGCCGTTGTCCTTAAGGCCCAGTGCGACAGCACCCACGCCATAGGCCAGCTTGGTCGAACGAGTGAGCGGAGGCGCGTTCATGAAGGCCTGCCTCCGGCCAGGACAATGCGATGCATCATGCGCAGATGGCCATCGTAACCACCTGTCGCACAATGGAGGACCAACCGGTTGTCCCAGATGACCAGCATGTCTGGTTGCCAAATGTGCCGGTAAACAAATCGCTCATTCGTCATATGGGCGGCAAGGAACTGCAGCAGCGCATCACTCTCTGCCTTGCTCCAGCCCTCAATTGCCACGGTGTAGCCGGGGCTTACGAACAGCGCCCTCCGTAGGCTTGAAGGATGGATTGGCGCAACCGGATGGACCTGCAAAGCGTCAGCTTCGGGACCGGTCACGATCTGCATGCCGCTTCGGCCACTCTCCTTGGCAAAGTATCCTTCACTGCCATAGGGCCCGCCAGCAGTATGGCTCGCGCGCAAGTTGGCCAGCATCGTCCGGAACGGCTTACTGAGCTCTTCGAAGGCGCGCCGCGTATCGCAAAAGAGGGTATCGCCCCCGCTTGGCGGTACAACCTTGGCGTGCAGTAGTGTCGCAAGCGGCGGCTCTGCCAGGAAGCTCCAGTCGGAATGCCAACCGCCACCGAACACAACAGCGCGTTCGTCAGGATCGCGTCGGACTTCGACGATTTCGGGATGGTCCGGCAGGGCTTGGACGAAAGGGTTTACTCCCAAAGGACCGAGTTGTCTGGCCAAGGCTTCGAAGCCTCCGTGAGATAGGGGCTGATCCGGAAACCACAGCATGCCATGCTCAGCGAGCGCTGTTCGAAGGTCCGCGAGTGTTTCTGCTGGCTGCATGTTCGATAAGGTGACGCCGGTCACCCCCGCGCCAAAACCGTCTGGCCGAGGCCGCACGTTAATCTTTGAATATCGCAATTTCCCAGCCATTGGCGCCGCTCTCCAAGGCGAAACTGTTTTAACAGCTCGTCAGCTAAAGCATGCCTTAAGCGCAGCGGGATTGTCATCAGTCACTCCAAAGACCGACTAGCCTCCTTCGAATATGATCAGTCCGATCTGCTTGCACCGAACCACCTCGGGATTGCCGGAAGCCAGCTCGATCAACAATCTGAAAATCGGTTTGAACCCAGTCGGCCTTTTTCTCATTCATAAGGCACCGCCAGAGGAGAGCCTACCAAGCAGGTGACGTCCCCCCGATTTCTTCCTCCGGTTTGACTGAGAGTTTTCCGGTAATGTGACCCTTGATGCTGAAGGAGCATGCCGTGAAGAAGAGTCGATATACTGAGGAGCAGATTGCCTACGCGATGAAGCAGGCGGAGACCGGTACGCCGGTGGCGGAGGTGATCCGCCGGATGGGGATTTCGGAGCAGACATTTTACCGGTGGAAGAAGCTGTACGGCGGGCTGGGCGTTGGTGAGTTGCGGCGGCTCAAGCAGCTGGAGGACGAGAACCGGCAGCTCAAGCGATTGGTTGCTGACCTCAGCCTGGACAAGCATATTTTGCAGGATGTGCTGTCAAAAAAAGTCTGAGGCCTGATCGGCAGCGCGAGATTGCCCGGTACGTCCAGTCGAGTCACGCGGTCAGTGAACGGCGCAGCTGCGCCATACTGACCTTTGACCGGCGAAGCATAAGATACCGGTCTGTCAGATCCGATCAGACGCCTCTGCTGATGCGCATCCGTGACATCGCGCAGACCCGGATGCGATACGGCTATTTCAGGATTTACATCCTGCTGCGACGGGAAGGCTGGGTGGTGAACCACAAGCGGGTTTACCGGCTGTATCGCGAGGATGGGCTGAGTCTGCGACTCAAGCGGCCTCGTCGGCACATCA
>JANMNP010000061.1:0-17816 GCA_031374105.1 Novosphingobium sp.
ATCGAGCAGCTCCAGTCCAGTATCTGTAAGCGCCGTTCGAACTTCGCGTTGGAGTTTCGCCGTCCATTTCTCTGGCTCGATCCAAAGCCCGGTGGCATCAAACCCGCCTGCCGCAGCCGCCATGATCGTTTCAACCGGGCCGCAATCCGGCGCGATTCCAGAGGCAAAGGATATCCGGTTCACATCGAGCTTCCGCCATCAACCCTGAATTCGGCCCCGGTGGTAAAGCCTGCTTCGTCGGAAGCAAGATACACAGCCATGGCCGCGATCTCCTCTGGCTGGCCGATGCGGCCAATCGGATGCGTTGCAACCCAGCCCGCATAGACTTCATCAGGGTTGGGAACTTGCGCCAGCACCTTGTCGAGGATCGGCGTATAGATCACGCCGGGATGGATCGAATTGCAGCGGATGCCATAGCCGCTGGTCGCGCAGTGCATCGCAACCGATTTCGTCATGTGGGTAACTGCTGCCTTGGCTGCATTATAGGCCGTCAGACTGCCCGTTGCCCGCACCCCAGCGAGCGATGACATGTTGATGATCGAGCCGCCGGACGCTTTGGGATTGGCCTTCATGTTGGCCACTGCATATTTGCAGCCCAGAAACACGCCGATCACATCGACTTCAAATTCATGGCGGAACTGGGCAAGCGTTAGCTCCTCAATCGAACCAAATGTCGTGATGCCAGCATTGTTGACCAGAATATCAATCGGCCCGCCCCCTTCGAGAACCCTCTTCCAATGATCTTCAAGCGAAACGTCCAGCACCGCGAAACTGGCCTTATTGCCAAGCTCGCTGGCCAGCGCCTGACCATTCTCAACATCAATATCCGCAATGATGACACTGGCACCTTCCGCCACAAAGCGGCGCACCATGGCACTGCCCAGACCTGACGATCCCCCCGTTATCAGCGCCGTCTTGCCCTCTAATCGCATCGCCATTCTCCTGTCCGGCAGTTCGTTCGCCAATTATGGGCGAACACTAGCAGACCACAATCTGCGATGAACTCGTAAATTCAACAGGACGAGGCTGCATCGGCTGATCGGGGGCATTAATCCGTTGTTTGAGATTTTTGGGTATTTTGCACAATCCGAAGCGAATGAGTTTACAATGCTGCCCTCGCCCGAACAGATTTTGTCACTATCCAGCATTGAAAAGCTGAAAGGCGCCTACCCCGCGTCCCCGGCCGTGCTGAGTCACGGATTGGCTGATCATCCCCTGCTGGCGATAAATACCCTTGCCAAGGCTGCCTTGCGGATGACGCCGCACCATGTCGAGCGGCGGCAAGCGCATACTGCCAATGGCGAGGGCTTTCCCCATGCGGCGCAAAGCGACGTGCCGATCGATCAGGTGATCATGGATATTGCCGCCAGTGGCAGCTGGGTCATGCTTCGGTTCATCGAGCAACTGCCCGAATACCGCGATCTGCTTAACGCGATCATGGCAGAGCTCAGCCCAGTTATCGGGCCGGCCACTGGCCCCGGAGATTCGATCAAAGGGTTTGTGTTTATCTCCGCCCCGGGCACCCTGACCCCGCTCCACTTCGATGCTGAATACAACATCCTGTTCCATATCAAGGGAAACAAGGAGTTTGCGACCTATCCACCTCACCCGCCATATCTTCCGTCCGAGCTTGAGGAAGCCTATCATCTGAGCGGCGAGAGCCTGTTGCCGATGAACGAAAACGAAGCTGGTGGCGAAGAGGTTCACAGGCTTGGACCAGGCGATGCGCTTTATGTGCCCTATTCTTCACCGCACTGGGTCAAGGCAGGGATGCAGCCGTGCATTTCTCTGTCGATTACATGGCAAAGCCAGTGGAGCCGCCGCAACGCCGATGCGCTGCTGCTTAATCACGGGCTACGTCAAAAAGGCACTGCGCTGTCGCATCCGCCCGCCTGGCCTGCCTCATCAATCTGGCGATCATTGGCTTACCGCAGCGGCCGCAAGCTGGGATTGTTGTGAACATCTCCGATATTTCCCCTAGCCCGAACGTCTTTGCGTTGGCTGATGCCGAGCTGTCGGCACCAGCATTGGCGCTTGGGCCGGTGCATGCAGTGCTGCGCAGATACGCGGAACTCAGCCTGGATGATTTTGCGCGCTGGGCAGAGCTGACCCGGCTTGCAGGAACTGCAAATGTCTTTGCCAACGACTGGTTCATGGCCGCAGCGCTTGAATTCTGCGATCAGGATCAGGACGTGCGGCTGTTGATCGTTACGGCGCAGGATGGCCGATGGATCGGCCTGTTGCCCTTTGTCACGAGCGCCAGCTTTGGCCAGTTGCCGATCAAAACCGCGCAAATCTGGGCGGCAACGAACCAGTTCCTGCGAAATCCGCTGGTGTTGCCGCAGGCCGAGAGCGCCTTTTGGACCGCAGCACTCAACCTTCTGGACGCAGAACCGGGAGGCATATGGGCGCTTCATTGCCCTCAATTTGCGCGCAACGAGGCAATTTGCGAGGCGCTTGCTGCACTATGCGCCGCAGAAGGGCGCTCACTCTTTCGGCTCAAGGAATTCAGCCGTTCTGCCAGAACGCGAAAATCGGCGGCGAACGCTGATCCAGCGCCTCTAGATAAATCACAGCGCAAGCTGGCAAGCCGGCTGCGCAGCCAGTCAGCTCGGCTGACAAGGGATCACGGCGCCACCAGTATCGTGCTCCATCCAGCGGGCCAATCTCCGGACGGATGGATCAATGACTTTCTGACATTGGAGCGGTCCGGCTGGAAAGGCCAGGCTGGCAGCGCCTTAGCCTGCTTTGCTGCCACCGAAAATCTGTTCCGCACCGTTGTTCAGCGCGGCACTGCCAACGGCACGGTTCGCCTAGCAACCTTGCGCATTGGCGATCGCCCGATTGCCATGGCCAATTGGTTCATCACTGGCCAGCAGGGTTTCGGCTTCAAGATGGCCTATGATGAAGCATTTTCGGCATATGCGCCCGGCTTGCTGCTGATGCAGCATGTGGCTGAGCTGGTCGACCAGCACCCAGTGCTAGAGTTTGACACCTGCGGCGCAGCGGACAGCCAGCACTACAAGCACATCTGGCCTGATCGCCGTGAAATGCTAGACTTCGCAGTTGCCATCGGCCCACGCTGGCGGCGCATGGCCTTCGGTGTCCTGATGACAGCGCGCCGCGCCTGGCGGCGGATTAAAGCTTAGAGGCTGAATGACCCACGCTGTGCCAGTCGATCGCGCCAGGCCGCAATATTTGGGCGGCCTTCACTGGCGTTCACCTTCAGAACGCGCGCGAAATCCGCAGCGACCCCGGCAGTGATGTCGGCGATGGAAAAGCCGCTTTTGGCGACAAACTCCCGGCCCTCAAGATGCAGTTCAAAGCGGGTCAGAAAATCCAGCAGCCGCGCCATGCCGCGCTCCGCAAGCGCAGGGATCTGATCGTAGTTCACCGGCCCCGGCAGTGCGCGGCCCTTCATCGCGGGCGCGGTGTTGCGCATCGCCTCAGCAATCGCGCCAAGGCACTCCAGCTCGATCTTGCTGTTCCAGCTGGCGATTTCAGCCTTGTCCAGCGGCGTTGTTCCAAACAGCGCAGGTGCGGGATGTGCTGCCTCGGCCCAGGCAGCGATCGAAGCGTTATCGGTCAGCACCGCGCCATCCTCCAGTTGCAGCACGGGGACGGTGCAGGCCGGATTGATCGCGCGAAAGGCTTCGGACAGCTGCTCCCCGGCAGCCAGATCGACAATCTGCACCGTATGAGCGATGCCCTTTTCGGCGAGTAATATGCGGGCCCGGCGCGGACTGGGGGCGCGGGTGAAGTCGTAGAATATTGGCATGGTCACTCCTTCTTCACTGGCACCCTAGCACCATGCGGATCAATTGCGATTCAGGACTGGTTGACGTTACGGAATCGGCGCTTTCATCGTGCGTTCATATGGCGAGGTATTATCTGAAGTCCTTGGTCGCTCGGGCGACTCATCGGCCGGGCGCCCCCATCGAGGAAGGGACGGTCTATGGCTTATGTCAGTGCAAACAACGGCAACTCCAAAGCGATCACTCTGGGCGCTGTCGCGCTGCTCCACATCGCGGCAGGCTATGCGCTGGTCAACGGGCTAGCGGGTCCGATCCTGAAGATCTTTGTGCCCCCGCCACTGGCCGGATATCAGATCCCCAATCGGCCCACCCCTCCGCCTGAGCCGCCCAAGGGCGATGTGAAACCAAACAATAGCCAGCTCACCACAACTTCGCAGGGACCGATCATCAATACCGGGCCAGTGGTGCTGTTCCCGACCGGACCAATCGAACTGCCGCCGGGCATCGGCGGCATTGGCGAGGCGGAGTTTCCCCAGCCGCTCCCTTCCCCGCTGCCCAGCTTTTCCAGCAAAGCCGCCAAGCCGCTTGGCAGGCCCGGATCATGGGTGACACCCAACGACTATCCCACTTCCGAACTGCGGCTTGACCACGAAGGCGTCACCGGTTTTCGCGTCACTATCGGCATCGATGGCAAAGTAGCCTCGTGCGAGATAACCACGACCAGCGGCTGGCCGAGTCTTGATCGGGCCACCTGCCAGAAAATCACTGCCCGCGCCCGGTTTGAGCCAGCCAGCGATACCAGCGGTGCGATAGTCCCTGGAACCTATCGCAATTCGGTGCGCTGGGAGATTCCCGAATAGCCGCTGCCTGACTCTGTCGCAATCTGACCGCCCGCTCTGAGGTAGTGACCACCCGGGGCGGGCGTGTTAGTCTGCGGCATGGGCTGGAACTGGATCAGGTCACTTTTGCTTGTCACCGCGCTGGCCGCCGCACCAGCGCGGGCGCAGGATCAGGTGCCAGTGCAACCAACATTTGAGTGGACCTGCAACGCGGAAATGGTCTGCCAGACAGAAATCGGCACCACCGAAGTGCGCGATGAAGCCTGGCTGAAAGGCGATCGGCGCAGCAATCGTGATCTGCTGATCGACGGTGACACTGTGCTGCTTAAAGAACGGCTCGGCAAAATAGCTAGGCAGCTGCATCCCAAAGACCCCCGGGAGCGGGACATCTATGTCGCCGAAACACTCGAAAGCGAAGAAGGCTGGCTACTCGATTTCATACTCGGAATCACCCAGCCATCGCTGGGATATACCGGGGGCGGGCTGCCGGTGCTGGTCTCCAGTGCACCCTTCATCGCGCAAATTCGCTATCGCGACAGCCTGACTACCCGCGAGTTACCGGGATTTGCCAACACCCGGACCTACGGGGTTCGCTGGGAATCGCGCCACCGCTGCGGCGGCACCCTGATTGCGCGTGACTGGGTGCTGACTGCGGCGCATTGCGTCAACCCGGGCGAGATCAAGATCGGCCTAGCGGTCCAGCTTGGGGTCAGCGACATTTCGACCTCACAAGGGATGCAGGTGAACGTCGAGAGTGCAGTGATCCATGCTGGATATGATCACCGGAACATCTATTCGAACGACATAGCCCTGCTCCACCTTGCCCCCGACCGTCGCCCCCGCGATCGGCGCAAAGTAGCGATAGCGCCGCTCTATCCCACGCCGCTGGGACGCGGCGAGCAGGTCCACGCAGCTGGCTGGGGCCGGATCAATGACGATCCGCGCGCAGAGGTAAACGCCACCGCCCTGCTCCGCCGCGTCGAAATGGGCACGCTCAGCAATGCCGAATGCGCGGGCCGCAAAGGCTATGAGCCTGTCGCCGTGAATTTCTCCAGCAACGACACAAGGCTTGTTCCAAGGGTTCATCCCCGAGTCGTCTGTGTCTATGGCGACAACGTGAAAACCTGCAACGGCGACAGCGGCGGTCCGCTATATTACCGGGATGATAGCGCGAGCGCTGGCAAAGCCCCGCAATTGGTCGGGATCGTATCGTGGAACAAGCAAGGCTGCCGCGTGAACAGCGATGACCGCCCCGGTGTCTATACGCGGGTTCAGCCCTATCTCCCGTGGATCAAACAGGCGATGAAGCTGCGGCTGATGCCCGGCGAAACGAGATGGCTGGCTGAATGATCCGGCTGATCCTCACTGTCTTGCTTGTCGCAACCGCAACGCCAGCGGCACCTCTGCGGGCTGAACCGCTGCTTCCCGGGCGGATCGAACCATTTGAGATTCGCCCCGCGGACAAGCGCTCACTGGCCTGGCTGGAGCGCTGGCTGGCCGAGAACCAGACGGATGATGTCGCCGCCCACGATCAGGCCATGGCTTTTGCCTTGTCGGCCTCTGAACGGCGGCAATCGCGCGAAACGACCATTAGGGCAAGTCGCTACAATTCAACCGGCGACGACTATTGGCTGAAGCAGAGCCACCTCGGCAGGATCGGCTATATGGCTGAAATCCGCTGGAGTGCCAGCCTGACAAATGCAAGCGTGCCTGGAATCGATGATCCGGCAAAGCCGCGTTGGCAAACCAGTCACCTATGCGCGGGAACGCTGATTGCGGATGATTGGGTGCTGACGGCAGCGCACTGCGTATCACCGGCCATGCTTGCTGCGGGAGTCGAGGTGGCGCTTGGCACCAGTGATCTGGCCCGCGATAGCGGCCTGACCGGTGCGGTTGATCGAATGGTCCGTCACCCGGCAGCTGAGCTTGTATTGCTTCATTTTAACAGCGACGTGAGCGGCTATGCCGCGCGCGGCATTGCTCCGGCTCAGCTTGGCCCGGATGAAGCACCCCCGCCTCCCGGTTCAGAACGAACAAGCTCGCCGCGCTATTACAGTGTGCTGGGCTGGGGCAGTCATATCAATGCGTCCGGGCAAGCCATCGCACCTTGGCGCTACAGCGTGGTGATGAGCTCGCCATGGTCTGATTGCAGGCAGGGATACCCAGCCCAACCACAGCTCTGCCTGACCAACAAGGCGCTCAAATTCTGCCGTGAGGACAGCGGCGGTCCAGTCTATCGCAATTCTTCGCAGCCCGGCATTTTAGCGCTGACTGGCATCGTCAACTGGGATGGGCCGGACTGCTTCAAGTCGCCAGTTATCGACAATAGGTCCGATACCGCCGCCCCGATCATCTTGCTTGCTTCCTATCGCGATTGGATAATGCAAGTGACCGGTCAAAAGGAAATGGGACAGGCGTGGGTTGCCCCCTAGCCTGCCCCATTCTGAACTTTTCTATTTGATTACATCTTCTTTTCGACAACACCGCCTGTTGTCGATTGGCCATCAGCAGCGGCCGGTTCGGCAGCAGCTTCAGGCGCAGCTGCTTCAGGAGCGGCGGCATCAGGAGCGGCGGCATCAGGAGCAGCGGCTTCGGTTGCAACAACTTCTTCGGTTGCTTCTGGTGCCGGGCTGCAAGCAGCCAGTGCCAGCGGCGCTGCCAGCATGGTCAGTATGGTGATCGATTTACGCATCGCTTGTCCCCCCTTCGGGATTGTTGGGATCTTCAGTCTAACCCAAGCCTAGCCTGTTCAGCAATCGGGAAAATTCAGGCCTGGTCCGAAGCGGATCGAGCAGCGGATCAACCTTCGCCACAACCAGTCCGCCATCGCCCAGATTCAACGCCAGCTGCAACTTGGCGACTGCGTCGTCCAACTGGCCCCATTGCGCATAAATCTGCGCCAGTTGATAGCTCGCCGCATCGGTAAACTTTGCGGCCAACCGATCGGCCGCAGCTTGCGCCGCCGTGCGGTTGCCAAGCCGGTGCTCGGTGATCGCCAGCCCCGTCCAGCCTATGATTTCGACAGTTTCGGCCTGGAATTCGCTCTTTGCCTCCTCGAATCGACCAAGTTGGAGCTTACTTAGTCCAGCATATGAATGCGCTGCCCCCAACTTTGGATTGAGTGACAATGCCCGGCGGCACGATTCGATCGCTCCAGCAAAATCCCGTGAATAATATCGAACGAAGGCTTCTGCGCGGAAAACCGCAGCATTGAGCGGATCAAGTTCAACCGAGCGTGCGATAGCTTCCTTGGCTTTCACAGCCTCGCCAATCTCTGCGCAATAAGCCCCAAAAAGAAGCATCACCGAGGCATCGCCCCAGCCCAGTGCCCTGGCGCGTTCATTGGGCTCGCGCGCAGTCTTGAAGTCCAGCAATCCCTGTACCAGCACATAGCCCAGCGTCGATTGCGCCACCGCAAGGCGCGGTGCCAGCCGCACCGCCTCGCGCGCTGAAGTAATCGCATCTTGCGCAGCGGCGCGATACTCGCGCCCTCTGGCGTAATCTCCAGCCAGCAAAACCCGCAGCCGCGCCCGCATGGCATGGGCTTCTGCAAAACCGCGGTCGGCGGCAATTGCTGCTTCAAATTGCGCAAGCGCGGCCCGCATCGAAGCTTCGCCAGAGCGCAGCTCGTAATAGGCGTTGCCGCGCAGATAAGCATCATGGGCAGCCACATTACTTGTGCCGCCGATGCCCTGCTTGTCCGTAGCAGTAGTCTGCGCTGCAAGCGCCGCAGCAACATGGTCGGCAATATCGCTCTGAATTGCGAAGACATCGGTCATTGGCCGGTCAAATTGATCTCGCCACGGGGCAAAGCCGCTGTTTCCCTCGGTAAGGGTTGCCGAAATCCGGAGCTTATCACCCGAGCGCCGCACGCTGCCGCTTAGCAAGAATGCCACACCCAGCTTGGTTGCCAATGCTTCAGGCGCCACCGCATTCGGATCGACCGCCGCGGCAGAGGTTGGAGCCAGCACCTTGAGCGCTGGATTGCGGGACAGGGCAGTGCGGATTTCCTCGGCCAGCCCTTCGGCGAAATAGGCCTCGTCGGGATCGGTGCTAAGGTTGCGGAACGGCAGAACTGCGACGCTGTTGCCCGGCGCGCCTGACCCACCCAGCAGTTTGAACCGCCATGCCGCCAGCCCGGCGGTTCCAGCAACCAGCACTGCGCCCGAACCAATCACCGACCGGCGGTTAAGTCGCAGCAAGCCCGCTGGCTGCTGCAGATCTGTCGGCCCCGGCTGGCCTGCCAGCATCGAAACCGCGCGGATTACCCGCTGGAATTCCGGCGCAGCAGCATTGCCGCGCCATTTGGCAAGGTTAATCAGCTGGATCTGGCGAAACCCAAGCGGTGCCTCGGTCCCGTCAAGGCTTAACGGAACCAACCGCCGCCGGGTGCGGCCTACCGTCGCCTCATCGCAGACCCAATTAGACGCAATTGACGTTTTCGACCACAGCACCACCACCGCATCAGCACCCTCCAGCGCCGCTTCCGTCGTGGGCAGAAATGCATCACCGCCCTCAAGCAACCCATCCCACCAAACCCGGAATCCGGATTGCTCCAGCGCTTTGATGATCGGCAGCGCCCGCTTCTGATCGGCCCGTGAATAGCTGACGAAGAGGCTTAGCTGCGCTGGTGCCGGCGGTGCCTCGTCAATTTCCATTCCAGCCCCACCTTGCGGCCTATCCACAGGCTGCGCGAACCGGGTGTAACGCGGTGCCCGCCCCGCTAGCAAGCGGATAGGGGATTCCCTTTACTGGATCGTCTCCAGCAACGCCTGCATCATCTTGCGCGCGCGCGCAGAAACACGGCCTCCGTCAAGCGGCTCAAGCAAAGCGCCGCCGTCGATCATCACGATCAAGAGCGAGGCCATGTCGCGGCGCACGGCATCATCGCTTATCGCAAGGCGTGATTCGACCCAGAACTGAAAGCCCTGAGTGATCGCATCGGCAATGGCGGCAAAGGGTTGTTCAGCCCGCGCGGCGGCTGCGGCCATCTCGCCCCACCGATCCATATAGGGGCGAAGTTCCGCGCTGGCGGCCAGTTCAGCCACGCGTGCATAAAGCGCAGCCGGGGCAAATTGCTGGCCTAGTGGCAAAGCTGCGGTAAGACTAAGCGTCATCGCTTCTGCAATCCGGCCCAGCACAACCTCCAGCAACTCCGCCTTATCACGGAAATAGTAGAGCAACATCCGGTCGCTGGTGCCGATCCCTGCTGCCAGTTGGCGCAGGCTGGTCTTGCTTAGCCCTTGGGCCAGCACCCAAGCCGCCAATCGCACTTCAAGCTCTGCGCGCTGATCTTCATGCTTGCCCATTGCCGCCTTGTAGCATGTGCTACATTGAGTTACAAATGTAGCACATGCTACAACGACTCGGGAGATCGGATATGGTTACGCAAAGCATTGATGGCAGCCCTCGTCTCTCAACGGAGCAGGCGGCGCTTATGGCGATTTGCGGAGTGGCACTTTGGCTGGCTGCCGCCGTGCTGCTGCGGTGGCTGGCGGCAGCGGGGGCGCTGGACGGATCCATGCGACTTTACGTCTATTTTCTAACGATACCTGGCACAGTGCCATTCGTGTTTGCACTGCGGCGGATTGGAAAATTGTCAGCCGATCAGCTAATTCCGGCCTATTCACTGGCAACAGCCATGGCGTTGCTCTGCGATGGTGTCGCGGTGGCGTGGTTTCCGTCGCTCTACGGCGCAAATCCCGACCATGTAAGACTCGCGGCCGCGGCAATTCTCTGGGGTGCCGGCGTGGGGATTTTTCTGGCCTTTGCGATCGCTCCGAAAGTGCGGCTCGGTTAAGACCACACAGATGATTTCAGACTGACGCTAAGATACTTCTGCACTGGCAACGAACTTCTCTGCCTCACGCGTTTCGCGGGCCTGAGCTATTTCGGCAGCGCGTTCGGCCATGGCATCCCATGCAGCGGCTGAGCGCAAGGCCCGTTCGCGCACATTATCAAGTTTGCTGCCCGCCGCCTCGGCCCGAGCCTCAACTGCGCGAGCGATGTAAAAGTCTTCTTGCGCCATTACCGAGGCTCCTTTCGGACCAAAAATCTGGTCCGGCCAATTGGATCAGCCGGACCGAGGAAGGATTGAACTCAGCCTATCAGGCCTGACGCAGATTCGTGGCGCTCATCTTGCCGCGGCGATCTTCAGCCAGCTCGTAGCTGACGCGCTGATCCTTCTCGAGGGTCTGCATGCCGGCAGCCTGAACCGCGCTGATGTGCACGAATGCATCATTGCCGCCATTTTCCGGCTGAATAAAGCCGAAGCCCTTATCTTCATTGAAGAATTTGACGGTGCCAACGATGGCGGCAGAATTGTCAGACATAGTGTATTCCTTGCGTGCGAACGCCCGAGCGTCGGGCGACTTGGCCACAGGTAACATAAGTAGGAAAGAGGGGCGTTTAGGCGCCTGAGACCGACGGAGGCACCGATAGCTTCGCATAGATGGGCGCTTTGACGCCAAATTGCAAAGTATTCCTACTCAGCGGTCAGGAAGGCCACCAGTGCTTTGACCTTCTTCTGGCGCCATTGTGGCAGCGGGGCGACCAGCCAATAGCTGCGGCGGCAAGGCTCGGCCTCTCCAATTTGGGCGATCCGCCCCTGCGCCTGCCAGCTCTGTGCAAGCAACGCCGGCACCCGGGCTCGTCCCAATCCTGCTACAGCCGCTTCAAATGCCTGACCTGCATCGCCAACGGTCAGCGCCGCGCTTTCCTCACCATCCACCGAAGGGCCCGGATCGCCCGGCCAGGAGATCCAGCCGCCCTGCCCCACCGTGATTCGCGAAGCCTCGCCCAGCGCTAAGCCTTCAAGATCGCCCGGCCCCTCTGCCCAGCGGACCGCGAGATCAAGATTGGCCTCTGTGAAATCGGCATCTTCGCCATCAACCAGCGCAAATCGCACTTCAGGATTAGCGGCGCGGAAGGCGGCGAGCCGGGGCGCGAGCCATGCGGCAAAGAAATCTCGGGGGCTTGCAATCGTGTAGACGTGGCTTGATTGCCCCGCCTGCATTGCCTGCACCGCATCCTCAAAATGGAGGAACCCCGTGCGCAGCGCCTCAAGCCCCGCACCTGCTTCATCGGTCAGCTCCAGACCCTTGGGAGTGCGGCGGAACAGAACCACGCCAAGCATATCCTCCAGCGCGCGGATCTGCTGGCCTACTGCGGCAGGGGTAACCGCCAGCTCATCAGCAGCCCGCGTAAACGACAGATGCCGCGCAGCCGCGTCAAACACGCGCAGTGCGTTCAAGGGCAAATGAGTGCGCTTCATGGCGGGTCTGCTAGCCCGCCGTGGCCGGCGCAGCGAGCGGGAAATAAGGGATCGCCGCCTCAAACAGCGAGCCGTCTGCCCGGCGGAAGGTGTAGAAGCCTTCCATATTGCCATGCGGCGTGCTCAGCGGGCAGCCCGAGACATAATCATGGCTTTGCCCAGGCTCCAGCAACGGCTGCTCGCCAACCACCCCATCGCCATCAATCATGTTGATCATTCCGCGACCATCGGTGATCCGCCAGTGCCGGGTCAGCAGCTGCACGGGTCCGGGCCCGTCATTCTCGATCCGGATATGATAGACCCAGAACCACTTGCCCGCCTCAATCCGCGACTGTTCAGGCAAAAAACTTACCGCGACGCGCACGGTGATGCCATCAGTGACGGCTGCATGCTGGAAAAGCTCTTTCATAGCCGCGCCAAGGTAGCGACTGTTTTGCCCCGCTACAATCGGAGACAGGCCAAGTTGCGGCGAATTGACGCATTGGCTTCCCTTTTTGGCTTTGTCACCCTATGGGCGCGCTTCTGATGCAGCGCCTATCGCTGTGTGCTGGCGTATTTGCTGGCCCAACCAATCGAGCACCCATGCCTTTTACCCAACTTCCCACCCCACTGCGCGACGCGTTGGTCCAGCAGGGCTATGAAACCCCAACCCCGGTCCAGGCTGCGGTTATCGAAGCCGAAGCGATCGGCCGCGATTTGATCGTTTCGGCCCAGACCGGCTCGGGCAAGACGGTTGCATTCGGCCTCGCCATGGCGGGGGAACTGATCACAGATGAGAATCTGGGGATGGCGAAAAGCCCGCTGGCACTGGTGATTGCTCCGACCCGGGAACTCGCCCTGCAAGTCAGCCGCGAGCTTGCCTGGCTTTATGCCAAAACCGGCGCGCGAATCGCTACCTGCGTAGGCGGGATGGATGCATCCAAGGAACGCCGCAATCTTAGCTGGGGCGCGGCGATTGTTGTCGGAACCCCGGGCCGCCTGCGCGATCACCTCGAACGCGGCGCGCTTGACCTCACGGCGCTGCGCTGTGCGGTGCTGGATGAAGCGGATGAAATGCTCGACATGGGGTTCCGCGAAGACCTTGAGCAGATCCTCGATGGCACCCCCGATACGCGCCGCACGCTGCTGTTTTCGGCGACTATGCCAAGACCGATCGTGGCGCTGGCCAAGCGCTATCAGCGCGACGCCCTGCGCATTTCGACCGTCGGCGATGATCGCGGCCATGGAGATATTATCTATCAGGCGATGGCTGTTGCGCCGTCCGATATCGAAAACTCGGTGATCAATCTGCTGCGGTACCACGAGGCGGAAACCGCGATGCTTTTCTGTGCCACGCGTGACAACGTCCGCCACCTCCACGCTGGTCTGGTTGAGCGCGGCTTTGCCGCCGTTGCCCTATCGGGTGAGCATAGCCAGAACGAGCGTAACCACGCATTGCAAGCCTTGCGCGATCAACGCGCGCGGGTTTGCGTTGCCACCGATGTAGCTGCTCGCGGGATCGATCTGCCGAGCCTGAGCCTGGTGATCCACGTTGAAACCCCGCGCGATGCCGAGATTCTCCAACACCGTTCGGGGCGCACCGGACGTGCGGGTAAAAAGGGCACCGCCGTGCTGATCGTCCCCTACCCGCGCCGCCGCCGGGTTGAAGGGATGCTGAAAACCGCACGAATTGCCGCTGAATGGATTGCCGTGCCGACGCCTGAAGCGATCCGGGCGCGCGATGCTACCCGGATGCTCGAGGCTTTGGTGGCCCCGGTTGAAGCCAGCGACATCGAACGCGAAATCGCCGGCCAGATCATGGGCAGGATGACCGGCGAAGAGATCGCATTGGCGCTGGTCCGCGCCCACAGCGCTCGCTTGCCTGACCCGGAAGAGCTGCTCCAGCTTGGCCAAGGTGGCCGCGATGGCGGGCGTGATAGCGGCGGGGCCGAGGCTCATCATCGCGCCGGGTTTGACGATGTCGTGTGGTTCAAGATGGATATCGGACGCAAGCAAAATGCCGATCCGCGCTGGATCCTGCCGCTGCTGTGCCGCCGCGGTCACATCACCAAGAACGAGATCGGCGCGATCCGCATTGCCGCGACCGAGACCTTCTTCCAGGTTCCCCGCACCGTGGTCGGCAAGTTTCAGGCGGCGCTTGCCCGCACAGCCGTTCCTGGCGGCGAGGATGAGAGCGGGATCACTATCGAGCTTTCGCCCGAAAATGGCGGGGCTGCTTCCAGTGGCGGTGGCCCAAGAGCGGGCGGACGCGATGGGCCGCGCGAGCCTCGCCGCGATGGACCGCGTCAGGCCCGGCACGACGGACCACGTGAACCTCGCCGCGACGCCCCGCGTGAGGCTCGCAATGAGGCTCCGCGCGAAGTTCGCAGTGACGGACCTCGTGAAGCTCCGCGCCGCGTTCAACTAACCCCCAGTGACAAGCCGCACGCAAAGCCGCGCGAATATGATCGCAGCAAACGTCCCAGCGCTGGCGGACCCGGCGGCGGCATGGGCAAAAAGCCGCCCTTCCGTCCTCGCTCCAGTGACGGTGGCCCCGGCCAGCCGGGCGGTGCGCCTTACCGGGCCAAGCCTTACCCCAAGGGTCCAAAACCCCGGTAATGATCCGTATTCTGGTCGATGCCGACGCCTGTCCGGTCAAGGACGAGATCTACAAGGTCGCCTTTCGCCACGCAGTTGCCGTAACTATCGTCAGCAACAGCCCGTTCCGGGTGCCGCTACATGAGTTGGTGACCCGGGTGGTAGTCAGCGACAGTTTCGATGCTGCCGATGACTGGATAGCGGAGGCGTGCTGTGCTGCATCAGTGGTGATCACCGGCGATATTTTGCTGGCCGACCGCTGTCTCAAAGCCGGTGCGCAGGTGCTAGGCCACAATGGCAAGCCGTTCACCCTCGCCTCGATCGGCAGCGCCATCGCCACCCGTGCGATCATGGCCGATCTTCGGGCTGGCGGGGACATTGTCGGCGGCGGGGCAGTTTTCAGCAAGCCTGATCGCTCGCGCTTTCTGTCTGCGCTCGATGACGTGCTGGTCAGGTTGAAGCGGGTTTAGAGTCCCGCTGCCTTAAGTGCCCGGTCAAGGTCTTCCATCAAATCTTCTGGATCTTCCAGGCCCACATTCAGCCGCAGCAAGCCTTCGCTCACGCCCATTTCTGCGCGGACTTCGGCGCTGACCGAATAATGCGTGGTTGTAGCCGGGTGGCACATCAGCGAGCGGGAATCGCCGATGTTGTTTGAAATATCGATCAGTTCCAGCCCATCGAGCAGGGCATGGGCCTGCGTGCGCCCATCCAGTTCGAAAGCGAAGATCGAACCGCAGGCGTCCATTTGTTTCAACGCCAGATTGTGTTGCGGGTGGCTGGGAAGCCCTGGATGAAGCATCCGCTGCACCCGTCCTTCGAGGAATTTACCAACTTTCAGAGCATTTTCGCTCTGCTTCTTTACACGCAGGTCGAGGGTCTCCAGCCCCTTCAGCACCACCCAGGCATTGAACGGCGAACAGTTTGGCCCGGTATTGCGCTGAAACGGCAGCAGCTTGTCATTGATAAATTCTTCGGTCCCGCAAACCGCGCCGGCCAGCACCCGGCCCTGCCCATCCATCAGTTTGGTCGCCGAATAGGCCACCACATCGGCGCCAAACTCCAGCGGGCGCTGCAGTGCCGCGGTGCAGAAAGCGTTATCGACCACACTGGTGATCCCGCGCGACCGGGCAAGCCCGCAGACGAAGGCGAGATCGACGATATCCATCGTCGGATTGGCCGGGGTCTCAAAAAAGAACACCTTGGTATTGGGCCGGATCGCAGCTTCCCAGGCGGCATTGTCGCGGGCATCAATCGTGGTCGTCTCTATCCCGAAGCGGGGGAGCAGGCTGTCGATCAGCCACCGGCACGAACCGAACGCGGCGCGGCCAGCTACCACATGATCGCCTTGGCTCAACTGAGACAGCAGCGCAGTGGTCATCGCCGCCATGCCGGTCGCTTGGGCCCGGCAAGCCTCGGCCCCCTCCATCAGCGCGATCCGTTCTTCCAGCATTGCAACGGTCGGATTCTGGAGCCGGGAATAGGTCATCCCATCTTCCTCACCGGCAAACCGCGCCGCGACAGTGGCGGCATCGTCATAGCTGTAGCCAGAGGTCAGAAACAGCGCCTCGCTGGTTTCGCCCTGCTCAGAACGCCAGGTGCCGCCGCGCACAGCTTGCGTCGCTGGGCGCCATTTACGGGTGATCGAGCGGTCTTGTCCGGTGGTGCGTTTCATGGTTCGGGCTGTAAGTGCGCTGCAACAATGGCGCAAGTCGATTGCACTTGGCCCGGTCCGCCATTATCCGGCTCAGCAATGCGTGCACCCTTTACCCAGGAAAAAGACCCGGCCGATTGGTGCGCTGTGATCGCGATATTTTTCCTCGCGCTGGTCTGGCACCGGCTGGGGATACCAACCAAGATCACCTTTGACGAAGTGCACTACGTCCCCGCCGCACGGGCGATGCTGGCAAATATCTCGGCCAATCCCGAACATCCGCTGCTGGGCAAAGAATTGATCGCTGCGGCGATTACCCTGCTGGGCGACAAGGCGCTGTATTGGCGGCTTCCAACAGCGTTTCTGGGGGCATTCGGCCTGTTCGCCTTTGCGCGTGCGATGTGGTTCGCCAGTGGCAGTCGGTTCGCTACATTATCGGCTGTGCTGCTGCTCGCCACCAACTTCATGTGGTTCATCCAGAGCAGGATCGCGATGCTTGACATGGCGATGGCTGGCTTTGCCGTGGCCGGGCTGTGGATGCTCGCCGCAGCGCTCCGCCGGCCCGATCAAGGACGCTGGCGGCTGGCGCTGGCCGGGATTTTCTTCGGCCTTTCGCTCGGAGCGAAATGGAGTGTCGCACCGATGCTGGTGCTGCCGGGTATCCTATTCTTATGGCTAAAGCTCAGGCACAATGGCCCCCGCTTCCTGACCAAAAGCAGCGGCGGGCCGGTGCCGGGGATACGATTGATCGAGGCCGGCTGGTGGCTCGGGCTGCTGCCGCTTTGCGTCTATTGGCTGACTTACTGGCCCGCATTTTTCTATACGACGGGTGCGATTGATCCGTTCGATCCGATCGGCCATCACCAGCATATGCTGGAATTGCAGGACAGCGTGAAAAAGCTGCACCCCTATCGCAGCGTCTGGTACGAATGGGCCGGAAACTGGCGCGCGATCTGGTATCTTTATGAAGAGGTTGACGGCGCGCAGCGCGGGATCGTGCTGATTGGCAACCCCTTAACCATGCTGGCCGGGCTGCCAGCAGTGATCTGGTGCTTGTGGGCCGGTCTGCGGCGGCGGCGATATGATGCGTTGGCCTGCGCAGTGCTTTACCTGGTGACGCTGGGGCTGTGGATTGTCTCCAGCAAGCCGATCCAGTTCTATTATCACTATCTGCTGCCCGGCACCTTCCTGATGGCCTGCCTCGCCCTCGCGCTGGACGCATTGTGGCAGAGCGGGCGGCGCTGGCTGCCACTTGGTGTGCTGGCAGCAAGTGCTGGGATGTTCGTCTATTTCTACCCGATCATCTCAGCCGCACAGCTCCACAATGGCAAACAGAGCTTTGCCCAGTGGATGTGGCTGGATAGCTGGCGTTAATACTTGCCCCAGACGAACTTCGAGCTGAGCGCGAAATTCCATACCGAACCGATCACGATGCCGCTGATCGCCGCAGGATATTCGTGGAAGCCGAACCGCACCAGCACGGCAGCAACGCCAACATTGGCGAGCAACCCGACCGAGCAGGTCAGCGCAAACCGGGCCCAGCCCCGGGCCAGCGCGGAAAAGCCGGTCAGGCGTTTGTCAGCATAGGTCAGTGAATTGTTCAGCACGAAGTTGAAGCTCATCGCCACCAGCGCGGCGATGGTTTGTCCAACCTCGAAATCGGACACCAGCTGGCCCTTGAGGGTGCCGCCGAAAATCGCGAGATAGGCCGTCAACACCGC
>JANMNP010000095.1:0-35284 GCA_031374105.1 Novosphingobium sp.
GGCGCTGGCGACTTCGGTCGATCCAGTGGCTGCAGCAAAGATCGCTGTCGATTTCGCCAAGACCAACGACAAGTTGGAAATCATTGGCGGCGCGATGGGTGCGCAGGTTCTGAACGCGGATGGGATCAAGGCACTCGCCGCGATGCCGTCGCTCAATCAGTTGCGCGCCACGCTTATCGGTATTGTCCAGGCACCGGCAACCAAGGTCGCTCAGGTTGTCGTGGCACCAGCCAGCAAGCTCGCCCGCGTCTTTGGGGCCTATGCCACCAAAGAAGCAGCGTAAGACTGATTATATCCGAATTTCCCGGCGGTTCTCTGCTGGGTCCAAATACATCAGGAGTGAAATATCATGGCAGACATCGCCAATCTCGTTGCAGAACTTTCGAAGCTGACCGTCCTTGAGGCGGCTGACCTTGCCAAGGCCCTTGAAGAAGCATGGGGCGTTTCCGCTGCTGCTGCTGTCGCTGTTGCCGGCCCCGCCGCCGCAGCTGCCGAAGCAGTTGAAGAAAAGACCGAATTCGACGTCATCCTGACCGGCTTCGGCGACAAGAAGATCCAGATCATCAAGGAAGTCCGTGCGATCACCGCGCTGGGCCTGACCGAAGCCAAGACCCTCGTTGAAGCGGCTCCCAAGGCCATCAAGGAAGGCGTCAACAAGGCTGAAGCCGAAGATATCAAGAAGAAGATCGAAGAAGCCGGCGGCACCGTCGAGATCAAGTGACGTAAGCTTTGGCGCGCACACAGCGCGTGCCTTTAGGCTTTGCGTCATCCCCGCCCTTCGGCTGACCGATCGGTCAGCCGCTCAGGGTAAACTGCCGCGTCGCGGCAAGCGGGGATCCGTTCGGCAGACACAAGTTTTGCGGGTGTCTTGAAGCATTCGCAGATGGAAGGGCGGCCCGGCAACGGGTCGCCCTTTTCGTTTGGGAATTATATACGAAATTAGACAAAATCGCTTGCAAGCCCGGTCTATTTAAATTACATAACTAGACAACATAGGGGATTGAAATGGCAAAGAAAGCACCGGGCAAGAGCGAGCGTGAAGGCCTATCGGTCATGCAGCTTTTCCAGATGTTCCCGGACGAAGCATCAAGCCGCAATTGGCTCGAAGGTATCCGCTGGCCCGATGGGCAGCGCCACTGCCCGCATTGCGGCTCGCTGAAAACCTCGCCCGTCAAGAACGAAACTCCGATGCCATATCACTGCGGCGAATGTCGGCAGTATTTCAGCGTAAAAACAGGCACTGTGATGCAATCCAGCAAGGTTGCCCTGCAAAAGTGGGTCATCGCTATGTATCTCATGTCAACCAACCTCAAGGGCGTGTCCAGCATGAAGCTGCACCGCGATCTGGGCGTCACTCAGAAGACGGCATGGATGCTCGCGCAGAAGATTCGCCAAGGTTGGATCGACGGCAGCGACAAGTTGGCCGGGCACGTCGAGGTTGACGAAACCTACGTTGGCGGCAAGGAGCGCAACAAGCACAAGAGTAAGCGATTGAACGCTGGCCGGGGTGCAGTCGGCAAGGCTGCGGTGATCGGGGCAAAAGAGCGGAACGGAAAGATCAAGGCGAGCGTGATCGAAAGGACCGATACGGCAACGCTGGAGGGTTTCGTTCTGGGCAACGTGGAAGTGGGGGCTATGGTCTATACTGACGAGCACAGCGGCTACAAAGGCCTGTCAAAGTCCTACGGGCACAGCTCGGTCAAGCACAGCGTCGGCGAATATGTGAACGGCATGGCTCACACCAATGGCATCGAAGGCTTCTGGGCGATGCTCAAGAGGGGCTACAAGGGCACCTATCACCAGATGAGCCGTAAGCACCTTGCGCGCTACGTCACCGAATTTGCCGGTCGGCACAACGTCCGGGATTTCGATACCATCGTGCAGATGACGATGCTGGCAAAAGGCTTGGACGGTAAGCGGCTGCGCTATAACGATCTGGTTGCTAGCCTGTGAAAAACGAGCGGATCACAGAAGACTTTGTCAGGGATCACTTCAAGGGTGACCCCCTGTTTGGCGCGATCCGGTTTGACGAGCAGAAAACGTCGCTCGCCAAGGCCAAGGCCTGCCTGTCGAAAGCGTCGAAAAATCTGACCGGCAAATCCGGGTTCCCCGAGTTTATTGTCAGCGTCCCGGCGCTGCCAGACGACATCATCGTAATCGAATGCAAGGCGGATGCGAAGTTCCACCGCAGCAAATTGGGTGACGATCCTGCCGGACACGCAGTTGACGGGGCACTACATTACTCTGCATTTTTGGCAAAGGAATACAATGTCATCTCGATTGCGGTGAGTGGTAGCGATCCCAACAAGCTGAAAATCTCGTCCTTCTATCAAGAGAAGAATGCAACGGAAGTAAAAGAAGAGGATGGAAAATTAATTGATATATTCTCCTACATTGAACGCTTAGGGGGGGGGCTAAAGCAAAGAATATTGAAAGCGCAGAAATAACTAAGACTGCAATTGACTTAAATAATGATCTTAATGATTACTCTATCGCTGAATATGAACGGTGCACTCTTGTTAGCGCCATTCTTCTCGCCCTACAGGACAAGGCGTTCAAGCGCTCCTATAAGAACATTGCGACATCGAAGGAGCTGACGCCAACGCCAGAGCGCGTGGCGAAAGCGATCATTACCGGCATCACAAGCGTGCTGGAGGACAACGAAATCGATGCCCTGCGCGTGAAGTCGATGATCGGCGAATATGCGAAGATCAAAAACCACCCCATCGCAAAGTCCGACAAGATCAAAAAGAAGAAGGCCTCTGCGGAAGAGGATAATTACGTTCTGCGCGACCTGACCGAGCGTCTTGAGCAATCCATTTTGCCGCTGATTTCAATGGGTGAAAAGGGCTACGATGTCCTTGGCCGTTTCTATCGGGAGTTTATCCGGTATGCCGGAACCGACCAGAAGACGGGCTTGGTGCTGACACCGCAGCATATCACCGAGTTTTTCGCCGAAATCGTGAATCTGAACGTGAATGATGTGGTGTATGATTCCTGCTGTGGCACCGGCGGATTTCTGATCGCGTCGATGAAGCGGATGCTTGGCCTTGCCGGGAACGATGCCACCAAGAAGGGCGAGATCAAGCGGGATCAGCTCCTTGGCGTCGAGAAGCGAACTGATATGTTCACCTTCGCCTGCTCCAATATGATGATGAGCGGTGACGGGAAGTCCCACATCTACCAAGGGGACTCCTTTTCGCCCGATAGCGTGGCGATGATAAAGGCGCTCAAGCCAACCGTCGCGTTCCTGAATCCCCCCTATGATGTTGGGGAAGACGGGCAGCTAGGATTCATCGAAGGTGCGCTTTCCTGTCTTCAACCTGGCGGCAGATGCGCTGCAATTGTCCAGATGAGCTGCGCTACATCGTCGAGCGCCGCCGCAGGGCTGGTGCGGGAGCGTCTGCTGAAAAGCCATAAGTTGGTGGGCGTCTTCTCCATGCCCGACGACCTGTTCCATCCTGTAGGCGTGATTACCTGCATCATGGTCTTCGATGCCCACAGCCCGCACCCCGCCAGCTACAAAACGTTCTTCGGCTATTTCAAGGATGACGGATTCAGGAAGACCAAAAACATCGGACGGGTAAATCAAGGGCAGTGGGATGCGATCAAGGCCGAGTGGTTGGACGCCTACCTCAACCGCGAGAGCAAGACGGGCCTAAGCGTTTTGAAGGCGGTGACGGCATCGGATGAATGGTGTGCGGAAGCGTATATCGAGACTGATTATAGGAGCCTCAGTGAGGATCAGTTTGCCGAAGTGGTGAAGCGTTATGTGGCGTTCCAGCTTCTTAGCGATGTTGCCGGGATGCAAGCGGGAGTTTCATCATGAATCTGGTAAAAGTGTCGGATATTTTTGATGTATCCCTTGGCTCAAATCTTGAGCTGAATTCGCTGGAATTGGACCCCAATGGCGTGAATTTCGTTTCGCGCACCGCGCAGAACAACGGGGTTTCTGCGAAAGTTAAGTTTGTGAACGGGTTGGACCTGATCGAGGCGGGCGTATTGACAGTGGCCGGTGGCGGGTCTGTCGCAGAGACATTCTTGCAGCCTGAACCGTTCTATAGCGGTCGGGACCTGTTCTATCTGCGCCCCAAAATGCCCATGACGGTCGAGCAAAAAATGTATTTCTGTATGTGTATCAGGGCCAACAAGTTCAGATTCAATTATGGCAGGCAGGCCAACAAAACCCTGCCGAGTTTGCTCATCCCTGACATTGCGGATGTGCCTGATTGGGTGGATTCTGTGTTTGCATCTGTGCTAGAAAAGTGGTCATCACAGCTCGTAACAATGAGCGAGAGCAGCTAATTGAAGGGCGATGAACATGGACGAAAAACAACCAAAGGGCCGTCCCGTCACCAACAAACTTGATCGCATTCCGGCCTCGCCGGAGGACATCGCCAAGGCCATGTTCAAGGCGGCTGACAAGAAGATCGAAAAGCCGAAACCGAAGCCCAACTAGGGCCGCTGTCTAGTTTCGTATATAATTCCCTTTCGTTTTGGGGTGCTTGACTCATCAGCCGTTCGATGTTCTTTTAATGTTCTTATCTGAATCGGAAGGCCTATCATGTCCGCACCCCTCACCTTTTACACCAACCCGATGTCGCGCGGGCAGATTGCCCGCTGGATGCTGGAAGAAGTGGGCGCACCCTATCAGCAGGTGCTTCTGGACTATGGCACTACCATGAAGGCGCCCGAATATCTGGCGATTAACCCGATGGGCAGGGTTCCAGCGATCAAGCATGGCGATGTCGTGGTTACCGAATGTGCGGCGATCTGCGCCTATCTGGCTGATGCTTTTCCTGACGCAGGCCTCGCGCCCGATCCGGCGCAGCGCGGCGATTACTTCCGCTGGCTGTTCTTCGGCGCGGGACCGCTGGAGCAGGCAATCGTCAACCGCTCCCTCGGCTTCGAGGTGCCAGCTGAGCGCGCGAGAATGGCGGGCTATGGCAGCTTCGAGGCAGCAATGGACGGGCTGGAACATGCGCTGAGCGGCAAGCGCTTTGTCGCAGGCAACCGCTTCAGCGCCGCCGATGTTTATGTCGGAGCACAAGTCGGCTGGGGGCTGCAGTTCGGCTCGATCGAAAAGCGCCCGGCGTTTGAGGCCTATTGGGCAGGCCTTGCCAATCGCCCCGCTTATATCAAGGCTAAGTCAATCGACGATGCGCTGATCGCCGCTGCGCAACCAGGCTAGTGTTTTTCCGTTTAATATCTAGCCACTTGACCCCTTCCTCTGGAGGGGGATTCGATGGGCGGTTCCATCAAATACAGAACCACTCTAGCAGCCGCCTATTTCAGCGTTTTCAAATACGCGATCAGTTCCGCGCGCTTGGCCGCATCGCTTTGCCCTGCATAGACCATCTTGGTTCCCGGCACGGTCTTGGCAGTCGCGGTCAGCCACCTGTCCAGCGTCGCCTCGTCCCAGGTCAAGCCTGAGGCTTTCAGCGCATCGGAGTATTTATAGGTTTCCCCAAGATGGCCCGCCTTGGCCCCGAACACTCCGGCAAGGCTCGGCCCGATGCCGTTGCGTCCCGGTTCAACCGAATGGCAGGAGGAACATTGGGCGAAGGCAATCGGACGCGCATCAGCAGCAGTGGCGGGGGCTTCTGTTGTGCCAGCCTCCTCCGCGGGCTGGTCGGCGGGCGAACCGCAGGCGACAAGTCCAGCGGTGAGCATAACTACCAGTGCGGCTTTGTGGAAACTGCGCATATTCGATTTCTCCCCGTGATCCGGATCACCTTGCCCCTGAATAGAGCGATAAATACCGGTTCGGGAAGAGACATTGTCATCTTTGCACGGTCAGCCGTTGCCAAAAGCCCACGATGGCCCCGTGATCGTTACGATTGGTGCAGATTTCCCTTCCCCGTCACCTGACTCGCGCCTATCCGGACCGGCTTTATGTCGGACACAGCCCCCCCTTCCGCTTGGCGCCTTGAACTGGGTGCAATGCTGCGTCTTTCGGTGCCGCTGGCGGCTGCCAATCTGCTGCAGATGATGGTTCATACCATCGATG
The DNA here is from genome assembly GCA_031374105.1 of Novosphingobium sp. Taxonomy (GTDB): domain Bacteria; phylum Pseudomonadota; class Alphaproteobacteria; order Sphingomonadales; family Sphingomonadaceae; genus Novosphingobium. Next base: position 6,011 of record JANMNP010000095.1, read on the forward strand.
TGATCTTCGTCGCCCGGCTGGGTGAGGTGCCACTGGCCGCCTCCAGCCTGTCGATCTCGATTTTCGGACTGATGCTGTGGTGCTTTTCGGGGCTGACTGGCGCGGTCGCGCCGCTGATCGCCACAGAGCTTGGCCGCCGCAGACATGCGGTGCGCGAAGTGCGGCGCAGCGTGCGGATGGCGCTCTGGCTATCGGTGCTATGCGGGTTGGTCGGCATGGCGGTTTCCTCGTTTGGCGAGGAAATCATGCTGGCTGCGGGTCAGGATCCGGTTGTCGCAGTAGCAGCCGGCGGCTTCCTTGGGGTTCTGCTTTGGGCGACGATTCCGATGATTATCGCCAATGTCCTGCGCACTTTCGTTGCAGCGCTGGGCCGCCCGATCTTTGCCACTGCGATCACCGCGCTGGCGATTTTCGTCAATGCCCTGGGTAATTATGCCTTCGTCTTTGGTCATTTCGGCGCGCCTGAAATGGGGCTGGAAGGATCGGCGCTGTCGAGCATCCTGACCTCAATCGCGATGGTGGCAGCCTATGTGATTGCCATTGCCACTGATCGGCGGCTGCGGCGCTACCATATTTTCGGGCGCTGGTGGCGGCCTGAGTGGTCGCGGCTGCGAGAGATCATGAAGATCGGCACTCCGATTGCCCTCACCATTCTGGCCGAGGCCGGATTGTTCAGCGGCGCTGCGTTTTTGATGGGCTGGATCGGCCCCGCAGAGCTGGCCGGGCATACGGTGGCACTGCAAGTCGCCGCGCTGGCCTTCCAGATCCCTTTCGGAATCGGTCAGGCCGTCACGATCCGGGTTGGCTATCATTTCGGCGCAGGCGACCGCGCCGGGATTGGCCGGGCCGGCTGGGCTGCGCTGACGCTGTCGATCGCCTTTATGGCACTGCCCGCCAGCGCGATGTTGCTGATGCCGCGCACGATCCTGTCGCTCTATGTCGATCCCTCGGCGGCAGCCAATGCGGCAATGGTTGGCTTTGCAGTCCAGTACATGATCGTAGCCGCCGCTTTCCAGCTGTTCGACGGGGTCCAGGCGGTCGCCGCCGGGGCGTTGCGGGGCTTGCAGGATACGCGGATGCCGATGGCCATCGCGATCTTCGGCTATTGGCTGCCCGGCATGGGCACAGCCATCTGGCTGGGCTTCTATACCCCGATGCAAGGTACCGGCGTGTGGATCGGTCTGGCTGTCGGGCTGACCGCAGTCGCGAGCCTGCTGACCTGGCGTTGGCACCGGCGCGAGCAACTGGGACTGCTGCCCGGCTAAGTTTGCACGGCGCTGCGGAGATTTGCCCCAGTTTCACTTTGATTATGGTCTCACCTTGACGATGGGCGGACGCAGACCCATATGCGCCTCGCTGGCACTCACACCATGAGAGTGCCAAGCCTGATTCAACTACCAAGAGAGGTAAGAGCCCATGAAGTTCCGTCCGCTGCATGACCGCGTATTGGTCCGCCGCATCGAAGCCGAAGAAAAGACCGCCGGCGGCATCATCATTCCTGACAGCGCCAAGGAAAAGCCCAGCGAAGGCGAAATCGTCGCCGTTGGCACAGGCACCCGCGCCGAAGATGGCAAGATCACCCCGCTCGACGTCAAGGCCGGTGATCGCATCCTGTTCGGCAAATGGTCGGGCACCGAGGTCAAGGTTGATGGCGAAGAGCTGCTGATCATGAAGGAAAGCGATGTCCTGGGCATTATCGGCTGAGCGACGTCCATTCTATAACACTGATTTAACAAGGAAACTGAACAATGGCTGCCAAGGAAGTACGCTTTTCGCGCGATGCGCGTGAACGCATTCTCGCCGGCGTGGATATTCTCGCCAATGCTGTGAAGGTTACGCTGGGCCCCAAGGGCCGCAATGTCGTGATCGACAAGAGCTTCGGCGCACCGCGCATCACCAAGGACGGCGTTACCGTCGCCAAGGAAATCGAACTCAAGGACAAGTTTGAGAACATGGGCGCACAGATGCTGCGCGAAGTGGCCTCAAAGACCAACGATCAGGCAGGCGACGGCACCACCACCGCCACCGTTCTGGCTCAGGCAATTGTCCGCGAAGGCATGACCTGCGTTGCTGCCGGCATGAACCCGATGGATCTGAAGCGCGGCATCGATCTGGCTGTGACCGCTGTGGTTGCTGACCTTGTGAAGCGCTCCAAGCCGGTTTCCGGCACGACCGAAATCGCACAAGTCGGGATCATCTCGGCCAATGGCGATCGTGAAGTCGGCGAAAAGATCGCCGAAGCCATGGAAAAGGTTGGCAAGGAAGGCGTGATCACCGTCGAAGAGGCCAAGGGCCTCGAATTTGAGCTCGATGTCGTTGAAGGCATGCAGTTTGATCGCGGTTATCTGTCGCCCTACTTCATCACCAACCCTGACAAGATGACCGTCGAGCTTGATAATCCGTATATCCTGATCCACGAGAAGAAGCTGTCGAACCTGCAGGCGATGCTGCCGATCCTCGAAGCGGTTGTTCAGAGCGGACGTCCGCTGCTGATCATCGCCGAAGATATCGAAGGCGAAGCTTTGGCGACGCTGGTGGTGAACAAGCTGCGCGGCGGCCTCAAGGTTGCTGCGGTCAAGGCGCCGGGCTTTGGTGATCGCCGCAAGGCCATGCTGGGCGATATCGCCACGCTGACCGCTGGCGAGATGATTTCCGAAGACCTCGGCATCAAGCTGGAAACCGTGACTATCGCCATGCTGGGCCAGGCCAAGCGCGTCACCATCGACAAGGACAACACCACCATCGTCGACGGTGCTGGCGAAGCGAGCGAGATCAAGGCACGGGTCGAGCAGATCCGTTCTCAGATCGAAACCACGACCAGCGATTACGACAAGGAAAAGCTGCAGGAACGTCTGGCCAAGCTGGCCGGCGGGGTTGCCGTGATCAAGGTTGGCGGCGCTTCGGAAATCGAAGTCAAGGAACGCAAGGATCGCGTTGATGATGCGCTTCATGCTACCCGCGCTGCGGTTGAAGAAGGCATCGTCCCGGGCGGCGGCACAGCGCTGCTTTATGCCACCAAGGCACTTGAAGGCATGAAGGGCGCGAACGACGACCAGACCAAGGGCATCGACATCGTGCGCAAGGCGATCCAGACCCCGCTGCGCCAGATCGCCCAGAATGCGGGCCATGATGGCGCCGTGGTTGCGGGCAATCTCCTGCGCGAGAACGACGAAACGCAGGGCTTCAACGCGGCAACCGACGTCTACGAAAATCTGGTTGCGACTGGCGTGATCGATCCGACCAAGGTTGTCCGGATCGCGCTGCAGGATGCGGCCTCGGTTTCAGGGCTGCTGATCACGACCGAAGCAGCGATTGCCGAAAAGCCAGACGACAAGCCTGCCATGGGCGGAATGCCCGGCGGCGGCATGGGCGGAATGGGCGGAATGGACTACTAAAGTCCCACCATCAGCCAAACCGAATCTGGGCCGGAGGAGCAATCCTCCGGCCCTTTTTCGTGATTTGAGCGCTAAGTATTGATCCATATGGCGGTTGCCCGCGCGCAAGAGGCGGTTCGTCGCGCGGGCGATTGAGGGAAATGAACGGCCCGTTAGAGAAATAGCAAGCATAGTCAGGATAGATTGCTTTTGGTGAGAACGGGACTTCTTTCGCGGATAACCGGATTGCTGGCACTGGCTGGCGCGCTGGCCTTGCCAGCAGGCGCTGCGCGCGCTGATACCCTTGAACTTGATTTTGACCAGGCCTTTGGCAGCGAGCTGCGAGTGCCTCGCACGCCTGCTATCCTGCCGCCAACTGCCCAGCCATGGTCCGCTCCTGCGCCAAGCCTGCGCGATTACGGTGGCGGGCTGGAGGCGCAGCTGGCCTATCTTGCCAATAGCGATCGCGGCAGAATCGGGGTTGCGGCAATCGATCTTGCCACAGGCCGCAATATTGCGGTTTTGGGCGATCAGCCTTTCCCGCTCGCCAGCACCAGCAAGATCGCGATAGCCGCGACATTTTTGCAAGGCGTTGATGACGGCCGGTTCCGGTTGACCGATCAATATCCGCTGATGATCCCTGTCGCCTCACAAAAGCTGTCCTCGGCAGTCGCCCCGGTTCGTCCGGGTGGGATGATCTCTGCCCTAGGGCTGATCGAACTTGCCCTGATCCGCAGCGACAATCAGGCCACCGATGCGTTGCTGGCCGCAGTTGGCGGGCCGCAAGCGGTCAATCGCTGGATGCGGCAGGCAGGGCTTTCGGGCGCAAGGATTGACCGTGATATCGCCACGCTGGTCCGTGATGACGGTTTGATCGATCCGGCCACAATGGTTGACCTGCGCGACAGCACTACGCCGCAATCCATGGTTCGTCTGCTTAGCGGACTCCATAACGGCGAATGGCTCAGCGCTTCAAGCCGGGCGGTTATATTCAGTGCGATGGAACGTTGCATAACCGGCAAACGCCGGATCGCCGGGCTGCTGCCCGAAGGGGCAAGAGTTGCCCATAAGACCGGCACGCTTAGCAATACCGCCAGCGATGTCGGGATCATTACCACCCCCGATGGCCGGACTATTGCCGTGGCGATTTATGTGACTGGCCAAGGCAGCAAACTGAACCGTGACGCCCGGATAGCCACTATCGCGCGGACCATCTATGATGGTTATCTGGCCGAAGCGTCCAGCCTGCGTCGCTCAGCTTCGCGCTGACCTATCGACGTTCGTCGAGTGGGCGTTTGCGGTAACTATGGTTTGAGCTAATACCAAGTTGCAATGAACTTGACTCATTTCCCCCTTCCCCGTCCTTCGACAGGCTCAGGATGAGCGGAGGGAAGGGGAGCTATAGGTGCTTCTCATCACAGATTGGTATAAGCTGTTTCCAATCGTTTCTGGAGACAGCCTATGCGTCGCATCACAATTCCGTTTGTTCTGATCGTTCTGGCCGCAGCCTGCGCCCCGGCTCCAAGCTCCGCTCCGGCGTTGACCCCAGCTGATTACTCCGCTGCACTGGCTGATCCGATCCGTCCTGCCGCCGATCTTGCCCGTGATGCCGCGCGCAAACCGGCAGAGTTGCTGGCCTTTGCCCAGATCGCGCCGGGCGAAGCGGTGGGTGACTATATCATGGGCGGCGGATATCTAAGCCGGGTGATCGCCGCCGCAGTTGGTCCCAAAGGCCGGGTGTATGCGTTCCAGCCGCAGGAGTTTATCAGCTTTCGCGCCGCCTATGCCGATGAACAGCGCCAGACAATTGTCGCCTCACCCAATATCGTGGCAGTGAATGGCCCGATCGCCGCCCCGGCTTTCGCAGCGCCGCTCGACACGATCATCACCGTTCAGAATTTCCACGATCTCTATCTCAAGCCCTTCCCTGCTGGAACCGGAACCAAGGCCAGCGCTGCCCTGTTCCGCGCGCTCAAGCCTGGCGGGACACTGGTTGTGGTCGATCACAGCGCGGCGGCCGGAACAGGCACCAGCAGTGCCGACACGCTCCACCGGATTGAGCTGCAAGCCGTGGTTGAGGTGTTGACCCAGGCTGGCTTCAAGCTCGAAGCGGAAAGCGCGCTCTATGGCCGGCTTGATGATCCGCGCACCGTCAATGTCTTCAGCCCGGCGATTCGCGGCAAGACTGACCAGTTCGTCCTCCGCTTCCGAAAACCTGGTTGAACGCATCCTGATGCAACAAAAAGCGCGCGAGGATCGCTCCCCGCGCGTTTTTTTGTGGCCGAATGATAGACCCTTAGAAGTCGATGCTCGCCCGCGCATAGAGGTAACGGCCGTTGAAGCCGAACGGCGAGAAGATCGAGAACGGGATATATTGCTGGTTGGCTGGATAGGTCCCGCCAATCGCTGCCGGACGCGCGCCAAACGGTGAGCGATCAGGATAGACATCGAACACATTGTCGGCGCCGATTGCAATGTTGAACCGTTCGGCAGGCTTAAACCGCAATTCCAGATCGGTGATCCATTTGGCGCGCAGGAAGATATCGTCCGGGCCATATTCGGTCAGGCTGGTCGGGCTGGCAATCGGGACCGCCGATCCGGGAGAGGTGACCTTGCCGTAACGGGTAGACCGCGCGGTAATGCCAAACATGCCGATATCGCCATCGAGGCTGAGGACCACCTTGTCGCGCGGCTGGCCTTCGGTGAAGCGCAGACTTTCAACCCGGCCAAACAGCACAATGCCGGGAATCGAGGCGAGCGGACCAAGCGTGTTGTTGCGCTTGATGATCTTCTGCTGGTTGTAGTTGTAGGCGGCGGTCAGCGACCACTTGCCAAACCCGTCCAGCGGCAGCCGCCAGTTTAGCACCGCATCAACACCCTGGGTGCGGGTATCAAGCCCGTTGATAAAGAACCGCGCCGCAGTGGCCGCCAGCCCTTGCGAGACCAGATAGTTACGAATAGCCGTATCGGTTGCTGAGGTGCTCGCCCCCAGATTCTCGGTCAGAACGATCCGGTCCTTGATCTTGATATTGTAGTAGTCGACCGTCAGCGTCACCCCGTTGATCGGATTGGCGGTGAAGCCGGCCGACATATTGATGGACTTTTCAGCCTTCAGGTCCTTCGAACCCAGCGCGCGGGCAATCGGGCTGGAGATCTGCGCCGTCAACACATCCACAGGCACGCCCCCGATGAAATTGGTCGAGGTGGTGGTGAATGACTGCTGATGCAGTGACGGGGCGCGGAATCCGTTTGAGACAGAGCCGCGTAGCGCGAAACCGGGGGTGAATTCATACCGGGCAGCGAATTTGCCCGAGATGGTGTTGCCGAAATCGGAGTAGTGTTCGAACCGGGCGGCGACTGTGGTGGTCATGCCCTCGATCGGATCGGTGTCAAACTCGACATAACCGGCGATATTGCTGCGCTTGACGTTGGTTAAGGCTGAGTCTGGCAGGCCCGGGAAGCCTTGCGCGCCGGGGCCGGCTGCGCGGCCCGGGAAATTACACCGCGAAGTTGCGACATCGAACACGCCCAGTGCCGCGTTGCACGCGATCAGGCTGGAATTTGAGATCGGCGCGATCAGGAAAGGTCCAGCAGCCCATGACTGCCGGTCGCCTGGACGGATTTGGAATCGCTCAGCGCGGTATTCAGCGCCGAATGCGACGTTGAGCGGCTTGGCAAAGCCCACATCAAATTCACGGCTGATATCTAGGTTGGCAAGATACTGGCCATAACGCAGGCCGCCAGCATCAAAGGTTCGCTGGCTGGCTGGACCATAGGTGGTGTTGAGCGAGTTCTGCACCTGATAATCGAATGAATTGTGGCCATAACCAAACGAAGCGTCGGCATTCCATTCACCAGCGGTGGTCCGCAGGCCCACGGTTGCTGAATAGTCGGTCAGGTCCGATTTGATAAACGGCAAGAAGCCGTCGGGCGTCAGGGCAACGAAGTTGGCAGTGGTCGGTGTGGTGCTGGGGGTAAGTACCGAAAAGTCCCGATTGCCTGCACTGTTTGCCTGCCGATAATTTGCCGCGCTAAGCGAATCACGCTGGTTGAAGCTGGCCCAGCTATAAAGTTCCAGATTGTCACCCAGCGGGGTGGCGGCGTTGAGGAAGAAGTTGAAATCATCCGCCTCAGGATCACCAAAGCGGAACTGGAGCCGGTTGGCGGTCAGTTCGCGCGGATCCCAGGTGGTCGCGGTGGGCCGGATATAGTTGGGCCGCAGATCAAAACCCTGACGGTTGGTTCTGCCGCGATGGCGATATTCGGCAGTGAAGTTCAGATAGCCGCCATCCGCGCCGAAGAATGGCAGGCCGATATTGGTTGCCACTGTATAGCTCTCACCATCACTAACCTTGCGGTCGCCACTGGTGTTCGCAGCGAAATAGCGGCCATCGGTGGGATCAAGGATTGGCTGGCCAGCCGTGGTTTGCAGCCCGGTGACATTGGCGACATTGTCAATCGTGGTGTCATACTTGCCATAGCTGATCGCAGCGCGGCCGCCTGAGCTTTTGGTCTTGAGGCGAATGTTGATCACGCCAGCAATCGCGTCCGAGCCATATTGCGACGAGGCCCCATCGCGCAGCACTTCGATCCGGTCGATCGCCAGTGCCGGGATCGAGTTCATATCAACGGCTGCGGCACCACGGCCAACTGTGCCATTGATGTTCAGCAGCGATGAGACATGGCGGCGCTTGCCATTGACCAGCACCAGCGTCTGATCGGGCGAAAGGCCGCGCAGGGTGGCGGGTCGCAAAGCGTCTGAACCATCGGAAATCGCGGGCTGCGGGAAGTTGAAGCTGGGGACCAGCTTGTTGAGGATCTTGTTGGTTTCGGTCTGGCCGCCATTGGTGATCGCCTCAGCCGAAAGCACATCGACCGGCACCGGCGAATCTTCAACAGTCCGGGTGGTTGAGCGCGAGCCGGTGACGATGATCGTAGCGCCAACATCTTCTTCAGCCGCACCACTAGTGTCCTGAGCCCAGGCAGGTGTGGCGAGCGCCAATGCCGAAAGTGAAGCCATTAGCGCAGCACGCATGGTCGATCGCATCATCTATCTCCTGATACCGCAATGCCCGCAAAAAATCCGGCGCGCGATTGCTACAAGTTTCAGTTTCTAGGCGCTTTCTTGCCCAAACAAAAGTCAGGCCGCCGATTCTGCCGCAGTGTTGCGATAGGGACACGGTGCAGGGTGACACAGCTCGGCTTCGGCTCGGCCTGACTGGACAAAAGAAAAGGGGCGCGAGGTTTCCCCCGCGCCCCCCAATCTTTGCCGTAAGGCGAAGATTACATCTTCTTGGCAGCATCCGCAGCAGCGGCAGCAGCATCGCCAGCAGCGTCGGTTGCAGCGGCAGCAGCGTCAGTTGCCGTAGCGGCAGCGTCGGTTGCAGCAGCAACAGCTTCAGTAGCAGTGGCAGCAGCGTCGGTAGCAGTGGCAGCGGCATCGGTTGCAGCAGCATCAGCAGCGACAGCAGTTTCTTCAGCAGCCTTTTCCGAGCAGGCCGAGAGAGCGAGAGCGGCGCCGGCAGCGGCAGCAGCGAGAACGATCTTGCGCATGTATGGTATTCCTTGAACAGCGAGTGGACCACGCGCGACACAATGCCGGAGTGACATTGTGGGCCGAGCGGAAAGCCTACCTTATCAGTAGACTTCGCGCGTCAATTAATCGCCTTCGATTGTGGATGCAAGCGATTGTCGCGTGATAAGTGATTCCGCGCGTAAATTCGGCTGATAACTGCGGTGTCACAGGATTGTGGCAAGCAGATGACAGCGCTCAAAATACGAATTGCTCAGAGGTGATTCGCCAAAACTGCTTCTAATCCGGCTCATTTGGCCTTCGCGTGCCGTCCTGCTAGGCACCGCAACATGGAGCCCAAGAATCATCTCTATCTGGTCGATGGTTCGGCCTATATCTTCCGTGCTTATCACCGGCTGCCGCCGCTGACCAACCCGCTAGGTGTGCCGGTTGGCGCAGTTTATGGCTATACTACAATGCTTTGGAAGCTGGCTGATGACCTTAACAAAGCTGACGGCCCAACCCATCTGGCGGTGATTCTCGACAAGTCTGGCAAATCGTTCCGCAACGATCTGTATGATCAGTACAAGGCCAACCGCCCGCCTGCGCCTGAGGATCTGGTCCCCCAGTTTCCCCTGATTCGCGACGCCACCCGGGCCTTTTCGCTCCCCCTGATCGAAGAGGAAAACGTTGAGGCGGACGATATGATCGCCTCCTACGCCCGCTCCGCCGCGCGGGCTGGCTGGAATGTGACGATCGTTTCATCCGACAAGGATCTGATGCAGCTGATCGGCACCTGCCCGGATGGTGGCGGCCATGTCGATATGCTCGACACGATGAAGAACCTGCGAATCGATATTCCCGAGGTTGAGGAGAAATTCGGCGTCGCGCCTGATCTGGTCGGCGATGTGCTGGCGCTGATGGGCGATTCGGCAGACAATATCCCCGGCATTCGCGGGATCGGGCCAAAGACAGCGACCAAGCTGATCCAGGAGCATGGCACCCTTGAAGGCGCGCTCGCCGCCGCGCCCGCAATGAAACCGGGCAAGCTGCGCGACAGCCTGATCGAACAGGTCGATATGGCGCGGCTCAGCCGGGTGCTGGTCCAGCTTAAGGAAGACTGCCCGCTGCCTATGACGCTGGATGAGTTTAAGCTGGGCGCGATCCCACCCGAGCCGCTCACCGCATTCCTTGCCGAACATGGCTTTTCCAGCCTGCTCAAGCGGCTGGGTGCGGGCAGCGGAAGCCCTGAGCGAAAGACCCAGCTCCATCCCGAAAAAGCCGTTACCAGCGGAGCCGGACCAATAGCAGGCGCTAGCCGCCAGTCGCTGCCCGTTATGCCGCCAATCGACTACGCTGCCTATGAATGCATCCAGACGGTGGAAGCACTCGACCGCTGGATCTCGCGGGCTGCGGCGGCACGGACTGTAGCCTTCGATACCGAAACCAGCGCATTGGATGCGATGCGCGCCGATCTGGTCGGGATCAGTCTGGCGACCGGGCCGAACCAGGCCTGCTATATCCCGCTGGGCCATGGCGGAACCGATATGTTTGCGGAAAAGCCCCAGCAGATAGACCGCGAGGCAGCGCTGGCCCGGCTGAGGCCACTGCTCGAAAGCGACGCGGTGCTAAAGGTCGGCCAGAACATCAAATATGATCTCAATGTGATGGCGCGCCATGGGATCAATGTGTCGCCGATCGATGATACGATGGTGATCAGCTTTGACCTTGATGCTGGGCGCGGCGAGGACGGTATCGGGGGGGGGCATGGGATGGACGAGTTGGCCCAGCGCCACCTTGGCCATAGCTGCATTGCCTTCAAAGACGTTTGCGGTACTGGCAAAAAGGCGATCAGCTTTGCCGAAGTGCCATTGGACAAGGCGGTCGCCTATGCGGCCGAGGACGCCGATGTAACCTGGCGGCTTCATGCGCTGCTCAAGCCGCGCCTTGCTGAAGAGGCCGCGACCCGAGTTTATCAGCGGGTTGACCGTCCATTGATCCCGGTTGTCGCCCAGATGGAGCGTCACGGGATTAAGGTTGACCGGGGCCGGCTGGCCGGACTTTCCGCCGAGTTCGCCACTGCGATCAGCGCGCTAGAGGCCGAGATTCATGATCTGGCCGGAGAGCCCTTCACCATCGGCAGTCCCAAGCAGTTGGGTGACATCTTGTTCGACAAGATGGGGCTGAAGGGCGGCAAGAAGGGCAAGAGCGGGCAATATTCCACTGACGTTGGCATTCTCGATGGCCTTGCCGGACAGGGCGTGGTGATGGCCAGCAAGGTGCTGGAATGGCGGCAATTATCCAAGCTGCGCTCAACCTATACCGAGGCGCTGCAGGCTGCGATCAACCCTGATACTGGGCGGGTCCATACCAGCTATAGCCTGGTTGGCGCACAGACCGGGCGGCTCTCATCGACCGAGCCGAACCTCCAGAATATCCCGATCCGCACCGAGCTGGGCAGGCAGATCCGCGACGCTTTCGTGGCCGGGCCCGGAAACGTTCTGCTGGCAGCCGATTACAGCCAGATCGAGCTGCGCCTCGCCGCGCATATGGCCGATGTGCCCGCGTTGAAAGAGGCCTTTGCGGCCGGCGAGGACATCCACGCCCGCACCGCGATGGAGATGTTTGGCGAGGTTAATCGCGACACCAGAGGCCGCGCCAAGACGATCAACTTCGCTATCCTCTATGGCATTTCGCGCTGGGGCCTTGCAGGACGGCTGGGGGTAACGCCTGAAGAAGCGCAGGCGATGATCGATCGGTATTTTGAACGGTTCCCGGGCATCCAGCGCTATATCCATGAAACGCTCGAATCTGTGCGCGAGAAGGGTTATTCGCAGACGCTGTTCGGCCGAAAGTGCTGGTTCCCGCGGATCAATTCCAAGAATCAGGCCGAACGGCAGGGCAGCGAGCGCGCCGCGATCAATGCCCCAATTCAAGGAACGTCAGCCGACATTATCAAGCGCGCGATGGCCCGGATGATGCCCGCGCTGGAGGCCGCTGGCCTTGGCCACGTGCGGATGCTGCTGCAGGTCCATGATGAGTTGGTGTTTGAGCTTCCCGAAGGTGATGTCGCCGCTGCCCGCCCGGTGATCGAGCGGGTCATGGCCGAGGCCGCCATGCCATCGGTGCGGCTGACGGTACCGCTGGGGATCGAGATCGGCACCGGGTTAAGCTGGGGGGCGGCGCATTGAGCGCGTCCATCAACATCCCTGACCGGCTAACCGCGCTGACCGGCAGCGCGCTGACCGTCGCGGTAGCGGTGGGTGCGGCGCTGGTGCTGCATATAGTGGTATTCAAGCTGCTTGGCCGCTTTGCAAAGCTGTCGCAGCTTGCTTCCGACAGTGTTGTAATTGAACGGCTGCGTGAGCCGCTGCGCTGGTCGTTGGTGGCCATTGCGCTGTCGCTGGCCGCAGAGACCGATCCGGCATTGTCGCGGGTCTGGCTGGCGGTTGAGCGGTTTCTGGTCCCCGCGCTGCTTGGCTGGGTTGCCTTTGCGCTGGTCAAGTCCTTCGCGCTCGTGCTGGAGAGCCGGGCCGAGCTTGCAAGCGACGAGATTGCCGCGCGCAGCCGCCGCACCCGCGTCGCAATCCTCTCTCGCACGGCCGGATTTGTCATCGTATTCGTGACAGTTGCATTGATTTTACTTGGTATTCCCGGAGTTCGCAATGTCGGCGTAACGCTGATTGCTTCGGCCAGTCTGGCGGGCCTGGCGGTTGGCGCGGCGGCCCAGCCAGCGCTCAAATCGGTCATCGCCGGCATCCAGATGGCGCTGACGGAGCCGATCCGGATCGACGATTTCGTGGTGATCGACGGAGAAAGCGGGCGGGTCGAGGATATCCGCATGAGCTATGTAGTGATCCGCACCGGCGATGAGCGCCGCCTGATCGTGCCGACCAGCAAATTCCTCGACACCACTTTCCAGAACTGGACCCGGGTGGGCAGCGGTATCACCGGATCAGTGGTGTTTCCGATCCGGCCCGGCCACGCCATCGCCCCGATCCGGGCGGCCTATCTGGAAGCGATCAAGGCGCATGACAGCTGGGACCGGCGGACCGCCTTGTTACAGGTCAGCGAAGTGCGGGTCGGTTCGGTCGAGCTCAAGCTGGTGATGAGCGCACACGATCCCGCAGCTTTGGCGCAGCTGCGCCTCGCCCTGCGCGAGACGATGCTGGACTGGCTGCGTGAGACTATGCCCGAAGCGCTGTGCGGCGATAGCTAACTATGCTTCTTGCCCCGCGTCGATTCGACCATTCCGGGCGCTAGAAACCCAACTGGCGCCACTTCCATCGCGCGTTTTTTGAGCTCGCCCTTCATCTTGGCATATTCGGCTTCCATCTCTGCCGTCACGGTGGCGCGGCTATCGGCCAGTGCCTCGGTGAAATCGGCTGCGGTCACGGTCTTGACCTTTTCGCCGCGCGTTCGAATGGCGATCAGTCCGGCGCGGCGGACCACATCCTCCAGATCGGCACCGGTGAAGCGGTCAGTTTCCTTGGCCACTTTTGCCAGATCGACATCCTTGGCCATCGGCATATTCTTGGTGTGGATCTTCAGAATATGCACCCGGCCATCCTCGGTCGGAGTGCCGACGTAAACCAGCTCATCGAACCTTCCTGGCCGTAGCAGCGCCGGATCGACCAAGGCCGGGCGGTTGGTGGCGCCGATCAGGATCACCGAGGACAGCTCTTCCATCCCGTCCATCTCCGCGAGGATCGTATTGACCACCCGGGCCGTCACCTGCGGTTCGTTGCCGCTCGACCCGCGAGCGGGGACCAGACTGTCGATCTCGTCGATGAAGATCACGCAAGGTGCCACCTGCCGCGCCCGGGCAAACAACCGGCTGATCTGTTGTTCGCTTTCACCATACCATTTGCTGAGCAGGTCCGAGCTTTTGATCGCAATGAAATTCGCCTCCGCCTCCTTGGCAACCGCCTTGGCCAGCAAGGTCTTGCCAGTTCCCGGCGGTCCATAGAGCAGGAAGCCCTTGGCGGGGCGGATGCCGAGCCGGTGGAAGGCTTGCGGGTTTCGCAGCGGCAGCTCAACCCCCTCGCGCAGTTTCATCTGGGCATCATCCAGTCCGCCGATGTCAGCCCAGCCAATGTTGGGCACCTGGACCATAACCTCGCGCATGGCGCTTGGCTGGACGCGTTTCAGTGCGGCGAGGAAATCATCGCGGGTTACAGAGAGACTATCTAGTACTTCAACCGGGATCGTCTGCGCCTCCAGATCAAGCAGCGGCATGATCCGCCGGGTCGTCTCAATCGCCGCCTCGCGCGCCAGTGCGGCAAGATCCGCGCCGACAAAGCCGTGAGTGGTGCGGGCCAACTCGTCCAGACTGACCCCTTCGGCCAGTGGCATCCCCCGGGTGTGGATCCCGATGATCTCGCGCCGCCCGCTTTCATCAGGCACGCCGATGATGATCTCGCGATCAAACCTTCCGGGCCGGCGCAGCGCTTCGTCGATCGCATCGGGGCGGTTGGTCGCGGCGATCACGACAATGTTGGAACGCGCCTGCAACCCATCCATCAACGTCAGCAGCTGAGCGACCAGCCGCTTTTCCGCCTCGCCCTGCACCTGGCCGCGTTTGGGAGCGATCGAATCAATCTCGTCAATAAACACGATAGAGGGCGAGGCTTTAGCCGCTTCCTCAAACACTTCGCGCAGCCGCCGTTCGCTCTCACCATAGGCGCTACCCATGATTTCAGGGCCGTTGATCGTAAAGAAACTCGCGTCGCTTTCATTGGCAACCGCCTGCGCCAGCCGGGTCTTACCGGTGCCCGGCGGCCCATGCAGCAACACCCCCTTGGGCGGATCAACCCCAAGCCGGGTAAACAATTCCGGATAGCGCAACGGCAGCTCAACCATTTCGCGCAGCTGGCGGATCGTGTCCCCCATCCCGCCGACATCATCATAATTGACATCGCCGCGCCCGGTGCGGGCATCTTCATACTCTTCGCGCAGCTCAATTTCGGTGTTCTCGTCGATATGGACGATGCCTTTTGGCGTGGTCGATACAACGGTGAGACGAATCTGGGTGAGCGCATAGGCCGGGGTGTTAAACATCCGTGCGACCTGCGGCGGCATATCGCGGACCTGCTGCTGGCCCGTGGTAGCGACCAGATCACCGGCCATCAGCGGCCGGGCAAAGAAGTTGCGCTTCAACGCCTGCGCCGGGCCTTGCAGCCGCATCTCGCGCTGGGCGGGAGCAAACACAACGCGTTGGGCAGGCCGCGATTCAGCCTTGCTAACCTGGACATGATCGCCCGAGCCAACCTCGGCATTGGCGCGCTGCAACCCATCCAGCCGGATAACCTCCAGCCCTTCATCCTCGGGATAGGCCAGCACAGCGCGCGCAGCCGTGGTGCGCTTTCCGGCAATCTCGATCACATCGCCTTCGGTGATGCCAAGCTTGGCCATGGTCGATTTAGGAAGGCGGGCGATACCATGCCCACTTTCTTCCTGCCGCGCCGCCGCCACCTGCAACCGCACCGTCCGCTCTGCCAGAGTTGCGCCTTCTTCGGCCATGTAATGCTTCCTGTCTGTGAGCGTCATTAGCTAGGAACTTGTCCCCGCGATTGCAAACGTTGGGGATTATGCCACCATCGCCGGGGCAGCGCGGAGCAGGGGGAACAGCATGAAAAACCGGAGCGAATCGGAAAAGCTGAACTGGCCGCGCTGGCAGCAGTTCCTGCTGATCGCACTGCTGGCGGTGCTCATCGCCAATCGCCTGTTCATGCTGGTCGATACCGCCAGCGTGCGCGCGGGGCTCTATGGCGCGGTCCCGGAATATGGCGGCGTTCTGGCCGATAATCCGGGGGGACAGAGCGGCTTTGTCAAAGCGCGTCAGGTCGAACCCGGCGGCCCCATGGCCAAGGCCGGGGTGCAAGAAGGGGACGCGCTGCGTTTCGAGCATAGTTATGAACGCTTGCGCCGCGCAGAGGTCGGCGAGACGCTTCTGTTCACGCTGGATCGCGGGGGCGTGCGATCGAACCGCCAGCTGACAATCGAACCGACGGTGTGGAATGAAGCGAACACACAGCGGAATTTTCAGCTTTTGCTGAACCTGCTTGCCGCCACGGTATCGCTGCTGATCGCCTGTTTCATCCTGTGGCGCGGCTGGGGCAACAAGACGGCGATGTTGCTCGGCGCTGCGCTGATCCCCTTGGGGACTGGCGGATTTCTGCTCCCGCCTTGGGCGAGTGCGCCCGTACTGGCCATCCCGATGTGGTCGCTTGTCGTTTTAGCTAATGCGCTGAGTTCTTTGTTGATTCCGTTTGTCATGCGCATGGTTGAGGAAAATGTTGGACCGTTGCCGCGTTGGCATTGGCGCGCCGCGAACGTCTACTTGGCTCTTACAATTCCCTTTTTCGCCGTGCTTGGTTGGAACGTCATTGGTGCAGCAGACTTTGGAGGGGTGTTCAGGGCAAATTTCGTGCCGCTGATCGCCCCACTGGTCAGTGTTGCCTATTTGATCGTCGGGTGGCGCAAGAGCGAAGCGGCAGTCCGCAATCGCTTCGCCCTGATTCTGTTTGCGCTCCTGGCATATCTGGTTGGCCGACTGGTGATTGCTTGGAATCTGAGCCAATCAGGCACATTGCTCGGCGAGTCTGGCTGGTTGACGTATCTCAACGCCCTGATGCTGGGTGTGATCGCCCCCGGCGCGCTCGCCTATGCGGTGCTGCGCCACAAGCTGTTCGATCTGGGCTTTGCGGTGAACCGCACGCTGGTGTTCGGCGCGATCGGGGTGTTGCTGCTAGTCAGCTTTGCGCTGATCGAATGGGCGATCAAGCAGGCGATTCCCAAGGTCTGGTATGGCGGCAGCGTCTATATCAGCGCCGGTATTGCCGTCAGCCTCTACCTGCTGTTCAACCGTATCCATCACAGTGTGGAACATACCATCGAGCGGCTGTTCTTCCACAAATGGCAGGTCAACGAAGCCGCTCTCAAGCGCTTCGTCGCGGCGGCGGGGCATATGGAAAAGCCCGTGGCGCTGGCTGGCAATTACACGGCAGAACTCGCCCGCTTCACCGGCGGCGCGTCTGTGGCGCTCTATTCCCGCGGGCCCGAGGGTAGCTATGCCAGCGTGACGGGCAAGGCTATCGACGCTGACGACCCCGCGCTCGCCGCGATGCGGGCGGAACAGGGATCGGTGATACCCACTGAGCTTGGTTCACCGATACAGGCCGCACTTGCCCTGCCGATGATGCACCAAGCGGCACTAGCAGGCTTCGTCCTGCTTGGCCCCAAGCCGACCGGCGAGGACTACCGCCCCGATGAGGTTAAGATTCTCGGCTGGGCAACCCAGCAAGTCGGACTTGATATGCAAGCCATCCGGGTGCGCGATCTGGAGCTGACGGTCGTTACGCTTGAAGCCCGCAATGCAAACCTCTCTGCAATTCTCACGAAGGCGGCGGTTACCGAGGCCTGAAGTGCAGACAAAAAAAGGCCCGGTCGTTGCCAACCGGGCCTAATAAGTTTTGGGAGAGGATGCCTGAAAAGGCACGATCTAAGTGCCAATTCGCTACCTATTGTGCAAGTGCGAAAAGCGCATCCTGAGTTGCATAGTTTGCAACTACTGTTGCAGTTCTCTCAAGTATATCTGAATTTCCAGAGAAAATAGCGTGCGTTGCCCTAGACCGTCGAGCCTGAAACACTATTACCACAAAGGCCTTCGCTGCACCGCAACAGAGGCTAATGCGCCAGAAGCAATGGCGGAGACTGCTTCTCATAGAGGAAATAGCGGGTTACCCCGCCGAACAGCAATTCACGCACCCGGCTGTGGCCGAAAGCCCCCAGCGCAAGAAGTTCGGCTCCCAATTCCAATGATTTATCCATCAACGTCTCTTCGATCGAGGCTCCCAGCCTTAACTCGTGCAATTCAGCCTTGATGCCGTGGCGCGAAAGATAGCGCAGCGCATCCGTTGATGGGAAGCCGCCCTCACCCGCGCCCACAGTCAAGACGTGAACCTGCCCGCTTCCGGCCAGCAATGGCGCGACGAAGCGCAGTGCCAGTGCCGCCTCATCCCCGCCATCCCAGGCAATGCAGGCCGAGCGAACAGGTGCACTCAGCGCAGCCGAATCGCGCAGAGCCAGCACCGGGCAGCGCACCGTCAGCGCCAGATCGCCCGCAAAGCCGCAGCTGCGCGAAACAATCACGACATCGGCAAGTCTGGCTGCAGCAGCCAGCGCATCGAGCGGGCGTTGCTCAAACTGGATCACATCGAACGGCACATCGCCCCGCTGCAATTGCACTGTCACGGCCTGCGCCAATGCGTCGTCATCAGCCAGCGCTGCATCCAGCGCATCGCGCGCCACAAAGGTCCCGCCATAGGGATCAACGGAGACATAACTGTCGAGCGGGGTATCAATTAACAGCGTAACGTGGCCGTCATTGGCCCGGGCCAGATTGAGCGCCGTCGTCAGCCGCGCCTCCATCCCCGGATCGCGCCCGGCCTGAACAAGTATGGATCGCATGATGATACTCCTCTCACAGTGGGCTGCTGCTCCTGATTCGCACGGCCCGCCATGATCCTGATCAAATCGGTGCAACTTGCGTGGGCGCCCACCTTGCGCCAAGGGCCAGAAGGTAATCGCTATGGGGAACCACATGCCGCGCCGCTTTACCGCCGTAATCTTTGACTTTGGCGGTGTGATTACCACCTCACCGTTTGAAGCATTCAACCGGCTGGAGGCGGAACGCAGCCTGCCGCATGACTTCGTCCGCCGGGTCAACAGCAGCGATCCCGATGACAATGCCTGGGCCAAATTTGAGCGCGCCGAGATTGATGCTGCGGAATTTGATGCCGCCTTTGCCGCAGAAGCAGCGCGGCTAGGCCATGATTTGCCGGGACGCGATGTGCTGGCGGTGATCGCCGGAAGCGTCCGGCCGGCAATGGTTGCCGCGCTCGACGCGCTGAAACAGCAGAATTTCGCGCTGGGCTGCATCACCAACAATGTCCCCTCTGGCAAGGGCGCCGGGATGGCCGGATCAGCCGGAAAAGCCAGCGCCTATGCCGACATTTTCGCCCGGTTCGATCACGTTATCGAAAGCTCGAAGGCAGGAATTCGCAAGCCCGATCCGCGAATCTACGAGATGATGTGCAAAATGCTGGCAGTAGGGCCGCAGGACTGCGTTTACCTTGATGACCTGGGGATCAACTGCAAACCTGCGGCAAAGTTGGGAATGCACGCGATCAAAGTGGCGAACGGCGATCAGGCCCTGGTTGAACTTTCCGCCGCGCTGGGTGTCGATCTGACCCTAGGCATGCATTTTGTGCAATCGTGACTGCGCCAGTTGCAATTGCGGGTTGTTTGGCCTTCAACTAACTGCGCGCACCTGTTTACAGAGGATGCCCGATGAACAAGCTATTCCCTGACGCTGCGGCGGCGCTGTCCGGCCTGCTGCGCAATGACATGCTGATCGCCTGCGGGGGCTTTGGCCTGTGCGGTATTCCTGAGCGGCTGCTCGATGCGATGGTGGATAGCGGCGTGAGCGGGCTGACTTTTGCCAGCAACAACGCCGGGATCGATGGCGAGGGGATCGGCAAGCTGCTCCGCACCCGGCAGGTTAAAAAGATGATCGCCAGCTATGTGGGCGAGAACAAGGAGTTTGAGCGCCAATACCTTTCGGGCGAACTGGAAGTGGAATTCTCGCCCCAAGGCACGCTGGCTGAGCGGATGCGTTCTGGCGGTGCGGGCATTCCTGGCTTCTACACCAAGACCGGCGTTGGCACTTTGGTGGCAGACGGCAAGGAAGTTAAGACCTTCAATGGTGAGGATTACATCCTCGAGGAGGGGATTTTTGCCGACCTCGCATTGGTCAAGGCATGGAAGGCGGACACAACCGGCAATGTCGTATTCCGCAAGACCGCGCGCAATTTCAATGTGCCAGCCGCGCATTGCGGCAAGGTCTGTGTGGTTGAGGTGGAGGAGCTGGTGCCCACAGGCAGCCTCGATCCCGAAGCGATCCATTTGCCGGGGGTATACGTCCAGCGGATGATCGTCGGCGCGCCTTACGACAAGAAGATCGAATTCCGCACCACTCGCAAGCCAGATGGCTATTTTGGGGACGTTGGCTGATGACCACGCATGACCATATCGCCAAGGGCTGGACCCGCGACCAGATGGCCGCTCGCGCAGCGCGTGAGCTGAAGGATGGATACTACGTCAACCTTGGCATCGGGATCCCGACGCTGGTGGCAAACCATGTGCCAACAGACATCACCGTTACACTGCAATCCGAAAACGGCATGCTCGGTATCGGCCCTTTCCCGCTTGAGGACGAGGTTGACGCGGACCTTATCAATGCTGGCAAACAAACCATCAGCGAGCTGCCGCATTCGGCCTATTTTGACAGCGCAGCCAGCTTTGCAATGATCCGCGGCGGGCATATTGACCTGACCGTGCTGGGCGCGATGGAAGTGGCCGAAAATGGCGACATCGCCAACTGGATGGTCCCTGGCAAGATGATCAAGGGCATGGGCGGGGCGATGGATCTGGTCGCGGGCGTCAAGAAGATCATCGTGGTGATGGAACATTGCGCCAAGGACGGCAGCCCAAAATTCATTCCCGCCTGCACCCTTCCACTGACCGGCAAGAATGTGGTCGACA
This sequence comes from Novosphingobium sp., assembly GCA_031374105.1. GTDB lineage: Bacteria > Pseudomonadota > Alphaproteobacteria > Sphingomonadales > Sphingomonadaceae > Novosphingobium. The sequence continues at coordinate 26,504 of JANMNP010000095.1, forward strand.
TGGTGATAACCGATCTTGCAGTCTTTGCCCGAACAGACCACAATTCGCCCTTCCACCTGATCGAGCTTGCGCCCGGTGTTGCGGCGGAGGACGTAAAGGCAAAAACAAGCGCAGATTATCTGGTATGAACGCGTCCCGACCTCTTCGCTGGCACCAGCGCTATGACAATTTTCTGAGAGCGCTGGTTCTGCTGGAAGAGGGTGCCGCCGAGAGAAGCCGGCGCGCCCTGTCCGACCTTGAGCAGGCGGGCATCATCCAGCGCTACGAAATGAGCTGGGAACTGGGCTGGAAGGTGCTGCGCGACTATCTGGCCGATGGCGGCGCGCCAGTGGAAATGCCTTCGCCTGCCAATGTTATTCGCGCTGCCTTTGCCATCAGCCTGATTGCCGATGGCGACGGCTGGATCGCGGCGATGCAGCTGCGCAATCGGCTCGCCCATGAGTATAATCGCGAGGCCGCAGTCCTTGCCGTCGACTTGATCGCCACGCAACATCTTGCGCTCTTGCGCGCGCTGGCCGACAAGCTTGCGGATGAGCGCGCGTCGGCCAATTGATCTGCAACCACACCACCGCGCCATCGTGCAATCGTTGCTGGCCGCGCTGCGCGGACCGCTGGGCGAAGTGAGGGTCTATGGCTCGCGTGCAGCGGGCATTGCCAAACCAGGATCAGACCTTGATCTGGTGATCTTTCCTCCCATTTCGCCGAGCCAGCTTGATTGGCTGCGTCTGGCTCTGGAAGATAGCGCACTTCCGTTCAACGTTGACCTTATCCGCTACGAATCGATTGATTCGCCCTCACTCCGCTCTGATATCGATCAAACTGCGCGCAGCCTGTTTCCGGCGCGCCCCAACCGAAAGAACCTGCCATGACAATCCGCGTGCATCATTTGCGCATTTCACGTTCGACCCGGATCATCTGGCTGATGGAGGAGCTGGGCCTGCCTTACGAGCTGATCCAGCATGACCGCGATCCGGTCACCTTCCGCTCACCGCCGTCGCTGTATGACGTCCATCCGCTGGGCAAGGCCCCGGCTGTGGAGATCGACGGGCGGGTGATGGTCGAAAGTTCCGCCATCATCGAATACATCGTCGATCGCCATGGTGGTGGCAAGCTGCTGCCGCCAGATGATGCCCGCGCCGAATATCTCGAATGGCTCCATTTCGCTGAAGGCACGCTTGGCATGCCGATGCTGATGCGGATGCTCGGTTCGCGGCTGGGACTGAGCGAGGCCGCGTTGGGCTTCATGGATGCCGAACTCAAAAAACAGCTCGACTGGATCGAAAGCCAGCTTGAGGGCAAAAGCTTCCTGTGCGGTGAGACCTTTACCGGGGCAGATATCAACCTTGAATATCTGCTCGAACATGGCCAGCAAATGGGCATGCTGAAGGGCCGCCCCAACCTGACCCGCTATCAGGCATCGCTGACCGCGCGTCCGGCATACAAGAAGGCGATCGAGATTGGTGGTCCGCTGACCTTGCCCCGCGCTGGCTAGAACGCCATGAACAGTGCCCTGTGCCGCCTGACTGGCTGCGATTTCCCGTTGTTTGCTTTCAGCCACTGCCGCGATGTGGTGGTGGCTGTCAGCAAGGCGGGCGGGTTCGGCGTGCTGGGGGCAACCCGCTTCAGCCCGCAGCAGCTTGAGGAAGAGCTGGCCTGGATCGACGCCCATATTGATGGCAAACCCTACGGCGTCGATGTGCTGGTGCCAGAAACAATCGATCCAAGGGTTGCAGAGTTTACCGATAACACCCAGCGCGCCGCCGCGATTTCTGACCAGCACCGCCACTTCGCCGCCGATCTGCTGGCGCAATACGGCGTTGCCCCGCCCGAGACGGAAGTGGGCCTGCGCGAACGGATGGGGATTACCCCCGAAAACGGCCTCGCGCTGATGGAGGTCGCGTTCCGGCATCCAATCAGGCTGATCGCCAATGCGCTGGGAATTGCTCCGCCAGCAATGATCGCCGAGGGCAAGAAGCGCGGTATTCCGGTTGCGACGCTGGTTGGGGCCAAGGAGCACGCGTTGCGGCAGGCCAATGCCGGGGTGGACATCATCGTTGCCCAGGGCGGCGAGGCGGGCGGGCATTGCGGCGAGGTTTCGACCTTGGTGCTGATCCCCGAAGTGGTCCGCGCGCTGAAGAATGCGGGCCATGACATTCCGGTCCTCGCGGCAGGCGGGATCATGACTGGGGCGCAGATGGCCGGTATGATGGCGGCTGGCGCACAGGGTGCATGGACCGGATCGGTCTGGCTGGCGACACCCGAGGCGGAGACAAGCGAAGCCTTCCGCGCCAAGATGATCGCCGCGCGCAGCCGTGATACGGTCCGTTCCAAAAGCCGCACCGGCAAGCCCGCGCGCCAGTTGCGAACCGCTTGGCAAGAGGCGTGGGATGCGCCGGACGGTCCAGGCACGCTACCAATGCCGCTGATGGGAATGGTTTCAGAGCCAAGCTTCGCGCGCGTCGAAAAGGCGGTGGTAAACGGCAATGAGGCGGCCCGAGATCTGGTCAGCTATTTCGTTGGCCAAGGCGTCGGTTTGATCGAGGCAGAACGCAGCGCCCGTCAGGTTGTGCAGGATTTCCGCGAGGAGTTTGCTGAGGCCGTTTCGGGGCTGATCGCCTTGATCGATGACGGCGCATAGCCAGCCAAACGGCAATGTGACATAACAGCGCAATGTTTACGTCACACGCATTTCGAAACCGCTACCTCGATGTTCTGGCCTCGATTTATATCTATAACGAGTTTCGGGGGTATACCTCGCTGGACCGCGTGCTGGAAGCGGTGCGTGTGCGCTGCCCGGATGAGCCAGAGTTCATCGCCGAAGTTGTCAAGCACCGCGCCGACGAGCGTAAACACTACATGATGTTCAAGCGCTGGTTTGAACGGCAGGGGCGGATGCCGCTGCAATTGAACCGCGGCTATGGCCATATTGATCGTTTCATCGAGTGGATTTTCGGCTGCACCATCGAGGAGATCGATACTGTCGCGGTGCTCGGAAATCCGGGCGAGTTCGAAAAGCTTTGCCGGGTGATCATGCTTACCGAACAGCGCGGGCTTACCCAGGTCGAAGTCCTGCTCAAGAGCAGCATTGTCCGATCCGATCCGGTCATGAACAAGATTTTCCAGATCGTGCACAAGGACGAGCCCGATCATTTCCTGCCCTATCAGCACTGGCTGACCCGCAATGGCAAGGCCACCGCCCGGTGGAATGAGCGGGCGGCAGATTGGTGCATTCACAAGGTTTTGATGCTGGCCAAACTGCCAGCGATCTTCCTCAATCCTTCTGCCCCCAGAATGGCGCAATGGCCAGATGAGGATGCGGGCGCTTACGCGCGCTAGATGCTCCCCTTGCAGAGGAGGGGAATAGAATTTGAAGATTTTTTGGGTTCTCGCAAAGATCACCGAGGAAGCTGAGGACGCAGAGCCGTCTGATTGGGGCGAAGCCTGCTATTTCTCTGAATTTTTGAAATTTGAACCAAATCATGCGGCGGAACCACAACTCCTTTGCGTTCTCTGCTTTCTCGGCGATCTTTGCGAGAACCAATTTCTTTGAAACCAAATGTGCCAACCCGTCCTTGCAGAGGCGGATTTTGGCGTTACTTCTCATCCCATGACCTACACGCTGATCACTGCCAACCGGAACTATTCCAGCTGGAGCCTGCGCCCGTGGGTGCTGATGAAAGCTCTCGCCATCCCCTTCGAGGACCGGATCAAACCCTTTACCAAACCCGATAATTACGAGGATTTCCGAAAATTCTCTCCCACCGGGCAAGTGCCGCTGCTGATCGACGGCGCGCAGGTGATCCCGGATTCGCTAGGCATCACGCTTTATCTGGCTGAGCGCCATGACGGCATCTGGCCAGCGGATGAGGAGGCCCGGATTTTCGCCCAAGGTTCAGTGGCAGAAATGCACGGCGGCTTCGGGCATTTGCGCAATGATTGCACGATGAATGTCGGGGTGCGGGTCAGTCCCAAACCGATGTCCGAAGGCCTCCAGCGCAACATTGCCCGGCTGCGCGAGATCTTTGAGGCGGGGCTGGAGCGCTTCGGCGGCCCGTGGCTGGCCGGCGCGCAGTTCACCGCCGCCGACGCCTTCTACGCCCCTGTCGCCTACCGCATCCGCACCTATGGGCTGGATGTTGGTGCCAAAAACACTGGGGCTCAGGCATGGGTCGATCACATCCTCGCCCATCCGGCGATGCTGGAGTGGGAGGCGGCGGCACTTGCGGAGGACTGGCGCGAGATCAGCCATGAGGAAGAACTGGCGGTAGCGGGGGTGGTAACTGCGGATTATCGGAAGACTGCATCTGTCCAAAGCACGTGATCTGGAAACTCGGGGGACTATCATGACTGCATTAGATGATTCACTGGCCTTGGAGCCGCTGGGCCCGGGCCTATGGCGCGGGGAAGCGCAGCCGCTGTTTGTGGCGAGTAACGGAATGTTTGGCGGCTGGACGGTCGCGTTGATGCTCAAAGCGGTAATCAGTGACCCCGCAGCGACCGGATCGGTAATCGCAATAACGGTCAATTTCATCGCTGCCGTGACGCCCGGAGCCAGACTTGACTTGCGCACTACCTGTATCGGTGCAGGGCGCTCGCTCGCGCATTGGCGTTGCGACCTGATGGCCGAGAGCGGCGACACTGTGCTTGCCACTGCGCTGATTATCCTCGCCAATCGCCGGGAAAGCGACCGTTACACCGAAGGCGCTATGCCCGAGATAGCGCCACCTGAAACCTTATCCGCCTTTCACCCGCCATTTCCGAACAAGCCGCCGCTCGAAATTCGCTCAGCAATGATTGGCTCTCCATTCGGCAAGAACCATACGCGGACTCTGGGTTGGGAAAAGGAGACGACAGGCCGGCCAATTGATGCTCTGACGCTGGCGCTGCTGTCTGATCTTGGGGCACCGCGCATTTTCACCATCAGCCCTGGGCCGCGCCCATCCGCCACATTGACACTGTCGATCAACTTCATTGCAAGCGATGCCGAGCTGATCGCCTGCGGGGATGATTTCATCCTGTCGGACATGATCGCAACCCGCATCGAGCAGTCGACCGTCGGGACACGCAAGTCCATGTGGAGCCGGGCCGGAACTTTGCTGGCAACTTCAGAACAGATTTGCTGGTTCCGATAGGGCGGCGATCTTTAGAGCGTTATGGCTCTAACCCAAAGCCACCCGCAAATCATCGACCAGATCGGTCCGCTCCCATGGGAAGGCATCGCCCACTGGTTTGCGGCCGAAGTGGCCATAGGCGGCGGTCTGGCGGTAGATCGGTTTGTTGAGGCCCAGATGCGTGCGGATGGCGCGCGGGGTGAGACCGCCAAGCTTTTCGATTCGCATGATCGCAGCCTCGATCAGATCATCGCCAACCTTGCCGGTCTCATGCGTATCGACATAGAGTGACAGCGGCTTGGACACGCCGATGGCATAGGCGAGCTGGATCGTGCAACGCGTGGCAAGGCCTGCTGCGACGATATTCTTGGCCAGATAGCGCGTGATATAGGCAGCTGAACGATCAACCTTGGTCGGATCCTTGCCCGAAAATGCTCCGCCGCCATGCGGGGCCGCGCCGCCATAGGTGTCGACGATGATCTTGCGCCCGGTGATCCCGGCATCGCCATCGGGTCCGCCGATCTCGAAGCTGCCGGTCGGGTTGATGTGATATTCGGTTTCGCGCAGCAGCACTGGCGGGATCACAGCGGCGACCACGCGGCGAACATAGGCGTGGAGTTCCGCCTCCTTCGCGCCCTCGTCATAACCCGCAATATGCTGGGTCGAGACGACCACCGCGGTTGCGGCGACCGGCAAACTGCCTTCATAGCGCAGCGTCACCTGGCTCTTGGCGTCCGGCTGAAGAAACGGCGCCACCCCCGAATGGCGATCAGCTGCCATCCGCTCAAGGATCTTGTGGCTGTAGTAAAGCGTCGCCGGCATCAGATCGGGGGTTTCATCGGTGGCATAGCCGAACATGATGCCCTGATCGCCCGCGCCTTCATCCTTATTGCTGCTGGCATCGACGCCTTGTGCAATATGCGCGGACTGGCCGTGGAGCCGGTTGATCAGCTCAAACTTTTCCCAGTGGAAGCCATCCTGCTCATAACCGATCTCGCGCACTGTCTGGCGCACAGTGGCCTCGATCCTTTCGAGAATGCCGTCAGCCCATTGCCCGTTCTCATAAATCCCGCGTCCGCGGATTTCTCCGGCCAGCACAACCAATTGGGTGGTGGTCAGGGTTTCGCAGGCGATCCGCGCCTCACTGTCGATTCCCAAAAACAGATCGACGATCGAATCCGAGATCTGATCGGCCACCTTGTCAGGATGACCTTCAGAAACGCTTTCGGAGGTGAACAAATAGTCGCTGCGCATCGCAAATTCTCGATATAAAGGTTTCTTTATGTGAGGTGCGCTTTAGCCTTACCGCCGCCGCGTGGCAACTGCACTGAGCACAAGAAGAACTAGCGCCCAGCCAAGCGCAAGCACATTGCCGACCCGCGCAAACAAGGTAGGCGGATGGGCTGGAGGGATCAGTCCGTCGAGCCGTCCGGCAGTATGGCGCGGCAGGTGTTGGCGGACGATTCCGTCGGCATCGATCACAGCGCTGATCCCGGTGGTGGTTGAGCGCAGCACTGGCAGACCTTCCTCGATCGCCCGCAGCCGCGCCTGCGCCAGATGCTGCGGCGGACCCCAGCTGCCGAACCAGCCATCGTTGGACGGGTTGAAGATGTAGTCCGGGCGGTTTGCGCGATCCACCACTTGTCCCGAGAAGATAATCTCGTAGCAGATCTGCACTCCGGCCTTGCCCCAAGGCCCCAGCTCCAGCGTGCGCGGCCCCGGCCCCGGCCAGAAATCAATGCTACCCGCGACCAGCCGCGACGCGCCGAGCGGCTCAAGCAAGGGCCTGAGTGGCAGATACTCGCCGCCCGGAACGAGGTGCGCTTTGGCATAGCTGGCGCGGATCGCACCCATTTCGTCCACCACGGTCACTGCATTGCGCGCACCGACCGCCCGTCCTCCGTTAAATTCCAGATCGACTGCGCCAGTCAGCAACAATCCGCCCGGCCCCGCAACCCTGCCCAGCCGTGCGCGGGCGAGGCGGGGGTCAGCGGCATAGGTTGAATCTAAGTAGAAATAGTCTGGATAACCCTCACGCAGGAAATCGGGGAGGCCTGATTCGGGCCAGAATATGATCCGACGCTGCACCGAACTGCGCGGCAGTGAAAGCCGGGCCGCATGGATGAATTGCGCCTCGAACAGCGCCGCATTGTTCAGATCATCCTGCCGCACATCGGGCTGGATCAACGTGTAGGGGAGAGTTCCTTCGCCACCCCTGCTGCCGGTTGGCATCAGGAACAGCAGCGCCGGGCCGAGCGCCAACACCGCACTGCGCCAGTCAAGCTTCTGCCCGCGAACCGCCAACCACCAGCACCCAGCCAGCAGCACGACCAATCCTGACAGCGCATAGGTTCCAAACCAGGGCAGCAGCACAGCAAGTCCGGCTCTCGAAAATCCGCCCAGTGCGGCCACCCCAAGTGGATTCCACGCAAAGCCCGAAAAGACCCAGCTACGCAGCCATTCACTTACGATCCAGCAAGCGGCAAAAGCGAATATCAGTGAACTGGGGTGCTTGCGCCCCGCTGCCCATGCCCCGCAGGCCGCCAGTGCCGGATAAATGCTGAGGAAACAGGCGATCCCAAACACCGCTATCCAGCCAAGCCAGACTGGCATCTGCGCCTGATAGGTGAAAGCGGTGGCGATCCAATTGTTGCCGACCACGAAATGGCCTAGCCCGAAAAGCCAGCCGATCAACGCCACCTGCTTGCCAGATTGGGCGCGGGAGACCAGCTCGATCATTCCCGCAACCCCAAGCAGGGTTATCGGCCAAAGTCCAAGTGGTGCAAAGCCAGTGGCTGCAGCCGCGCCAAGCACCACCGCAACAAGCCGCGGATGCAGTGCTATGCGAACAAGAATTGAGCGGGTTAAATTCATGGAAGCGGACTTACCGCCCGCAGCATGATCCGCAAAGCCTGATCAGCTTACCGATTCGAGCGTTTCACCTGCATCGTCACCCGCTGGCTTCTTGCGCGGAGCGCGGCGGCGTGGCTTGACCTCTGCAACTTCGTCCTCGGGCTCATCGCTCGGGATCGAGATCGAGATCGAGATTGCAGGCGGGAGCATCGCAGGATCTAGCCCGGCGGGCGCATCATCTTCGGCATCGAGGCGCGGACGGCGATCATCGCGGCGGGGACGAAGCCCTCTGGTGCCGCGATCCTGCACAAAGGGATTCTCGGCCGGCTCGTAGGCTGTTTTTGATGAGGCCGTATCGTCTTCGCTTTCAACCGGGATTTCATCGTCAGTGCTGACGTTGGGTGCCGCTTCAAAACGTTCGGCACGGTCCGGGCGATCTTCACGGTCCCGGCGCGGGCGCTCATTGCCCCGCTCAGTGCCTCGCTCATTGGAAGCACGATCATTGGGCCGGTCCTCGCGGTCACGGCGCACAGCAGCTGGCTGCTGGTCGAAGCTTGGAAAATCGCTTTCGACCGAGAATTCGCCGCTGTCGTCGGTTTCTGGATCGCCTTCCTGCCAGCGATCCGGTCTTGGACTGCGCTGTTCATCCTGCCGCACCCGGCTGTCGGCCAGGACGCGGAAATAGTGATCAGCGAACTGGAGGTAATATTCCGCCGTCACCCGATCGCCATTGAGATGCGCGTCCTGGGCAAGTTTGCGATATTTTTCAAGCAACTGCGGCGCATTGCCGCGCGCCCGGCTGTCAATCCGGTTAAGC
>JANMNP010000004.1:0-17945 GCA_031374105.1 Novosphingobium sp.
TTTTTTTTTTTTTTTTGTTTTTTACAACAACCCCCCCCCCCCCCGGGTGGGGGTGGGTTGGGGGGGGGCCCCACGAGGCAAATGGTGTGCGCCTGCATCAGCGGCATTGCACCCCTCCATCCTCTCCCTCAAGGGGAGGGCAATCGCATTAGGACTCAAAGAAATTGGTTCTCGCAGAGATCGCCGAGGAAGCAGAGGCCCCCGAGGTATTGTCGCTCCGCAGGGTGATTGGTTTTAAATCCCAAGAATTCAGAGAAATACTGGGCTTCGCCCCAAACCAGACAGCCCCGCGCTCTCTGCTTCCTCGGCGATCTCTGCGAGAACCCTAAAATGTTTATATGTAATTGCCCTGCCTCCCGAAGGGGGAGGGGCCATATGAGTTCTGGTCATCGCAGCTTAGTATTAGGGCGCGGCAGCCGCGCCTGGCGGCGGCGCTCCTTGTTGACTGTCGAATTTCCGGACCGGATAAATCCGTTGCTTGGCTGGACGCCACCAGCCATGCGCGCCCTGATGCTGCACCACGGTTTCAACCTCGCGGTTGGTCAGGTCGAGCGTCAATCCACCCGTCTGGCTCAGCGTCGCCCGGTCTGCCTTTAGCGTGGTGGGCTTGCATGCATAGGGCAGGCGCCGGTCCGCGATCACGATATCCACCTCCCGGCAAGCCGATGCCAATGACCGGATATCGACCAGATCCTTGCCGCGCGCGATCAACAAGCGCCAATCGCGCCCGCCGCGGTTCAGTTCGACCGCGCAGAAATCGCGATTGCAGCGCGCCCCCGGCCAATCGTCCAGCAGCCGCACATCGCCCCCCATTCCTGCTATCTCCTGCAAATTCTCCTTGGCAAATTCACTTTTGCCTTCTCTCAAAACAAGTAGCGAACCGCCCTCACCTGTAATCCCGACATGGCGACCATCGCTTGAAACCAGCACATCGGGCGGGCGCAGGAAGGCCAGCATGGTCAAGCCCAGCAGTGCCGGAACCAGCCCCGCCAGTCGCATTCGCCCACGCCACAGCGCCAGCCACAATCCGCCCGCGATAAACAGCGCGAAGCTGCCCTGCCCCATCGAAGGCAGCAGCGTAACCGCGCCGGGCCGGGCAGCCGTCCAATGTGCCAGCGCCAGCAGCGCTTCCAGCGATTTGCCCGCCAGCCACCAGGCCGGCGCACCCAGTCCAGCGCTGTCCAGCAGCAAGGCCAGCGCAATCGCCGGCATCGAAACGAAAGTTGTCAGCGGTATAGCGATGACATTCGCCAGCGCCCCATAAACTCCGGCGCGGTGGAAATGAAACAGGCCGATCGGCATCAGAGCCAGCTCGATCACTACTCCGGTCAGCAGCAGCATCGCCATTTGTCTGGCACCCCTGGCCCACCAGGCCTGCTCTCGCGGGGCCAGGAATGCGCGGATCGGCGCAGCGCCATGCAGCGCGACAATCGCGATGACTGCCGCAAAGCTCATCTGAAAGCTCGGCCCGATCAGCGCTTCGGGCCAGAATAGCAGCACGAAAAATGCCGCTACTGCCACCATCCGCAAGCTCAACGGCTCTCGCCCGATTGCCAACGCGGCCAACACCAGCACCGCACCAATACATGAACGGATCGTCGGCACTTCCGAACCGGTCAGCAATGTATAGCCAATCCCGGCCAGCGCCCCTGCCCCTGCTGCGACCAGCGGCAAGCGCACCCGCAGCGCCAGCCAGGGCCACAGCGCCAGCAGCCGGATCGCCAGAACGTAAACCGCTGCAACCAGCGCGCTAACATGGAGCCCGCTGATTGACAGCAAATGGGTCAGCCCGGCATCGCGCATCGCGGTATCATCGGCTGGATCAATCGCCCCGCGATCCCCGCTGGCAAAGGCCGCAGCGATGGTCCCGGGCGAGCCATCCAGCTTTGAGCGGACATGGCTGGAGAGCGATCTTTGCAGGCCGCGAAGCCAGCTCTGCTTCTGCTGGGTTTGCAGCACCGTAACCTTACCCAGCACGGTTCCGGTCGCTGCAAGGCCAGAGAACCAAGCGGTGCGGGCAAAATCATAACCGCCGGGCAGCATCGGCGGTGCTGGTGGCATAAGCCGGACGCGCAAACGCAGCGCCGCCCCCTCAGCAATTCCGGGCTGATCCTTGTCCGAGGGAAGATTGACCCTGACGCGGATCGCGCGCTCGGTGCCGGGTTCGCGGATTGCCAAGGTCAGGCGAATGCGTGCCAGCGACGGCTGCTCCTCGCGCTTCATCACTGTTCCGCTGATCACCTCGACAATCGGGTGCGCTATTGCCGGAGTTCCGATAGCCGCAGATTTGGCCCAGACCACCCCGCAGCCAGCGGCTATCATCAAGGCCAGCGCGGCAAGAGATTGTCGCAAATAGGGAAAGCGGCCGTCGCTACGCATTCCAGCCATCGCGCCGAGCAGAACTGCCAGACAAAATGCCATCATGGCGAGCCACTGCCAGAGATTTACCAGCACAAACCACGCAGCGATCCCAAAGGCAAAGCCCACCGCCAGCCAGGGCGCGCGATCAAATCCCGCCGTTTCAAGGAAATGCTCGGCAGCCTTGAGTCCGCTGGACAAGTTCGCGCGCGTGCGCCAATGCCAATGTTGCAGTGCAGCGCTGCTCAGTGCATCGCTAGCCTGCGGCACATTGGCGCGGAAAGCTGGGGGCACGGCTACCATGGCCGCAAGAGACAGGAAGGATGCGATGATGGCAAGCGCTACTGCGACTGGCGAATCAGCGGCAGGCAGCCGCGGTGTTGTCACGCGGTTCGCACCCTCGCCAACCGGATATCTTCACATCGGCGGCGCTCGGACGGCGCTGTTCAACTGGCTCTTCGCGCGCCACCACGGCGGCACCTATTTGTTGCGGATCGAAGATACCGACCGCGCCCGTTCAACCGAACCAGCGATTGCCGCGATCTTCGACGGGCTGGAATGGCTGGGGCTTGGCGGCGATCAACCGGCAACTTTCCAGTTTGAGCGATCAGCCCGCCATGCCGAAGTGGCTCATGCGTTGCTCGAAACGGGCCATGCCTACCGCTGCTTTCTGACCTCTGAGGAGCTGGCGAGCCGCCGTGCCGCCGCGCAGACTGAGCGCCGCCCTTTCCGCATCGACAGCGAATGGCGCGATGCTGGGCCTGACAGCTGGCCCGCAGACACGCCTCATGTGGTCCGGATCAAAGCCCCACGCGAAGGCGAGACAGCGATTGACGATCTGGTTCAGGGCCGCGTCACGGTCAATAATGCGGAAATCGACGATTTCGTTTTGCTCCGCTCGGACGGCACGCCGACATATATGCTGGCTGTTGTGGTCGACGATCACGATATGGGGGTTACCCACGTGATCCGAGGCGATGATCACCTAAACAACGCTTTCCGGCAGCTTACAGTGATCCACGGCATGGGCTGGGATCAGCCCTTTTATGCCCATGTCCCGCTGATTAATGGATCGGACGGGGCAAAGCTTTCCAAGCGTCACGGTGCAACCGGGGTGGATGCTTACCGCGACGAGCTGGGAATACTTCCTGAAGCCCTGTTCAACTATCTGCTCCGGCTTGGCTGGGGCCACGGCGATGACGAGATTATCAGCCGGGATCAGGCAGTGGAATGGTTCGATATTCAAGACGTTGGCAAATCGCCCTCTCGGTTCGATCTGGCCAAGTTGCAGAACCTCAATGGCCATTACATCCGAGAGGCAGACGACGCCCGGCTAGCCGCTCTGGTGACGCCGCATGTTCAGGGCAAGGTCGATCTGCCGCTGCTAGAGCAGGCGATGCCAGTCCTCAAAGTCCGGGCGAAAGACGTCCTCGAACTGGCGGCTAACGCGGCCTTCCTGTTTGCGCAGCGACCGCTCACTATCGAAGCCAAGGCCAAAGATCTGCTGACTGTTGAAGCGCGGGCTTTGCTAGGTCAGATTCAGCGCCGGATCGCAGCGGAAAATGACTGGACAACCCTGGGGCTGGAAGCCAGTCTAAAGATTATGGCGGGGGAGCTCGATTTGGGGCTAGGCAAGCTTGCGCAACCCCTTAGGGCCGCGCTAACAGGTCAGACAACCTCCCCAGGTATATTCGATGTATTGGTACTGCTCGGACGGGACGAGAGTCTGGCGCGGATTGGCGACCAGGTGATCCCCGCGGCCGATGCGCATCAGGTTTGAGGAGTAGATTGCTGTGAGCGATACGGTTAAATTGGGGGCAGACGGCTCCAACCATGAATTTCCGTTGCTGACTGGCAGCGTCGGGCCGGATGTGATCGACATCCGCAAGCTTTATGCCCAGACTGGCATGTTCACCTATGATCCCGGCTTTACATCGACTGCTGCCTGCGACAGTGCGCTGACCTATATCGATGGTGATGAGGGCATCCTGCTCCACCGCGGCTATCCGATTGGCGAGCTGGCCGAACATTCCAGTTTCATGGAAGTCAGCTATCTGCTGCTCAATGGCGAATTGCCTTCTGCGAGCGAACTCAAGAGCTTTTCGACCACGATCAGCCGTCACACCATGCTGCACGAACAGCTGATGCAGTTTTATCGCGGGTTCCGCCGCGATGCGCATCCGATGGCGATCATGTGCGGCGTTGTCGGCGCGCTCTCAGCGTTCTACCATGATTCAACCGATATTTCCGATCCGCAACACCGCAAGATCAGCTCACACCGGCTGATCGCCAAAATGCCGACGATTGCGGCGGCGGCCTATAAGTATTCCGTAGGCCAACCGTTCGTTTATCCAGATAACAGCCTGTCTTACACGGGTAATTTCTTGCGGATGACCTTTGGCGTGCCCGCAGAACCCTATGTAGTGAACCCGGTGGTTGAACAGGCATTGGACCGGATTTTCATCCTTCACGCCGATCACGAACAAAACGCCTCCACCTCTACCGTGCGGCTCGCGGGGTCTTCGGGCGCCAACCCCTTCGCCTGTATCGCAGCTGGAATCGCCTGCCTTTGGGGCCCGGCGCATGGCGGCGCGAATGAGGCTGCGCTTAACATGTTGCATGAGATCGGCACGCCAGACCGGATCCCGCATTATATAGAGCGCGCCAAGGACAAGAACGATCCGTTCCGCCTGATGGGCTTCGGTCACCGCGTCTACAAAAACTATGACCCGCGTGCGACAGTGATGCAGCAAACCGTGCGCGAAGTGTTCGCAGCACTCAAGGTTACTGACCCAGTCTTCGAGGTTGCCCTGCAGCTTGAAGAAATGGCGCTCAACGATCCCTATTTCATCGAGAAAAAGCTGTTTCCCAATGTGGATTTCTACTCAGGCGTGATCCTCTCGGCGATCGGCTTCCCGACCACGATGTTCACCGCGCTATTCGCACTGGCTCGCACGGTCGGCTGGGTCGCGCAATGGAATGAAATGATTTCAGATCCCGGCCAGAAGATTGGCCGGCCCCGGCAGCTCTATACCGGGCCAACCCAACGTGACTATACCCCTGTTACGAAACGCTAGATTCTAGGAGAAACGTTTATGGCTTTTCTACGCATTATCCTGATGATCGTCGGTGCATTCTTCTTTGTGTCAGGCTCATTTTTCACGCTTCAGGGTCTGGGGATCATCATGTGGCCTTCTGACAGCTTCATGCTGGCAGAGCCTAAATGGGTTCTTTACGGCGCACTGATTGCGGCCGCTGGAGCACTTGCAGTTGTGCTAGCGCGCCGCCTTGGGCGCTGACGCCAGCAAGTCTGCCGGTACTTCCAATGTGAAACGCGCGCCCTGCCCGGGCGCGCTTTCCACTGTCAGATCGCCGCCCATCGCGCGCGCCATGCGTCGCGAGATATAGAGGCCAAGGCCTGAGCCGCCCTCGTCACTGCGGCCAAGCCGCTCGAACTTTTCAAATACGCGGAGCTGCTGATCCGCGCTTAACCCCGGGCCTTGATCAGCAACGATCGCCCGGGCGCGGGTGCCTTCACACTCCAACCTGATCCAGATTTGCGAACTGGCAGGTGAATAGCGTATCGCATTGCCAACCAGATTGAGCAAAACCTGCAAAACGCGCCGGAATTCAGCGATGGCAGGCAAGCTTTCACCAAGCTTCGGCGCATCAATTGTGATGCCCTGCTCCTGCGCACGTACACCGAGTATCCCGGCGGCTCGCCTGGCAACATCGGCCAGATCAATCCGGTCGGGAGCGGTCGAGAAATCTTCTGCTTCAACTATTTCCAGATCGGCAATATCTTCAACCAGCGCCAGCAAATGCTGCCCCGCCGCAGCAATATCAGCAGCATAGCGGCTGTACTCTTCGGCTAGTGGGCCAGCCAAGCGTGTACGGATCGTTTCTGCGTTGGCGATGATCCGGGCGATTGGCTGGCGCAACACTGGGGCCATTTCGCGCCCGACCAGACCGGGCGTATTGCTCGGCTGGATGATTTCCTTCACCCTACCCAAGGCAGGCTGAACAGCAAGCGCCAAGGGCGCGTCTGCACAGAGCAACAATTCAAACCCGCTCGGTTCGCTGCCAGGCACTTCCTGCGGCAATAGTGTCACCCGCCAACTGCGCTTTGATCCCGGCGCACTAACGACTGCCCCGTCGAGGAGCCGCCAATGCAGCGGTTGACGGTGGTGGCCGCCCTCTATCGACATGAAATCCGTCCACGACTGGCCGGTCCCGGCGCGCATCGCCGCAGTCAATTCTATCAGGTCAGCTGCTTCACTTTCAACCGCAAGCAAGCATTGCGCGGCATCAAGCCGGGCCGACAATTCCGCTACAGTTCGATCGATTGTAGCCCGCCGCCGCAAGCTTTCGGATAAGTCCTCTGCTGGGAGCGGCGCGGCCTGCCAATTGCGCAAGATGATGTTGCAGCCCTGCTCGGGGGCGGCAAGCGGCTCTACCTCAACCCAGGCAGTTATCAGGTCTTGTCCGTCGTTTGCACTGATCGGGCGAGCCAGCTTCAATCCATAGCTGCGCGCTTTACGCACGGTTTCCAGTAGTGCGGGGATGGCTATCGTGCCCGGCAATTCGCCGCCGCAGCGAAATTGCAATCCGGCAAGCGGCTCGTCGGCCATTATCAGGCGGTCAGCACCATCACTTTGGGCACGGGCCAAGATTGCGGCACCTTCAGCCATAGGTCAATTGCCCGGAAATGCAGAGGACCGTGCCAAAAGCGCCGCAGCCTGATCCGCGCTTAGGCGGTCAAACCCGTCGGGCAGCGATACATCCGGATGAAGCGCGGCAAACTGCTCTTCCACCACTCCGGGCTTCATGCCTGCTGCACGTAAAGCCAGCGCCAACCGGGCCAATTGTCCTTCATTTGTCGCCAGCACGGCCATATCGCGCTCTTGTCCCGATGCTAATGCCAAAGCGGTCAGAAAAATGCTGGCTCCAGCATGGGTGACCGAAAGTGCTACAGTCGCGCCGCCGCCCATCCCTGTCACAATCCGAGAAATCAGGCCGAGGCGACTGCGGCTTTCATCAAACCTAGCCCGGATTGTGGCGGATGCTGCGGTGGCTTGCGATTGAGAAACCTCATCTTCGCCAACAAAATTACGCATTGTCAGGAGCGCTGTATGGAGCATATCTCCCGGCAATTCATGCACCGGAAGCTGCATTCGCCGTTGCGCCTGGGAAAAGCGCGCCTGTGCCGCCAACAATGACATGGCAAGGCTGGCCGTATCCGGCTCGGGCGAGGCAATCAGCGATTGCAGCAGCGGCGAAAGCACGGGATCAAGCGCCAAACGTGCATGCAGCCGCTCGGTCAATTGCCACTCCAGCGCCAGTGCATGGGTGTGATTGAGGAAACCCTGATGGGCTACAAAACCACAAACCAGCGTGTGGATCGCCTCAGCTGGATGTTCGCGCCGGTCGGGCTCGTCAGATGCAATTGCAACTTCGTCAAGCAGTTGAGCTGCGACATTGCTCATCATGCCCCGAACGCGGGCGATAATCTCGTCGCTAAAAACGGAATGGTCGTCATTTGCGAGGAGGTGACGCAGGATCGGCGCGATGGAGCCGACCATCGCATCGCAATGCGAGAGCTCGTCGCGCAAGACCTCTTCAACCGGGATTTCGGCAATCGCATGGGCAGCATTCTGGATCATGGCCATGCGTTAGCGCACTTTGGTTAAGTTCAGGTTATCCGCGATTCCCCGCGTGGAATAAGGATTCCAGCGAATGCCAGCCCCAGCGCGGCAATGTGCATCACCTCGCTGCTAACTCCTGCTGTCATTGCAACCACCAATGTCAAGCAAAGCAGCGCGCGGTCCTCAACCCATGATGCCCACCTGCCGCCAATCGCCTTTGGCACGAGCCGAACCATCGCAATCAGCATAAGCGGAGGAAACATCCGGTCATGCACTGGCTGCCCAGCATTGAGCGCTGTTCCCCAACCCGCCAGCACTACAATCACCGCATCAAGCAACCATCCGTAGAGGACGCGCCTGGTGAGGCCATGTGACCTGCCATCAAGCGGATCGCTTTCAATCCGGGCCAGCAATGCGGCTGCCTCGCGAAGTAACCAGCCTAATCCGCACAAGCCAAGACCGAATGGCGCCAAGCCGAACCAACCTGCACCCAGCCCCAGCGCACCCAGCACCAGTGCAGCCGCACCCACCACTCCAGCGCCTTTCCCAGCGTGAAGCAATGTCGGGCCAAACGCGCGAACGCCTAGTAAAGCCAGTCCCCGACCCGGGCTGGGCATTCCTTCATCGTGGGTTCGTTGCCTGATCCATTGCGGTTCAAGCGCATGGGCTTCATCTTCAGTTCGAACCATAGTCCAGAAAGCGCCGCCACCATTCGCCGCCGCAATAATGCGTTGGCTTATCCCTGCTTGCAGCGCAATTCGCTGCAACGCCGAAAATGCATCACAATCCGCCGGAAGTTCAGACAAGCGTTCAACCAATCGGCCTGGAATTCGCATAGCAGCCGCGCTGGCATGGTTAAGGTCAATCCGCTCGAAACCTGCGGCCAGCCCTTGCTCGATTGGCTGGACCAGCACGGCTTGTCCCTTGTCCAGGGCAATTGATGCTTCGGCCGCCGATGCGAATAATCCGTCGCCGAACACCAAGACCTCATCGGCAACTGTAACCAGTCCGATCAGTGCCCGTGGACCCGATATAACCTGGAATTGTGCACCCGATTTTTCCGCAACATGCTGTAATTTAATCAGTTCCGGCACCATAGATCGGGCAATACAAACGATCTTCTTGCAACCGAGTGATAAGGCCATACCCAATTGCTGATGCGCCAGCGTCCTGCCGCCAATGCGCAGGAATGCACGCAGCGTCTGGCCGCCACTGTCAGCCGGTTCCATCATTGTCAAAAGTGCGACCCGCAGCGTCCGTCTCCGCGCATTTTCGGGGTTGAGATCGCAGTCTAGAGTACTGGGAAGCAGGTGCCAAGCACAACCGGGTTCAAAGCGTCAGCCTGCCCTGAACTCATCCAGAAAATGCTGCAATTTGCGGATCACGGTAGGCTCACCCGGCGCTGCGTCCAGTGCCTCATCAGCAAGGATCAGCAGTGTGTCGGCATGGAAGCTGGCGGCCAGCCCTTTCAGCCGCATTGCCGCGACCTGCCAATTTCCGTCGCAACGCGAACGACGCAACAGATCTACTTGCCGTGCCAGACTATCGGTGAAGGCTAGCCGCAACTCAGCAAACAAGGCCGCATCCTCGCCCGCTGCAGCGGCAAGTGTGGCGTCCAGTGGTCCTGCTTCATATGCCATGCGACTGACTCGTAGGTTGATTTGGTTAAGACGGGGTTTATCCTGGGCCAATCCGTGGTATCTTGCCGCCATGACTGGGGAAACGCGCATTGTCGCTATCGGATCAGGCGGACAGGAATCTCCGCCCGAAGAAGTGTTGCTGTCTGCTGAGGCTGAGGCTCCGCTGGCTTTGGATGACGAGTGGCTGGATGAACCGCCCAGCCCGGGGCGCGACTGGGCGGCCTTCATTTTCCCAACGCTCACTATTGCAGCGATCCTGGGATGGACTGGTTTTTTTGGCTGGGTAAATCGCGCCGCGATCCTGGGTGGTGGAACCCCGGATCAATGGCTAGGCTGGGTCCGCGACTGGTCAATGCCAGTCCTGCTGGTCTGCGTCGCATGGTTGCTGGCGATGCGCAGTAGCCACCGCGAAGCCTCACGTTTTGGCGACGTCGCCCGTTTGCTGGGGGACGAATCCGCCAGACTGGAGGTCCGGCTCACGGCCGTCAACCGCGAGCTTAGCCTCGCACGTGAGTTCGTCGCGTCACAATCACGCGATCTGGAATCGCTTGGCCGCTTGGCGGCGGAACGGCTTTCACAACACGCCGACAGACTGAACGGCCTCATTACAGACAATGGTGCTCGCCTCGATACGATTGGGACCGTCAGCGCCTCTGCGCTCGATAATATGGAGAAGTTGCGCGGTCAGTTGCCTGTAATTGCCAGCTCGGCCAAGGACGTTACCAACAATATCGCCAATGCGGGCCGCGCAGCCCACGGCCAGCTGGAAGACCTGATCGGCGGCTTCAAACGGCTCAATGAATTTGGACAGGCCAGCGAACGTCAGGTGATTTCACTGCGCTCCACCATCGATGGGGCGTTGGGCGAATTTACCCTGCAATCTAGCCAGCTGGAACAGATCGCTGCCGCTCGCTTTGCTGAATTGACAGAACGTGGAGCTGAGTTCCGCACCCAGCTCGATGGCCATGAAGTGGATGCCTTGGCCGCGATCCGCAGCCGTGCATCAGCACTGGTCGAAGAGCTTGAACACGTCCGCCATACGCTTGACGGGCATGAGGCGGAGAGCATCACATCGCTCCGCGCCCGGCTTGGCTCGCTGCGCGATGAAGGTGCAACCATTGCCCGGGCACTGCGTGATGGCGAAAGTCAGGCGCTTGAAGCCTGGCATCGTGCGGTTGAACAGCTCGAAGCGGATTTGCGGAACGCCATCGGTCAAGTCGCCGAGATTGACCAAAAGGCGATGGAATCTGCGCAGAATCGCTTGGGCACGCTGTCACATGAGGCTGAGCAGCTGGATGCCCGGCTATCCGAACGCGACCGGCTGTTTGATGAGGAGATTGAGCGCCGTCAGGTTGATTCCGACGCACGGAATGTGCAATTCATGGCTCGCCTGACACAGCAGCTTGCCACGCTCGATCAGGAAGTTTCGGCTCGGCACCTCGAACAGGAAAGCCATACGCGCCGCTTGATAAGCCACAGTGAAACCATATCGGCACAACTTTCCAGCTTTGCCGAACAGCTGGTTAATGTTGGCACGCATGGCAGCAATGCAGAGGCCGCGATTGCGGCCAGCCTGACCGCTTTGGCTGAACGCCTGTCGGCAAGCCAAGACGCCTTGGCCGGTACGGACACCGTAATTGCCGGCTTGACTGACAGCAGCGTCCGGCTGCTTGAATTGATCCAGGCCAGTGTCAATCACAGCACAGTGGAACTGCCAGCCGCAATGAGCGTGAGCGAGCGCAAACTAACGGATCTTGAAATCCGCGCGATGGCGTTGCGCGATACTGTCACCGATGCTGAGGCTCGCGGCGAGGCTTTGTCCAACTACGTGATTGCAAGCCATGATGGGCTGGCTGCAACCTTTGGCGAACTGGACCAGCTTCATGCCGGACTGGGCGAGCGCACTGCCGCGCAGGCAGCATCACTCGATCACATGCGCCAATCGCTTGAAGCGGTTCAAAACAACAGCCAGTTGCTCGCAGATAATTCACAAACAGCGCTGCGTAATGCGATCGAAGCTTTGGCTGGATCAGCCCGCGATGCGGTTGCAGGCATTGAGCAGATCAGCGCCGCTTCTGTAAGCGCACTTGCAGAGCGGCTTGGTGATGAAAGTGGCGCGGCTATTGAAAAGGCAATGCGCGCGCGAACCGCCGAATCGATCGGCCAATTGGAGCAGGCAGCTTCGCATGCTGCGGGCGTGAGCCGCGAGGCCGCAATCCAGCTGCGTGACCAGCTGGCCAAGGTCAACGAGCTTGCCGGAAATCTTGAGCGTCGTGTCTCTCAAGCCCGGGACCGCGCCGAAGAGCAGGTCGACAGTGACTTTTCGCGCCGGGTCGCGCTGATTACCGAATCATTGAATTCGAACGCAATTGATATCGCAAAGGCCATATCGAGCGACGTTACAGACACCGCCTGGGCATCCTATCTGCGCGGAGATCGGGGGGTCTTCACCCGCCGCGCCGTGCGCCTGCTGGACAATCCAGAGGCGAAAGCTGTTGTGCAAATCTATGAGAATGACAGCGAGTTCCGCGATCACGTCAGCCGCTACATCCATGATTTCGAGGCGATGCTGCGGCAGGTACTATCGACCCGCGATGGTCATGCTCTGGGGGTGACGCTGCTGTCATCTGATATGGGCAAGCTTTATGTAGCATTGGCCCAATCGATCGAGAGGCTTCGCAATTAGCTTCTGGTGCCGTCTGGGATTTTACTGCCATCCAGGTTTGGTGGGCCGCCGGTGAAATCCATATCCTTGGCCGTCACCCAGCCATTGACATAATTGGCGTAGAACAACGCAAACAAGGCCAAGGCAAGCAAGGTCGCGCGCTTGGCTATTTTGGCAGGCTGGTAATTTGCCGGGGCGCTGTCAGCCTGTCCGGGGATCGTATCAATCCCGGCCTCTTCGTGCGTGCGCACACCAAACGGCAGCACCAAAAACGCTGACATTACCCAGAACAGGGAATAGATCGCGATAATCGAGGTCCATTTCATCGCTCAGTCCTCTGGCAGCATCACTTGAACTTGCGGCTTCTTGCCCGACCAGCGCGCGGCTGCGCGCCGTGCGGCAAGGCGCGCGGCCTCAATCACCAGTGCGCGGTCCTGGCGGTCTGCCGCTTTCAGCTTGGCCAAGGCGGCGGAGACATCGCCTTCTGCTTCGACAACAAAGGCATCATAATCCTCGTCAAGTGGCAGCCCGATACCAGCTACCTGCGCTCCACCGTTGCCATCCAGTGCAACAATCACAAGGCCGCTTTGCGCCAGTCGCCGCCGCATCACCATCGCTTCGCCATCAGCAGGAATGATGACATCACCATCAAGAAGGAGACGGCCGTTGCGGACCTCGGTAATCTTGCCCGGCTTTCCCGGCGCAAGCCGCACCAGATCACCGTTCTTCTGGAACAGGGTTTTGGGAATGCCACAAGCACTGCCAAGCCGCGCCTGCTCTTTCATGTGCCGGATTTCGCCATGCACTGGCACGAGGATTTCTGGCCTGATCCACCCATACAGCGCCTCCAGCTCAGGCCGTCCGGGATGGCCGGAGACATGAATATAGCTCTGCCTGTCAGTGACGATTGTGATGTCTTGCAACGCCAGTCGGTTCTGGATCCGACCAATCGCGATTTCGTTGCCGGGGATCTGGCGGCTGGAGAACAGCACGACATCGCCGGACTCCAGCTTGATCTGATGGTTGCCTTGCGAAATCCGCGACAATGCCGCGCGATCTTCGCCCTGCCCGCCAGTTGCCATGATCAGCACCTCACCGCGCGGCAGGCGCATCGCCGTATCATAATCGACGATCTCCGGCAGCTTTTTGAGGTAGCCGCTAGCCTTACCCGTCGCAATGATCCGATCTAAAGAGCGCCCGGCCACGCACAGCTTGCGCCCGCTTTCGCGCGCGACATTTCCCAGAGTCTGCAACCGCGCGACGTTTGACGCGAATGTCGTGACCAACACCCGGCGGCCCTTGTGCTTGGCCACCTCGGCCAGGAGCCCGCGATAAACATCACCTTCTGATCCAGAAGACTCGGGATTGAACACATTGGTCGAATCGCAGACCAGCGCCAACACGCCCTCATCGCCGATTGCGGTCAGTTCTGCTTGCGATGTTGGCACACCGATCAGTGGCTCGGGATCCAGCTTCCAGTCGCCGGTGTGGAAGATGTTGCCATAGGGCGTATCAATCAGCAGACCATTCCCCTCGGCAATCGAGTGGGCCAGCGGGACATAACGGATCCCGAATGGGCCAAGCTGGAACCGATCGAGGTGATCGATCACCTTGAGCTTCACCTCCCTGGTAATCCCCGCCTCATCCAGCTTGTTCTGCACCTGCCGCGCGGTAAACGGCGTTGCATAAAGCGGAACACCCAGTTCTTGTGCGAAATAGGGTACAGCGCCGATGTGGTCTTCATGCGCATGGGTCAGGACAATGCCGATAAGGTCTTTGGCGCGCTCTTCGATGAAATCGAGATCAGCGAACACCAGCTCGACACCGGGATACTCATTACCGCTGAAGGTCATTCCCAGATCGACCATCAGCCATTTGCCATCGCAGCCATAAAGATTGACGTTCATCCCAATCTCGCCCGAGCCACCAAGCGCGCAAAACAGCAGTTCTTTACCTGGCTTGTGAGATTGCTTCACCGTGTGGCCGCCCGCTCGGCCAGCAAGGCCAAACCGTCAAGAGTGAGGTCATTATCGACCGTATCGAAGATATCAGTATGCGCATGGAACAGCACGGCAAGCCCGCCAGTGGCTATCACCTTGGCCGGGCGGCCGATCTCTGCCCGCATCCGGGCAATCAGCCCTTCCATCATCGCAACATAACCCCAGAAAACGCCAATCAACATCTGATCCTCAGTATTACGGCCAATCACGCTGCTGTTGCGCGGGGCCTCGATCGCAATTCGCGGCAGTTTGGCGGTATTGCCAACCAGCGCGTCGAGCGACAAATTGATGCCGGGGGCGATGATCCCGCCCTTGTAGGCACCGTTGCAGTCAATCGCGTCAAAGGTTGTCGCCGTCCCGAAATCGACCACGATCAGATCGCCGGGATATTTGGCGTGAGCCGCTATTGTATTGACCGCGCGGTCTGCTCCCAGTGAGCGCGGCTCATCGACATCAATGTCGATGGCGTAATCGGCTGGTGCGAGCCCGGCGACAAGGGGCTCATGCCCGAAATATTTTGAGACAAGCACGTTAAGATTATGAAGTGCGCGCGGGACCACCGTGGCAATGATGGTCTGGCTCACATCCTCACGCTTGAACCCCTCGATTGTCAGGAGCTGCATCAGCCAGACCGCATATTCATCACCCGTACGGCGAGGATCGGTAGCGATGCGCCAGCGCGCCTTGATGGCGAGGCCGTCAAACAACGCGAAAACGACATTGGTGTTGCCGACATCGATGGCGAGCAGCATGGCTTTCCGTCCCGTTTCAGTTTGAATCAGCAAGGCGCACTTCGCCTGCGTGGATGACATGGCACGTTCCGTCCGCCAAGCGAAGCTGCAAGGCTCCCTCCGCAGTCAGGCCAGCGAATGCACCAGCCAGCTTCAGCTCGCCTGGCTCTCCAACCTCCAGCGGCGCACCGATCGGGTGCCCTACTGCAAGCCAGCGGGCAATTACTGGCCCCAGCCCATAGCTGCGCCAGCGCTCCAGATCGATTGCAAACTGCTGCGCCAGATCAGCCGCGAACTGATCCCGGTCCGGCGCTGGGCCAAAGGCGGCGAGTGCGATAGTCGCCCGGTCTGGCAATTGGGGAGCGGCGGCAAGATTGACGCCAATGCCGATTATCACCGCCTCGCCAACCCGCTCCATCAAAATGCCGGCCAGTTTTGCCGATCCAATCATCAAATCATTCGGCCATTTCAACTCGGCGCGCTGCGGCGGGGACAGCCGGTTTGTCACCACCTCATGCAGCGCCAATCCCGCCAGAAGAGCCAGCGTGCCGGGCGGAGGATCACCGGGTCCAAGCCGGACCACGGTTGAGCCCATGAAGTTGCCCGCCCCATCGGACCAGACCCGCCCTTGCCGCCCGCGTCCGGCGCTTTGCCTGTCAGCGATCAGCCAGAAACCCTCACCAATCTGATCCCCCGCTGCAAGGCGCACCGCAAGATCACCATTGGTCGATCCGGTAATGTCGATTGTTTCGATCAAGCTGATGAAATCAGGCGAAATGAAACAAGGAAATCGCCGCAGCTTGTGCCAGATCACCCAATTGCCGGGTCAACAGATAAGCCAGCGGAGAAATGCACAACGCCGCCAGCGCCAGCAGCGCCTGATGCGCCCAATCGCTGCGGCCAGTGATCTTGTTCGCAGGCTCATCAAAATACATGATCTTGACGATCTTGAGATAATAGAACGCCCCGATCACCGAAGCTGCAATCCCGATGGCCGCAAGCGGAACCAACCCGGCCTGCACCGCCGCCTGGAACACGACGAACTTGCCCCAGAAGCCGAACAGCGGCGGGATACCGGCCAGGCTGAACATGATCATGGCAAGGCAGACGGCGAGGACTTTTCGGTGGCGTGAAAGCCCGGCAAGATCAGCGATGTCTTCAACCGGATTGCCGTCGGCATCCTTTAGCATCAGCACCGCGACAAATCCGCCGACGGTCATCGCCACATAGATAGCCAGATAAACCAGCATCGCCGCCGCACCCTGCGGGGTCGCGGCGGCGAGGCCGATCAGCACAAAGCCGACATTGTTGATCGATGAATAGGCCAGCAGGCGTTTGATGTTTTTCTGACCAATCGCCCCCAGCGCGCCGACCACGATTGAGGCCAGCGCGGCGAAAATGATGATCGGCTGCCACTCGGCTGCCTGCCCTGCAAAGGCAACCAGCGTAACCCGCATGGTCAGCGCCAGCGCCGCAACCTTGGGCGCAGAGGCGAAGAACATGGTGACCGGGGTTGGTGCACCCTCATAGACGTCTGGCGTCCACATATGGAACGGCACGGCACTGATCTTGAAAGCCAGCCCCGCCAGCATGAACACAATCCCGAACAGCGCCCCTTGAGAAAGGCCTGCGTCCAGTGCGTGATTGATCCCGGCAAAGCTGGTGGTCCCGGTAAAGCCATAGGTCAGGCTCATCCCGAACAGCAAGATCCCGCTGGCCAGCGCGCCAAGCACGAAATATTTGAGGCCTGCTTCGGCCGAGCGTTCATTGTTGCGCAGGAAGGCGGCGAGAACATAGGCAGCGAGCGAATTGAGTTCCAGGCCGATATAGAGCGTGATCAGGTCCGTCGCCGAAACCATTATCCCCATGCCGAGCACAGCAAACAGGATCAGGATGGGATATTCGGCGCGCATTGCCCCCATCCGCTCAAAGAAGGCAGGGGCAACGATCAGCGAAGCGGCTGCAGCGGTATAGATCAGCAGCTTGGCAAAACTGGCGAAAGCGTCAGCCTGATACTGGCCGAAGAAGGCCACGGTTTCCGGTCCCATCGCGCCATTGCAAAGCGCCGGCGCGACGAGAAATGCGCAAGCCGCAAGCACCGCGACTGCTACGATGCTGATCGCGCGGGCCGCCTTGTCACCCGCCCAAGCCGCAACCAGCAACAGGATAAGTCCTGAAATACTCAGCAATTCCTCGGGCGCAACAAGGCGTAGTGAATGGCCCCAGTCCATCAGTGCGCCCCCTCATGTGCTTCTGCAGCTTCGATTTTCTTTGGCTCCCCCAGCTTGAGTTTCGCATCGCCTTCGGGCCTTGCCCGCGCAAGCCTTGCATCAAGCGCGGCGATGTCACTGCGCATCGGGGCGAGGAAGCTTTCGGGATAGACCCCCATCCACAGCACCACGGCAGCCAGCGCGGCCATCATAGACCATTCGCGCTTATCAAGATCAGGCATCGCGGCGGCATCGGCGTTCTTCTGAACACCGAAGAAAACCCGCGCGTAAAGATACAGCATATAGGCCGCGCCGAGGATGATCCCGGTGGTGCAGACCAGCGTTACCCAACTGGAAACCTGATAGATTCCGGCCAATGCAAGAAACTCTCCAACAAAGCCGCTGGTCCCGGGCAGGCCGACCGAGGCCATGGTGAATAGCATGAAAAACAGCGCATATTGCGGCATGTTGATCGACAGCCCGCCGTAACGGTCAATCTCACGGGTGTGCAACCTATCGTAGATAACCCCGACGCCAAGGAACAATGCCCCCGCGACGAGCCCGTGGCTGAGCATGACGATCATCGTGCCTTCCAGCCCCTGCACATTGAAGGCGAACAGCCCGACCGTGACGATCCCCATATGGGCGACGGAGGAATAGGCGATCAGCTTTTTCATATCGTCCTGAACCAGCGCC
>JANMNP010000065.1:0-41232 GCA_031374105.1 Novosphingobium sp.
CGGCCCGCCCCCCCGATGGAGAGGCTGGGGGGTAAGCCTTACCGCAACCCGACCTGCCGCGGGGCGCTTGATCCGAAAACATCACAATGCGCGCACCTGGTAAATCCCCCCCCCCAGCCGGAGCTTGACTACCCACGCGCGCTACCCTCACCCCTTGAATTTCCGCGCAGTCGATGGCGGAGACTTCGCGTGGTGCCGCAATGCTCGCGTCGGCCGGTCCACCAGCTCGCCGCTGCAATTGGGGCAGCAATCATCCAGCGCCTCGGCACAACTCGCACAGAACGTGCATTCGAACGAGCAGACGAAGGCTCCGGGGGCCTCGGCGGGAAGATCGCTGCCGCAGCGTTCGCAATCGGGGCGCATTTCTAACATTATAACACTGCCTCTTGAACTGCCGCGCAGATCGCATCGACCACGGCTTCAACCTCGCCCGCATCGTCGCCCTCAGCCATAACGCGGATCACGGGTTCAGTGCCGGAGGGGCGGATCACCAGCCGGCCCTTGCCCGCCAGCTGCGCCTCGGCAGCGGCGATCACCGCCTGAACCTTGGCGTTCTCCAAAGGCTTTCCTCCAGCAAAGCGAACATTGCGGAGCAATTGCGGCACCGGATCGAACAGATGGAGCAGCTCACTCGCCCGCTTGCCCGATTTGACCAGCGCCGCCAGCACTTGCAGCCCGGCAATCGTTCCATCACCGGTGGTGGCGTGATCGAGCAGGATCATATGCCCCGATTGCTCGCCGCCGACATTATAGCCGCCCGCCTTCATCGCCTCCAGCACATGGCGATCACCTACCTTGGTGCGGATCAGATCAATCCCTTGCCCCGCCAGGAACCGCTCCAGCCCCAGGTTTGACATCACCGTTGCAACCACGCCGCCGCCAGTCAGCCGCCCCTGCGCGGCCCATTGGCTGCCGATCAGCGCCATCAGTTGATCGCCATCGACCGTCTGGCCCCGTTCATCGACCACGATCAGCCGATCAGCATCGCCATCCAGCGCGATGCCGATGTCAGCGCCGCTGGCGACCACGGTTTCCTTGATCAGATCAAGGTGGGTCGATCCGACCTTGTCATTGATGTTCTTGCCATTGGGGGTCACCCCTATGGCGATCACCTCGGCACCCAGCTCCCATATGGCGGAAGGGGCGACCTGATAGGCTGCGCCATTGGCGCAATCGACCACGATTTTCAGGCCATCGAGCCGGATATCATCGGGCAGCGAGCTTTTGACGGCATGAATATAGCGCCCGCGGGCATCGTCGATCCGGCGGGCCCGGCCAATCTCAGGGGCAGCGGCCAGCGGTTGCTCTGCGCCAATCATAGCCTCGATCGCCAGCTCATCCTCATCCGAAAGCTTGAAGCCATCGGGGCCGAACAGCTTGATGCCATTGTCTTCATAAGGGTTATGGCTGGCAGAGATCATAACGCCCACGTCAGCCCGCATCTCGCGCGTCAGCAGCGCGACCGCAGGGGTCGGCATCGGGCCCAGCAGCACCACATCCATGCCCACGCTGGTGAAGCCTGCCACCAGTGCGCTTTCCAGCATATAGCCAGACAGCCTGGTATCCTTGCCGATTACCACCCGGTGCCTGTGGCTTCCGCGCAAGAAGTGCGTGCCAGCCGCCTGACCAACCTTCATTGCGGTGGCAGCAGTCATCACACCGGCATTGGTGCGCCCGCGAATGCCGTCGGTGCCGAAAAACTGCCGTCCCATAGTTTGGTCTCGTAACACTGATTTTCTTCAAAATTGCTATGTCGCACGAGGCCGCTAATGTCACGCCTGCAAACGAACGCGGAGTTGCTTGATGAGCGAAACTGTATCGACTGGCATGTCACTGCCCGATGTGCGGGTTCCGGCTGGCTGGACGCTGGGCGGGCTGGCGGGCGGATTGGCGCTGGGATTGCTTTTGGGGGGTAGCGCCTGGGCGGCGAACTTGCTCAAATGGTCGTCCACTTTGGGCGGGCTGTGGCTCAAAAGCCTCCAGATGACTATCGTTCCGCTGGTTGCCTCGCTGCTGGTGATCGGGATTGTCCGAACGATTGCAGCAGCCCAAGCCGGGGCCATGGCCAAGCGGACGCTGGGGCTGTTCTTTGCGGTACTGGTCAGCGGCACGCTGATGGCGGCCGCCGTAATGCCGTTGTTGCTTGACGCTTTCCCGATACCAGCTGGCGCTGCGCAAGCATTGCGCGAAGGCTTGGCCAAGACTGACTTGCCAGCGGTGCCGGGAATCGAACAGTTTCTCAATTCGCTGGTCCCGTCTAATGTCTTTGCCGCTGCTGCAGGTGACGCAATTTTGCCGATGATCTTGTTTTTCGCGCTGTTTGCTGTTGCTATCACCAGACTTCCCACAGCGCCGCGCCAGTCATTGTCCGTGTTGTTCGATGGAATAGCTGGCGCGATGATGGTGATCATCGGCTGGGTGCTGTGGCTGGCACCGATAGGCGTGTTTGCGCTGGCGCTGGCGGTTGCCTTGCAAAGCGGGGCGGCGGCAATCGGTGCCTTGGCGCATTACATCGCGCTGGTCGCGCTGATCGGGCTGGTGGTGCTGCTGGCTGCTTATGGCCTGGCCGCGATCGGAGCGCGCCAGAAGCTGGGTGCATTCGCCCGCGCCATGCTTCCCGCGCAGGCGGTGGCGATTTCCACCCAATCGTCGCTGGCGAGTGTTCCGGCCATGCTTGTCTCGTGCAAGAACCTGGGCTTGCGCGAAAGTAGCGGGGAATTTGTCCTGCCGCTGGCGGTTGCCCTGTTCCGCGCGACCGGCCCGGCGATGAACCTGGCGGTTGCGATCTATGTAGCGAAAATGTCAGGAATTGTGCTGACGCCGCAAGTTCTTGCTGCCGGGGTTGTTGTCGCGCTTCTGACGACGCTGGGCGCGCCATCCTTGCCCGGCGCGATCAGCTTCGTGTCTTCGATCGGGCCGATTGCGCTGGCGATGGGTGTGCCGATTGGTCCGCTGGCGCTGCTGGTGGCGGTTGAGGTGCTGCCTGACATTATGCGAACGGTTGGCAATGTTACGATGGACGTAGCGGTGACTGCGACGGTTGACAGAAAATCCAGCGATTAGAGCGCCTTGTCGTAAACTCTATATTCCTTGTTGACGACGGTGCCGATTGCATCGGCAATCGCGATCATTCCCTGATTGTCGTCAAGAATCCAACCGATTTCACCTCGGGTTCCGCCATATTCTGTCACCGCAGCGCGGCGGATATATTCGATCATCATGAAGGCGAGCTGGCTGGCCAGGCGCGAGCTTTGCAGGTGCTTTTTCACCCCCATCAGCGGCACCCGCATATCGGCATTGGTCGGCTTGCGCAGCCACCATAGCAGCTTGGCCCAGCCGAACGGGAACAGCCTGCCGCCAATTGCCTTGATCGGTTGGTTGGCGTCGGGCAGCGTCATCATAAATGCCACCGGCTCACCGTCCAGCTCGGCGATCCGGATCAGATCCTCGCGCACAAGGGGTTTCAGCTTCTTGGCGGTATAGGCAACTTCGCTGTCGGTGATCGGCACAAAGCCCCAATTGTCTGACCAGGCATCGTTAAGAATATCGAGGATGGTGCGCGCATCGGCATTAAAATTCTTCAGATCCACATTGCGGATCCGGATCCGGGGGTTCTTCTCGCCCGAGGCAATGATCCGCTGGAGCAGGGGGGAGAAGTCTTTGGTGATGTCCAGCTCGTAGGTATAGAGATTCTTGGCGGTTCTATAGCCCAACGCCTCGATCCAGCCCTGATATGCGGGCTTGTGATGCCCCATCATTACCGTTGGCGGATGATCGTGGCCCTTGATCAGCAGGCCGGGTTCCTCCCACACCGACAGGCTCATCGGGGCTAGCACCCGGGTCATGCCGTGTTCACGCAGCCAGCCTTCGGCGGCGGCGATCAAGGCCTGCGCTGCGTTTTCGTCCGCCGCCTCCATCAGGCCCCAATTGCCAGTGCCCGGTCCCATACCCTGTTCAGCGGGCTGAGCTAGAGCAAGGTGATCGAAATGTGCCGAAATCCGCCCGACAACCATGCCACCCTGCCGCGCCAGGAAGTATTGGTAGGTGGCATGCTCAAAAAACGGGTTCTTGCCCGGGGTAATTGCTTCCACCACTTCGGCGCGGATTGGCGGCACCCAGTTGGGATCATCGGCATAGAGCGTCCAGGCCAGATCAATAAATGCCTTGAGGTCGGCCTTGCCGCTGACGGGGGAGACGATTATCTGTGTCTGAGCCACGATCTTGCCTTTGTTGCGGTCTAGTCAGCATTGCCTATGGCCCCTGCTGCTTGCCAAGCCAAGCATCGCGGACCATTGCGACATGGATAATTCAGCCGGAAGGCAATTCCGGCAAGGGTCATTTGGAACGATTGCATGACTGCCTATGAAGCCATCGACAAATCCGCCGCCACCTCGGCCAAGGCTGCGTCCGCCAGCAAGACCGGGAAAATCCCCGATGACAAGGCGATGCTGCGCGCCGCTGTAGAGCTGACCCGTGATCTTACGGCGGCCCGGCCTGCAATCTACTGGACGGACATGCTGCTTTCGGCTGGCACCGGCTATGCGGCGCTGGCAGGCGCGATCTTGCTTGATAATCCCTGGCTGGCGGTATGTTCGGGCATTGTGGCGGCACTGACGCTGTACCGGGCACTGCTGTTCATTCACGAGCTGAGCCATATCCATGAGCAAGCCCTGCCCGGCTTCAGGGCGGTGTGGAATTTGGCTGTAGGGATTCCGATGCTCACCCCCTCGTTCATGTATGAAGGGGTCCATCCGCTGCATCATGCCCGCACCCGTTATGGCACGGCGGAGGATCCGGAGTATCTCCCTCTTGCTCTGATGAAGCCGTGGTCGCTGCCGAGTTTTGCGCTGGTTGCGACGCTGCTGCCACCCGCCTTGCTGCTGCGCTGCGCCGTGCTGGTGCCGCTGGGCGCGGTGATCCCGCCGCTGCGCCGCCTGCTGTGGGCCCGCGCATCCTCGCTATCGATCAACCCCGATTTCCGCCGCCGCCCGCCCGAAGGCGCATTCGCCCGGATGGTGTTCTGGCAGGAACTGGGGGCATCGCTGTGGGCGATCTTCCTGATTGCCAGTGCGCTGCTGTGGGACTGGCGGCCGCTGGCGATTGGTCTGGCGGTTATCGCCGGCACTGCCGTGTTCAACCAGCTGCGCACCCTGGTGGCGCATCTGTGGCAGAACGACGGCGAAGCGATGACGGTAACCGCGCAATATCTCGATTCAGTCAACGTCCCGCCGCCGGGCGCATTGGCTGAAATCTGGGCGCCGGTGGGGCTGCGTTATCACGCGCTGCATCATCTGCTGCCCAGCCTGCCCTATCACGCGCTGGCCGAGGCGCATCGGCGACTGGCAGCGCAGCTTGGCGCAGGATCGACTTACGAAAAGGCGAACTATCCCGGCCTGTTCCCGCTGCTGGAGCGGCTGGCGCGCAGCACGATGAAGTTGCGCTAAAAGGCGAATTCCAGCACCGCATGGGCGACCAGCTCGCCAGAGCCGACAAAGCTGACGCTGCAATCGACATAGCAACTGGCCTTGCCAAAGCGTTTGACCGTTGCCGCGATAAGAAAATCGTCGTTCACAGCGGGGCGCAGGAAGTGGGTGTGTTGATAGACGGTGCCCTTGGCAAGACGCGGCCCGGTCGAGACGGCCATGCTGGCAACCGTATCGATGGCTGCCATCAGCGCCTGCCCGCAGACCGTGCCAGAAAAGAACTTCAGCCGATCATTCAGCGGCAATCGCATTGAGACAAACCCTTCGCGGACCACGAAATCGGTTAGCCCCAGCTCCTTGACCCACGGCGCGAATACAAAATCGAACGCAGTGTCGATGGTGTCCTGAGTAAGGGGGAACAGGCCGTCGGGTGGGGTGGTGGTCATGCTGCGCTGTCCTGCGGAGTTGCGTTCCACGCAGCTGTGAAATGCGCTTCAAACGCCTGCTTGATCGGCGCGGACATGTACATTCCGCGAATGAGTGCAATCCACAGTTCGAGCGGTTCGCCCGGGACCATCTTGCGGATCGTACTGATTGCTGCTTGCGCTTCCTCGGCGAGGCCAAGATGCTGCAGGAACACCGCGCGCGTAAACAGCGGGTAGCGCCCGGTAGGTTGCAACCGCAAATATTCGCTGACTATGGCCAGTGCCTCTTCGACCCGGCCAACCCCGTAAAGGGCCCAGCAGCGATGCCCCAAAGCGATCACTTGCTGAAACGCGCGCGGCGCAAGCCGGTCTCCCTCGGCCAGCTGGGCGAGTGCTTCATCATAGCGCTCGTCATACATCAGCCCGGCCGCCAATGCCTGCCGCGCATCGACTAGATTGGGATTGATCTCAACCGCGCGCTCGGCAAGCGCTAGCATATCTACCATTCGCCCAGACTGGATATAGGTGTTGGCGACCTGGAACAGCACCGTGGCATTGTCCGGATTCAAAGCGAGTGCCGCCTCTGCATGACCCATTGCTTCGTCGATCAGCGCCTGATCGCGATACCCGGTGTGACTGAACAACAGTCCCAGCGCCATTGCTAGTGTCCCGCGCGCCACGGCATAGTCAGGGGCAAGCGCAACGGCACGGCGCGCTTCGCTCACAGCAATCATCATATTTTCAGGGGTTAGCCGGGCATAGGCAGCCCAAGATCGCATCATCGCTTCCCACGCGGTGATGTCTCCGGGCTTGCGCAGCGCGCGCTCCATTTCCACCTTCTGGATCTGCACGCCAAGATGCGCGGCGACTTCCTCGACTAGTTCCTCCTGCAGTTCGGCCAGCTCGGCCAGCGGCCGGTCGAACTTCTGGGTCCATAAGATCGCGCCGTTTGCCGCCTCGACCAGCTGCGCGGTGACCCGCAGGGTCGCGCCGACGCGGCGGACGTTTCCCTCCATGATGTATTTCGCGCCCAGTTCCTCGCCGATGGCACGCAAGTTCGAGGTGTTGTCGCGGTAGGCCATAGTGGCGCCCTGCGAAATCACCTTGAGCCCGCGCCCAAGCGACAGGGCACCTGCAATATCCTCGACCATGCCGCCCGCGAACACCGCATCGGTGCGCTCTTCGGAGCGGTTGGTGAAGGGCAGGATTGCAACCGATGGCCGCGCGCGCTGGAGTCTGGCTTTCGGCGCAGTGTCGCTCGGGATCGGCGCTGGTGCGATTATTGGCGGAGGCGCGGTGCTTGGCACCAGGCCGCCCTTCGTAACGAACCGGTTAACGTCCGACAGGAACGCCAACCACGCCCGGTCGCCCGTATCCCCCGCCCAGTGCGAAAGCTCCGCCGTCTGGGTCAGCTCAAACATGATCGGGCGTTCGCACGGTTCGATCGTCACCGGCACCAAAGTCTTGCACCGATCCGCAATCGTCGCCTCTGCCCGGACCCAGCGCGAGACCACCGAGCGGGGGGACCACAGCACCACCACCGCCTTCGACCCGCGCAAGGCCGCCTCGGTCACCTCGTCATAAGCCTCGCCCGAACGCAGCGCGGTGTCCCACCACACCTCC
Source organism: Novosphingobium sp. (assembly GCA_031374105.1). Classification (GTDB taxonomy): domain Bacteria; phylum Pseudomonadota; class Alphaproteobacteria; order Sphingomonadales; family Sphingomonadaceae; genus Novosphingobium. The sequence continues at coordinate 7,472 of JANMNP010000065.1, forward strand.
AGCCCCTCAGCCGCAAACGCATCGGCAAAGCGCTTTGCGACCGCCGCGTCCTCGCGGTTGTAGGAGAGGAAGATGTCGGGATTGGTCATGCGGCCTTCATTCCTCGGTCCGCACCAGCACGGTCTCGCCCACCATCGCGAACAGCAGGAACGGTGCCCAGGCGGCGATCAGCGGGGGGTAGCCGCCGAAGTTGCCCATGGCGAGCGCGGCATTGTCGATCACGAAATAGGCAAAGCCCAGCGACATGCCGATGATCGAGCGGATCAGGAGCTGGCCGGAACGGGCAAGGCCGAACGCTGCCACCGCTCCCAGCAGAGGCATCAGCAGCGCGGCCAGTGGCCCAGAGATCTTGTGCCACCATTTGCCCTCCAGTTCGCTGGTGCGGCGGCCGGCAGCTTTCATCGCCGAAATGGTCCGCGACAGCTCGAACAAATTTTGCGCATCGGCATCATTGCTGCTGAGCGCGATCTGAGCCGGAGTGACACCTATGGCCACTATCAGCGGGGCCAGCGGCGTCTCCATGGTGGTTTTCACCTCGAACCGGCGCGGCGCTTCCAGCAGCCAGCCCGGTCTGGCATAGGTTGCATGGGCGGAGCGGGTCTGTTCGACCACCATCCCCGCCCCGTCTCGGCGATACCAGGTGACGTTTTCCATCCTGATCGCATCGCCCGAACCTGTCAGTGATCCGGCGGTCAGAATATTCGGCCCATCGCGCAGATAGATATTGTAGCGAACCCCCGATTGCTTGGGGATCGGGGCATAATCAACCGCGGTCCACGCCTTCAAAGTTGCAGTAGCACGGGTGACAACGCGCTCGTTGAACACAAAGCTGATGCCCGACACGACCAGTGCTGACAGCAGCAGCGGGGCCAGCACTTGATGCGCGGAAAGCCCTGCCGCCTTCATCGCCACCACCTCGCTGTTTTGGTTCAATGTGGCCAGCGTGATGATCGTTGCGAGCAGCACCGAATAGGGCAGAAACCGGGCGATCAGCTGCGGGGTTCGCATGCTGACATATTCCCACAGCTGCGCCTCGCCATTGCCGGGATAGCCCAGAATCTTGCCGCTTTCGGACAGCAGATCGAGCATTTGCAGCACCAGCACCAGCATCAGCAAGACCGCCAGGATGCGGGTGATGAACAGCCGCGCAAGATACAGTGTCAGCGTTTTTGAGGGGAAGAATTCAAGCTGCATCAGATAGCCCCAGATTGCCGCTTACGCCGCTTTGTCAGCGTCCGCAGCCACTTGCCTGCACCAGCGGCAAGCCGCTCAAGCCCGCCGATCGCCTGGCCTCCGGGAACATAGGCAACCCGCCAATACATCCACAGGATCAGTCCGGAAAACAGCAGGAACGGCACCCATAGCGCCAGCAGCGGATCGACCCGGCCAAGCGCCGCTACGGCTTGTCCATATTCATTGACCTTGTGATAGGCGACCACCATGACGATGGAAACGAACACCCCAAGCGCCGAACTGGACCGTTTTGGCGGGATCGCCAGCGCTACTGCCAGCAGCGGCAAAAGCAGCATCATCACCACTTCGACCATCCGGTAATTGAGACTGGCGCGGGTTTCGTTGCGGACTTGCTCGCTGGCATCCTTGCCCCAGCCGATCCTGAGCAGTTCGGGCAGGATATACTCGCGCTCCTTGCCGCCGCGCTGGCGGAATTTCTCAACCGACGGCAGATCAATCGGCAAATCATGCTGCGAAAAGCTCAGCACCCTGGGGTTTTTTCCCGGATTGTCCTGAACGATCTGGCCATCGGTCAAACGAAGTATGATGGTATCGGGCGCATCTTTCAGCGCCAGAAACCGGCCTTTACGGGCTGAAATTGAAAGGACCTGGCCCTGATCGCCGCTGACCCGGGCAAATATGCCCAGCAGTTCACGGCCATCCTCGTTGCTCTGTTCGATCCGCAACGCCATCTTGTCTTTCAGCGTGGTGAACTCACCCACCTTGATCGATGCGCCCAGTGAGCCCGAGCGTAGTTCAAACTGAAGCTGCTCGTAATAATAGCGCGATAGCGGCTGGAGATAGCCGACGATCAGCAGGTTTAGCACCGCCAGCGTGATCGTGATCAGATATGGCACCCGCAGCAGGCGTGTATAACCAAGCCCAACCGCGCGCATCACATCAAGCTCGCTGGAAGTGGCAAGCTTTCTGAACGCCAGCAGGATGCCGAGCATCAGTCCCAGCGGGATGGCCAGGCTGGCATATTCGGGCAGCAGATTGGCCAGCATCTTGAACACAACGCTGACCGGCCCGCCTTCGGTTGCGACAAAGTCAAACAGCTTGAGCATCTTGTCGAGCACGAGCAGCGAGGCGGCAATAACGAACACCGCCAGCATGGGCATCACCACCAGCCGGAAAATATATCGATCAGTGGCGGTCAGGAATTTCACAGGTGGTTTAGGTCACAAGCTGGTGCGGTTCTGACCCGCAGCCCTAGGCGGTTCACTGGCTGCCAGCAAGGATGCTCAAGCCTTCTCAAGCGTGCATTGCAGCGGATGCTGGTTCTGCTTGGCGAAATCCATCACCTGATTCACCTTGGTCTCGGCAATTTCATAGGGAAAGACCCCGCAAACCCCGACGCCTTTTTGATGGACGTGAAGCATCACCCGGGTTGCCTGCTCTAGGTTCATATTGAAGAATCGTTTGAGCACCAAGACCACAAATTCCATCGGCGTGTAATCATCGTTCAGAAGCAGAACTTTGAACTGGCTAGGTTTTTTTGGTTTGGTGCGGGTCTTGGTGGCGACGCCGAGTTGATCCTGGCCCGTACCATTGCCGCCGCCGCCGGGCGCGCCATCTTCATCCTCACCGCCGCATCTGGGAGTGAGCCTGGCAAAGTCGGACAAGGTAATTTGGGACAACATCGGATCAAATTATCGCATTGCAGAGGGGGCAGGACAAGCCTTCCTGACCCGATAATCCTTAACAGACACAAAAATGGGCCGGACAGCAACTGCTGACCGGCCCTTCTTTGGGTTCACGCGCTGACAGGGAGGGGGCGTCAGCGCGTGAGAAGCGGCAGCGTTCAGGCTGCCTGCTTGACCTTTTCGATCGCCAGGCTGGCGCGGGTCGAGATCGGTGCGAAAGCGTCGCCAGCGAGCTTCACCAGAGTTTCCGAATTCTTCGAACCGGCTGCAACCGCCGCGTCGAAGTTCCGACGCAGCATTTCGCCCTGGAGCTTGAAGAAGTCGGTCGGCGACTTGACGGCGGCGAGTTCCTTGACGTCGGCGGTCAGGGTTTCGATCGCGCTCTTGCCTTCAGCGACATAGGCTTTGCCCATGTCCTGCAGGCCAGCAGCGAGGATCTTGCCCGATTCGACCAGAGCTTCGACGTTGCCCTTGCTGAATTCGGTTACATCACCGAACACCACAGTGCTCTTGTCGTAAGCAACCTTGGCGCGGTCCTGGGCGTCGGCGACGCTGTCCTTGATGCGGGCTGCGAAATCTTCGGTCTGGGTCTTGGTGGTAGCCATGAACTTGTCCTTGATCTGTGAAATGGTAGGGATCTGTGAGATTGTGGGGAACTTGATAATGGAAGCGGTCTTCTTGACTGCGGCCTTGGCAGGCGCCTTCGCCTTGATGATCTTCTTGGCGGCAATTTTCTTGGGAGCCTTCTTGGCAGCTACCTTAACGGCGGCGGCCTTCTTGGCGACTGGCGTCTTCTTGACGGCAGCAGCCTTCTTGATCGCCGGAGCCTTGATCGCGGCGGGCGCTGCGACAACGGCAATTTTTACGGTTTCGATCTTCTCGGCGGCAGCGGCATAGGCTTTCTCAGCCACGGCATCAGCCTTTACTTCGGGCAGTTTGGTTTCGGTGGCAGTGGCCATCGGGAGTATCCTTCGCTAATGGGCCCGACCTTCGGATCCATTTATGTTGCACTGCACAAAATAGATATTGCAGCTGCGAAGTCAAGGAGTTTTTGTGCAGTGCAGCATAAATTAGCCAAGTGACTAATCTAGCGCGTTTTAACATAGCTTCCGGGGGCATCTTCCAGCACTTTATCACCCTTGGAACCCGGCGTGCGCTTGCCGATTGCGGGGACTTCCCCGCTATCCTGTTGCCGCAACCAATTGATCCAGTGCGGCCACCAGCTGCCCGGTGTCTCCTCAGCGCCAGTAACAAAGTCGGCATAGCTGTCCGTCTTCGCCGGGTTGGTCCAGTATTGATACTTCTTGGCAGAGGGCGGATTGACTACTCCGGCGATATGCCCCGATCCGGCCAGAAGAAAAGTCCATGGTCCGCGCAAATGCCGGGTCAGCCGCCACACGCTCTCCGCCGGCGCGATGTGATCCTCGCGGCCAGCCTGAATGTAGCTGGGGGTTTCGATCCGCGTCAGATCAATCGGTGTGCCATCGGCGCTCAGCGCATCGGGCACCACCAGGCGGTTATCGCGATAAAGATCTTTGAGATAGGACATATGCCACTTGGCCGGCAGATTGGTGGTGTCGCCATTCCAGTGGAGCAGATCGAACGCCGGGTAATCGTCACCCAGCAAATAATTGTTGACGACATAGCTCCAGATCAGATCATTTCCGCGCAGCAGATTGAACGCCATCGACATGTAACGGCCATCAACATAGCCTTTTTCGCCCGAAAGCTTGGACAGGCTAGCCAGCTGCTTGTCATCGATGAAGACCTTGAGCTCGCCACTCTTTTCGAAATCGACCTGCGCTGTGAAAAAGGTGGCGCTTTTGACCTTGTCTGCCTCGCCCCGCCGAGCCAGCAGCGCCAGGGTCGCGGCAAGGGTAGTGCCCGCAACGCAATAGCCGATGGTATGGACGGCCTTTACCCCCAGCCGGGCGCGGACCGTGCCGATCGCATCAATCTGGGCGCGGATGTAATCGTCCCAGATAACATCGGCCATGCTGGCATCGGCCGATTTCCACGAGACAACGAATACGCTCACCCCCTGTTCCACCGCCCAGCGGATCAGGCTTTTCTGTGGGGCTAGGTCAAGGATGTAGAACCGGTTGATCCATGGCGGAAAGATTACCAGTGGCACTTCCAGGACATTTTCGGTGGTCGGACTGTACTGGATCAGCTGATAAAGCCGAGTTTCGTGAACCACCTTGCCCGGCGTGGCGGCTATATTCTCGCCCAGCCGAAATGCATCAGGGTCAACATGGGTCAGCTGACCGCGTTTTATGTCGGCCAACAAATGCGCCATGCCCTTGACCAGGTTCTCACCGCGCGTCTCGATTGTGCGCTGCAACACGACTGGGTTGGTAAGCGGCATATTGGCGGGGCTGAGCGCTTCGACCAAAGTGCGGGTGGCAAAGCGCAGCTGCTCGCGCTTTTCGGGGTCCACGCCCTCGATTTTGTCCGTCATCGCCATGATCTGCTCGGCCAGCAGCAGATAGGTCTGATGAATCAAGGCGAAAAACGGCTGTTCGCGCCATTTGGGATCGGCAAAACGGCGATCCTTGCGGGGCAGCGCATAAGAGCCATCCTTGGCTTCGTCTGCTTTGGGACCAAGTCCATACTGGCCCAACACACCTTCCCACATGGCAAGGCTATCATCCCACAGCCGTTTCTGGGTTTCGGGATTGGCAAGCGGCATCTGCCTGAGCCAGCCTTGGGCCAAGTCGAGCCAATTGGTTGAACCTGTCAGTATCCCTGGCGCTTTTTGAACCATCTGCGCTGCATGGTCACGCTGGAATTCAAGCCACATTGCCTGCAACCGCTGCGCGACACTGCCCCATTGTTCCATATCGCCGTTCTTGGCGTTGACGTTTTCGGCCAGTCCCGGAAGGGCTCCGGCGAACAGCTTCAGGACAGCATCAGCAGGTTTTTTGAGCAGGTTGGCAAGGAAATCAGGATCTATGGAATCGGCCATCAATGTTTCCCTTCAGGCAGGGCCATACTAGCAAGCTATCCGCCATTTGCCAGCGGCGCTTATCCGACTTACAGACGTATTCGCGGCAATTGTGCCGTCAAATCTGGATTTAACAGTATCATGGAAGACGAGTTCTACCGCATCAAGCGCCTGCCGCCCTATGTCATCGCCGAAGTCAACGGCATGCGGGCAGCGGCGCGTGCCGCGGGCAAGGACATCATCGACCTGGGACTGGGCAACCCCGATCTGCCCCCGCCTGCCCATGTGATCGACAAGCTGTGCGAAGTGGCAATGAAGCCCGATGCCCACGGCTATTCCGCATCCAAGGGCATTCCCGGTATCCGCAAGGCGCAAGCCAATTACTATGGTCGCCGGTTCGGAGTGGAGCTGGACCCCGAGACCGAAGTGGTGATGACCATGGGCTCGAAGGAAGGGCTCGCCAGCATGGCCACCGCGATGACCGCGCCGGGCGATGTGGTGCTGGCCCCAAACCCCAGCTATCCGATCCATACTTTCGGCTTCATCATTGCCGGGGCGACAATCCGATCAGTTCCGACCACGCCGGACGAGAACTATTGGCGGGCGCTGGAACGGGCGATGGCCTTCACTGTGCCGCGCCCCTCGATCCTGATCGTCAACTATCCTTCCAACCCGACCGCCGAAACGGTGGACCTGGCCTTCTACGAACGGCTGGTCGCCTGGGCAAAGGAGAACAAGGTCTGGATCCTGTCCGACCTCGCCTATTCCGAGCTTTACTATGACGGCAACCCGACCCCTTCAATCTTGCAAGTGCCGGGGGCCAAGGATGTGGCGGTAGAGTTCACCTCGATGTCCAAGACCTTTTCGATGGCTGGCTGGCGGGTCGGCTTTGCAGTGGGCAACAAGCGGCTGATCGCGGCGCTGACAAGGGTCAAAAGCTACCTTGATTATGGCGCGTTCACCCCGATCCAGGCGGCAGCCTGTGCAGCGCTTAATGGCCCGCAGGATATCGTCGAGACAAACCGCGAGCTTTATCAAAAGCGCCGCGATGTGCTGGTCGAAGCCTTTGGCCGCGCCGGATGGGATATCCCTGCGCCGCGCGCCTCGATGTTTGCATGGGCGCCTTTGCCGCCTGCGCTCAAGGACATGGGAAGTCTTGAGTTTTCCAAGCAACTCCTGATCCATGCCGAAGTCGCGGTTGCGCCGGGTGTTGGTTACGGTGAAGACGGCGAGGGATACGTGCGGATTGCGCTGGTTGAAAATGAGCAGCGTCTGCGTCAGGCCGCGCGCAATGTTCGGCGCTATCTGGCCAGTATGGGAATTAACAGTTCGGCTGCTTAGGAGCACTAAAGACAACTGGTCCTGCAGGTCGTTCGAAAGGCGTCCGGAAGGTTGCAGATCGTTGTCAGGCATAAGAGATCCGCGTCTTGCTGCGGGATCGTCGACGTAGGGGGGAGCCTTGCGACAGTTTCGATGGCTTGCGACAGGGCCGGTGCCAGCCGGAATGGACTTACGTCGGCTTGGCTGGCAGGCGCTGGGGGGCACTGTTCAGCCGGGCGAGGGTTCGTTGTATCCGTTGCTTGCCAGCCCGGCCGGCCTTCCGATAATTGACTGGTTCGCGCTGGTCGGCTCGGACCAACCCTATCGTTGCCGGGTGTTGCTGTTCGACGTCGCCGATCCGGCAGAGCGCGCCCGGCTGCTGAGGCTGGGCTTTGGCGATGCGCTGGGGCCGGACACTTCGCTGGCCGAAGTAGAGGCCCGCGCGCTCAGGGTGATTGACCTTGCTCAATCGCTACCGCGCTATCGCCAGATCGGACCGCTGCGGCTTGATTTGCTCGCCCGCGACGCATTTGTCGCACGCCGCGCGGTGGGGCTTCATCCGCGCGAGTTTTCGCTGTTATGGCGCCTGTCTGACCAACCAGGCCATGCGGTTTCCGCTGGCGATCTGCTTGGCGATGTCTGGCGGTTGAGTTTTCGGCCAGAAACCAACAGTCTGGCCGTGCATGTCAGCCGGTTGCGGGCCAAGCTGCGGGTTGCCGGGCTTGACGCTCTGATCGAAACTTTTCCTTCCGGAGCCTATCGCCTTGCCCTTGACGCTGATCCGTCCGTGCTAACGGCACTAGCCCCTCCGCATGATTTGGCGCTGGACGCCTATCTGCGATTGAGCGAGGAGCAGTTAGACGAAGCAGCACAGGAAGCGCACCATGAGGCATGAGCTAAAACCAAATGACCGGGTCCGCATTTCCATGGAAGCCAATGGTGTTGCCCAGGTCCGGATGATCCGCACTGACAAGATGAATGCGCTAGATCCGGCGATGTTCGAGGCGCTGATTGATGCGGGTCAGGCGCTGTTTGACATGCCGGGCTTGCGCGTAGTGGTGCTGGCGGGTGAGGGTCGCTCGTTCTGCGCAGGCCTTGATATGGGCAGCATGGCCGATACCGCCCGGCATGACCGGGCACCCTTGACCGAGCGTAGCCACGGCAATGCCAATCGCCCGCAGCAGGCGGCGATGCAGTGGCGCAAGCTACCCGTGCCGGTGATTGCAGCAGTCCACGGCGTATGCTTTGGCGGCGGGCTGCAGATCGCCTGCGGAGCCGATATCCGCGTAGTCGCGCCCGACGCGCGACTGGCGGTGATGGAGATGAAGTGGGGCCTGGTGCCGGACATGGGCGGCTATGCGCTGTGGCGCGGCACGGTGCGCGACGATATCCTGCGCGAGCTGACCTATAGCAACCGCGAGTTCACTGGTGAGCAGGCGCTGCAATATGGCTTTGCCACCATCGTTGACGCCAACCCTGTCGCCCGGGCCACCGCGCTTGCGAATGAAATTGCGAACCGCAATCCCCACGCCCAGCGCGCTGCCAAGGTGTTGTTCAACCGCTATCTGGAAATGGAAACCGACGATATTCTAATGGCCGAAAGCATTGAGCAGCAGAAGTTGATTGGCGGCAAGAACCAGATCGAGGCGGTGATGAGCCAGATGGAAAAGCGCATCGGGAACTTTATTGATCCGTGAGGTTGATGCTGCGCGCGTCCTTCGACAGGCTCAGGATGAGCGGACTCTGGGAAGTTTTCCGCTCTACTTGATTGGGATCTTGGAAAAACACCCGCTCATCCTGAGCCTGTCGAGGGACGCGCGCTACGCGAGCCTCTCCACCGCTGCTGCCGCAATTGAACTCAGAGCCGAGCGATCATCCGCCAGTATAGCCGCCTTCATCCGCGGATCCCAGAACAGCTGGAGATGTTCGGCAGTGGCTGCAACTGCCGCTTCTTCGCCCTGAACGGCGAAGTTGAGGGCGATCTGGTTGACCATGTGATGGAGCATATTCAGGTCCATTATTCGGCTGGCTCCACCGCTTCAATCCGGCGCGATTTGGCGCTTAGCTCGGCATAGTCTTCCTGCCAGTCACTCGGGCCGTTGGACGGCATCACCTGCACCGCGGTTACCTTGTATTCCGGACAGTTGGTCGCCCAGTCCGAAAACTCGGTGGTGACGACATTGGCTTGCGTCGCGGGATGGTGGAAGGTGGTGTAGACCACGCCGGGGGCGACCTTGTCGGTCACCTGCACGCGCAATGTTGTCTCGCCGGTGCGGCTGGTGAGGCGGGTCCAATCGCCATCCTTGAGGCCGCGATTTTCTGCATCCTCCGGGTGCATCTCGAGCAGATCTTCGGGGTGCCAGATGGTGTTGGCGGTCCGCCGTGTCTGCGCACCGACGTTGTAATGCGACAGGATTCGTCCCGTGGTCAGCAGCAGCGGGAACCTTGGCCCGGTCTTTTCATCAGTGGGCACGTAGTCGGTGACGACGAACTTACCCTTGCCGCGAACAAAGCCATCAATGTGCATGATCGGGCTACCATCGGGGGCGGCCTCATTCACTGGCCATTGCAGCGACCCTGCCTCATCAAGTCGCGCATGGGAAACCCCGGCAAAGCTGGGGGTCAGCCGCGCAACCTCGTCCATGATCTGGCTGGCGTGGGTGTAATTCCACTCCAGCCCCATCGCGTTGGCGAGTGCCTGAGTCACTTCCCAATCCTCAAGCCCGTTGGCTGGTTCCATTACTTTACGGACCATCTGGATGCGCCGTTCGGCGTTGGTGAAGGTTCCGGTCTTCTCAAGGAAAGTCGAACCGGGCAGGAAGACATGGGCGTAATTGGCGGTTTCATTGAGAAACAGATCATGGACGATCACGCAGTCCATCGCCTTCAGGCCCGCCGCCACATGATGCGTGTTGGGATCGGACTGGAGAATATCCTCGCCCTGGATGTAGATCGCCCGGAAGCTGCCATCGAGCGCGGCGTCGAGCATGTTGGGAATCCTCAACCCCGGTTCCGGATCGAGAGTTACGCCCCAGTCCGCCTCGAACAATGCCCTCGCTCCGGCGTCTGAGATATGGCGATAGCCCGAAAGCTCGTGCGGGAAGCTGCCCATGTCGCAGGCACCCTGGACATTGTTCTGGCCGCGCAACGGGTTCACTCCGACGCCTTTGCGGCCGATATTACCGGTCGCCATCGCCAGATTGGCGATCGCCATGACGGTGGAGGAGCCTTGGCTATGCTCTGTCACTCCCAGCCCGTAATAAATCGCGGAGTTTGATTTTCTGCTCTGTGCTGAAGCACAACCGCCATTACCGCCGGTGGCGAACAGGCGGGCGGCGGCGCGCAATTCAGTGGCGGGAACGCGGGTGACGGCTTCGAGCACTTCTGGGCTGTGCTTGGCGTCAGACACAAACCGCGCCCAGTCCTGATACTCGTCCCAATCGCAACGTTCGCGGATAAAGGCTTCATCGGCCAGCCCCTCGGTGACAATGACATGCGCCATCGCGGTCAGCACCGCCACGTTTGTCCCGGGCTGGAGCGGCAGATGATGGGCCGCCTCGACATGGGGGCTGCGGACCAGATCAATCCGGCGCGGGTCGATCACGATCAGCTTTGCACCCTGACGCAGACGGCGTTTCATGCGGCTGGCAAACACCGGATGCGCGTCGGTCGGGTTGGCCCCGATTATCAGAATGACATCGGAATCCATCACGCTATCAAAGTCTTGCGTGCCCGCCGAAGTGCCGAATGTGGTCTTCAATCCATAGCCGGTGGGGGAATGGCAGACGCGGGCGCAGGTATCGACATTGTTGGTGCCGAACCCGGCGCGGACCAGTTTCTGGACGAGGAATGTCTCTTCATTGGTGCAGCGGCTGGAGGTGATCCCGCCAAGGGCGCGGGTGCCATATTGGGCTTTTATCGATTGGAGGCGGGTTGCGGCAAAGCCCAAAGCCTCGTCCCAGCTAACCTCGCGCCAGGGTTGATCGATGGTTTCGCGGATCATCGGTGAAGTGATCCGGTCCTGATGGTTGGCATAGCCCCAGGCGAACCGGCCCTTGACACAAGAATGCCCGCGATTGGCCTTGCCGTCCTTCCACGGAACCATGCGGACCAGCTGTTCCCCGCGCATTTCTGCGCGGAATGTGCAGCCGACGCCGCAATAGGCGCAAGTGGTGATGACCGAGCGTTCTGGCTTGCCGATTTCGACAATTGCCTTTTCCTGCAAGGTCGCGGTGGGGCAGGCCTGGACGCAGGCGCCGCAGCTGACGCAATCTGATGACATGAAATCATCGCCCGCCTGTCCGGCGCTGACTTTGCTCGCAAAACCGCGCCCGTCGATGGTCAGCGCGAAGGTTCCCTGGACCTCGTCGCAGGCGCGCACGCAGCGTGAGCAGGCAATACATTTGCTCGGATCGAAGTCGAAATAGGGGTTAGATACATCCGAGACGAGGCCCAGATGATCCGCCCCGGCATAGCCATAACGGACATCACGCAGGCCGACCTGCGCTGCGGTATCCTGAAGCTCGCAATCATTGTTTGCCGAGCAGGTTAAACAGTCGAGTGGGTGATCGGAAATGTAGAGCTCCATCACCCCCTTTCGCAATTTCTGGAGGCGCGGGGTCTGGGTGTGAACGACCATGCCTTGCGCGGCTGGCGTAGTGCAGCTGGCAGGCGTGCCGCGCATCCCATCGACCTCGATCAGGCAGAGCCGGCACGATCCGAATGCGGCCATATTGTCGCTGGCACACAGCTTGGGGATCGATCCACCGCATTCCGCCGCCGCGCGCATTACGCTGGTGCCGGTTGGCACAGTCACCTCGCGGCCATCGATGGTCAGCGTGACCGAACTGTCCGATGTGACTTCGGGGGTGCCGAAATCCGCTTGTCGTTCATAGCCCATCGCGTTGCTCCACAGCGGAAAGATCCGCTGGCGTGTTGATATTAGCAGGTTTGGCCGCGCTTTTCACTGGCTTTGCACCGATCGCTTCGGCGAAGGCCCGCATGGAGTGGCGGGCATCACTTTCCAACAGCGCATCCAGCACGGGCGAAGCGCTGGCTGGCCACAGGCCAATCACCGGCTGATCGGCCAGATAGGCGGGAGCAGGGTACAGCAGCGTCAGCAGATTATCGGGCAAATCGGCCGAATCCACGCCGCAAGACAGCACCGCTTCATAGCCTTCGTCGCGCGCAAGATGCAGCGCGGCGGCAAGACCTGCCAGCGGCCCCATGCCCGCGCGCGGCCAATCGGGCAGGGTTGGGGCAGGTGCAGTTTCGCGGCCCACCACCACGACATATTCGCACAGGCCTGAAAGTGCATCGACCGCACGGGCGATCAGCGTGCGACCGCCCAGCTCCGCCAGCGCCTTGTCGCTGCCAAAGCGGGTGGACTTTCCGCCAGCTAGGACGACGCCGAGGATCATTTCGTGGCCCCTGGGTAGCGCGCGGCCTTCGACAAGCTCAGGCTGAGCGGAGTTTTTGAAAAGCCCTTATTCCTTCCCCCGCTCATGCTGAGCCTGTCGAAGCACGCGCGCAACATCACGTAAAATCCTCCGGCCAATGCTTCAGCGCGGACAGCACCGGGTAGGGCGTGAAACCGCCCAATGCGCAGAGCGAGCCGAACTTCATCGTCTCGCAAAGATCTTCCAGCAGTACGATGTCATCCGCCCGGCTGCGTCCGGCCTTGGCGGCATTGTGCATCTGGGGGAGCACTTCGACGGCATCCGCAGCGCGGTCGCCCGCACGAATCCGGTCGATCAGCTCAACCCCTCTGGTCGAGCCGATCCGGCAAGGCGTGCATTTGCCGCAGCTTTCAACCGCGCAAAATTCCATCGCAAACCGCGCCATTTGCCCCATGTCGGCGCTGTTATCGAACACGCAAACCCCGCCATGGCCGATCAGCGCATCGGCGGCACCATAAGCCTCATAGTCGAAGGCGATATCAAACTGGTGCGGGGCCAGATAAGCCCCCAGCGGCCCGCCAACCTGCACCGCCTTGACCGGGCGGCCCGAAGCAGTCCCGCCGCCGACATCCTCGATCAGTTCGCGCAGGGTGATCCCGAATGCCGTCTCGAACAAGCCGCCGTGCTTGATGTTCCCGGCCAGCTGGATTGGCATGGTGCCCTTGGAGCGGGCGATCCCGTGGCTGTCATAATGGGCGGCACCGCCTTCCAGCAGGATATGCGGTATCGCGGCCAGCGTCAGCACGTTGTTGACCACCGTCGGTTTGCCAAACAGCCCTTCGATGGCAGGCAGCGGCGGCTTGGCTCGGACTTCGCCGCGCTTGCCTTCGAGGCTGTTGAGCAATGAAGTTTCCTCGCCGCAAACGTAAGCGCCTGCGCCGACGCGAACTTCCAGCTTGAAGGGGGCAACAATGCTGGCGGCCAGAGTGATCGCCGCTACAAGTTTGGCAATCGCATGGGGATATTCGCTGCGGACGTAGATGTAGCCTTGGCCCGCGCCGACCGCATAGGCGGCAATCGCCATGCCCTCGATCAGTTGATAAGGATCGCCCTCCATCAGCATCCGGTCAGCGAAGGTGGCGCTATCACCCTCATCGGCATTGCAGACGATGTATTTCTGCGTTCCGGCCGCATCGGCTACCGTCTTCCACTTGATCCCTGCCGGGAACCCCGCCCCGCCGCGGCCGCGCAGGCCAGACTGGGTGACTTCGGCGATGACCATTGACGGGTCGAGCGAGCGGGCGCGATTGAGGCCAGCCCAGCCGCCGGTCGCGGCGTAATCATTAAGGCTGAGCGGGCGGGTGCGGCCAGCACGCGCAAACGTAAGCCGCTGCTGGCGGGCGACGAAGGGGTGATCGGCGATTGGGCCGATGCATAAATCCTCCCCGGCACGTGGAGGGGGACCATCCGCAGGATGGTGGTGGGGGCTCCCGGCTGGACGCTGCGCTTGTGGCGAACCCCCACCACCAGCTGCGCTGGTCCCCCTCCCCAAGCTGGGGAGGATTCCAGCAACATCTGCCACCGTCACCGGACCCCAACCGATCCCGTCAATCTCGACCAGCGGCTCCAGCCACTGCATCCCCCAGCTGGAAGTGCGTTCAACCGTGCAGCCCGCTGCTGTAAACTCCGCAGCGACCGCATCTGCGCCGCAAGCCAGCGCCAGTGCATCATCAGAGATACGCACAATTGTCATGCGCTCTGCACCAGTCTGACCAGTGCCGCCTCATCCAGCCGCGCATAAAGCGTGTCACCCACGCGTGCCGCTGGCCCGGCGCTGCACAGGCCAAGGCAATAGATGGTCGATAATCTGACCCGATCCCCTGCCGCAGCTTCAGCCGCACCGACCAGCGCCTCTACCCCGCGCGCTTTGCAGGCTTCGGCCCGGCACAGCTGGACCACCGGGCGGGGATCAGCTTCAGCTGTGAAGTCGGGATAAAAGCTGACCACCCCATGCACTTCGGCGCGGCTGAGGTTCAGCGCCTTGGCGATCTGCGCCTCAGCTGCCGCATCAACACATCCGAATGTGTGCTGCACGTCATGCAGGATCGGCAGCAACGGCCCTTCGCGGGCACTATGCTCAGCGCAAATCTCGGCTAGGCGCGTCTCGCGGTTCACGCTTTAAGGCGCTCCGCATGCCAGGCGACATGGTCGGCCATGAAGCTGGAGATGAAGTAATAAGAGTGGTCATAGCCCGGCTGCATCCGGATCGTGGCCGGGATACCAGCCTTTTTGCAGGCGAGCACCAGCAGTCCGGGCTTGAGCTGCTCATGCAGGAAATTATCACCCTCACCCTGATCGACCAGCAGATCGGGCAGGCGCGCACCATCTTCGATCAAGGCGCAGGCGTCATATTGGCGCCAGTCATTGCGGTTGGCGCCGATATAGCCAGTCAACGCCTTCTCACCCCACGGGCAATTGAGCGGACTGACAATCGGCGCGAAGGCACTGACCGAGCGGAACCTGCCGGAATTGCGCAACGCAATCGTCAGTGCACCGTGGCCGCCCATGCTGTGCCCGGTGATCCCCTGCCGGTCCATATCGGTGGGGAAGTTCGCCGCGATCAGATCGGGCAGTTCCTGCTCGATGTAGCTGCGCATCCGGAAGTTCTTTGCCCAAGGCTCCTGCGTGGCATCAACGTAAAAGCCCGCACCCTTGCCGAAATCATATGCTTCGTCATCGGGCACATCGTCACCGCGCGGGGACGTGTCCGGGGCAACGAAAATCACCCCAGCAGCAGCACAGGCGGCGCGATACTCGCCCTTTTCGGTGACATTGGCTTGGGTGCAGGTCAGCCCCGAAAGATACCACAGCACCGGCAACTTCGCGCCCTCTGCGTGATCGGGCACGAACACCGAGAAGTTCATCGGTGTGCCGGTCTGCGATGACTGATGCGTATAGACGCCCTGCGTGCCGCCGTGGCAACGATTGGCGCTGAGCTGCTCCATCAGAATACCACCACGCTGCGGATCGATTCCCCCGCATGCATCAGATCGAAGCCCTTGTTGATCTCCTCCAGGGTCAGAACATGGGTGATCATCGGGTCAATCTCGATCTTGCCGTTCATGTACCAATCGACAATCTTGGGAACGTCAGTGCGCCCCTTGGCCCCGCCAAACGCGGTTCCGCGCCAGTTGCGCCCGGTTACCAGCTGGAACGGGCGGGTAGAGATTTCCTTGCCCGCCTCGGCCACGCCAATGATGATCGAGGTGCCCCAGCCGCGGTGGCAGGCTTCGAGCGCCTGGCGCATCACTGTGGTGTTGCCGGTGCAATCGAAGGTGTAATCCGCTCCGCCATCGGTCAGCGCGACCAGATGCGCTACGATATCGCCATCAATGTCCTTGGGGTTCACAAAATGCGTCATGCCGAACCGCTTGCCCCATTCCTCGCGGTCTGGATTGATATCGACGCCGACGATCATCCCCGCGCCCGCCATCCGCGCGCCTTGCAGCACGTTAAGACCAATTCCGCCAAGGCCGAACACGATAACATTCTCACCGGGGCGGACCTGTGCAGTGTTTACCACTGCGCCAACCCCGGTGGTAACCCCGCAGCCGATGTAGCAACTGGTCTGGAACGGCGCGTCGTCACGGATTTTGGCGACCGCGATTTCAGGCAGAACAGTGAAGTTCGAAAAGGTGCTGCAGCCCATATAGTGGAAGATGGTCTGGCCTTTGTAGGAAAACCGCGATGTGCCATCGGGCATCACGCCTAAGCCTTGCGTGGCGCGGATTGCGGTGCAGAGGTTGGATTTGACGCAGAGGCAGGACTTACACTGGCGGCATTCCGGCGTGTAGAGCGGGATAACATGATCGCCGGGTTTTACGCTGGTAACGCCGGGGCCAACTTCGCGCACGATCCCGGCACCTTCATGGCCAAGAACCGAGGGGAAGATCCCTTCAGAATCCAGCCCGTCGAGCGTATAGGCATCGGTGTGGCAAATGCCGGTGGCCATGATCTCGACCAGCACTTCACCAGCCTTGGGGCCTTCGAGATCAAGCTCGACAATCTCAAGCAGGGTCTTGGGAGCAAAGGCAACGGCGGCGCGGGTTTTCATCGGCATTCTCTCCTGGAATTCAGTATGTCTTTGTATTTATTTGAAAATAATGGTGCGGCTGCCGTTCAACAGGACGCGGTGCTCAAGGTGCAGCTTCACCGCGCGGGCCAGCACGCGGCTTTCGGTATCCTGGCCCTGCGAAATCAGATCCTCGATCGTATCGGCGTGATCGACTATCGAAACGTCCTGCGTGATAATCGGACCTTCATCAAGGTCTGGCGTCACGTAATGCGCGGTCGCGCCGACCATCTTCACGCCCCGCTCATAAGCGCGGTGATAGGGCTTGGCGCCCTTGAAGCCGGGCAGGAAACTGTGGTGGATATTGATCACCCGCCCATCCAGCTTGCGGCATAGCTGGTCAGACAGGACCTGCATGTAACGGGCAAGGATAATCACATCGACCTGTTGTTCCTCCACCAGTTCGATCAGCCGCGCTTCCTGCTCCAGCTTGTTTTCTGGTGTTATCGGCAAATGGTGAAAGGCAATCCCCTCATGCTCGGCGCGGCGCTGCCAGGTTGTGTGGTTGGAGACGATGCTGGTCACCTCCATCGGCAATCGCTTGGTCGAGGTGCGATAGAGCAGGTCGTTCAGGCAATGGCCGCCCTGGCTGACCATGATCATCGCGCGCAATTTTTGCGTGAGATCATGGATCCGCCATTCCAGCCGATATGCGGTGGCAACCGGGCTGAATGCCTGGGTAAAGCGTTCGATAGTCATATCCGCCGGACCAGAAAACGCCACACGCATGAAGAACCGCCCGGTATGCGCATCGCCGTATTGCGAGCTTTCAACGATGTTGCAGTCCTGGCTGGCGATCGAATTGGCCACCGCAGCGACGATGCCCTTGCGGTCTTCGCTGGCGATCAAAAGGACGAAATCGGCGGCTTTTTGCATCTCAAATCCTGATATTGGTCTGGTGGCGATCCCGGCTAGCTGCGAGCAACTGACCGGTCCATTGGCAGTGGGCTACATTAGGTCTTCTGATTGCAACATGTAGATGTTGTGATCGGTGCGGGAATAAAATTTACCAGTTAGGAAAAATTGGTCAATTGCACGTTGGGGGATGGGGCGACAGCTTCCATCGTCTAGGAAATTCGAAAAACAACCTCGTGCACGGGGATCTCAGGGGAGTATGAAAATTGAAAGCTAGCTGGAAATTGTCGACGGCGATTGTCGCTGTAACGATGCTTGGTGCAGGCGCGGCTCCGGCCTTTGCGCAGGATGCTGCCCCGCAGGCAGATGACGGCAGCATCGCCGATATCGTGGTCACGGCAACGCGGCGCGACGAAGCACTGAACAAGATCCCGCTCGCCATCCAGGCGCTGAGCGGAGATACGCTGAGCGAGCTTAACGTCACCACCTTCGACAAGCTGATCGAATATCTGCCCAATGTCCGCAGCGCCTCGCGCGGTCCGGGGGCTTCGTCGATCTTTATCCGCGGCCTTTCAACGGATTCACCGGGCCTGCAGATTTCAGGTACCGCCGGAACCGCGCCGAGCGTCGCACTTTACGTCAATGATGCGCCTGCCTCACTCGTTGGCCGCAACCTCGATCTTTATGCTGCCGATCTGCAGCGCGTCGAAGTGCTGGCCGGTCCGCAGGGCACCCTGTTTGGCGCAAGTTCGATGGGCGGCGCTGTTCGTTACATCACCAACAAGCCTGATTTGAATACGTTCAAGGCTGGTTTCAACGGCAGCTATTCGATGACCAAGGGTGGTGACGATAGCGTTGCTGGCGATGTGTTTGTGAATATCCCGATCATCGAGGACAAGTTTGCGATCCGTGCGGTGTTCTACAACGACAACCAGGGCGGCTATATCGACAACGTTCCCGGCACCTATCAGATGCCGTTCGATGCCCATGTCGGCCAGGCTGGCAGATTGCCGACCGGAAACCCGCTGCTGGTGATGCGCGCGATTCAATCGTGCCAGCTCACCGCAACAACCGTTCGCGCTAACTGCAATGGCAGCCAGTATCTGCGTGGCGGGCTTGGCCCGGTGCGCGGAACGATCAACAATGACCGCTTTGTTGAGGAAAACTACAACGACGCCAGCTATCGCGGTGGCCGCATCGAAGCGACGTTCAAGCTTAACGATGACTGGTCGATCAATGCCATGCATGTCCGTCAGCAGCTGAACACCGATGGCGTGTTCGATTATGAACCAGCGGTAGGCGATCTGAAGGTCACGCAGTTCAATGAGAACTCGCTGCGCGACAAGTTCGACATGACCACCTGGACCATCAACGGCAGGCTTGGTTTCCTCGATCTGATCTACACGGGCTCCTATTTGAATCACTCAGCCCTGCAAAAGGCTGACTATGCTTCCTATTCGAATATCGGCCTTTATGTGCCGCATTATGAATGCGATGCAGGGATATACTATAGCTTCCCTGGCTATAATCTGCCGACACGGTGCTATTCACCAAACAAGAGCTATCAGGTTCGCAACAAAACCCAACGCACCACCCATGAATTCCGGGTGACGACGCCGGCAGGTGAGCGGCTTCGCGCGACAGCGGGTGTGTTTTATGATGTGAACAAGCTCAACGACAATACTGACTGGTCTTATCTGCAGGAGGCCGCGGGCTACATTTATTCGCGTCGTCCTGATCCATCAGTGAATGCCTATGACACCAGCGTTCGGCCGGTTAACGTTGGCTTCTTTAACGATGTCCAACGCCGCGATCGTCAGTTCGCGGTTTATGGTGAGGCATCGTTTGACATCATTCCTGAAAAGCTGACGATCACCGGCGGCGCGCGCTATTACAACGAAAAGGCGTCGATGAACGGTTCATCGAACCAGAGCTTCTGTGGTGCGGCGCGCGGTGTTTACAACCCGGCCACCGGCACATATTCGCCATCCGCGACGCCTCCGGCCAATTACTGTGTCAGTGCCAATCTGAATGTGCTGCTCGCTGCGGTTTCGCCGGCAACCTATTCTGGCGTGCTGTTCAAGGGCAATCTTACCTATAAGTTTGGCGAGGGTTCGCTGGCTTATGCCACCTATTCGGAAGGGTTCCGTCCAGGCGGCTTCAATCGCAAGCCCTGTAACGCTGGCCAATCATTCGGAAATCCGTCCGTTGTGTGTACACCTGCTGTGTTTGCCAATCTGGCCGTTTACGTTCCTGACCAGGTCAAGAATTACGAAATCGGTGGAAAGTTCGCGCTGCTCAATCGGACGCTGCAAATCAATCTGGCGGCCTATATGATTGACTGGACGAACATCCAGATGACGGTGTTCGATCAGAACATCTCGAACCAGACCTTCACCAATAACTTCGTCGATGCGCGGATCAAGGGCATTGAAGGTGACATAACCTGGCGTGCGACACAGGATCTGACAATTAACGGGGCATTTTCGTTCAATGATTCAGAGCTGACCAAGTATCGCAGGCCAACGCAAGTGCTGTTGCCTCTGGGCAGCCCGCTCGCGCTCAGCCCTAAGTTCCAGTTCAACATCCGCGCGCGGTATGAGACTGAATTGTCGTCGGGACTGCGTCCCTTCGTACAGGTCGCATTCCACCATGTCGGCAAAAGCATCTCGTCCGACTTCTCGGATGTTTCGATCCGTTATTCGGGGTCCAACCCGACTGTCGAAGCATTCCCTGGCGCGGGCTATGGCTATGCGGGCAGTCTGCCTGTCGTGTATAACGGTGTGACGGTAAGACCGGGCGATATCATTGTGCCATTGGATGCCTCGGAAGATCAGGCTGCCTACAGCACGCTCAGCGCCTCGATCGGTGCCAGCAAGGATGATTGGAGCCTTGAGCTGTTCGTCGAGAACATTACTGATGCCCGGCCAGAGCTGTTCAAGAGCGGAAACGATGGGGAGCTTCGCATCACCACATCGCGGCCTCGCACGGCTGGTTTGCGCATGTCTTACCGGATGTAATCACTTCGGGTCGCACCTTCCCAATAGCGGGAAGGGCCGGGGTAACGGCGAGCGAAAGATAAAAATGGCCGGAGGTGGATCAAAAATGATCGCCTCCGGCTCATTTTATTGAACAAACAATCGCCACCACCAGGCAACAGAAGCTCTTACTTTGGCCAAGCTTTCGGCTATCACCATGCCTGATCAAAAGGCTTCACCAATGACGCAAACCGCGACAGAACCGACCAGCAGCGAGCAATCGCTTGGTCGCGCGCGGAAGCTGCTTCAGGATGGCCAGATGCCGGCGGCCGCGCAGCTGTGCGAAGATCTGCTGCGGACCGAGCCTGAAAATCGCGAAGCGATTTATACCCTGGCGGTTGTCCGCAGGTTCCAGCGTGATTTGACCGGAGCGCTGGCGCTGGCAGATCAGCTGATTGCGGCAGACCCCTCGAACGGCAGGGCGCATCAGGAGCGCGGCCATTGCTTGCGCGACTTGGGCGATACGCCCGGTGCTTTCGCGGCCTATCAAAACGCTGTGACGCTCAACGCTGCTCTTGCTGGCAGCTGGAACATGCTTGCCAAGATCCATGCGGCGGCTGGTCGGGCCGAACCGGCTGAATTTGCCGAGACCCAGCGCGATTATCTGACTGGCCTGCCGCCAGAACTTCAGACAGTCGCCAGCCTGATTCAGGAAGGGCGTTACCTCAGGGCCGAGAAAATCTGCCGCGCCTTCCTCCAGCGTAATGGCCACCATGTCGAAGCGATGCGGATGCTGGCTGAGCTCGGCACCAAGTTCAGTGCGTTAGACGAGGCCGAATTCCTGCTCGAATCCGCGCTGATGTTGGAGCCTGACAATGCCGGCGCGCATTTCGATTATGTCGAGGTGCTGCACAAGCGGCAGAAATTTGCGGCCGCGCTTGAGCAGGCCAGCCTGCTGCGCGCCAAGGAGCCGGACAGTCCGCAGATTGAAATGCTCTATGCCAATGAGAATCTCTCGGTCGGCAATTTTGACGAGGCGCTGGAAGTCTATCGCCAATGCGCGGCGCAGATGCCGGAATATCCCAATATCCATTTAACACTCGGCCATGCGCTAAAGACTATTGGCCAGCAGCCCGAAGCGATCGAGGCCTATAGCCAGGCCTACAAAATCCGGCCCGATTTTGGTGATGCCTATTGGAGCCTGGCCAACCTTAAAACCTATAAGTTCGATGAAACCCAGATCGCCGCGATGCGCGCCATTGAAGCGGCCCCATCAACCCAGTTGGCTGATCGCTATCACCTCTGCTTCGCGCTCGGCAAGGCGCTGGAAGATCGCGGCGATTATACCGCATCTTTCACCTATTATCAGCGCGGCAACCAGCTGAAGCGCGAAGAGGTGGGCTATGACTGGCGCAAAATCTCCAAGGAGATCGCGCTTCAGATCGAACATTGCACCCCGGCGCTGTTTGCGGGGCTGGAGGGATCGGGCAGCACTGCCCCTGATCCGATCTTCATCCTGGGCCTGCCGCGCGCTGGATCTACCCTGCTCGAACAGATCCTCGCCTCACATTCGCAGGTTGAGGGGACGATGGAGTTGCCCAATATCCTGGCGCTGGCCCACAAGCTGGACGGGCGTCGGCGGGTGGATGAGGAGGCGCGCTATCCGGCCAATCTGGGCGAGCTGACTGCAGATGAACTGGCCGCCTTTGGCGAGGCCTATATCCGCGACACTGCAATCCACCGCAAACAGGGCACGCCGTTCTTTATCGACAAGATGCCCAACAATTTCCGCCATATCGGCCTGATCCATCTGATCTTGCCCAATGCCAAGATCATCGATGCCCGGCGCGGCGCGATGGGCTGCTGCTTCAGCGGCTTCAAGCAGCTGTTCGCCGAAGGGCAGGAGTTCACCTATGGCCTTGAGGAAATCGGCCATTATTACACCGATTATGTCGCCCTGATGGACCATTGGGACACGGTGTTGCCGGGCAAGGTGCTGCAGGTTAGCTATGAAGCGGTGGTGGCCGATCTGGAAACTCAGGTCCGCCGCCTGCTCGATTTCTCCGGGCTGCCGTTCGAGGAAGCCTGCGTCAATTTCCATGCCACCGAACGCGCGGTCCGCACCGCCAGTTCCGAACAGGTGCGGCAACCGATTTTTACCAGCGGCGTCGATCAATGGGAGAATTTCAGCTCCCACCTTGATCCGCTGCGCGATATTCTGGGACCGGAACTGGTCTCAACCTGAAGGGGAATGATGATGGCGAGTGCAGCACCGATAACTGCGGATGACAAGTCGACGGTATTTGAACGTTGGTACGTCCTGTTCATCATGATGTTGGTCTACACGATCAGCATTGCCGACAGGTACGTGTTCTCGCAGGTTCAGGACCAGATCAAGGCTGATCTGCAACTGACCGATTTCGGGATCGGACTGGTGGGCGGGGTTTCACTCGGGTTGTTCTATGTAACCATGGGCATACCCTTGTCCTGGCTGGCGGACCGGAAGAATCGCCGCAACCTGCTGGCTTTTTCCATTACGGTATGGTCGGTGGCGACTGCTCTATGCGGGCTTTCGAAGACCTTTTGGCAGCTTCTGCTTGCCAGGATCGGCGTCGGCATTGGTGAGGCCGGCGGAACACCGCCGTGCAACGCCATCGTAGCGGACTATTTCCCAGCTGCCCGTCGGCCGATGGCCATGACAATCTTTGCGCTTGGCGCACCGATCGGGGCATGGCTGGGTGCCGATATGGCCGGAGCGATTAGCCATGCCTATGGCTGGCATATGGCCTTCATTGTGCTCGGCGTACCGGGCGTGTTGCTGGCAATCATCATCATGCTGACCATCAAGGAGCCTGAACGCGGCCGGCTTGATGCCGTGTCGAGCGAGGAAACGCCGACCCTGATGGAAACGCTGCGCTTCCTGCGCACCCAGAAGGCTGCCTTGCACGGAATGATGGGTGGCGGTCTATCGGCCTTTTGGGGATGGGGGCTGATGTGGTTCACTTCGCCATTCTTGCAGCGGAATTTTCAGCTCAACGAGGCTGAAGCCGGCGCGCTAACCGGACCTATCCACCTGTGGATGGGCATCGGGGCTTCACTGCTGACAGCCTGGGTGCTCATTAAGCCGAGCTTCGCAAGTCCCAAGAAGGTTACCGGATTGCTTGCCGCAGTCACGGCACTGGCGACCATCCCATCGTTCATCGCCTTTTATACCGATTCGCTGTCGCTTGCGACCTTGATGCTGTGGATCTTCATCCCGGCGATCTATTTCTACATTGGTCCGGCTTTCGCGCTGATCCAGAACCTTGCCCCGCCGAAAATGCGGGCTATGTTCATTGCGATATCGCTGCTGTTTGCGAATGTCCTAAATCTGGTGGTGATCCCGCCGCTGATCGGGTTCTTGAGCGACAGTTTCGCCGGACCGGGAGGTGCGGATGGCGCTTCGCTCAGGCTTGCCCTGCTGATCCTTGCGCCGACAGGATTCTGGGCGGCCTATCACTACTGGGCGGCCGGAAAAACGATTGTCGAAGATCAGAAGCGGGCGGTGGGTTATGTCTGAGGTGCCACTCAAGTCCTACATCGGCGGCAAGTGGACCGCGCCGAAAACGTCGACCCAGACCTTCGAGGCGATCAACCCCGCCACCGAAGAGCGCGCCGCTCTGGTCGCGCTGTGCGGCCCCGATGATGTCGATGCGGCGGTTGCTGCGGCCCGCGCGGCTTTCCCGGCCTATGCTGCGATGTCGCGCGAGTCGCGCATTGCGCTGGTGGAACGGCTGATCGCGGTGTTTGAGCGACGCTATGACGAAATGGTCCGGGCAATCTCGACCGAGATGGGGGCGCCCTATGATCTGTCGTTCGATGCCCAGGCCGAATGCGGCCCCGGCCATCTCAAGGAAACGGTCAAGGCCGCCCGCGCGATGGAGTGGGAGCGCCCGATCGGTGCCAGCGGCCGGCTGTTCCACGAACCAATCGGCGTGGCTGTGCTGATCACACCGTGGAACTGGCCGATCAACCAGCTGGCGGCCAAGATCGGCCCTGCGCTGGTGGTGGGCTGCACGATGGTGCTGAAACCTAGCGAAGTCGCGCCGCTCTCCGCACAATTGTTCGCCGAATTCATCGACGAGGCGGGCTTTCCGGCGGGCGTGTTCAATATGCTGCATGGCACCGGCGCGGCAATCGGCGATGCGCTGACCAGCCATCCGGAAGTAGACATGGTATCCTTCACCGGATCGACCCGGGCGGGGATACAGGTGGCAAAGTCTGCCGCCGACACGGTCAAGCGGGTATCGCAGGAGCTGGGCGGAAAATCGGCCAATATCGTGTTCGCCGATGCCGATCTTGAAGCGGCAGTGAAACGTGGTGTGCTGCACTGCTTTGAAAACACCGGCCAATCCTGCAACGCGCCGACCCGGATGCTGATCGAGGCTTCCGCCTATGATGCGGCGGTGGCGATTGCGGCGAAGGTTGCGGGCGGCATCACGCTGGGCGATCCGCTGGACAAGGGGCCGCACCTTGGCCCGGTGGTCAGCAAGGTTCAGTATGACAAAATTCAGGCGCTGATCCAGATCGGGATCGATGAAGGCGCAAAGCTGATTGCTGGCGGCACCGGGCGGGCGGAGGGTTTTTCGCGCGGCTACTATGTTAAACCAACGATCTTTGCCGGGGTGAACAACCAGATGGCGATTGCCCGCGAAGAGATATTCGGCCCGGTGCTGGTGATGATCCCCTTTACCGATGAGGCGGACGCCATCTCCATCGCAAATGATACCCCCTATGGGCTGGCGGCCTATGTCCAGAGCGGCGATCTTGATCGAGCGAAGCGCGTGGCTGGCCTGCTGCGCGCGGGCAGTGTCTCTATCAATGGCGCAGGGCAGGATTATTGCTCACCGTTTGGCGGTTACAAGCAATCGGGCAATGGCCGCGAATGGGGTGAGTTTGGCCTGCATGATTTCCTTGAGATCAAGGTCATGAACGGGTTCCATCCGGCATGAAGCTGGCAGACATCAAGACCTTCGTGGTCGGCAATCCGCCGCCGCATTTTGGCGGGCGCTATTTCGTGTTCGTCAAGCTGACCACGGCTTGCGGGATTTCGGGGGTGGGCGAGGCCTATTGCGTTCCGTTTGAGCCGCATCTGGTGGCAAAGATGATCGAGGATGTGTTTGCGCGCTATGCTGCTGGCAATGATCCGCATGACATCGAGGCGCTGTGGCACAGGGTCTATTCCAGCGGCTTCACCCAGCATCCTGATCTTACCCTGATGGGTGTGCTCAGCGCGCTGGAAATGGCCTGCTGGGACATTATCGGCAAGGCAGCGGGCCAGCCGGTTTACAAGCTGCTGGGCGGCCAGGTGCATGAGCGGCTCCGCGCCTATACCTATATTTACCCGCGCCTCGGGGATCAAAGCGATGTCTATCACGATCCCGATCTGGCGGCGGAGCGCGCGGGCGAATATCTGGCGCAGGGGTTCACTGCGCTGAAGTTCGATCCGGCGGGGGCTTATTCGGCGTTCGACGGCCGGCAGTTGTCGCTGGAAGCGCTGGAGCTGTCAGAGCGGTTTGCGCGGACGCTGCGCGAAGCCGTTGGCACCAAGGCCGATCTTCTGTTCGGTACCCACGGCCAGATGACGGCTGCGGGAGCGATCCGGCTGGCGCGGCGGCTGGAGCCCTATGATCCGCTGTGGCTGGAAGAGCCAGTGCCCCCCGATGCACCCGAGGAGATGGCAAAGGTTGCCCGCGCCACCAGCATCCCGATTGCTACTGGTGAGCGGCTGGCGACCAAATATGATTTCGCCCGGCTGCTGGCGGCGGGAAGCGCGGCGATCTTCCAGATGAATTTGGGCCGGGTTGGCGGATTGCTGGAAGCCAAGAAGATCGCGGGTATGGCCGAGGTCCACCACGTGCAGATCGCCCCGCATCTTTATTGCGGGCCGATAGTGGGCGCGGCTAATATCCAGCTCGCCACCAGCTCGCCCAATTTCCTGATCCTGGAGAGCATCGAGACCTGGGGGGGCTTCCATACCGAGATACTCAAAAGCCCGATCCCGTTCGAGGACGGTCATGTTATCCCGCCCACTGCGCCGGGCTTGGGGGTCGAACTGAATGAGGAAGTGGCGCTGGCCAATCCTTACACCGGGACGATGCTGCATCTCGAGATGACCCAGCATCCGGTCCGCTAAGATGCCAGCTGAAATGGACGAATTTGATTATGTGATCGTGGGAGCTGGAACTGCGGGCTGCGTGCTGGCCAACCGGTTGACTGCGGACGGCAAGACCAGTGTGCTGCTGCTGGAAGCGGGCGGCAGCGATCTTTCGATCTGGATCCAGATGCCGATTGGTTATGGCCGGACCTTCTTCAACCGGCGGATCAACTGGATGTATGATACTGCGCCAGTTCCGGGGCTGGGCGGGCGCAGCAGCTATTGGCCGCGCGGCAAGGTGGTCGGCGGGTCTGGATCAATCAACGCGATGGTCTATGTCCGCGGCCAGCCGCATGATTTCGATGGCTGGGAAGCGCTGGGCAACCCCGGCTGGGGCTGGGACGATGTGCTGCCGTTCTTCAAGCAGTCTGAGGATTTTGACTGGGACAGCGCCCATCACGGCAAGGGCGGCCCGCAGCATGTCACCGATATATCGCCGCATGTTCATCCGATCTGCCACAGCTTTATTGAATCGGCACAGGCGCTGGGCTTTGCCTCGACCAGCGATTTTAACGGCACACACTCTGAAGGGGTCGGGTTCTATCAGATCAACACCCGTGGCGGCTGGCGGGCTTCCACCGCCAATGCCTTTCTGCACCCGGCGCTGGGGCGCAAGACGCTGAAATTGCAGACCAAGGCGCTGGCCACGCGGATCCTGTTTGAGGGCAAACGCGCTATCGGGGTCGAGTATACAAGGCGCGGCAAGACCAGGCAGGTGCGCGCCCGGCGCGAGGTGATCCTGAGCGGCGGGGCGATCAATTCACCCCAGTTGTTGCTGCTGTCGGGGATTGGCGATCCTGCTCAATTGAAGCGCGTGGGGATCAAGCCGCTGGTCGCTGCCCCGGCAGTGGGCCGAAATCTGCAGGATCATCTGGCGGTATCCTATTTCTACAAGACCCGCACCGCGACGCTGAACGATGTGCTGCATCCCGCGATCGGCAAGGCGCTGGCGGGGCTGCGCTATATGTTCGACCGGGCCGGGCCGCTCTCGCTCAGCGTCAATCAGAGCGGCGGGTTCGTCCGCAGCGACGCGGCCAAGCCGCATCCCAATCTGCAGCTCTATTTCAGCCCGGTCAGCTATACCAAAACACCGCTGGCCGAGCGCAAGCTGCTCAACCCCGATCCTTTCTCTGCGTTCTTGCTGTCGCACAACCCCTGCCGCCCGACCAGCCGAGGGCATCTGGAGCTGGCCTCAGCCGATCCTGGAGTGCATCCGCTGATCCAGCCCAATTACCTCTCTACCCAGCAGGACATTGATGATGTGATCGCGGGCAACCGCCTGCTCCGCCAGATCGCCCAGGCCCGGCCGCTGGCGGACATTATCACGGAGGAAATCATTCCGGGCGTGGCTATCGATGGCGACGAGGCCTTGCTGGACGATTTCCGCAGCCGCGCCGATACGGTCTATCACCCGACCAGCACCTGCATCATGGGGCCGGACCCTGCGAACGCGGTGGTCGATGCGCGGCTGCGGGTCCACGGCGTGCAAGGTTTGCGGGTAATCGACGCCTCGATCTTCCCAACGATCACCTCGGGCAACACCAATGCGCCGACGGTGATGGTCGCCGAAAAAGGCGCAGCGATGATCATCGAGGATGCGAAATCAAACGTGTTAAAATAATTTACCGGTTTGGACCGGCGCTGGTATGAACATGTGCGACGACTCCAGCGGGGTGGGCTGATGCACAACAAGATCGAACTTCGGCGTTTGCCACCACTCAAAGCCCTTAAGGGCTTCGAGGCCGCGACCCGGCATCAGAGCATTCGCGATGCGGCGGCGGAATTGTGCCTGACCCATCCTGCGATCAGCCATCAGGTGCAGCTGATCGAAGAGGCGCTGGGTGTAACCCTGTTTGCGCAGGAAGGCCGCCATATCGTCTCAACCGAAGAGGGCCGGGTGCTCTATCCCTATGTTCGCAGCGCGTTTGAATCGCTGCTCGAAGGGGTGGAGGCGGTTCATCGCCACGCTCTGGACAAGCCGCTACGGGTGCAGACCTATGTCACAGCCTCTATCCGCTGGCTGGCCAAACGGGTGCCGCAGTTTCTGCATCACCACCCGGAAATCAAGCTGACGCTCAGCACCTGCGCGGTTGAGTGGGAGTTTGACGACGTTCATGCCGATGTCGGGCTGGTCTATTGCGAGGAACTACCCGATCCAGCCAAATTCCACTGGGTGCCGCTGTTCGATTATGCGCTGTTTCCAGTTTGCAGCCCGGAGTTTCTCGCGCGGATCGGCCCCAAGGCGAGCACCGCCGATCTGATGCAGCAGCCGCTGGTTGCGATCTATACCGAAGTGCAGAACTGGGAGAGCTGGTTCACCTCGGCAGGGGTCAGCTTTGAGCCCAAGGTGCCCTATCTGATGGTCGATACGCTGGCCGTGGCGCTGGAGATGGCGCTGAACGGCGAAGGCGTGGCGCTGGTCAACGGGCCGTTCGTCGATCAGGATCTGACTGCGGGGCGGCTGGTGCGACCTTCCGCCCATGTTGAAATCTGCCCCGGATCATGGGGCCTGATCTGCCGCAAGGATATGAGGGAGAATCTGCGAATTCGCACCTTCATGGACTGGATGGCAGCCCATGTGGTCGAGACTGCGGGCTAGAGTTCTTCTGTATTTGATGGAAGCGTCGAATGAATCCCCCTCCCCGTCGGGGAGGGGTTAGGGGTGGGGGAACTAGGCAAATGGTGCGCTCTACACTGGCGGCCGTACACCCCCACCCAACCTCCCCCTCTAGGGGGAGGGGCTTTGGGTCAGCCTAAAGTCACCACGCGCCAAATCAGCGCTTAGGCACAACCTCATAGCCCGGCTCTTCAGGCTCATCATCGGTCATTTCTGCAGGAAACCCGGTACCCAGCACCTTGATCCCCAGCGGCTCTTCATAGCGGCGGATGATGTTGGGTGAAAATTCGCGGGAACCAAAGCTCGCCTCGCCCTCCTTGAACAGCCGCACGATCAGCGGTGATAGTTCAACCGGCACCCCGGCTTCATGGGCGATCTTGTCGAACAGGCCGATGTCCTTGCTGACCAGATCCATGGTGAAATTAATGTCGCGGCTGCCATTGAGGATCACCTGGCTTTCGGTCTCATGGACAAAGCTGTTGCCCGATGAAATGCGGATCGCCTCATAGGTGGTGTTCATGTCCAGCCCGATCGCCTTGCAGGTGGTCAGTGCCTCGGCCAGCGCCACCAGATGCACGGTGCACAGATAGTTGGTCATCACCTTGAGTTGCGAGGCAGTGCCAAGTTCGCCGGTATGGAGGATACGGCGGCCCAAAGTTGTCAGTACCGGTAGCACTGCCTCAAAAGCTGCACGCGGCCCGCCCGCGAAAATCGCGATATTGCCCGTATCGGCGCGGTGGCAACCGCCCGAAACCGGGCATTCCATGAACATCGCCCCGCGCGCCTCGACCAGCGCGCCCAGCCGGATAATCTCCGAATGGTCGGTCGTGCTCATCTCCAGCCAGACCTGACCGGGGTGCATAATTTGCAAAAAGCCGTCTTCGCCTTCGGCCACAGCCGAACTGGCGGCAGGCGAGGGCAGGCAGGTGACGATCAGATCAACCGTTTCGCCCAGCGCGCGCGGTGAAGGCGCTGACTTTGCTCCCAATGCGACAAATTCTGCCACCAGCGCATCATCAAGATCGCGCACCGTTACATCATGGCCATTGCGGATCAGGCTACCCGCCAGCTTTCCGCCGACATTGCCAAGACCGATAAAACCGATTTTCATAACTATCTTCTGAGCCCGAACGCTATTGATTTATGGGCCGTTTAGACCGCTGCGCACTTTTACCCACAAATGAAAAATTTGGCCGCAGCGGTGAATTTTTTTGCGTCCTGACCGATAGGTCCGATGGATAAATTTTTTGAACCAATCCAGCCGAATTGGACATTTGTCGGGATGCCCATTTGCGTCCTAAGGTCATTGCAAAATATCCCCCGGTGAGAGACAGATTTCAATGAATACACAGGCGCGCGTAGTCATTATCGGCGGCGGGATCATGGGGGCCAGCCTGCTCTACCATCTGGCCGAACTTGGCTGGACCGATTGCATGCTGATCGAAAAGGACGAGCTGACCTCCGGCTCCACCTGGCATGCGGCGGGCCAGTGCCCCAGCGTCACCGGCAGCTTCAATCTGGCCAAAATCCATGCCTATAGCAACGATCTCTATCCCCGGCTTGAAGGGCTGACCGGGCAGTATGTCAGCTGGCATAAATCTGGCGGCATTCGCTTTGCGACCAACCAGCGCGAGCTGGACTGGTTCAAATATATCCATGGCTTCTCGAAGATCATCGGTTTCGACATGGAAATCATCCCGCCTGACGAGATCCGCCGGATCAATCCGTTCGTTACCACCGATGGTGTGATTGCAGGAGCCTATACCACCGGCGATGGCCACGCCGATCCCTCGGGTCTGTGCAATGCCATGGCGATCGGCGCGAAGAATTTGGGCGCCACGATTGTAAGGCGCAACCGGGTGACCGGGCTGACCCAGCTGCCGACCGGCGAATGGGATGTGGCGACCGAGCAAGGCACCGTCCGCGCTGAAATCGTGGTCAATGCGGCGGGTTGCTATGCCCGGCAGGTGGCGCAGATGGCGGGGATCGACATTCCGGTGACCAATATGGAGCACCATTATATCGTCACCGATCCGATCCCGGCGTTCATGGAACGGGACGAGGAAATCCCGGTGATGCGCTGCCCGCATGTCTCGGGCTATTTCCGGCAGGAGCAGAAAAGCGGACTGATCGGAATCTATGAGAACATTGGCCTGGCCGAAGCCTGGGCTCCAAAAGGCCAGCCCGAGTGGGAATCGACCAGCGAGTTGTTTATCGATGATCTGGACCGGATCTCGAAATGGCTTGAGCGCGCGATTGAGCGGATGCCGATATTTGGCGAGGTTGGCATCCGCCGGATCGTCAACGGCGCGATCCCGCATACGCCGGACGGAGGCCCGTTGCTTGGCCCTGCTGGCGGCCTCCGGAACTTTTGGCATTGTTGCGGCACCTCATTCGGGATCGCGCAAGGCGGCGGATCGGGCAAGTATCTCGCCCAATCAATTGCCTATGGCGATGCCGATATCAACATGGCGGAGTTCGATCCGCGCCGGTATGGCTCTTTCGCGGATGAGGCATACAGCCGCGCCAAGGTGTTCCTTGATTACCGGATGACCTTCACCACCCGCCCGCCGGGTGAGGAAGAACCCGATGGCCGCCCGCAGAAGATTAGCCCGCTTTATGGGCGGCTGCTGGCCGCGGGCGCAGTCTATGGCGAAACTTACGGGTGGGAGCGGCCCAAGTGGTTCTCGCTCGATGGCCGCCTTGAAGAGCCCGGCTATCACCGCACCAATGTGTTCGAAGTGGTCGCCGCCGAAGTGCAGGCCGTCCAGCAGCGGGTCGGCGTGCTCGATCTGTCGGGCTTTGCGAAATATGAAGTCACCGGCCCGGATGCGGAAAGCTTCCTCAATCGGATTTGCGCCAACCGGATGCCTAAGAAACCGGGCGGGATCGGCTTGGTCCATCCGCTCTCGCGGCTCGGGCGGATTTACGGCGAAATGACTGTGACGCGGATGGGGGACGAGCAGTTCTATTGTCTGTCAGCCGCCGCCGCCGAACAGCGCGATCTGGATCATCTGCTGCAAAGCAAGCTGCCGCACGAAAATGTGACCATCACCAACACCACCATGGACCGGGGCGTGCTGGTGCTGAGCGGGCCGCGTTCGCGCGAGGTATTGGCAAAGCTCACTGATGCGGATTTGTCCAACGAGGGCTTCCGCTGGCTGAGCGGGCAGGACATCACGATCGCGGGGCTGTCGGTTCGCGCGCTCAGGGTGTCCTATGTTGGTGAGCTGGGCTGGGAACTGCATCCCGCGATGGATGACCTCGCCGCGCTGTATGACGCCGTTTGGGCAGCGGGACACGAGTTCGGCATCGCCAATTACGGCCTCTATGCCGTCAACACGATGCGGATGGAAAAGGGCTACAAGGCCTGGGGCAGCGAGCTGACCAACGAGCTGACCATGATCGAGGCGGGGATGGATCGCTTCATCAATTTCAAGAAGGACCACTTTGTCGGCAAGCAGGAAACGCTGGCCGCGCCCGACCGGTTCCGGATCATTTATGGCGAGGTTGATGCCGCCAACGTCGATGTGCGCGGGGGTGAGCCTTGCATGGTCGGCGATCAATGCATCGGCCTCACCACCTCGGGCGGCTATGGCCACCGGGTCGGCAAGAGCCTGTTCTTCGCCTGTGTGCCGCTGGACCATGCCGCGCCCGGATCGCGGTTCGATATCCAGCTGCAAGGCGAACTGCGTAGCGCCACCGTGCTGGAGCATCCCGCCTATGATCCTGACAACGCCAGAATGAAGGCCTGAGCCGATGGCGGCTGAACTGCCCAAAAAGGCGCGCGTCGTCATTATCGGCGGCGGGGTGATCGGCTGCTCGATCGCCTATCACCTGACCAAGATCGGCTGGGACGATGTCGTGCTGCTGGAACGCAAGCAGCTGACCAGCGGCACCACCTGGCACGCGGCGGGGCTGGTCGGACAGCTGCGCCCGTCGATCAATATGACCAAGCTCGCCAAATATACCGGCGAGCTTTATCGCGGGCTTGAAGCCGAAACCGGCCAGGCCACCGGCTATCGCCAGTGCGGTTCGATCTCGATGGCGACCAATGCCGAGCGGTTCGAGGAACTCAAGCGCAGCGCCTCGATGGCCAAAGTGTTCGATCTGCCGGTGCATGTGGTGACACCGCAAGAGATCAAGGACCTCGCCCCGATCGTCAACGTCGCCGATGTGGTTGGCGGGATCCACATCCCCAGCGACGGCTATGCCAACGCGGTCGATATCACCATGGCATTGGCCAAGGGCGCGCGCAGCGGCGGCGCGCGGATTTTCGAGAACACCAAGGTCTCCAAAATACGCCACGATGGGACGCGGGTAACCGGGGTCGATACGGACGAAGGCTCGATCGACGCCGATTACGTGGTCATCTGCGGCGGGATGTGGACCCGCGATCTGGCCGCCAGCGTCGGCGTCGCCGCCCCGCTCCACGCCT
>JANMNP010000029.1:0-27891 GCA_031374105.1 Novosphingobium sp.
GCCAGCCGTCCGGATTGTCGGAGCAGGCTTGCCAGCTTCCATTCTTCCAAACGTATCCTGCCCCTGATGCTTACCTGTTTGCCAACATTTCGGCCTTAGTTCCAATGGCAAGACCTTGAAATTTTTCCCCTGAGGGATCAGTGCCATCCGCTCTACCATGTACTGCGCGTGGGCCATGCCCAGGCAGTCGTGGCGATGAACCCGCTCCGTTGATAGTTCGTTGAAGGTTTGCGACACGGTCCGCCAAGGTTCTAAGGGAGTGCTCGGGGTCGGAACAAATGACTTTGACCAAGCGCCGTTATTCGCATGAGTCGGGCACGGAAAACCCGGCGTTCCGTCCCGCCGGCCGAGCATGATAAACCGCTTGCGCTGTTGCGGCACGCCATAATCAGCCGCATTCATCACCTCGAACGCCACCTGATAGCCAGACCCCGCGAATTGTTCGCGCATGTAATCAATGACCTGCCCGTGCCTGTCTTGCGCAATACCTGCCACGTTTTCGAAGATAAAACCGCGTGGTCCCGTCTCCAGCACGATCCTAGCGAATTCCAGAAACAGGTCTCCGTTACGCGGATCACCACTTCCCAATTTCTTGCCCATGTTGCTGTATGGCTGGCAAGGTGCTCCGCCCGTGACGAGGGCGGCTTCGCCGAATTTCAGGCCAGCTCTCAAGAGAAGCTCTTTGGCACTTATGGCGCGTATATCGCCCGGTTCCCGGTCGCGACTGTCTTCGAAAATTGCCCAATTGGGCCTATTGCGGCGAAGGGTTTCGCGTGAGTCCCGGTCTATTTCGACGCAAACCGTCGTTTGGAAACCCGCTTTTTCGAGCCCGATTTCCATGCCGCCGCCACCCGTGAACAGACTGATAACACTGCCATTCTGGCCGCCAAAACCGTCACGGACATCCACGAAGCGATTTCCTGTCGTCTGATTGCGAAAGATCAGAGGGAATGAAGCCTGCAAGTCAGTGGCAGATTCGGTCGAGCGTTGGGGCATCGTTTACTCCGTCGATTTGATGGAGACGTATTCCCATTTTGTTCCAACCACAACAGTACTGCTCCAGTATGGTCCGATCTCTGTGGAAATTCGAGCTATTGGGCACGATATTACGCTTCATTGAGCCGAACTACAGTCACAGGGCACTATTTATCGACGCATGGCGTTTTGACCGCCTAGCCTATCCCTCATAGATCGCCTCGCTGACCTCCCTGACCTTGCAGAACATAGACTTACCGCTCACGTGGAGCGACCAACCGGGTCTGCTCGGATGGGGTTCCCCGCAAGGGGAGTTTGTCAGAACTGGCTGGTGCGGCCGAGAAGACTCGAACTTCCACGGGCTTTCGCCCACAACGACCTCAACGTTGCGCGTCTACCAATTCCGCCACGACCGCTAAATCAACGGGGCTGGTCAAATCGCTTGGATTCGGGCCGCCCCGGGGGGGTAGGAGGGCGCCCTTAGCAAAGCCCCTACGGCGCGGCAAGCGATCATGCCCCCCCGTCACGCTCTAGATGCTGTCCCGCTTGTGGACGGCGCCGAGGCTGCGCTTGCGGGAATGGTAAATAGCGCGTTCACCATGACCTATGGGAACCTTTGCTGCCTTGCTGCTTGCCGCTGCCGGACCAGCCATCGCGCCGCCGTCTGCGCAAGGAATTCAGCTATCGGCCAAAGCGACGGCGACGGTGGAGATCATCAGGGCAGAGCGGGTAAGCTTCAATCCCGGCACCGAGGACAGCCAGCGCCGCATTCGCCGCAAGGCCGACGGCAGCTTGCTGGTCGAATTCAACTAATCGCCCGGTTTCACCCTGGCTTCCAGCCGATTTCTGCGACAATCCGGGCGCTGCGCGGAACATCGGTTAGCGCTTCGTTGAGATCAACGCTCTCGCCCGGAGCCAGCATCCGCTGCGGCGGCACCAGCTCGCGCGAATAGACGATCCGGTCCCGCGCGCCGCGCAACACCACCAGCACCGATGGCACGCTGCGTTCTTTGCGGCCGACATTGGTGATCGTGCCGTTGACGCTAAAATAATAGGAGCCATCGGGCAATTGGCGGCGCTCCTGCCGTTTGGCCGGGAAATCGAGCACCAGACCGGCCTGATCTTCGGCAAAAGTGGGGCGGGCAAGCGGCACCCAATCGGGCAGGCCATACCAGGCGGTTGCACCGATCACGCCCATCGACATCACCGCGAATAATATCGCAGCCATGGTCCACATCTTGGCCGGATTGCGGCGCGGGCGGAACGGCGGCTCATGCGCGAAGCTGGATTGATCGTCGGGGTAAGGCTCGACAATCGGTTCTGCATAAGTAGGCGTTTGCGGGAATTCCTCGTCGCGGTGGAGCGGCGGCGGCGGCGTTGGATCGGCAACAGCTTCAGAATCAACCGTTTGCTCCGGCGAGGCTACAGTTTTGGCAACAGGCTCGGCCACAAACTGGCTTGCTTCGGGCGGGGGTGGTGCAGGCGGCGCTTCGGGCTGGGCGGCGGCGGGCCTGAGCGCAAGCACCGGGCCGTCCTGAAACCAGCTATGACGGCATTTGGCGCAACGAACGGTGCGGCCTTCCACACCAATCGCGCTGTCGGGGACGACATATTTGGTCGCGCAGGCTGGGCAGGCAATGATCATAATCGCGCTGTTAAGCATGATGGGCACGCATCCGACAAGGTGCGCTGGGCTAAAGCAGTGCAGCTATACCCTTTTTTCCACATGGATTGGCCGCTATAGACCTATTTGACGGCCGATCCTCGCGCCGAGCACCTTTGGACTGACCCAGCGCATATGAATAACGCCACCGACGGGGAAATCGTCCAGTTTGATAATGTTGGCCTGCGCTATGGGACCGATCGTGAGGTGCTGAGCAATATCTCGTTCACGCTTCACCCCGGCAGCTTTTACTTTCTGACCGGGGCCAGTGGTGCCGGCAAAAGCTCGCTGCTGAGGCTGCTGTATCTTGCGCAGCGTCCCTCGCGCGGCATGATCCGGATGTTTGGAACCGATGCGATCACCTTGCCGCGCGAACGACTGCCCGGTTTCAGGCGGCGGCTGGGCGTGGTGTTTCAGGACTTCCGGCTGGTCTCGCACCTTTCGGCCTTTGACAATGTCGCGTTGCCGCTGCGGGTTGCAGGGGTTCCTGAAAAGGATCTGGCCAAGCCAGTCGCAGACATGCTGGAATGGGTTGGTCTGGCTGACCGGATGGAGGCGCGTCCGGCGTCGCTGTCGGGCGGCGAGCAGCAACGCGTGGCGATCGCCCGCGCTGTCATCGGCAGGCCCGATCTGCTGGTAGCCGATGAACCGACTGGCAACGTAGATCCTGAAATGGCAGTGAAGCTTTTGCGCCTGTTCGAAGCGCTCAACCGGCTGGGCACCACGGTGGTGGTGGCAACCCATGATGTTCATCTGCTCAAGAAAGTGCCCGAATCCTTGATCATGCGGCTCGACAAGGGGCTATTGTCCGACCCTACCGGGGCGCTGCGCTATCCGCCCCGGCGGCCTGCGGTTAGGAACTGACATGGCCGAAGCACCTCCTCCGGTTATTCCCAGGTCGGTATTGGCTGGGGCAGTAGCGCGCGGCTGGCGGACAATTTCTGGCGCGAATGAGAACCAGCTGGTTCCGCAGACGCGCCTTTCAGGCCCGATGCCCTGGGTGATTGCCATCATGATCGCGTTGACGGTGATTGCGGCAGCGGCAGGCCTTGCGCTGCGCAATACCGCGCTGGCAGCGGCCGATGAGCTATACGGCGGTGTGACGATCCAGATTATCGAGGCATCCCCAGAGCTGCGGCAACGACAGGCCGATGCGGCCGCGCAACGGCTGCGCGAGATGCCGGGCGTAATCGATGTGCGGCTGGTCTCGCAGGATGAGGTCAACCGGCTGATCGAGCCTTGGCTTGGTGCGCGCGGGGCAGAGGAAGAAGCCGTGCCAGTTCCCGCGCTGATCGATGCGCGGCTGCGTGACGGGGTGACGGGCGAATCGCTTGGTGCAATCCGCCGGAACATCCGCGAGGTTGCCCCCTCGGCGCGGGTGGATGCGCAATCGAGCTGGCTCAAACCGGTTTTCGGGGCAATCGATTCACTGCAATGGCTGGCGATCGCGCTGGTCACACTGCTTGCGCTTGCGACATCGGCGGCGGTGCTGCTTGCCGTTCGCAGTGCACTTGGCACCAATCGCGAGACGATTGAGATTGTCCATTTGCTGGGCGGCACGGATGCGCAAATTGCCCGTGTGTTCCAGCGCTCGATCGGATTTGATGCAGCGGGCGGCGGAGCGGTTGGACTGGCGCTTGGGCTGGTGGTAGTGCTGTTCCTGGGCCGCCGCTTTGCCGGGCTGGGGGCCGGGCTGGTCAACGGTGGATCGCTGGGACTGATCGAATGGTTGCTGCTGGCCCTGATCCCGGTAGCAGGAGTAATTCTGGCGGCCTTTACTGCACGGCTTACGGTTATGCGCACTTTGCGGCGGATGCTCTAAGAGAAGTCCTATGATTCGCCGCGCTGCCTCTGCTCTGTTGCTCGTATGGGCGTTCGGCTTCATCTGGTTTGCCGTCGCGCTGCCGAGTCCAGCTGCGGGGGGGAAGTCCCAAGCGGTGGTTGTTCTAACTGGCGGCAATGGCCGGATCGCGCGCGGGCTGGAGGTGCTGCGCCGGGATTTCGCCAGAACAATGTTCGTATCAGGGGTTGATCGCGAGGTGCGTCCGCATGAATTTGCGCTCGAACACCGGGTCGGTCCAAAGCTGATGAGCTGCTGCGTAGTGTTGGGCTTTGAATCTGTGGATACGCGCTCCAACGCGCAAGAGATCGCCCGTTGGGCCGCGAAGGAGCGGGTCAAGTCAATCCGCTTGGTGACAAATGACTGGCACATGCGCCGGGCTGCGTTTGAATTGTCGATCGCGCTTGGCAGCGATGTCGTGGTGATCGAGGATGCGGTTACCAGCCGGCCCAGTTTCCGCATGCTGTTCCTTGAATACAATAAGTTGGTGGCCCGCCGTCTTTCGCGGCTTGGGGGTGCTTAAGATGGCGCGGGCCGGCGATGTGCTGCGCAGTCTGGCCTTCTATTTTGCGTTCTATGTGGGGGGCGTTTATTTCATCGTCGGTGCAGTGGTGTTGTTCGCTCTTGGATCGCACCGGCGCTTTTGCCAGATGGTCAAGGACTGGTCAGCCTGGCACCGCTTTTGCGTCCGAAAGCTGCTTGGCATAACAGTCCTCGTAGAAGGTGTGCTGCCGGATGGCGCGGTGCTGGTGGCGATCAAGCATGAATCATTCTTTGAAGCGATCGATGTTCCCAATCTGCTCAATTATCCCGTGGTCTTTGCCAAGGCAGAGCTGATGCATATCCCGCTGTGGGGCCGGGTCGCGGATCGCTATGGGGTGGTCGAAGTAGAGCGTGATCAGGGGGCCAAGGCGTTGCGGGCGATGGTCACTGCGGCGCGGCGGTTGACTGCCGATGGCCGTCCCCTGGTGATTTTTCCTGAAGGCACCCGCATTCCGCACGGCAGCCGCGCGCCGCTTCAGGCCGGGTTTGCCGCGCTGTATAAGCTGCTTGACCGGCCCGTTGTTCCGCTCGCAGTCGATAGTGGCCCATTGTACCAACGCGGCTGGAAGCGGCGCGGTACGATTACAATGCGGTTTGGAGCGCCTATTCCAACCGGGCTGTCGCGCGATGAGATAGAGACTCGGGTGGCCGATGCGATCAATGCGCTTAACCCGCGGCCAGCGGCGTGATCGAGGAGCCCGAACAACGCGGGCTACTCGATGTGCTTGGGCCAGGGTTGGTGACAGGGGCCGCTGACGATGATCCATCCGGCATCGGCACCTACAGCCAGGTTGGAGCGCAGTTCGGCTATGGCATGGGGTGGGCGCTGCTGTTCGGCTTTCCGCTGCTCGCCTCGATCCAGGCGATCTGTGCGCGGATTGGTGCGACAACCGGGCGCGGGATCGCCCATAATCTGCGCCGTCATTATCCCAAACCGCTGCTGCGCAGCGTGGTGCTGTTGCTGCTGATTGCCAACGTCATCAATCTGGGCGCAGACCTTGGCGCGATGGGAGCGGCGCTGGCGCTGCTGATTCCGGGGCCAGTGCTGGCCTATACGATCTGCTTCGGGCTGGTGTGTATCCTGCTGGAAGTGCTGATCAGCTACGAACGCTATGCCCGGCTCCTCAAATGGACCACGCTTTCATTGCTTTCCTATGTTGCGGTGCTGTTCGTCGCCGATGTGCGGCTGGATGAGGCGCTGCGGGGCATGTTCGTGCCGAATTTCACCTTTGACAAGGCCCATGCGATGGCGCTGGTCGCCATTTTTGGGACCACAATCAGCCCTTATCTGTTCTTCTGGCAAGCCGGACAGGAGGTGGAGGAGCAGCACCGCCGCCACACCAAGCCGCTGTGTATTGCGCCCAAACAGGCCGGGGCAGAACTGAGGCGGATCCGCACCGATACGCTGGTCGGAATGGGCTTTTCGCACTTCACGGCTCTGGCGATTATGGTGGCCACCGCCGCAACACTCAATGCCCATGGCGTGACCGAGATTAACTCTGCCGCGCAGGCCGCCAATGCTCTGCGACCGATTGCGGGAGACATGGCCTTTACGCTGTTCGCGATCGGCCTGATCGGTACGGGCATGCTGGCCGTGCCCGTGCTGGCGGGTTCGGCGGCCTATGCGGTGAGCGAGACCTTTGGCTGGACCGAAGGCCTGGACCGCAAACCGCTGGAAGCGAAAGCGTTTTATAGCGTGATCGCGCTAGCCACGCTGGGCGGCCTTGGCATCAATTTCCTTTCGATTGATCCGATGAAGGCGCTTTACTGGTCCGCTGTCGTCAACGGCTTGCTCGCCCCGCCGCTGATGCTGGTGACGA
Organism: Novosphingobium sp.; assembly: GCA_031374105.1. Lineage (GTDB taxonomy): Bacteria > Pseudomonadota > Alphaproteobacteria > Sphingomonadales > Sphingomonadaceae > Novosphingobium. Next base: position 6,842 of record JANMNP010000029.1, read on the forward strand.
TGCTGATTGCCCGCAATCCAAGGATCATGGGGCGGCTGACGATCTCGCCGCTGCTGGCGTTTGGCGGCTGGCTTTCCACTGCGGTAATGGCGCTGGTGGCCGTGATTTTTCTGGTGGTTTGAGCTATCCGGTGTGATCGCTCCGCCCGAAATCGGGCCGTGCATCGTCCTGGCCTTCTTCGATGATCGAGCGGCGGATGGCGCGGGTGCGGGTGAATTGTTCGAACAGCTCATCGCCGTCGCCAACGCGGATTGCGCGCTGCAATGCAGTCAGATCCTCACTGAAGCGCTGGAGCATCTCCAGCACCGCGTCCTTGTTGGACAGGAACACATCACGCCACATCGTAGGGTCAGACGCGGCGATCCGGGTGAAATCGCGAAAGCCCCCCGCAGAGTATTTGATCACTTCGCCGCGCGTTACTTCCTCAAGATCGGAGGCGGTGCCGACGATGGTATAGGCAATCAGATGGGGCAGATGACTGGTGACGGCTAGCACCCGATCATGATGCTGGGCGTCCATAATCTCGACATTGGCACCCAGCACTTCCCAGAATTGGACGAGCCGGGTCAACAGCAATGGATTGGCATCATCCGATGGGGTTACAATACACCAACGCTGCTGGAACAGGCTGGCGAAGCCCGCATCCGGGCCAGAACGTTCAGTCCCGGCAACGGGATGGGCGGGGATGATCGCGTGTCCGGGCAGGGCTTCGGCCAGGGCCTTGGCGACAGACTGCTTCGATGAACCAACGTCGCTGACCAGAGCGCCGGCGGGAAGCGCGCCTGCAATCTCAGCCGCCGCAGCGCCCATCGCACCAACGGGAACACACAGGATCACCAGCTCGGCATCGCGGACTGCTTCGGCTGCTGTCTGGCAAACGCGCCCGACCAATCCGCGTTCTGCTGCGCGGGCGCGGGTGGCGGGATCGGAATCATAGCCGGTTGTGACGCTTGCGGGCAGGTGTTCGGCCACCGCCAGCCCGATTGAGCCGCCCAGTAGACCAAGGCCAATGACCGCGATGCGCTCAAAACTCATTGGGCAAAACTCACAGGGCAAAACTCATTGGGCAAAACTCATCGGGCGTTCTCGGCCAGTTCGCGCAGTATCGCCGCGATAGCATCCATTTGATCCGTCGTGCCAATGGTGATGCGCAAGGCGTGGGCCAGCCCCTGACCTGGCAGATGCCGCACGATATAGCCGCGTGCCGCCAGGCCATCGAGCGCCACCTTGGCACTGAGCACGCCTTCGAACAGCACCAGCATGAAGTTGGCCTCGCTTGGCACGGGGCGCAGGCCATGATTGCCCATTCCCGCCACGGCAGCAGTAAAGCGCGCGCGCACGGCGGCGTTGTGCAGCCGCGAATGTTCCACGAACCCCTGATCGCCCAGCGCGGCCAACGCCGTCGCCTGGCCCGAATTGCTGATGTTGAAAGCGCCGCGGATCCGGTTGAGCACTCCGATTACATTCTCCGCCCCGGTGCCCCAGCCAACCCGCTCGCCCGCAAGGCCATAAGCCTTGGAGAAGGTGCGGGTGACCAGCACGTTGGCATGATGCGCGGCAAGATCGAGCGAGCCATCGTCATCTTGAGGGGCAACAAATTCGGCGTAGGCCTGATCCAGCACCAGCAAAACATCGCCCGGAAGCCCAGCGTGCAGCCGCGCCACTTCCGCGCGAGTAAGGTAGGTGCCCGTTGGGTTATTGGGATTGGCGAGCAGGACCACACGGGTGCGGGGTGTTACTGCGGCCAGCAGTGCATCAACATCATTGCCATAGTCCCGCGCCGGAGCCTCTACCGGATCTGCACCGCTGCGCCGCGCAACAATGTCATAGAGGGAAAAGCTGTATTGCGAAAACAGTACTTCATCACCCGGTCCGGCATAGGCGCTGGCCGCCAGATACAGCAGCTCGCCCGAGCCTGACCCCATGATGATCCGCGCCGGATTGATCCCATGAAGCGCGCCGATCGCCGCCCGCAGTGCGTTGCTGTCGCCATCGGGGTAAAGCGAAGGTGCCGCCGCCTGTTCGCGCGCCGCCAAAGCCACAGGGCTGCATCCCAGCGGGTTCTCATTGGCGGACAGTTTGACCAGCGGCTGCCCATCGGCTCCCGATGACTTGCCGGGGACATAGGCATGGATCGCCTGGATCCACGGTTTGGGGGTTGGTATCTCGGCCATTGCGCGGTTCGCATAGCGAAGGAGCTGGCAGTTGAACAGAAAATCCTCCCCAAACTGGGGAGGGGGACCGCGACGCGAAGCGGCGGGGTGGAGGGGCACGCGCGGCTAACGTGACCTCGCGAAGTCGGGACTACTCGCCTGTGCCCCTCCACCATCCTGCGGAGGGTCCCCCGCCCCGGTTCGGGGAGGAATTGACAGCGCAGCCCATTCCCCCCAATCCGCCACAGCATGGCCAATGCCGAACTTCTCACGTCCAGCAAGGTGCTGGAACTTGCTGCGCCCCTGCCTCTTGATGGCGGGCAAAGCCTTGACGGCGTGACGATAGCCTATGAGACATGCGGCACGCTAAATCCTGATAAATCCAACGCCATTCTGATCTGTCATGCGCTGACGGGCGATCAATATGTGGCCAGTCCGCATCCGATCACCGGCAAGCCGGGCTGGTGGGAACGGATGGTCGGGCCGGGCAAACCGATTGATACCGATCGCTTCTTCGTAATCTGCGCCAATGTGCTGGGCAGCTGCATGGGCTCGACCGGACCCGCAAGTCTTGCCGCAGACGGCAAGCCCTATGGGATGCGGTTTCCGGTCATCACGATCCGCGACATGGTGCGCGCGCATGTTGCGCTGCTCGATGTGCTGGGTATCGCCCAGCTTCATGCGGTGGTTGGCGGATCGATGGGCGGGATGCAGGCGCTGAGCCTGGTCGCGAACTTTCCCGAGCGGGCTGCTGCCGCGCTGGTCATCGCCGCCACCGCGCGCCATTCCGCGCAGAACATCGCCTTTCATGAAGTTGGCCGGCAAGCGATCATGGCCGATCCCAAATGGAAGGGCGGCGATTACGCTGCCAGCGGCAAAAGCCCAGACGCAGGCCTCGCTGTGGCCCGGATGGCGGCGCATATCACTTATCTGTCGGAAGAAGGGATGCACGACAAGTTCGGGCGGCGATTGCAGGATCGATCCGCCAAGACTTTCGGCTTCGACGCTGACTTTCAGGTGGAGAGTTACCTGCGCCATCAGGGGCTGAGTTTCACCGATCGGTTCGATGCCAACAGCTATCTCTACATTACGCGGGCGATGGATTATTTTGATCTTGCCGAGGAGCACGGCGGGCGGCTGGCCGATGCCTTCGCCAACACAAAGGCGCGGGTCTGTCTGGTCAGCTTCGATACCGACTGGCTCTATCCCACTGCTGAATCGCGCGGCATCGCTCATGCGTTGAACGCGGGCGGCGCTCCGGTCAGCTTTGTCGAACTGTCAGCGCCGTTTGGGCATGACAGCTTCCTGCTGGATGTGCCCGCACTAGACCGGGTCGTGGCTGGGTTTCTAAGTCAATGACCGCCCTGCGTCCTGATCTTGCGGTGATCGCCGCCAACGTAGCAGCTGGATCGCGGGTGCTCGATGTCGGTTGCGGCGATGGCGCGCTGATGGCGGCCTTGCGCGATGATAGCCGCGCCGATGCGCGCGGGATGGAGCTTGATCCTTATAATGTGGCGGAATGCGTCGCGCGGGGACTGTCGGTTATTCAGGGCGATGCTGATGTCGATCTGTCGTTTTATTCCGACGCTTCGTTTGATTACGCGATCCTCAGCCAAACCTTGCAGACCACCAAGCGGCCTGATCTGGTGCTGGACGAGCTGCTGCGGATCGGCCGGCGCGCGTTTGTCAGCTTTCCCAATTTCGCCCATTGGCAGGTGCGCCTCTCGCTGTTGTGGGGTGGGCGGATGCCGGTGACGCGGTTGCTGCCGGTCGCCTGGTATGAAACGCCCAACATCCACCATGTCACCATCGACGATTTTCGCAGCTTGATGGCGGACAAGGGCGTGAAGGTGGAAGAGGCGTGGTTCCTGGCCGGAGATCAGCGGATCAGTGCCGCTGCCGCCAATTTCCGTGCCGAACATGCGGTGTTTTTGCTATCGAGGTGATCATCATCCCCGGTCAAGCCGTGGGTTTGGATTATGGCCCAAATCTTCTTTTGATCGTCACCCTGAACTCGTTTCAGGGCCCATCAGGCCTCACCGCCAGTGCGTGCATGCTTGGCGAAATTACGTCAGCAGCCTCGAAAACATGAACGGCGGAACGAGATGCGAAATGGGCCCTGAAACGAGTTCAGGGTGACGAAGAAGGGGCAATGTTGCCCCGGTCAAGTCCGGGACGACGCGTCGTTCACCAGAGTCACCGAATCATCGCGCGCCAGCACCCAAAGACTAAGCCCCGCCGCCGTGGCTCGTTCCACCGCAAGCGATGTGGGCAGCGACACCGTCACCAGCGTGGTGGCCCCTCCGCGCGCTGCCTTTTCGACGATTTCATAGCTGCATCTTGCCGTTGAGAGGACGAAGCCGGGGGTCAGTGACTGACCCGAGCGGGCCATTGCGCCAATCAGCTTGTCCATTGCGTTGTGACGGCCAACATCTTCGCGCAGGCAGCCGATGGAGCCTTCTGCTGAAACAAACGCAGCTGCATGAGACGCGCCGGTAAGGTTGCCTAGCGGTTGCTGGTTTCTCAAGGCTGCAAGTGCCGCAAAAATAGCGGCTGGCTCGATTGCTTGATGCGCAGCCACAAGGGGCAGGGCACGGGCGACTTCTGCAAGGTTTTCAATCCCGCATAACCCGCAGCTTGATTCGGCAACCCGGTTGCGGACGCGCGCAGTTAGCTGATCAATCCCAAGGCCTGCCAGCGTAGCGCGGACGATCCAGCCTTGCTCAACTTCGGCAATCGCGATGTCGGATACATCGGCTGCGCTGCGCGCCAGCCCTTCGGCCAAAGCAAAGCCAGTGGTGAAATCCTCCAGATCGGCTGGGGTCGCCATCATCACGGCATAGGATAATCCGTTGAATTCCAGCGCCACCGGGGCTTCGGGCACCCAGTCGCGCTGGATAGCGCGGCGGGTGCCCTTGGCCAGATATTCAATTGGCGCCGAAGTCACGTATTCGGCGTCACTTGGGCATGCGATAGAGCGCGCAAAGCTTGTTGCCATCGGGATCGCGCAAATAGGCCAGATAAAGCCCGCCGAAGCTGCCCTGACGCACGCCGGGAGGATCTTCGATCGATTTGCCACCGGCCGCAACGCCAGCAGCATGCCAGGCATCGGCTTGTGCCGGGTCCGCCATCGCAAACCCAACCGTGCCGCCATTGGCGTGGGTTGCGGGCTGGCCGTCAATTGGCGGCGAAACCAGAAACAGGCCATCATTGTGCATATAGATCAGTCGGCCCTTATCGTCCTGTGACCCAGCCCTTCCGCCAATTGCGGTAAACAAAGCATCGTAGAATAGCTTCGATCGGGCGATATCGTTGCTGCCCACCATATTGTGACTATACATGGTATTCCTCCTAATTCAGTTGCGAACCGCTACTTGTTAGCGCGATTGGGGCTAAGGTCAATTGCCTCGGCTTTGGCTAGCTAAGGTTCATCACATCATCCTATAGCAAGTCTATGCTGAACCGTCTTGCCGTTGTCGCGCTTGTTTTTGCTGCCCCGCTGGCAGCACAGGAAACCCCTGCGCTGCTTCCTTCATTAAGCCTAGGCCAGCAGACCGGCCTGCGCTGCTCTGCTGCTTTTGCAATGGTCGCTGCCGGGCAGGCCAAGGGTGAGGCTGACTCGCTTGTCTTTGCGCCGGTTGGCCAGCGCGGCCGCGAGTATTTTGTTCGCCTGGCCGCACAGATGATGGATGAGATCGGCGTGACTCGTGAACAGCTTCAAGCGATGATGCTGCGCGAGGCGTCTGCAATCCGCAACGAAGGTCCAAAAGCGCTGTCCGGATTGATGCCGCCATGCCTTGTCCTGCTTGATATCGAAGTGCCCAGGCAAGCACGATAACGCCAAAGCCATTCAGCCATCCGAAAGCGCGGCAAGACTATTTGCCAGCACGCCCGAATCAACGGGTCGGAGTTTACGGTGATGCTTAAGCGTGTTGCAGTACTGGGTGCGGCTGTTCTTGCCGCTGCGACCTTGCCGGTTCCGGCACTGGCTCGTGAGGCGCGTAGTGGTAAAATTGTCGAGGCGCTGGCAAACCCCGGCACCCAGCAGGCAATGGCTGGCGCTATGGCCGCACTGACCGAAGCGCTGCTCGATCTGAAGATCGGCCCCTTCGCCAAGGCGCTGGACGGGATGGGCGATGCCACTGGCAATCGCGGAGCCGCGCGCCATATCGATCCCGACGCAACACTGGGTGATCTGGCGGGCCCCGAAGCACGCCGCATGCCCGGCGAAGTGGCCCGCAAGCTGCCGCAGATGATGGGCACAATGGCCGGTATGGCCGGAGCCATGGAAGCGATGCTGCCCCAGCTTGAAGCGATGGGCGAAAAGATGAAGGACGCCATGGAAAGCCCCGCAGACGCGGCTAGCGACTAATCAGGCTGGTCACAAAAGTGTAACGATTGGTCCCCAGTCAGGCCGCTGGCATAGGCTCTGCCTGGCCGATGTGGTATGACTGGGGAACCATGGCTCGCGACGATCAGAAAATTGGCATTACAGCCAATGGCGAGCGCTATTTCAACCGCGAGCTTAGCTGGTTGGAGTTCAACCGCCGCGTTTTGGCCGAAGCAGATAATCCTGCGCATCCGCTGCTCGAACGGCTGCGGTTTCTGGCTATCTCTGGCAACAACCTTGACGAATTTTTCATGGTCCGGGTTGCAGGCCTGCGCGGCCAGCAGTTGCGCCGGATTGAAGATCGCTCGCTCGATGGGTTGACCCCCAGTCAGGCGCTTGAACTGATCGCGCGGCATACCGCAGGCCTGATGGCGGACCAGCAGGCGCTGTGGCGCAGGCTGCGCGATTCGCTGGTGAGCAAGGGCATTGTGGTTTTCGACCCCGGGCAAATTCCTCCTGCAGCGGAGCCTGCGCTCGACCGCTTTTTTGCCGAGGAGCTGTTCCCGATCCTGACGCCGCAGGCACTTGATCCGGCCCATCCGTTTCCGTTCATCCCCAATCTGGGGCTAAGTCTGCTGTTTGATCTGCGCCGCAATGACACCGGCGAGCAGGTGCGCGAGCTGATCATGCTTCCGGCATCCATGCCGCGCTTTTTTGAGTTGCCCGGCGAGGGATTTGTCGCCGTTGAAACGGTGTTGCGCCATTTTTCGGCCCGGATTTTCCCTGATTTCACCGTCGCGGGTTCCGCCGCATTCCGGGTGATCCGGGATAGCGATATCGAAATTTCTGAAGAAGCCGAAGATCTCGTCCGCTATTTCCGCAGCGCGATCCTGCGCCGCCGCCGGGGACGGGTTATCCGGATCGAGACCGAACATGATGTGCCGTCCAATCTTGCCGCGACCATTTCAGCGGAACTTGGCGGAGAGGCGCTGACGTTTAGCGATACCGATGGGTTTCTTGGGCTGAGCGATCTGGCGCAGCTGGTCGATAGTGATCGGCCAGAGCTTAAATTCCTGCCCTATGCGCCGCGGTTTCCCGAACGGATCCGCGAGCATGATGGCGATTGCTTTGCCGCGATCCGCCAGAAGGACATCGTGGTCCACCATCCCTATGAGGCGTTTGACGTGGTGCTGGCCTTCCTGCGCCAGGCAGCGGAAGACCCTGATGTGCTGGCGATCAAGCAGACGCTGTACCGTGCAGGCAAACAGGATGCGGTGATCCGCGCGCTGTGTGATGCAGCCGAAGCGGGCAAATCGGTAACTGCCGTGGTGGAGCTCAAGGCCCGCTTCGATGAAGAGCAGAACCTTAAATGGGCAGCCCAGCTGGAGCGCGCCGGGGTGCAGGTGGTCTATGGTTTCATCGAACTCAAAACCCACGCAAAGATCAGCCTGATTGTGCGCCGTGAGGGACAGGGCCAGGGCCAAGGGCAGGTGACGCGCAGCTATTGCCACTTTGGCACTGGCAATTACCATCCGCAAACCGCCCGGACTTATACTGACCTGAGCTATTTCACCGCGAACCCCGCCCTGTGCGAGGATGCGGCGGCGGTGTTCAATTATCTGACCGGCTATCTTGAGCCGCGCCTCAATCAATTGACGATCAGTCCGCATAATTTGCGCGACCGGTTGTTCGAACTGATTGATTGCGAAACAGCGGCTGCCCGGGTCGGTGCACCCAGCGGCATCTGGGCCAAGATGAATTCGCTGTCAGATAGCAAAGTGATCGACCGGCTTTATGAAGCCAGCGCTGCTGGGGTGCCGGTCACGCTGGTGGTGCGCGGGGTCTGCTGTTTGCGGCCCGGTGTGCCAGGACTGTCGGAAACGATCACCGTCAAATCAATCATCGGCCGCTTTCTCGAACACAGCCGGGTCTGGGCCTTTGCCAATGGCGCAGCGCTGCCCAGCGGACAGGCGAAAGTCTTCATCTCATCGGCTGACTGGATGACCCGCAACTTTGACCGCCGGGTGGAGTATTCCCTGCCGATTACCAATCCCACCGTTCATGATCAGGTGCTCGATCAGGTGATGGTCGCCAATCTTAAAGACACCGCCCGAAGCTGGCTGCTGCAGCCCGATGGCAGCTATCGGCGAGCTGATGATCACGGCGGCGGCTTTGATTGCCACGAATATTTTATGCACAACCCATCCTTGTCAGGACGTGGCTCAGCTTCGGGCGCGGCATCTGGTGAAGCTGGCGCAGTGCCGCGATTGTTCCTAGAACCACACGGGTGAACTCTGCATCGCGCCAGGCAATTGTTGATATAGGCTCAAACTCGATCCGGCTGGTCGTGTTTGGCGGACCGCAGCGTGCGCCGGTGGTGCTGTTCAATGAAAAACTGATGGCGGGGCTGGGCCGGGGCGTGGTCGATGGCGGGCGGCTTGATCCTGACAGCGCCAGGCAGGCGCTGGCAGGGCTCGCCCGGTTTGCTGCGATGATCCGGCTGATGCAGCCGCTGCCGGTTCGGGTGGTTGCAACGGCGGCTGTGCGCGAGGCGGCCGATGGGCGCGATTTCCTTGCTGCGGTCCGGGCGATGGGGCTGCCCGCCGAAATCCTCAGTGGCGAGGAGGAAGCAGTTGCGGCAGGCTATGGCGTGATCTCGGCGCTTCCTGAAGCAAATGGGATGGTCGCCGATATGGGCGGTGGCAGTCTTGAGCTGGTCCGTGTGGCTGGCGGCCAAGTGCATGAGCGCACCTCGCTGCCGCTTGGGGCGATGCGGGTCGCCAGCGTCAGAGCTGGCGGCACCGGACGGCTGCGCAAACTGGTACGGACCAAACTGGCCGAGCTGGACTGGATCGGCGCGGCCAGGGAAAAGCCGCTCTATCTGGTCGGCGGGGCGTGGCGCACGCTGGCGCGGGTTCATATGAAGCTCCATGGTTGGCCGCTGCCAGTACTGGGAAACTATACCTTCCCCGCCGCTGATGTCCCGCCGCTCAAGGCGTCCGTGCGGGCAATGGGGACGGCCCAACTTGCCGCGATCCGCGGGGTCAAGCTTGCCCGCGCCCTGCAACTTGATGATGCCGCAGCCTTGCTGGCTGCATTGGTGGCCGAGGCGGGATCAAGCCAAGTGGTCATATCATCGTTCGGCCTGCGCGAAGGGTTGATGTTCCAGACGTTGAGCCCCGCCATCCGCCAGCTCGATCCGCTGATTGAAGGCGTGCGTCACACGGTCGAGGGCCAATTGCAGGTGCCCGGCTATTCTGAGGCGCTGCTGCGCTGGTGCGATGCAATTTTCCCCGATGAGGCAACGCATATTCGCCGCCTGCGCCACGCCGCTTGCCTGTTGTTCGGAACGGGCTGGGCCTCCAGTCCCGACTTTCGGGCGATGGACGGAGAAGAACTGGCGCTCCATGGCAATTGGGTCGGGGTGGATGGTCCGGCCCGAGCAGAGATGGCGATGGCGCTTCATGTTGCGCTGGGCGGCAATCCGGATACTCCGCCTGCGATCCTTGGCCAGCTGGCCAGTGCCGAGTGTTTGGCGCGTGCACAAAGCTGGGGCCTTGCCATGCGCCTTGCGCAGCGGCTCAGCGGCGGTTCGCCCGGTGTGCTCGGCGCATTGACGCTGTCGCTTGCCTCTGACGGCGCGGTCGTGCTGGGTGTGCCGCGCAATGTTGCAGGACTGGTGGACGCCGCAGTTGAACGCCGCCTTGCCCGGTTAGCCCTGTCGCTGGGACGCGAGGCCCGGATCGAAAGCCTTGCGGATGTGGCTTATGCACTGGAAAATGCGCCTGGTTGAGGTGGACGGGGCGCGCCAGCTTGGGCAATAGCGCTCAACATGTGGCAGCTTTATCAATTCCCCTTATGCCCGTTCAGCCGCAAGGTCCGTCTGCTCCTCAGCGAGAAGGGCGTGGGCTATGAATTGTGGCGCGAAAACCCGTGGGACGGCCGCGACGAATTTCTCAATCTGAACCCTGCCGGGCGCACCCCGGTTCTGCACGATCCGGCCAAGGCGATGACCCTGGTCGATAGCCGGGCGATCTGCGAATATTTTGAAGAAACGGTCGAGAAGAACCCGATGATCAATGGCACCGCTGCCAATCGCGCGGAAATCCGCCGGCTGGTTGCGCTGTTTGACGAAAATTTCTTCGGCGATGTTACCGGGCCACTGATGCATGAGCGGATGAAGAAGCGGCTGGTGATGCGCCAGCCGCCCAATTCAACTGTGCTGCGCGAGGCCATGAAGCTGGCGCATGAGCATCTTTACTACATTGATTATCTGATCGATCACCGCCCGTGGCTGGCTGGTGCAACGATGAGCCTGGCCGACCTGGCCGCCGCCGCACAGATTTCGGTCGCGGATTATCTGGGCGGGATTGACTGGTCGAGCCATGAACAGGCGCGCGGCTGGTATTCGGTATTCAAAAGCCGCCCAAGTTTCCGCCCGCTGCTGTCCGAGCGGATGGAAGTAATCCAGCCTCCCAGCCATTATGCCGATGTGAACGCATGAAGGACAACGAAGAATTTATCGCTTACCCCTCCCGTTGGCGGATTGCGTTGCTCTTACTGGTGGCATTTGGTTTTGTCCTAATGGGGCTTTGGGCTGTAGGAGCGTTTGGGCCGCCGGGTGTGAGCGACCGCGCTAGTCCCGCTGTCACAAATGCGATTGGCTGGGTAAGCATCGCCTTCTTTGGGTTTTGCGGGCTGGCGTTACTCAAGGCATTTTTTAACAAGCGCGAACGATTGCGAATCAACACCTCCGGCATTCACTGGACTGTCTGGTCAGAAGAGTTGATCCCTTGGTCAGAGATTTCGGATGTCACGATCTGGCAATACAAGTTTCAGAAGATGGTAGTGCTGCATTTGCGCGATGCGGAGCGTTTTCCGTCGGTTAGCCCGCTAGCTAATCTTTCCGGAGCCAGTCGAGCGCTGACTGGCGGTGACATCGCAATAACCATGTCCGGAACTGACCGCAGCCACCGCGATGTTTTGGAGGCAATTAAACGCTTCCGCTAAATCAATGCAAATGCTCCGCAGACGTTGACCCAAACCGCCCGTGCTTGCGGTAGCGCACCATCCAGCGGGTCAGGAACAAGCCAAGCGGACGCGGAGTAACGCCCAGCGCTTTCAGCCCCGGCAGCTTGCCTGATGCCGTATTCCCGGCCTTTAGCAGCAGCCATTGATCAGTGCTGAGCGGCGCACCTGGCAGCCATCCGGTCGCCATGGCAAAACCGCCCGAAACAAAATCAGGTAGCGGCGCAAACAAGCGCTCACGGCCCTGCGCGGCGGCAATCCGCTGGTTGAGATCAAGCATGGTTATCTGCTCGGGCCCGGCAATCTCATAGGTCTTGCCGCCATGCTTTGCCGGGTCCGACAGGGCACCCGCCGCAGCCTGCGCCGCATCATCCACGAACAGGGGCTGAAGCTGAGCGTGCGGGCCAAACACAGGCAGGGCGGGAAGGGCAGCAATCAGGCCTGCGAACATGTTGATGAACTTGTCATCCGGGCCGAACAGCACTGATGGGCGCAGGATTGTCGCCTTGGGAAAGGCGGCCAGCACCGCAACTTCGCCTGCCGCTTTGGTCTGTGCATAAAGCGTGGGGGAGGCCGCATCTGCCCCCAGTGCGGATATGTGGACGAAGGCGGATGCGCCTGCGACGCGCGCCGCGGCGGCAATCTGTCCGGCACCCGTCCCCTGAAGCGCGTCAAGATCGCCGGCGAATGCCCCAACCAGATTCACAACTGCGCCTGCCCCCGCCAGATTTTGGGCCAGGCTTGTGCTGTCAGTCACATTGCAGCGCGAGAACTGCACCTGGCCAAGGTTGCCCAGCGGCTTGAGGTGGAAGGCACGCTCCGGGTGGCGACTGGCGATCCGCAGCCGGGCCCCGCGCGCCAGCAGCTCCTGCGCCAGATGCCCGCCAAAGAAGCCGCTGCCGCCCAGCAGCACAATCAGCTTGCCGCGCAATTTCTCATCGCCACTTGTGCTTGTCATCACGGAAACCTGTCTTGAAGTTGGATTGAGTGTCACGCCCCATGCCACAGCAGCGCGCACTGAAGCAATCGGCGATGGGTGCGCTTTGCCGCAAAGCGCCCTGCATCCTAGTGCAGGATTGCAGGCTACGCTGGCAATCCTTGGCGCTTCTCCGGCGGCGATAGAGAGAGGAACTGGCGATGGTGAATTGCCTGGCGCTCAAATCGATCGAGCAAGAATTGCCCCAGCCGGGACGGGACGTTGGCTGGGGCAATCTGCTATAGAACGGCTTGGAGCGGGTAATGTTCCTTCCAGGACTTTCGCGCATCGTCTGCGCCAGACCTGTCTAGCCGCGTCATGGTTAGGTTGGGGTGCGTTGGTGCTTAGGGGGAAATCCATAGCCCGGCCCTCCGCAGAGGAGGGCCGGGTGGGGGACGACTAGCGGTAAGGGGCAGATTGGCCCGCTAGTCGCAGCTCAACTGACTACCGCGGCCTCTATCGCAATCCGGATTGCCTCGGAGGTATGGCTGGCGCCCATCTTGGTCAGCATATTGGCGCGGTGGATTTCGACTGTTCGTGGGCTGATTTCCAGTCGCTCACCGATCAGGCGATTGGACAGGCCATCGGTGACCTCGGTCAGCACTTCCCGTTCGCGTCGTGTCAGCTTGCGGATGCGGCTGCGGGCCATCGCCTCGCGCAGTCGGGCACTGCCTAGCGTGCCGACACTTTCTTCCGCCACCAGCAGCGCCTGACGAATTTCGCCTACTCCAAATGGCCAGGACAGAAAATCGATCGCGCCATCGAGCACTGCCTTGACCACCTGGCCCGGCTCTGGTGCTTCGGCAAAGGCGACCAATGGCAACCAGTCGCCGATATCAGTCATATGTTCCAGCAATGCCCCTACGGTCATGCCATCATCATGCACCAGGGCCACCCCATCTCGGGGCCATCTGCGGGTTATCTCGCCCACATCTTGATGGGGTTCGACATGAATTCCGGTCCCGATCAGGCAATGCGAGATGGCTGCACGACGGCGATAGTCACTATCCAGCAGGATTATGGTCTGGGATCGGTGCATGGTGTTTACCCTAGTTGTTAACGCCTAAGGGTTAGACCTAGGAATGGCGGATTGCCGCGCCGTAGCTGCTCCAAAGTCGAGCGATAAGACCACCAGGAACCTGCCAAGGACGATTACTGGGCCTCCGAACTTTCATCCGGAACGGACGTATTCAACCACTCTGTTCGCCATTCGGAGCCTCGTTTTGACGCGATAGCGCCTGTGCCAAGATGCGGGTGAAGGGCGCGATGATCGATCTGATCCGCCGAACCGTGCCGCTGTCACGCGGGGCGACCGAGCGGCGGCGGAACCTGCGTGAACAGGAAACCAGCCTGCGCGGCCAACTGGGCCGCGATCCGACCACGCCCGAACTTGCCGCCGCGATGGGCATGGATGTAAACCAGCTGGCCGTGATGCGTGGTTCCAGCGAACCCCTGCGGTTCGAGCCGATCGACGAAGTTTACTCTGATAGCAATATTGCCTTTGCCGATACGCGGCCCGGCAGTCTGGAACTGCTTGTTAGCGAGGAGACGCGTGAAAGTCTGGCCGCCGCCATCGCCGCACTGCCCGAGCGGTTGCAGCTGGTGGTGCAGCTTTACTTTATGGAGGAACTCAACCTCTCCGAAATCGCCGAGGCCCTGCAAGTCAGCGTCCCCCGCGTCCACCAGATCAAGGCGCAGGCGCTGGGCAAGTTGCGCGAAGCAATGGCTGGCATCGTAGAAATTATCTGACAGGGCTTGACCCACAGGCTGCGCTCCGGCTCTTGAGCGACATGGTCAAAAACATAACTGGACAGCAGAAGCCCGCGCAACTCAGGCGCGTGCCAGACAACACCCCGGTCATCATCGGGGTTGGGCAGGTATCCGAACGGGTGGGCGAGGCAGGCTATCTCGAACGCTCGCACATGGACCTGGCCGGGGCCGCGCTGGCAGAGGCGCTGGCCGATGCAAGGGCCGCGCATCCGCTCGCTCCCGCGCTGGATACACTAGCCGCTATCCGCCAGTTCGAGATTTCGGGAACCCGTTATGGCGCGCCATTTGGTCATTCAGATAACCCGCCGCGTTCGATTGCGAAGCGGGTAGGAGCCGATCCGACCCGTGCGATCCTCGAGATTTTGGGCGGGCACGGGCCGCAGCGGCTGGTTGGTGAACTCGCCAGTGAAATTGCGGCGGGGCAATCAAAACTGGCGGCAATCGTCGGTTCGGAAGCGATCTCAACTTTGCGCAACCTAGTTGGCGGAGGGGAATCGCGAGATTGGTCAGAGGCCGTCGGCGGTGAAATCGAGGATCGCGGTTATGGCCATGACGGCCTCTATGACCTCACCGCGTTGCGCCACGGGGTCGGCGCGCCGATTGCGGGCTATGCGATTGCCGAGAATGCCCGGCGCGAGCGGCTGGGGATGTCTCTGGCAGACTATAGGCTGCAGATTGGACAGTTGTTCGCACCCTTCACGCGGGTTGCAGCGGCCAATCCGCATTCTGCCTCCCCACTGGAACGCAGCGCCGAAGAACTGGCGACGCTGACCGAGCGGAACAGGCTGGTTGCCGAGCCCTATGGACGGCTGGTCGTCTCGCGTGATCAGGTCAATCAGGGCGCGGCGATAGTGATCGCCAGCGCCGGCGAAGCGCGGCGGCTGGGGGTGCCGGAGGATCGCTGGGTACATATTCACGCGGTTGCCAATTGTGCAGAGCCCTCCTTGATCACCCGTGGCAATCTTGAGCGTAGCCCGGCCTCTACAACCGCAATCTCCGCAGCGCTCGATCTGGCGGGGACCAATTGGGCTGAACTCGCCCATATCGATCTCTATTCCTGCTTTGCTATCCCGGTGTTCAACGTGCTCGATGCCTTCGGTCTTGATCCCGCTGATCGACGCGGTTTTACTCTGACTGGCGGACTGCCGTTCTTCGGTGGGGCAGGGAACAATTATGCGGCTCACGCCATCGCCGAGGCGGTTGCCCGCTGCCGCGCTGCACCTGGATCGCGCGCCTTTGTCGGTGCCAATGGCGGAATAATGAGCAAATACGCAGCTGCGGTTTTTTCGACCGATCCGGCGGACTGGTCGACAAGCCGCTGGCGCAAGCTGGATAACCTGCCCGCCCAATATGGCTACACCAATGAGTTCACAGGTGAGGCGATGATTGACAGTTTCACGATCCAGCCCGGCAAGGGTGGCGAAACCGGTACGATTGTTGCTCGCAGTGGTCACATCAGGATGTGTGCCAACAGCACAAATCCTGCCGCTCTGGCCAGCCTGCGCAATGAGCGCGCGCAGGGCCGAACGGTGCGGATTGAACATGCTGGAGAGGGCGTGAACCAGTTCTGGCTGGTTTAGCGTCGGGCCAGCTCAACCAGTGTGTCCGTCCCCAGCACTTGCGGCAATTGCTGCGCCGCGCTGCCTCCTGCGGGATACCACATATAGAGTGGCACCCCGGCTGCCCCTTGTGCGGTGAGATAGCGCGTTATCGCTGGATCGCGGCGTGTCCAGTCGCCTTTGAGGACTACCACACTGGCCTTGGCAAAAGCATCGCGGGTCGCCTCGCGTTCAATCGCCACGCCCTCGTTTACCTTGCATGTCAGGCACCAATCGGCGGTGAAATAGACGAACACCGGTTTGCCAGATGCGCGCGCGGCAGCCAGCGCGGCTTCGCTGAAGGGTTTGGAGGGCAGGATACCCTGCGTTTCGGCGGATGGTTCGCGGATCGCTTGAGGGAGCAGGGAGATGCCAATCAGCGCTATCCCTGCCAGCCCAGCCAGAACCAATCGGCCCGTTGCAAACCCGCGCCGCTGGCTGCGCCCGGTGCGGTAAAGCAAGGCCAGCAAAAGCAGCGTCAGTCCGCCGCAGGCCAATGCAAAGCTCCACCCGCCCAGTCGGCTCGCCAGCCACAGCAGCGCCAGCGCGGTCAGTCCCATCGGCACGGCCATGATCTGCCGGAACCGCTCCATCCAAGCGCCGGGCTTTGGCAACATGCGACGCAATGCGGGGATGAAGGATAGAGCGAGGAACGGCAGTGCCAACCCCAATCCCAGCGCGCCGAACAGCGCCAGCGCCTGCGCTACTGGCAGCAATAGCGCTGCGCCCATCGCGGCGGCCATGAACGGCCCGGTGCAGGGGGTGGCGACAAATGCGGCGAGCAGCCCGGTGGCAAAAGCTCCCTTGCGCGAACCCTCCTGCGCAAAGCCGGGGACCGCAAATTCAAACATCCCGAGCAGATTGGCCGTGATAGCGACCGCCAGCAGCAGCAATGCCGCCACCACCAATGGCTCCTGCAACTGGAAGGCCCAGCCCACTTCCTGCCCTGCTGCGCGCAAGGCCAGCAGCAGCCCGCCAAGCGCAAGGCAGGCAAGCATTACCCCGGCGGTATAGAAAACCCCCTCGGCCCGGGCATGGGCTTCGCTCTCGCCAGCGCGGGCAAGGCTTAGCGCCTTGAGGCTGAGGATCGGAAAGACGCAAGGCATGATGTTGAGCAGCAGCCCGCCCAACAGTGCTGCCACCAGCAGGGCGGGCAAGCTCAGCGGAAGCTTGTCTTGCTCAATTATTGGCTCACCGCCGCTGGGCACGGGGCCGGGGTCAGCGGCAATAACCACCCCGTCGCCTGCGCGGTTGAGCCGCAACACGGCGGAGAACTGCGCTGGTTCAATCGCGCCATATTTGGCCCGTGCCAGATCGACGATCAACAGATCACCCTTGCGGCTGAACCGCTGGGGAGCGGCGTAATCGATCACCCTGTCGCCGGTGGCAAACAGATGTGGTGCCTCCAGCCTAACGTTGGCCGGAAGCGGGATACCGATCCGGATCACCTTGGCTTCAAGGGCAAACTGCGCCGCACTTCCCAAAGGTGCAGGCAGCGCCGCGCGCCAGCCATCGAACCGGGAATCGCGCGGGCTTGCCTTGCCTACCGTGACGAACGTGGTGAGTTCGCCCTGCTCGGGAACGCAAACCTTGTCGGTGCAAGCCAGCCATTGCGCTTTGATCCGAACGGGCAACTGGCTGCCAGCGCGCGCTGTAGCGGGAACCGTCAAAGGCATCAGAACCGCATATTCATGCTCGAACACGTGGTTCATCAGCCCCGCGATCACCAGCGTTTCAGGGACCGGATAGGCGGGCGTTCCAGCGCTCGCTCCTTGGGGCAGGGTCCAGTCCAGTGTCATGCCAAGGCCAGCATCGCCGGGGTTGGACCAGTAGCCGTGCCAGCCCTTTTCCGGCCTCATCCGGATCGCAAGGGTCACAGTCTTACCCGGTTCTACAGCTGATTCGGCGATCAGTTCGGCTGCGATATGGGTCGGCGCAGCCAGAACCGGGGCGGCGATCAGCAGCGCCAACCAATGCAACGCCAGCGCAACATAGCGGCTATAGCGATGCATTGTGAGCTTACTCCTGATTCGCGTGGTGCGGGCCTTGCGCTTGGTGCGCGCTGCCGCCATCAGGCCTTTGCAGATGTTACGAAGATTATTCAAGGAATCCGAATGCGCCGCCTTTCCGCCCCTCTCGTTTTTCTCGCTGCAATGGCAATGGCTGGCTGTTCCGCCAGCCCCGCGGCGCCAGCACCTTCGCCCGCACCAGCGATTGCCCCCACCGGGCCGCCCCGTCTGATCGTGGCAATTTCGGTCGATCAGTTTTCTGCTGACCTGTTTGCCCAATATCGCCAGCATTACAGCGGCGGCCTCGCCATGCTTTTGACTGGCGCGGTGTTCCCCTCGGGCTATCAGTCGCATGCCGCGACCGAGACTTGCCCGGGCCATTCAACCTTGCTGACCGGCACTCATCCCTCGCGGAACGGGATCATTGCCAACAACTGGTTCGATCCCGGCATCGCCCGGGCTGACAAGCGGATTTACTGCTCGGAAGATGTCACTGATCCGGCCAGCACCTCGCGCGAGCCGGTGGTAAGCGCCCGGTTCCTCAAGGTGCCGACGCTGGGTGATATGATGAAGGCAGCCACTCCGGCCAGCCGGAATGTCGCCGTTTCAGCCAAGGACCGCTCCGTCATGATGATGGGCGGGCATAATATCGACGCAGCCTATTGGTGGAAGGGCGGCGGCTTTGGCACGCTCAAGGGCCGCGAACTCTCGCCCGCAGCCATTGCCCAGAACACCGCTGTTGCGGCACTGGTCCGGGATGGCGCTCCGGCTCTCACTCCGCCTGCGTGGTGCAAACAGCGTGACCGGGCAACCCAGATCGGCAAGGCCAGTGTTGGCATGGGCCGTTTCGCAATGGAAGCTGGCAAGGCTGATGGCTTTCGCAGCTCGCCCCGGATGGATACCGCTACGGTAGACCTTGCCAATCGATTGGTCGATGAGCTGAAGCTGGGCCAGGGACCAGCCGTGGATGTGCTGTCGGTCAGCCTTTCCGCCACCGATTACATCGGCCATGCGCTGGGAACTGAGGGCCTGGAGATGTGTATCCAGATGGACCAGCTGGACAAATCCATCGGCCGGTTGCTCGCCCATCTCGATGCACGCGGAATCGATTATGCGGTGGTGCTTTCAGCCGATCATGGCGGACTCGACACGCCAGAGCGGCTTGATGAGCAGGCGCTGCCCCGCGCGGTTCGCGTCGACAAGACTTTGTCGACCAGTGAACTGGCCAAAGCAGTCACCGCACGCACCGGGATCAGCGTTGAAGGCACTCTCCTTTATGGAGATGGCTTTGCAGGCGATTACTACTTCAGCCGCAGCCTGACCCCGGCGCAGAAAACGCAAGCAATTGCGGCGCTGGTTTCGCTGACAAAGTCGCATCCTCAGGTGGCAGCGGTATTCACTGCCGAAGAATTGGCAAAGAGCCAGCTGCCCAGCGGATCACCCCAGGACTGGTCACTTAAGGATCGAGCTCGCTCGTCCTTCGATGCGCAGCGTTCGGGCGATGTAGTGGTCCTGCTGGACCGCGCAGTTATGCCAATCCCGGATGCCTTGCCCGGCAGCTATATCGCTACCCATGGCAGCGCCTGGGATTATGACCGCCGCGTGCCAATGCTGTTCTGGCGGCGCGGAGTGCCCGGTTTTGAACAACCCGCTCCAGTTGAGACAGTGGACATCGCCCCGACGCTGGCGGCAATTATTGGCCTCAAAGTTGCTGATGGGGCGTTTGACGGGCGCTGTCTTGATATAGACGGCGGCACCGGCAACAGCTGTGACACCATGAAATGAGCAATAAGCGGGATCTCATTATCCTCGGTGGCGGGCTGGTCGGCATGACGCTGGCGCTCGCGGCGGCGAAGAAGGGCATGTCGAGCCACGTCATCGACCGCGCCGATCCGGCAGAGCTGACCGCCGAAGGCTTCGATGACCGCGCCACCGCGATCTCGACCGCAAGCTGGCATCTGTTCGAGAACATCGGCATAGCCCAGAGCCTCGAGCAGTTTGCCTGTGACATCGCCAGCATCGCCGTGACCGACCAGCAAAAGCCCGGGCGGCTAGACTTCGTCCCGGGCGAGGGCGGCGGCACGCTGGGCCGGATGTTCCCCAATCGCCGCCTGCGGCTCGCGCTGTTCGAGGCGGCGGCCAAGGAGCCGTTGATCACCTGGACTTCGCTCGCGCACGTCGTGGAACGCCAGCGCAGCGAATACGGCGTTGCCGCGGTGCTGTCGGATGGGCGCAAGTTCAAGGGCCGGTTGATGATCGCCGCCGAAGGCCGCCAGTCGCCGACGCGCGACGCCGCCGGGATCACGCTCGCCAAGTGGGATTACAAGCACCGCGCGATCATCGCCGGCCTGACGCACGAAAAGCCGCACGGGAACGTGGCGTGGGAAATCTTCTACCCCGCCGGGCCGTTCGCGCTGCTGCCTTTGAATGACGACGCCGACGGCACGCACCGATCGTCATTGGTGTGGACCGTCTCGGAGGCGGACGCCGCGGGCGTGCTGAAGCTGGGCGACCGCGCCTTCCTCGCCGAAGTCGAAAAGCGTATGGGCGGGGTGCTGGGCAAGGTGAAGACCGTCGGCCACCGTTCAAGCTGGCCGCTGGGCTTCCACCACACCGCCAAGATCACCGGCGAGCGCCTCGCGCTGATCGGCGATAGCGCGCACGGCATCCACCCCATCGCGGGACAGGGGCTGAACCTCGGCCTGCGCGATGTCGGCACGCTGGTCGAAGTGCTGGCCGAAGGCGCGCGGCTGGGCCTCGATCCGGGCGATGCCGAGGTGCTGAAGCGTTACGAGACGTGGCGCGGGCTCGACAGCTTCATGGTCGCTCTGGCGACCGACGGGCTGACGCGGTTGTTCGGTGTGCCGGGCAAGACGGCGTCTGCCGTGCGGCGCCTGGGGATGGCGGCAGTGCAGCGCACTCCGATGCTCAAGAGTTTCTTCATGGACGAAGCACGCGGCGTTTCGGGGGACTTGCCTGAGATCCTCAGGGCCTGACGCCCTAGGGTCTTATCAGCGGGCTCAACTGCCGCACCGGATTGCCCGCCCCGTCACGCAGGCCGCGCTGGTCGAGCACCGCGGCGGTCTCGATCACTTCCAGCGCGTCCATCGCCTTCTTGTAGCGCTCGGCGTCCTTGATCCAGCTTGTCGCCTTGGACGCGCCGGGCATGCCCTTCACCTCGTCGAT
>JANMNP010000055.1:0-71998 GCA_031374105.1 Novosphingobium sp.
CAGTTCGATATCATCGATGCGGAAGCCGTTGCCGTCATAGCCGTCGTAGTATTTCACGTCGTCAAACAGGAAGAATTCGGCTTCCGGTCCAACGTAGACGGTATCGCCAACGCCGGTCGATTTGACGAAAGCTTCGGCGCGTTTGGCGGTGGAGCGCGGATCGCGGCTGTAGAGATCGCCGGTCGAAGGCTCAACAATGTCGCAGCAGATGATCATCATCGGGGTTGCGCTGAACGGATCGATATAGATTGCGTCCAGATCGGGCTTGAGGATCATGTCGCTTTCGTTGATCGCCTTCCAGCCTTCGATCGACGAGCCATCGAACATCAACCCGTCTTCCAGCTCGTCTTCACCCAGCACCGAAGCGACCATGGTCAGGTGCTGCCATTTGCCCTTGGGATCGGTGAAGCGCAGATCAACCCACTCGATTTCCTCATCCTTGATGCGCTTGAGGATGTCCTTTGCCTTGGCCATTATTCTTCCTTCGTGTTCCCTTCCCGCCTGCGGGAGGGGGGGATTGTTGAACTGCGTGAAACTTAAATCGCGTCATTATCGCGTTCGCCGGTGCGGATGCGCAGCGCGCTTTCGATGGCGGTTACGAAGATCTTGCCGTCGCCAATCCGGCCGGTCTGTGCTGCAGCCGCAATCGCTTCCACCACACGCTCAGCCAGAGCATCGGGAACGACAACCTCAAGCTTAACCTTGGGCAGGAAATCGACGACATATTCGGCCCCGCGATACAGCTCGGTATGGCCCTTCTGGCGGCCGAAACCCTTGGCCTCGGTAACGGTGATGCCGGAAACGCCCACTTCATGCAGGGCCTCCTTCACCTCGTCGAGCTTGAAGGGCTTGATGATCGCTTCGATCTTTTTCACGTGTCGTAACCCCTGCGCATGAAGCCGGTCCCGCTAGAGCGGTCCGGAAATCCAATGCCTGTGGCGATGACATATCAAGAATCATGCCAGAGGCGATCAGACTGCCCTAGGCCAAGTGCAAAGTCCCGAAAAGGGTGGAATCGCAAGATTCGAAACGAGGGCTTGCGTAGGTGGCAAAGAATTGTTCGTAAGCAGGCGGAAGGACTTGCCTTATTTTTCAGCAGAGCCTGCCCAAATTTTAGGCATCGCCGTCGTCCCCGGCTTGATCGGGGACGACGTTAAAGCACCAGTCCCGCCAATTCAGGCAAACCCGCCATCAGATTGAGGCTCTGCACGGCGGCCCCGCTGGCTCCTTTGCCAAGGTTGTCCAGCACCGCCACCAGCCGCGCCTGACTGCCATCGGCCGATGCAAAGACGTAGAGTTCCAGCCGGTCACTGGGCTGCTGCGCGCGGCGTAGCAGCAACTCGTCTGGCTGATCGAAGTGGACGGTGATCAGTGGGCAGTCAGCATAGAACGCAGCCAGGCATTCGCGCAGGATCGCCGGGCTGGGCGCGCCCGGAATGATCGCCAGCGGCAGTGGTATTTCCACGATCATGCCGCGGTGGCCCGGCACCACGGCGGGTGCAAACACCGGGGCGATGGCCAGGCTGGTATAGGCCTGCATCTCGGGCACATGCTTGTGGTTCAGCCCAAGGCCATAGGCGCGATAGGCGATGTCGCGGTCTGCTTCGAACCGCTGGATCAAGGCCTTGCCGCCGCCCGAATATCCCGACACCGCATTGCAGTTATAGGGCCATGCGGTGGGCAACAGCCCGGCGCGGACCAGCGGGGCGAGCAGGGCGATGAACCCGGTGGGATAGCAGCCCGGATTGCTCACGCGGCTGGCCTGCGCCACCACATCTCGGCCGATCACTTCGGGAAAACCATAAGTCCAGCCCGGCGCAACTCGGTGCGCGCTGGAGGCGTCGATCACCCGCGTGGAGGCGTTCCCGATCATCGCCACAGCGGCAATGGCGGCGTCATCAGGCAGGCACAGGATAACGAAATCGGCGGCGTTCAATGCTTCGGCCCGCGCAGCATCATCCTTGCGGTGTTCATCGCTGAGGCTCAGCAGGGTGAACTCGCTCCGCCCGGCCAGCCGGTCAGCAATCTCGAGGCCGGTGGTTCCCGCCGCGCCATCAATGAAGATGGTATGGGTCATTGTGCGATCAGCGCATCCAGCAGGACATAGCCAACCAGCCCATCCTCAGCGACCTGGCCCCAGGCCCAGCCGCCTGCCATATCGAGGACGTTGAACATAGTGCCGCCGGGCAACTGATCCATCACATCTCCATCAGCCCGGCCTGCGACGCGCAATGTGGTCCCGGCACCGACAACCTCATGCGGCATCGGCACCGCATAATGCGGCACAAAACAACGCCCTGCGAGGCGGATATGCGCCAGATCCCCGCGCACCGGCCAATGCGCCGCATCGAGTTTCTCGCTCGGTCCGGATAGCATTAATTGATCGGCAGGAATGGCAGTTGCAGTCAATTCGGGAAGCCCCTCAAAAGCGAAGACCGGGCGATTAGCCCCGCTTGGCCCGTGTATCAAGCTATCCATATCGCGCACGAAGCATTCCCCATGCTGCGCGCAGCCCCAGTGCGTCGCCGCCTTTGGGGCGGCCGGGCTTGGCGGCGGGGCGCCAGGCAAAGGTATCGAAATGGGCCCAGTCGATCCCTTCAGGCACAAACCGGTCAAGGAACAGCCCCGCCACCGAGGCTCCGGCGAAACCGTTCGAGCTGGAGTTGTTGAGGTCAGCTATGTCGGACTTGAGATATTCGCGGTAGCCCGAATAGAGCGGTAGGCGCCAGCAAGGGTCGTCGGCTTCGATTCCTGCCTTGAGCAGTGCATCTGCGGTCGCATCCTCACGGGTCATAAGGGCGGGAAGATCCGGCCCCACAGCGACCCGCGCCGCACCGGTTAGCGTGGCGAAGTCGATAATCAACTCTGGCTTTTCTTCCCCTGCGCGGGTCAACGCATCGCCCAGAACCAGCCGCCCCTCGGCGTCGGTATTGCCGATCTCGACACTGATCCCGGCGCGGCTGCGCAGGACATCGCCGGGGCGGAAGGCATTGCCGGAAATGGCATTCTCCACCGCCGGGATCAGCAGATGGAGCCTGACCTTGAGATGGCGCTGCATGACCAGCCGGGCCAGCGCCAGCGCATGTGCCGCGCCGCCCATGTCCTTCTTCATCCACAACATGCCCGAAGCCGGCTTGATATCGAGCCCGCCTGAATCAAAGCACACGCCTTTGCCGACCAAAGCGATCTTGGGGTGTTTGGGATCGCCCCACATCAGCTCGATCATCCGCGGCGCATGGCTGCGCGCGGCGGCCCGGCCTACTGCATGGACCATCGGAAATTCTCGCTCCAAAGCATCGCCGCTGGTGACTTTGAGTTCGGCCTTATAGGCCTTGGCCAGCGCTGCGGCCTGCGCCTCAAGCTGGGCTGGTCCCATGTCTTCGGCTGGCGTATTGACCAGATCGCGGACCAGCGCCACCGCCGCCGCCTCTGCCAAGGCGGGGTCGATAGCTTTCACTTCGGTGGTCAGCAGGATGCGCGGACCTTCGCTGCCCGGCTCGCTGCGATACCGGTCAAAGCGGTATTGCCCGCTGATCCAGCCGAACAGGGCAGGGCCGGGCTCCCCCCCGGCGCGGCGATAGGTTCCGGCGGGCAGAACCTCGGCCAGCTTTGCCATGCACCAGCTTGTCAGGCTTTCGGTGTTTGCGACACCTGCGACCACAAACCAGCTTTCACCATCGGGGATGATTGCGTGGGTATGGGCCTCCGCTTCAAACTTCTGCGCGGCCAGCGCCGCGCGTTGCGGCCCGGATTGCGATTTCACGAAGGCTTCCAGCCCGCGCTTGTCGATCAAGTGGATGGATGTGGCCAGTTGGCCCCGGTCGGGCTGGATCAATGCGTGCTTGTCAGTCATGGTCGGGCTGCTTAGCCGCAGCCATGCTTATTGTGCGAGAGGAAAAACCAATGCGCCGCTTCCTGATTCTGCCACTGCTGGCGCTTTGGGCTTGTTCGGCAGAGAAATCGGCGGTCCCGGTGCCCACGCCAAGCGCCGCTGATCCGGGCGCAACGGCAACTGCATCGGCCAGCGCCGAACCTTTAAGCGAGGCGAGCAGCGTCAAGGTTTCAAACGATCTTTTTGAGTTTGAATATGCCTATCCGGCACAGGCCGCCGCCATTCCCGCTCTCAAAACGATGCTTGATGCCGATATCACACGGCAACAAGCGGAACTGCGCAAGCAATCGAAAGCAGAGCAGGCCGAAGCGGCGAGCAGCGATTTCCCCTATCGCCCGCACAGCCTGTATTATGATTGGAAAGTGGTGGCTGAAACGTCCGGCTGGCTCAGCCTCTCCTCGCTGGTGGGCAGCTACACTGGCGGCGCGCATCCCAATTACTGGTTCTCCGCGATCCTGTGGGACAAGTCTGCTGACAAGGCACGTAAAGCTCAAGACTTGTTCACCTCTAAGCAGGCGCTGACGGACGCGATTCGCATGCCGTTTTGCGCTGAACTCAATCGCCAGCGCGCCAAAAAGCGCGGCCTGCCGGTTGACCCGGCCAGCAAAGATATGTTCGACGAATGTATTGATCCGGTGGCCGAAACCGTGATCCTGGGTTCATCAAACGGTCAGGCCTTCAACCGCATTGGCATTCTTGTCCCGCCCTATGAGGCTGGCCCCTATGCGGAAGGCGATTATGAGGTTACGCTGCCGATTACGCCTGCCGTGCTGGCAGCGGTGAAGCCGGAGTATCGGACCGGTTTTTCGGTCCAATGAGCCACCTCGCAATTTGCCGCGCATGATGATACATGACGCGCCATGACCCAATACCAGACCATCGCCGATAATGAGACTGTCCTGCGCGACGGCACGATCAAGCTGCATGGCCCCGGTGGATTTGCCGGGATGCGTGCGGCCGGACGGCTGGCGGCGGATATTCTTGATGCGATGGTGCCATTGGTGCGCCCCGGGGTTAGCACTGGCGAGCTTGATGATGCGGTGCGGGCGATGACTTTGGCGGGCGGCGCGGTTCCGGCGACGCTGGGCTACCGGGGTTATGCCCACAGCTGCTGCATTTCAATCAACCATGTGGTGTGCCACGGGATTCCTTCGGACAAGACATTGAAAGACGGCGATATTGTTAATATCGATGTTACTCCACTGCTCGATGGCTGGCACGGCGACAGCAGTCGGATGTATCTGGTCGGCGATGTTCCGCTAAAGGCCAGACGGTTGATCGATGTCACCTATGAGTGCCTTATGATGGGCATCGCACTGGCAAAACCGGGCGCACGGCTGGGCGATATTGGCGCGGCAATCCAGAAACATGCCGAAGCGAACCGTTACGGAGTGGTCCGCGAATTTTGCGGTCACGGTCTTGGCCGCCTGTTCCATGATGCGCCCGAAGTGGTCCATGCCGCACGCGCCGGAACCGGGCCGGAACTGCGCCCCGGCATGTTCTTCACGATCGAGCCGATGATCAACCAGGGCAAGGCGGGGGTGAAGATGCTGGAAGACGGCTGGACGGCGGAAACCCGCGACCGCTCACTTTCGGCGCAGTTCGAACATTCGATCGGGATAACCGAGGATGGCGCTGAGATATTCACGGCCAGCTCCAAGGGATTGGACAAGCCGCCTTATTGAGGCTGTCGTTGCGCGGGTGTCTCGACTGCGCTCGACACGAACGGTTCCAGGGTTGTCCTAACCAGACTTTGGTTGCCCAAAATTCCTACTGCCGTTTGTGTCTCGCAACGGCTCGACACCCGCGCTGGCCTATCCTCGCGCAGCTCTGATCGCCGCCCCTGCCGCAAAAGGCGCTATCGCCAGCAGCATCAGGCTGACCGCGCCGGTCAGCGCGATCCCGCTTTCCCCGCCGGTTGAAAGGCTGCCCGCGCCGAAAATCAGCAGCGGCACCGCCAGCGGAATCACCAGCAGCCCGGCTAGAGCGGTTCCGCCGCGCAGGCCTGCGGTCAGCGCCGCAACAGTAACCCCCAAAGCGGCAAGGCCGGGTGTTCCTGCCAGCAATCCAAGCTCGACCAATCGCAGCGTCTCTCCATCCAGGCCCAGCAAGGCGGAAGCGGGGAGGGCTGCCAGCATCAGGGGTGGGCCAAAGCTGAGCCAATGTGCCAGCATGCGCACAGCGACGACCGATTCCTCGGAAATCCCGCGCAAAACCCACTGATCAAAGAAGCCTAGCTCAAGATCAGGTTCGATCAGCCGGTCAAACGGGAGGATCGCCGCCAGCAGCGCGGCGATCCAGATCACTCCGCCGCCAGTCCGGGCAAGCAAGCTGGCATCAGGTCCAACCGCAAAGGGAAACAGCATGGCAACTGACAGGAAAAACAGCAGAGGCAGCACCGTGCCGCCCTTGCGTCCGCCAAGCAGGAGCAAACCAAGATCGCGGCGGAAGATGACGAAGAGCCGAGGCATCATGGCGCGTGACTTTCAAGTGCCAGCTGCTGCATTCTCGCCAGTGTGAAGTTTTGATGCGAGGCGATCACGCAGATGCCGCCTGCTGCCAAATGTTCCGCTGCCAGCCCCTCGGTCAGCGCCACCGCCGCGCGGTCCAGCCCATTGAGCGGTTCGTCGAGCAGCCACACGGCTGCGCTCTGGCCGATCAGCCGGGCCAAGGCCGCGCGCTTTTTCTGGCCGGTCGATAGATAGCCCACCGGAACGTCAAGCAGATCGCCAAGGCCAAGCCGATCGCAAATACTCTCGCGGGCAAGGAAGCCGATATTGTCCAAATCTGCCCAGAAACTGAGCGCACGGCCCAGCGGCAAATGTGGATCGAGCGCGGGATGTTCGTCAATCAGGCCAATGGTCCCCTCGCTCTCCACCTTGCCTGCATAGGCTGGCAGCAAGCCCGCCAAGATCCGCAGCAGGCTTGATTTGCCGATCCCGTTGGCCCCGGTGATCTCTAATGCCTCGCCCGGCCCGAGTGACATGCCCAGCCCGCGAAACAACACACGCTCGCCGCGGCGGCAGGCAAGGTTAGTGGCAGAGAGGCGGCAGGCTTGCATGGGCCGCCGCGATAGGGGAAAGGTTGCGGCGTGCCAAGGAGAGCAAGAATGTCCATTCCCCGTCTGTCCGATGCCGCGCGCGATTCACTGCTTGCGGCACACGCCGATTGGCAGCTGCGCGCCGACGGCCTCGCGATAACCCGAACCTTCAAATTTACGGACTTCAACCAAGCCTTCGGCTTTATGGCCCGCGTAGCGCTTTATGCTGAAAAGGCTGACCATCATCCCGAGTGGTTCAACGTCTATAACCGGGTCGAAATCACCCTCACCACCCACGATGCAGGCGGGCTGAGTGCGCGTGATGCGGCGATGGTTCAGGCGATTGAGGCGATCGTGGCCTGACTGAACTGATTGGCACCGGTTCTCGCTTTGACATGCATTTTAGACTGCCCCACAAGGTTAAAGCCTTGGGGCAGCAATGGGGAACAAGCGTGAGGCGGAGCGGTCTGGTAGGCGTTACACTGGCCGCTGCGGCTATTTCCGGGATGGCCGATGCGGCAAAGCCTTCGGTGCCGACTTCACGTGAAGTCCGCTATGTTGCCCCCGCCAGCTGGGTGGTTGCCCCGCCAGCCAGCAATGAAACACCGCCGCCTGAGGGCGCGCCGCTTAAGGTGTTTTACATGGACCAACAGGTTCATGTCGAGACGCAGGGGCAGTCCGTCTATACGGCTCAGCGCTATCAGATACTCAAGCCCGAGGCGCTTAGCGCGGGCAATCTGACCCTATCATGGAATCCGGATGGCGGATCGGTAGCTGTCCACAAAGTCAGGATCATTCGCGAAAGCGGACAGGTTGATGTGCTGGCGAGCCGCAAGTTCGACATTATCCAGCGTGAAACCGGTCTGGAAGCAGCGCAGATCACCGGAACTTTGACTGCTGCGCTGGCGGTGCCCGGACTTCGGGTTGGCGATATTCTGGAGTTTGCGGTCACCATCAAGGCCAATGATGCCGTGCTGGGCGGCCAGGCCTGGGGCATATTTCAGTTTCCGCTGGCCGGGATGCCAGGCACTTTCCGGACCGCGATCGCCTGGCCACAAGCGCGGCCGGTCCAGTTCCGGACAACGCCAGACCTTATCAGCCCTGAGCCCACGATGATCGGCCTCGAAAAGCACATCAGTCTTGAACAGCGCGATCCAACCACATTCGTAGCGACGGAAGGGGCACCGGCCCGCTACAATTTGCGCCGGATGATCCAATATAGTGATTTTGCGAGCTGGGACGAAGTTTCGGCCCGGTTGTATCCGCTGTTCGTCACCGCAGCGGCCATCCCTGCCAATTCGCCGCTGCGCGCAGAAGTGGTCCGGATCGCGGCGGCAAGTGCGGTTCCAGCCGAACGCGCCCGGCTTGCTCTGCGGCTGGTTCAAAGCGATGTCCGGTATATTTTTGTAGGCCTGAACGGCGGAAACTATCGGCCGATGACGACCGACGAATCGTGGTCGCAGCGTTATGGGGACTGCAAGGCCAAGACGGCGCTGCTTCTGGGGTTGTTGCGCGAACTGGGGATTGCAGCGGAAGCGGTTCTGGTAGCAACGGCTGGCGGCGACGGGACTGATCTGTTTCTGCCGTCTCCGGCACCTTTCGATCACGTTCTGGTTCGGGCCGTGATTGGCGGGAAGCCTTACTGGCTTGATGGGGTGCGGCTGGGCGATACCAGGCTTGATGTTCTGGCAACGCCGCAGTTCCGGTGGGCTTTGCCACTGCGCAGCGCCGGGGCGACACTTGAACAAGTGCCGACCATTCCGCCGCCGCTGCCGTTCAAGATTCAAACTATTGATCTGGATGCGAATGCCGGACCGACCAAGCCCGCAACGGTCAAGATAGCGCAATATCTACGCGGCGATTCAGCCGAGCAGATCCGCCGGGTTCTTGCTGCGACATCGGCAGATGAAGGCGAGCGGCAAATTCGCGATTACCTCAATAGCGAAGAAGACTGGGCGACCATTACGAAGGCTAGCTGGAGGTTTGACGCCGCCAAATCCGTTCTGATTGTCACTGGTGAGGGCGCTGCTAAGCAAGAGCAAGTGTGGTGGGATGGACCGGACACTGAATTGAGAGCCGGGGTGCCGCGCGCCGGATTCTCGCCGCCGGAAGAGCGCAAGCGCCCGCCTGAACAGGATTCCACTCTGCCATGGGTGACCAGCTTCCCCATTTATGGCTGCTGGGTCAGCAATATCCGCTTGCCAAAGCCTGCGGCTGGCCATCGCTGGGAGACCAAGTCTCGGCCGATCGATCAGGCGCTGGGCGGGATGACCTATCGGCGGCAGCTTGAGTTGCGGGATGGGGCGTTGCGATCGGTGATGGTCAAGCGCAGCAATGTCGCAGAGATTACCGCGGCACAGGCGGCCGCTGCCAATGCTGCGCTCGCCAAATTCGATAATCAGATACCCAGTGCATTCCAGCGAAAGCTGGTCCGGGGTTATGCCTATCCGCCAACGGTTGATGCAGACCGCGTAGAGTTAATCGCGGACATTGATTGGACCGCAGAAACCACACCCTGCACGCTCTAGTCCAGACTCTTGCTCATCGAACGCGCTTGCTTGCGCAACTGGCCCGGCAGCCAGCGCGCGGCAAAGGCCAGCTTCTTGGCAGTCTTGCCAACGACCGTGTGCAGCTTTTTGCCATTGACTGCGTTCCACGCGGCCTCTGCCACTTCGCTGACCGATGTCAGTTCCAACCCTGCATCGCGGACCCGGTCGCGGATCGCTTCGTTGCTGCGCTGATTGGGGGCATGATCGAGCAGCGGCGTGTCAATGAAGCTGGGCATTAGCGAACAGACCTTGATACCGTCTTCGGTCCATTCGCCGTCTAGTGATTCGGTTATTGCCCGGACTCCGAACTTGGTCGCTGAATAGATCGAGGCGCCGCTGGTGCCATAGATCCCCGCCGCGCTGGCAGTGTTGAGCAGGCAACTGCCCGGCGCAGTTTTCTTGAGGTGCGGGTAAGCGGCTTGTGCGCCCCAGATTACGCCCTTGAGGTTGATGTCGAGGCAACGTTCGATCTCTTCGCTGGTATGTTCGGTAATCGGCCCGCCAAGCGGAATCCCGGCATTGTTGAACATCACATCGATGCGGCCCCCGGCTGCGATGGAAAACGTATCAAGCGCTGCATCCCACGCCGCGCGGTCGCGCACGTCAAGCTTCACCGAAAAGCTGTAGCCGCCGGGCAGCAGCGCCTCTGTTGCGGCCATTCCGGCCCCGTCGATGTCAGCAAGGCCGATGAACCAGCCCCGCGCCCCAAACAGCTGCGCCACCGCGCGGCCAATGCCAGAGCCGCCGCCGGTGATGAAAATAGCTTTTCGCTGCGTCAATCAAGTGCTCCCGAATCCATCCCTGATCGCAACTTACAGCGCCGGATTGTTATAGCAATGCCACGTAAAAATCGCCGCTGCGCCGCGGTGCGGGCGCCAGGCTTCGGCCAGTGCGCGGGTAGTTTTTTCGTCTGGCCGCTCGGGCAGGCTCAGGATTTTGTGCAAGCCCGCCTGCACCGCAAGATCACCCGCTGGCCAGATATCTGCGCGGCCTTCGGCGAACAGCAGGTAGATCTCGGCAGACCAGCGTCCGATCCCCTTGATCCGGATCAGATCGGCAATCGCCTCCTCGTCATCGGCGGGGAGCGCATCGAGATTGAGCGTGCCGGTTACCACCAGTTCGCACAAGGACCGCAGATAGCCTTGTTTCTGGCGCGAGAGGCCGCAGGCGCGTAGCTCGTCAAACTCCGCGTTGAGCACTTTTCCGGGGGGGAGTTCTGGCCCGAGGAACGCCTCGAACTTGCGCCACATCGATGCTGCGGCGGCGACACTTACCTGCTGACCAACGATGGTGCGCATAAGGGTGGCATAGCCTCGCTCCCGGATGCGCGGTTCGGGATAGCCAGCCGATTGCAGTGCCTTGGCCATGGCCGGTTCCTGGCTTGCGAGTGCATCAAGCCCTGCTTTGATCGCATCTGCACTAAGCCCCATCACTTTCACCTGCTTGCCAAAGGAAGTGCTAGCCTTTAGCAGCCCCGCCAAAGCGCGAACAGGCGCGAATGGAAAAGGAAGTATGGGCATGCCGAATCTGGTGGTGGTCAGCCGCGCTGGCGAAGAAAAAACGGTCGATGCTGCTGTCGGGCTTTCGGTGATGGAAGCAATCCGCGACAACGGCTTTGACGAGCTGCTGGCGCTGTGCGGCGGCTGCTGCAGCTGCGCCACTTGCCACATCACGGTCGATCCTGCTTTCGCGGACAAGCTTCCGGCGATGAGCGAGGACGAAAATGACCTGCTCGATAGCTCGGATCACCGCGGGCCGACCTCGCGTCTGTCGTGCCAATTGCAGATGACTGCCGATCTGGACGGCTTGCGCGTGACTATTGCGCCAGAAGATTGAGCTTTAGGCGGCAGAAGTGCAATTCCGTTGCACCGAGCCGCGCACGATCTTAGGTCTATGGCCATGACTGGTCCAATCATCGCTAGCAATACACTCGAACTTATCGGCAACACGCCGCTTGTCCTGCTCAAAAGGCCAAGCGAGGCGGCTGATTGCGAAATCTGGGGCAAGTGTGAGTTTGCCAATCCCGGGGCCTCGGTCAAAGACCGCGCGGCGCTGTGGATTGTTCGTGATGCCGAAGCGCGCGGGACTTTGCTGCCCGGCGGGACAATCGTTGAAGGCACGGCGGGTAATACCGGGATAGGCCTGGCGCTGGTGGCCAATGCGCTGGGCTACAAAACGGTGATCGTCATCCCGGAAACCCAATCGCGCGAAAAGATGGATACGCTGCGCGCCTTGGGCGCAGAGCTGGTGCTGGTCCCCGCTGCGCCCTTTTCCAACCCGGGACATTTCGTGCATACTTCACGGCGGTTGGCGGAAGAGACTGAAGGCGCGGTCTGGGCCAATCAGTTTGACAATATCGCCAACCGCAAGGCCCATATTGAAAGCACCGCGCTTGAAATCTGGGAGCAGATGGGCGGCCGGATTGATGGGTTCACCTGCACCGCTGGGTCTGGAGGTACGATTGCCGGGGTCGGGCTTGGCCTGAAGGCGTTTGACGAAAAAGTGACTATCGCTCTTACCGATCCGCATGGCGCTGCGCTGTTCAATTTTTACGCCCATGGTGAGCTTAAGGCTGAGGGAAGTTCGGTCGCCGAAGGGATCGGGCAGGGGCGGATCACCGCCAATCTTGATGGCGCACCGATTGATACCCAGTTCCGCATTTCCGATGAGGAGGGGCTGGAATGGGTTGCGCGGCTGCTGAAGGACGAGGGGCTGTGTCTGGGCCTGTCCTCAGGGATCAATGTCGCTGGTGCAATCGCACTGGGCAAGCAGCTTGGAAAAGGATCGCGGGTTGCGACAATCCTGTGTGATACGGGCTTCCGCTACCTCTCCTCGCTCTACAATGCCGAGTGGTTGAGGGCCAAAGGGCTGCCGATCTTCCCCTGGCTCGCATGATCGGCTAGTCTGGCGCTTTATGGCTAGCTATCCATCCCCACAGGCACCTCAGGCAGGGTCCAATTCTTCCACCGGACCTGCGTCCGTAAATCCGTTGCATTTCGTGCCGCCTACCGCGCGTGAGCTGAGGGGCCAGGCGGTGCAGCGCTTGCAGGTTGGGATGTTCGGGCTGGCGGCGATGCTGCTGCTG
Organism: Novosphingobium sp.; assembly: GCA_031374105.1. Taxonomy (GTDB): domain Bacteria; phylum Pseudomonadota; class Alphaproteobacteria; order Sphingomonadales; family Sphingomonadaceae; genus Novosphingobium. The sequence goes on from JANMNP010000055.1 coordinate 12,567, forward strand.
GTTGGCCTTGCCAATATCATCATGGACCGCGCCCGGATGGCAGATCAGGCGGCTGGAGGCTCCCCGCAAACTTCGGCCAATGCGGCGGGCGCTGCCAAAACTGATCCTCTGGCCGATATCGGTGTGGTCCCCTCGGCCGATGGCGGGGCATCTAACGCACCGGTCCCCGCGCCCGGCAATGCGCCCCGTTAAGCGAATTCGTATCCTTTCATTTGCAGCGCTCCTGCTAGCAGGAGGCTGGCTGATCGGGAGGGATAGCGAGGACGCGCGAAAACCAGTCGGCCTGTTCACCAGCCTGCCGATCCTATGGAGCGAAGCCCCCGACATTGCCGGACTGCTCGATCCAGATGTGCCGCCTCATTGGGCTAAGACGGCATTGGCGGCTCGCGGTGATGTTGTTGCGCTGGACCAGTTGAATACCCTGGCCGGCAGCGGGCTGACCCGGCTTGTAATCGCACAGCCGCGCCCGCTTAGTCCTGATGAAAACGTCGCGCTGGATGATTGGGTCAAGGCGGGCGGCAGGCTGCTGTTGCTGGCCGATCCAGCACTGACCGCCGAATCCGCCTTTTCGATCACTGATCGGCGGCGGCCACAAGCGGTTGCGCTGCTCTCTCCTATCCTTACCCGCTGGGGGTTGCGGCTGGAATTCGATGACGAACAGGCATTTGGCGAACGGTCGGTCAGCATGAAGGACGTAACCGTTCCGGTCAATTTGCCGGGACGGTTCCAGATGGCTAGTGGAACCAACTGCCGCAGCTGGGCCAAAGGGCTGGCGGTGAGCTGCGGGATTGGCAAGGGCCGGGTGATCGCTCTGGCTGATGCTGCTGTGCTCGAACCTGATGACCTCGACGGTTCGCGCCGCAGCGCGCTCGACTGGCTGCTGACCGCGGCTTTCGCGGCTCGCTAGACTCAACGATTCGGGGAAATCGCGGGACGATTCTCGAAGCACTTCAGATTCTTCCGCTAAATGGCTGATTTGCATATAGAACAAATGGAAAACATGACTCGTTATCAGCTTAATGGTAAAGATTCGAATTACTATAAATCAAGTGTTTACCGTTCTATCCCGTGTTTTCCCGCAGTTTTCCCTTCCATCCCCGGATTTGCAGCGTTAAGGACGCTGTTCATCGACACCTGATTTACAAGCCGCACCCGCAAAGGGTGAGCTGGCCGCGAGGGCGCGCGGCCGGATTAGGGAGAGTTTTGTGGGGTTCAGGGAGCAATCCCAGAGTTGAGGCGGGGAAAGTGGAGGGACAGCCGATCAGCTACAGTGGCCAAGGCTTTTCGCTTCGCGGCGAAAAGGGCCGGTTTGTGCTGCCCCCGCAATTCCGCAAGTCGGTCCGCGAATCCTCTGAAGGCAACCGCATCCTATGCCTCGCCAAGCATGAACGCTGGAATTGCCTGATCGGTTTTGGCCTGTCGCGCAAGGATGCCCTGATCGCTCAGATCGACCGCGAGGAAATGCTCGCGATCCAGCGTGGTCAGGAGTTTGACCGCGACCTGCGCCAGACCCAGCTGTTCGGCTTCACCGAAGTCCCGTTTGATGACAGCGGCAGATTTGTCCTGCCCGATTACCTGCTGGATCTTGGCCGGGTCGGCGAGGGTTTGTTTTTTCAAGGGGCTGGCAATTTCTTCGCACTCTGGAACCCGGATGAAATCACCAGCATGGGCGGTGGCTGGGAAGGCGCGCAAGCTGCCTGCGCAATGCTATCGGCCGAAGCAGCAAATGCAAAGGGCCGCAAATGAGCCCGTCGCCGCTGCATGTTCCCGTCTTGCTGGATGAGGTGATCGCCGCGCTTGGGCCTTTGCCCGGTGCGGTGATTGTCGATGCGACATTCGGTGCGGGTGGATACACCCGCCGCCTGCTCGATGGTGGGGCGACAGTTCACGCCTTTGACCGCGATCCCGATGCAATCGCTGCTGGCCAGGAGTGGCCTGAAACGTGCCAGTGCGATGATGGCTCCGCGCCTCGTCTGGTCCTTTACCCGCGGCGTTTTTCGGAAATGGTCGGGGCGCTGGCAGACGCTGGGGTTGTGCGGGTTGATGGTATCGCCATGGATATCGGCGTTTCATCGATGCAGCTTGATCAGGCAGTCCGGGGTTTTGCCTTCTCTTCGGATGGCCCGCTGGATATGCGGATGGGACAGGACGGCCCCAGCGCTGCCGATTTCGTCAATGGCGCGGATGAAGCAGCCATCGCGGATGTGTTGTTCCAGTATGGTGAAGAGCGCCAGTCACGTCGCATCGCCCGCGCCATTGTGGCAGCACGCCCGCTGGTCACTACGGGAGAGCTTGCCCATGTGATCCGCAAGTCGCTGGGCTACAACCCCAACTTCAAAGGCCCCAGTGCCCCCAAAGACCCTGCGACACGAAGTTTCCAGGCGATCCGCATCCATGTGAATGCAGAGCTGGACGAACTAATTGACGGGCTCTCCGCCGCCGAGACCCTGCTGCGGCCCGGTGGTCGCCTGGCTGTCGTCTGTTTTCACAGTCTGGAAGACCGGATCGTCAAGCAGTTCCTGCGCCAGGCAAGCGGTGCGCAGGCCAGCATATCGCGCCACCTGCCGCAGACGGTGGCTGCTGCGTCACCGGTGTTTTCCCAGCTTTCCAAGGCGATCCGGCCCTCTGCGGCCGAACTGCTGCGCAACCCGCGTGCGCGATCTGCAACGCTGCGCGGCGCAACGCGAACCGAGGCTCCGGCGCGCCATGGCAGGAGTGCAGCATGAACCTGACTCGTGACCGGCTTCGTTCGATCGGCTGGGCGGTTGTCTTGACCGTCTGCGCGGCGATTACTCTGGGCCTGACCTTTCGCGTCAATGCGGTGAAAAGTCAGGTCCGTCTGGCCGAGCGCGAGATTGTAGCGCTGCGGCAGGAGCGGCTGTTCCTCGAAACCGAGTTTCAAACCCGTGCAAACCAGCAGCAGTTAAAAACGCTCAATGATGTGGAATTTGGCTATCAAGCCCCGACATCTAGCCAATATCTTGACGGCGAGCGTCAGCTGGCCGCCTTGGGCAAGCCGCGCGGCGCCGGGGCACCTTCACCGATCCGCGTTGCCAGCGTTTCGGGGCTTGAGGAAGACAGCGATTTTCCGTCAATGGTTTCACCACTGACTGGCAAGTCACTGGTCAGTGAAGCACAGGCATCCGAAATGCCCAAGGACGGTATCCGCAAGCCTGCGAATGCTGCAAATTTGGGTGACCGTCTTTCTCGCGTTGAACAGCGCGGGCCAGATCAGGAATGAACGCGCTGTCGGCCTCGACGATTGGCATTTCGAGGGCTGTATCCTCGGGCCGGGTTGAGCTGGCTAATGTTCGTCAACGCTCGTTGTTGATGGCCAAGTGGCGTGTTCTTTGGGTGGCTTTGGCCTTTGCGCTGGTGGCTTCGGCAGCTTTGCTGCGGATCGGATTGTTCGGACTGCTTGGGCAGGCGATGGTCCGGCAAGATATGGCATCGGCTCTGCTGCCAGTGCGCGGCGATATCGTCGATCGTAACGGCGTGCCGCTGGCCCGCGCCTTTCCCGCTTACTCATTGTGGTACAATCCGGCAGCGCTGGGCGGCGATGGTCCGCCGCTGGTTCGCCCCGCAAGCGAGGTAGCCGCCGTGCTGGTGCGGATTTTCCCGGAAGAAAACCAGGCCGAACTTACCGTCCGACTTGCCTCGGGCCGGCCCGGCTATCTACGCCGCCGGATTCTGCCGGAAGACGCCAACAAGATCCACGCGTTGGGCGAACCGGCGCTGGAATTCCCGCGTGAGAATGAACGGTTCTATCCGCAAGGCTCGATGGCCAGCCACGTGCTTGGCTTCGTTGGCGCAGATGGGCAGGGACATGTTGGGATGGAGCAGGTGTTCAACCAGCGGCTCAACGATCCCGCGACCCGGGGCACGCCAGCAATGCTCTCAATCGACGCGCGGGTTCAGGGCGCACTTGAGGATGAGCTGGGCCGGGGAATGCTCGAATCCAACGCCAAGGGCGCTGCCGGAATTGTTCTCGACGTCGATACTGGCGAGGTCATGGCGCTGGCCTCGCTGCCCTCATTTAACCCGAATCTGATCGACACCGCTGGCACCGCCAATATCTTCAACCGTGTGACCAACCAGGTTTACGAGCTGGGTTCATCGTTCAAGCCGATAGCAATTGCTGCTGCGATCGATGCGGGTGTGGTGACCGATATGGGCAAGCGCTATCAATCGGGTCGCCCGCTGAGCGTTTCGGGCTTTGAAATTCGTGACAGCCACAGCTTTGGCGCATCGCTCAATGTTCCCGAAGCACTGATCCATTCCTCCAACATCGTCACCGCACAGATCGCCGACCAGCTGGGCGGGGCGCGGCTGAATGCGACGATGCGCTCGCTGGGAATGAATGAGCGGCCCTATATCGAACTGCCGGCCAAGGGCTTCCCGCTGTGGCCGAAGGGGGATTGGTCGCGGATCACCACCATGACCGTATCCTATGGCCATGGTATTGCAGTGACCCCGCTGCATCTGGCTTCGGCCTATGCGGCGATGGTCAACGGCGGGATCTGGCGTCCAGCGACGCTGCAAAAAATTGAACCGGGCCATGCTGCGGCTGGTCGCCGGGTGTGGAAAGCTTCGACCAGCGCACGGATGCGCCAGCTGCTGCGGATGATTGTCGATCTTGGCACTGGCCGCAAGGCTAATGCACCGGGTTTCCGGGTTGGCGGCAAGACCGGTTCGGCAGAAAAGCCGGGTGCGGGCGGCTATCGCAAAAGCTCTCTGGTTGCGACTTTCGCTGCCGCCTTTCCGATGGATAATCCGCGATATGTAGTGATCGCCATGCTGGACGAGCCGCAAGGAACGGCTGCTACCTCGGGTCAGCGCACCGCAGCATGGAATGCCGCGCCGGTGGTCGGCCGGGTGGTTCCCCGGATTGGTCCGCTGCTGGGGGTAATGCCCGATGAAACCCGTGACGTGGATATTTCTGATCTTGCTCCGCTGATCGGCAGCGGAGAGGGCGAATGATGCTTGGGGGCAAGCAGGTTACCGGCTTTGCCATCGATCATCGCAAGGTTGCGCCCGGAACGATCTTCGGCGCGTTTCAGGGCAGCGCGGTCAATGGGGAGGACTTTATCCCCGCCGCCATCGCAGCGGGTGCAATCGCAGTAGTTGCCCGGCCCGAGGCACTAATCGTAGGTGCGGAACATATTTCAGATGTAAATCCGCGCCGTGCATTTGCGCTTCTGGCTGCACAGTTCTTCACTCCGGTGCCCGCCACTATCGTTGCCGTGACCGGAACCAATGGCAAGACCTCAACCGTTGAGATGACCCGCCAATTATGGCGCATGGGTGGACAACGCGCCGCCTCAATAGGTACATTGGGGGTGACCACGCCCGATGAAAGCGTATCGACCGGATTGACCACGCCTGACATCGTCACCTTCCTTGCCAATATGAGCGGGCTGGCTCGTGAGGGCGTCAGCCATGTCGCCTATGAAGCCTCAAGTCATGGCCTCTCGCAATTCCGCAATGAAGGACTGCGGGTAGCGGCGGGGGCATTCACCAACCTCAGCCGCGATCACCTCGATTACCACGCCGACATGGAGGATTATTTTGCCGCCAAGATGCGGCTGTTTGATGAGATCGTTTGCGATGGCGGTGTGGCGGTAATCTGGGCCGATGACATTTGGTCTGATCGGGCCTGTGACTATGCGCGCAAACGCGGGCTTCGGCTGGTGACTGTGGGTAAGGGTGGTTCGGATATCCGGCTGGTTTCAAGCGCGCCGGGCCAGCTTGGCCAGCTGCTTGAGCTGGAATGTGAAGGGGTGATCCGTAAGGTCAATCTTCCGCTGATCGGAGCTTATCAGGCAGCCAATGCGCTGGTTTCGGCCGGGCTGGTGATCGCCACTGGCGGTAACGCGGGGCAGACGCTGGACGCTCTATCCCGGCTTCAGCCAGTTCGCGGGCGGCTGGAGCGCGCAGCGATCGCCCGCGCTGGCGCGCCGATCTATGTCGATTATGCCCATACACCCGATGCGCTGGAAGCCGCGATTGCTGCGTTGCGTCCGCATGTTTCGGGCCGGTTGATCGTGGTATTTGGCGCGGGCGGAGATCGCGACCGGGGCAAACGCCTGGAAATGGGCCGGGTTACTGCTGAGCTCGCCGACGTGGGGATCGTCACCGACGATAATCCGCGCAGTGAAGATGCCAGCTCCATCCGCGCTATGGTGCTGGCTGGCGCGCCGGGGCAACTTGAAGAAGTGGGCGACCGGCGCGAGGCAATCGCCGCTGCGATTGGTCAGGCAGGGCGCGATGACATTGTGCTGATTGCCGGCAAAGGCCACGAGCAGGGCCAGATCATCGGCGCGGGCGAAACGTTGCGGGTGTTGCCGTTTGATGATGTCACCGTAGCAAGGGAGTGTGCTGCATGAGCGCGGCGTTAAAGATCCTCGAATGGCCAGTTAGCGCCGACGATGTCCTGCCACTGGCGCTATGGGATGCCGCACGCATTGCCGCTGCAACGGGCGGAGTGGCGAGCAGGGATTTTCAGGCCTCTGGGGTGGAAATTGACAGCCGAGACGTGATGCCGGGTGACCTGTTTGTGGCCCTGAAGGGTGAGAGCATGGACGGCCATAAGTTCGTTGAGGCGGCCTTTGCCAAGGGTGCTGTTGCCGCTGTGGTTGATCGCCCGATTGAAGGGCCGCATGTGCTGGTAGGGGATACCTCAATTGCACTTGAGCTATTGGCCAAAGCCGCGCGAATCAGAACCGAAGCGCGGATCATCGGTGTGACGGGATCGGTCGGCAAGACCGGGGTCAAGGAAGCGGTTTTTGCCGCGCTGGAACGATCAAGCCGGGGGGCTGCGCATCGCTCGGTCAAGAGCTACAACAACCATGTCGGGGTTCCGCTCAGCCTTGCGCGGATGCCGGCGCGCAGCAAGTTCGCCATTTTCGAGATGGGCATGAACCATGCTGGCGAGATCGCCGGACTGACCGCGCAGGTCCGCCCGGATGTCGCCGTGATCACCACAATCGCGCCTGCCCATATCGAGATGCTGGGCAGCGAAGCGGCAATCGCAGACGCCAAGGCAGAGATATTCCAGGGCTTGGGTTCGGGAGGGATTGCCATCATCCCAGCAGACAGCTCTCACTATGCCCGGCTGAAGGAAGCCGCACAGCGCCATGCAGGGGCGGTGGTTTCATTCGGCCGGGCGGCCCATGCCGATGTCCGCCTGCTTGATACAGTGGCAGCGCATAATGGCGGCTCGCTGGTAACTGTTGACCTTGGCGACCGGCGGATGTGCTACACCGTTGCAGCGCCGGGCGAGCATTGGGTGATCAACTCGCTTGCGGTGATGGCGGCAGTTCGTGCAGTTGGCGGAGACCTTGGTGCAGCGGGGCTGGCGCTGGCGGAGATGGAAGGCCTCAAGGGCCGGGGAGCCAGGGCAGAAATTGCGATATCAGGCGGCGGCACAGCGCTGCTGATCGATGAAAGCTATAACGCCAACCCCGCCTCGATGCGCGCCACGCTGGCGCAGCTTGGAGTTACGCCTGCCAAGCGCAGGATCGCTGTTCTGGGCGCGATGAAGGAATTGGGTGCGCACGGTCCGGCTTTTCATGCTGCTCTGGCAGAGCCGATCCGCGCTGCCGGGATTGACCGGCTGGTGCTGGTCGGCGACGAGATGCGGGTTTTGGCCGAGGAATTGGGGAAATCGGCAGCTTCGGCGCTTGGCAAGCAGCCAACCATCGCGCATTGCGATACAGCACAGAAAGCGCATGAAGCTTTGCTGGCGATTGGCTTGGAGAGTGGCGACGCGATCTTGGTCAAAGGGTCGAATTCGGTGGGTCTGGGCGCGTTGGTCGCGACGCTTGCCGGCAAGGAGGGCTGATGCTCTACATTGTTGCCGATTATTTCAACTTTTCGGGGGCGGCGAACCTAATCCGCTATCAGACTTTCCGCGCCGGGGCGGCCTTGATGACCGCGCTGGTAATCGGCCTGATTATCGGGCCTCGGTTCATCAGCATGCTGCGCGTCCGCCAGGGTAAGGGTCAGCCGATCCGCGAGGATGGACCCAAAAGCCACCTTGCTAAGCGCGGCACGCCGACCATGGGCGGCCTGATGATCCTGATCTCGCTGGTCATTTCGATGTTGCTGTGGATGGATCTGACCAATCCCTTCGTCTGGGCTTGCCTCGCCGTGACGATGGGTTTTGGGTTTATCGGGTTCCTCGATGATTATGACAAGGTCAGCAAGCGCAGTGCCAAGGGGATTTCCGGTCGGGCGCGGCTGCTGGCCGAATTTGCGGTGGCCGGGGTCGCCTCCTATCTGATCGTCAGCCAGATCAGCACCAATCTCTACGTGCCGTTCCTGTCTGGCCGCTATATCCCGCTTGGCCCGTTCTATTACATTTTTGCCGCCTTCGTGATGGTCGGCGCTGGAAATGCCGTGAACCTGACCGACGGGCTGGATGGGCTTGCCACGATGCCGGTGATCATCGCGGCGGGGGCTTTTGCGGTCATCGCCTACCTGGCAGGCCGCGCCGATTTTGCGGCCTATCTGGGTATTCCGCATGTGCCGCGTGCTGGCGATCTGGCGATCCTGTGCGCCGGGATCATGGGGGCGTGCCTGGCTTTTCTGTGGTTCAACGCGCCGCCTGCGGCGGTGTTCATGGGGGATACCGGCAGTCTGGCGCTGGGCGGGGCATTGGGCGCAATCGCAGTCGCTGCGCATCACGAGATTGTGCTGGCGATCGTAGGCGGGTTGTTTGTGCTTGAGGCGCTTTCGGTGATCATCCAGGTTGCGGTTTACAAGCGAACGGGCAAGCGGGTGTTCAAGATGGCCCCGATCCACCATCACTTTGAACAGCTTGGCTGGTCGGAATCGACCGTGGTGATCCGGTTCTGGATCGTCTCGATCATTCTGGCCCTGCTCGGCCTTGCAACGCTGAAGGTCAGATGATCGTTTCTTCGGCCTTTAGCGGCAAACGCTTTGCCGTTCTGGGCCTTGCCCGATCAGGGATGACTGCGGTTGACAGCCTGCTGGCTGGCGGTGCGTTGGTAACTGCCTGGGACAGCCGCGAAGAGCCGCGCCAGTTGCTCAGCGCGAAATATCCTGGCCAGATCGAACTGGCCGATCCGGCCTCGATTGATCTTGCTGGCTTTGCTGGCGTGGTGGTTTCGCCGGGCGTGCCGCTCAATCGCCACCCTATTGCAGAAGCGGCCAGACAGGCCGGGGTTCCGGTGATCGGCGATATCGAACTGTTTGCCCTGGCCCGCCCCAGTCTGCCAGCGCACCGGGTGGTCGGGATTACCGGCACCAATGGCAAGTCCACCACGACTGCGCTGGTCCATCATCTGCTCCAAAGCGCGGCGCTGCCAGTGCGGATGGGCGGCAATATCGGCCTGCCGATCCTGGGGCAAAAGCCGCTCGATGCGGGCGGGGTCTATGTGCTTGAGCTGTCGAGCTATCAACTTGATCTGACTGTCAGCCTTGAATGTGAAGTTGCAGCGCTGCTCAATATCACGCCGGATCACCTTGATCGCTATGCCGATTTTGCCGCTTACGCTGCCTCAAAGGCGTGGCTGCTTGCGATGCAACGGGCCGATCAGCACGCGGTGTTCGGCATGGCAGATGCGGAAACCCGCAGCATATCCGCGCATGAAGCGCGGCGGCGCAAGCCGGCCCAGATAAACGATGTCGATGGGGCTGATCTGGTCGCGCTGCAGCCCGGCTGGCCGACTCTGCAAGGCCCGCATAATCTTCAGAACGCTGCCGTTGCGGTGGGGATTGTCGAGGCTTTGGGGCTGACCCCTGCGCAATGGAAGCCCGCGATGGCCACTTTCCGGGGGCTTCCGCATCGGATGGAACGCGTCGCCGAGGCAGGCGGCGTTTTGTTCATCAATGACAGCAAGGCCACAAACCCGGCTTCAACCGCCCCCGCGCTGGCTGCTTTCCCGCCCAAGACAACACCGCGGATTCACTGGATTCTGGGCGGTCTTCCCAAGGGCGACGATCTTGATGAATGCGCGCCCTATTTCGGCAATGTCGCCTCTGCCTACACAATCGGCGATGCTGGACCCTTGTTTGCCGAGCTGCTGGCCCCGCATATGCCGGTGCGCCGCAGCGAGATGATGTGCGAAGCAATCCGCGAAGCGATTGCGGCTGCCCAGCCCGGCGATGTTGTGTTGCTTTCGCCAGCCTGTGCCAGCTTTGATCAGTTCCGCGACTATGAAGCGCGTGGCGATAACTTCCGCCAGATTGTCGAAGCCCTAATCACACCTGAAGCTGGCGAAGCCCCGGCGATGGCGCGGCAGGAGCTGGACTGATGGCCACTAGCCCGCCATTCGTGCCCCGCGGCGGCCAGCCCGGCGCTGCCAATCCCGGTGCGCGCATGCGCCGCAGCCGCCGAAGCGAGCTTGCGATCTGGTGGCGTGAAGTTGATCGCTGGCTGTTGTTCATGATCCTGGCGCTGATGGCGATTGGCACCGCAGCAGTCGCTGCCGCTTCGCCCGCCAGCGCGCGCCGCTTGTCGACCGCGATGACCCGGCTGGATGAATTGCACTTTTTCTACATGCATATCCGCTGGCAGATCATCGGATTGATTGCGATGCTGCTGGCATCGCTGCTGCCCAAGGATATGGCGCGGCGTATTGGGATCCTCCTTGGCTTTGCAATGCTGATCGGGCTGTTCCTTGTTCCGATATTGGGGACGAGTGTGAACGGTGCGCGGCGCTGGTTAAACCTGGGAATTTCATTCCAGCCGTCCGAATTCCTGAAGCCAGCCTATGCGATCGGGATGGCCTGGATCCTGTCCTGGCGCGTGCGCGATCCCAAACTGCCAGTGATCGAAGTGTCAACTGGCCTGATGGGCGTTGTCGCAGTGCTGCTGATGGCCCAGCCAGATTTTGGATCGGCAATCCTGTTTTGCGGCGTTTGGTTCGTATTGGTGCTGCTGTCAGGCATATCGCTGAAGCGTATCGGACTTGCCGCAGCCGCTGGGATTGGCGGAGTAATCGCGGCCTATCTCCTTTACGGCAACGCGCGGAACCGGATCGACAGTTTCATCGGTGGCGGCACGGCATTCGATCAGGTTGATCTGGCTGAAAAGACCCTGCTGGCCGGGGGATGGACTGGCAGCGGCTTGTGGCTTGGCACCCGCAAGCTCGCTTTGCCCGAGGCGCATACCGACTATATCTTCTCGGTCATCGGTGAAGAGTTTGGTCTGCTGATCTGTGCCGTGATCGTGCTGCTTTATCTTGCGATCATGGTTCGCGTGTTGCTGCGGCTGGTGGAAGAGGAGGATCTGTTCACGGTGCTGGCAGCGGCTGGCCTTTCTGCGCAGTTGGGCGGGCAGGCCTTCATCAACATCCTGGTCAATTTGCAGTTGTTCCCATCAAAGGGCATGACCTTGCCATTGATCAGCTATGGCGGATCGTCGACCATCGCCTTGTGCCTGGGTGTCGGCTTTCTGCTTGCCATTACCCGCCGCAATCCGTTCTTGCGGCGCGATCCCTTCAGTCTGCGCGATGCAGGAGGCTTGAAATGACGGGAACTATTGGCCGGCATTATGTGCTCGCCGCTGGCGGCACAGGCGGGCATCTGATCCCCGCTTTTGCCTTGGCGGTAGAGCTTGAGCGGCGCGGGCACCATGTTGCGCTGATCACGGATGATCGCGGTGCCAAGTTGCCGGGCAAGCCCGCCTCGCTGGTCACGCATGTGCTTCCGGCCGGGCGGCTGACCAGCAACCCGATGGGCTGGATCAAGGGAATTAGCGCGATCCTTGAAGGGCGGCGGATGGCGCTGCGACTGTTCGGCAGCTTTGAACCTTCCGCTGTGATCGGCTTTGGCGGCTATCCGGCGTTTCCGGCGTTAATGGCGGCAACAGCGGCCAAGATCCCGACTATCATTCACGAGCAGAATGCTGTGCTGGGCCGGGTCAACCGGTTCCTTGCCCGCCGGGTCAATGCGATCGCGACATCGTATCGTCAGGTTGATCGGCTTGCTGAAAAGCACGTTGAAAAAGTGCACCTGATCGGTAATCCGGTTCGCAGTGATGTGCTGGCATTGCGGGACAAGCCGTTCCCGGCGTTCACCACAGACGGCTTGCTCAGGGTGTTGGTCACAGGCGGCAGCCAAGGCGCAAGGGTGTTGTCCGAGGTAGTCCCCGATGGCCTCGCCATGCTCCAGACAGCGCTGCGCACCCGGCTGCAAATTACCCAGCAATGCCGCGCTGAGGATATCGAGGCGGTCCGCGCGCGGTATGCGGGGCACGAAATTCCTGCCGAACTTGGCACCTATTTTGAGAATATGGCCGAACGGCTGGCCGACGCCCATCTGTTCATCGGCCGTGCGGGGGCATCGACCATTGCCGAACTGACTGCTGTCGGCCGGCCGGCGATCCTGATCCCGCTGCCGATCGCGACCGACGATCATCAGGCCGCCAACTGCCGTGAGATGATCACTATTGGGGGAGCGCGGATGATCCGTCAGGACAAGTTCACCGCTGCCGAACTTGCCAAGCAAATCCAGGCTATGGCCCAGCGCCCCGAAACCCTTGCCACAGCAGCCCATGCGGCATGGAATTGCGGCTATCCCGGCGCGGTGACCGATCTTGCTGATCTGGTTGAAAGTTTCGGCGGCTCACCGATGATGGATGTGATCCGCGTGGCACAAAGTGTCTCTGCCACCAGCCAGGAGCAGGTGGCATGATTGGACTCCACTTCGATCCTCTCTATTTTTCCAAAGGACAAATGGGGAGGTGGCAGCCGCCGCAGGCGGCTGACAGAGGGGTGCCAATCCTGCGCAATTGCCCCTCCGTCAGCGCTTCGCGCTGCCACCTCCCCATTTGGCTTCGCAAAATGGAGAGGATTGTATTGTGAAAGGCGTCGCCCTTGATATCGGCACGATCCACTTTGTCGGGATTGGCGGGATCGGCATGTCGGGCATTGCCGAGGTGATGAACAACCTTGGCTATAGCGTGCAAGGCTCTGACATCGCCGATGGCTATGTTGTTGAAGGCCTGCGCCAGCGCGGCATCAAAGTGATGATCGGTCATGCGGCTGAGAACCTTGGCGATGCGGCGGTTGTGGTTACGTCCACTGCGGTCAGACGCACCAATCCGGAAGTCGCTGCCGCGCTGGAGGGCCGTATTCCCGTGGTCCGCCGCGCCGAGATGCTGGCCGAACTGATGCGGCTCAAGCGGACTGTCGCGGTGGCCGGAACACACGGCAAGACCACCACGACCAGTATGATCGCAGCTCTGCTCGATGCCGGCGGGATAGACCCCACTGTGATCAACGGCGGGATAATCAACAGCTACGGCTCCAACGCGCGACTGGGTGACAGCGAGTGGATGGTGGTTGAGGCTGATGAGAGCGATGGCAGCTTCCTGCGGCTCGACGGGACTATCGCGGTGGTGACCAATATCGATCCTGAACACCTTGATCATTATGGCAGTTTCGATGCGGTCAAAGAGGCCTTCGTCGAGTTCATAGAAAACGTGCCCTTCTATGGCGCAGCCGTGCTGTGTATCGATCATCCTGAAGTGCAGGCGGTGATCCCCAAAATCCGCGACCGCCGGGTAATCACCTACGGCTTTTCTGCGCAGGCAGATGTTCGAGGCGAGAATGTGAACCCGATCCCGGGCGGCAACCGGTTTGATGTTGCGATCCGGCATCGCGATGGCACGGTCAGGCGGATCGAAGGGGTCGTGCTGCCGATGCCGGGCCGCCACAATGTCCAGAACGCGCTCGCTGCTATTGCAGTGGCGGTGGAAATGGCTTGCAGTGACGCTGTCATTCAAACCGGATTTGCCAAGTTCACCGGGGTCAAGCGGCGCTTCACCAAGGTGGGTGAGGTCGATGGGATCACCGTGATCGATGATTACGCGCACCACCCGGTAGAAATCCGCGCAGTGCTTTCTGCGGCCCGGGAGGGTGTGCAGGGCAGGGTGATCGCCGTCGCCCAGCCGCACCGTTACACGCGGCTTCGCGATCACATGGAAGAATTCCAGAGCGCGTTCAACGATGCTGATATCGTCTATGCCGCTCCAGTCTATGCCGCGGGCGAGCAGCCGATCGAGGGCGTGGATTCCGATGCTATGGTCGCCGGAATCAAGGCGCGCGGTCACCGTTCGGCGCAGGTAATCAGCGGACTGGATGCGCTCGCCACGACGCTTTCCGAGATTGCCCAGCCGGGCGACATGGTGGTGTGTCTGGGGGCGGGCGACATCACCAAATGGGCGGGCGGCCTTGCCGACGCGATAAAGCTGCGGCGGAGGGGCGGATGAATCGCCCAGCCGCCCACCACCCTCCGGCCCCCTCCTCTGAAGAGGAGGGGGAGATGTGCGCCGGTATTCTTCCCCCCTCCTCTTCAGAGGAGGGGCAGGGGGTGGTGACCCCACGCGGCAAGCTCACCGCCGATGCCCCGCTTGCCCCGCTGGTTTGGTTCAAGTCCGGCGGGACGGCACAGTGGCTGTTCAAACCCAAGGATCTGGCCGATCTGCAAGGCTTTCTGCGCGATCTGCATTCTGCCACGCCGGTTATGGCGCTGGGCCTGGGCTCCAACATGATCGTCCGCGATGGCGGGGTTGCAGGTGTGGTTGTGCGGCTGGGCAAGGCCTTTGCCAAATGCACGGCGCTGGATGATGCCACACTTAGCTGCGGCGGCGGAGCCTCTGGAATTCTGGTTTCCTCTACCGCCCGCGATGCGGGGATTGCTGGCCTCGAATTCCTTCGCTCGATCCCCGGCACAGTCGGCGGGTTCGTCCGGATGAATGGCGGAGCCTATGGTAGCGAGGTTGCCGATGTGCTGATCGATTGCGATGTGGTGCTGCGATCAGGCGTACTGGTGACGCTGACGGTCAGCGCGCTGCACTATACTTATCGTCATTCCGAACTTCCCGATGGGGCGATTGTCGTCGCTGCCCGCTTCGAGGGGCGCCTTGGCGATCCAACGGAAATCCAATCCGAAATGGACCGTATTTCGGCGAGCCGAGAGGCCTCACAACCGTTACGCAGCAAGACCGGCGGTTCGACCTTCAAGAACCCTGCGGGGAAGAAGGCCTGGGAACTGGTCGATCAGGCCGGGTGCCGGGGTCTGATGCAGGGTGGCGCGCAGGTCAGTGAGAAGCACACCAATTTTCTGATCAACACCGGCATGGCCACCAGTGCGGACATTGAGCGTCTGGGCGAGGAAGTGCGCAGGCGGGTGAGGGAGCATTCGGGCGTGGAACTGGAGTGGGAGATTCAGCGGGTGGGGAAGCAATGAGCCTTGCGAAGCTCCACATCGCCGTCCTGATGGGCGGCTGGTCCAGCGAACGGCCGGTCTCGCTGATGAGCGGCGAGGGTGTCGCCAAGGCGCTCGAATCGCGCGGCCACCGCGTCACGCGCATCGACATGGGCCGCGATGTCGCCCTGAAACTCGCTGAGGCCAAACCCGATGTCGTGTTCAATGCCCTCCATGGCTCGCCCGGCGAGGATGGCTCGGTGCAGGGCATGATGGACCTGATGGGGTTGACCTATACCCACTCCGGCATGGTTACATCGGTTATTGCGATCGACAAGGTGCTGACCAAACAGGCGCTTGTGCCGCACGGCGTGCCGATGCCGGGCGGAAGGATCGTTACTGTAGAAGAAATCTATCAGCATGATCCATTAGAGCGACCCTATGTGCTCAAGCCGGTCAATGAAGGGTCTTCGGTCGGCGTAGCGATCATCACGGCGGAGGGTAATTATGGCAATCCGATCAGCCCCGAAGCCAAAGGCCCCTGGCAGGAGTTCAGCCACCTGCTGGCTGAACCCTATATCCGCGGGCGCGAGCTAACCACAGCGGTGCTGGGCGAAAAAGCGCTGATGGTAACTGAATTGAGGCCCAAAAGCGGGTTCTATGATTTCGACGCCAAATACACCGAGGGTATGACCGAGCACATCTGCCCCGCCGAGATTCCCGACGAGATCACCCAGGCCTGCCTCGACCTCGCGCTGCGCTGTCACAAGCTGCTGGGCTGCATGGGCACCAGCCGCACCGATTTTCGCTGGGATGACGAACGCGGCCTTCAAGGGCTGTTCGTGCTCGAAACAAACACCCAGCCCGGGATGACGCCGTTCAGTTTGGTTCCCGAACAGGCCAAACACCTTGGCATGGAATATGGCGTGCTTGTTGAGGCGATCATCGCTGATGCCTTGGCGCACAAAGCAGGAATAAGCGCATGAGCCAAAAGATAAAACGTACTGGCAAAAGCGTTCGAAAGATCGCGGCCGCCCAGGGCAATGCGCGGAAAGTTCGCTCTGCCAAGGCCCGTACCGGATCTGCCTTTGACAGCGTTATGGCCTGGATGCCGTTCAGTGAGGATCAGTTGCATCGGGTGTTTCTTGCTGCGATTCTTGGCGGCGCAGTGACGCTGGCCTGGATCGTCGCGAGTTTTGCTGGCGTTCCTGCGATGGCCAGCCAGCAATTGGCGATCTTTGCCTCCGACGCCGGCTTTGAAGTCAAACGTGTTGAAGTTCGCGGAGTAAAAAATCTCAACGAGCTAAAGGTTTATGAGCGTGTGCTTGGTGAGCGGGACCGCGCGATGCCGCTGGTGGATATTGATGGTTTGCGCGGCGAGCTGATGCAGCTCTCCTGGGTGGAGGACGCGCGGGTTTCACGCCAGCTTCCCGATACGCTGGTGATCGATGTGGTTGAGCGCAAGCCCCACGCTGTGCTCAAAAAGGCTGATCGGCTTACGCTGATCGATGCTACCGGGCATGAACTTGAAACGATTACCGCCGCCCGCGCCAAGGGCAGGCTGGTGGTAGCCGGACCTGGTGCTGCCAAGCAGGTCGCGGCATTGACGGAACTGCTGGCCGCCGCGCCTGCCTTGAAGCATCAGGTGCGCGAAGCTGAATGGGTCGGCAACCGCCGCTGGAACCTGACCTTCAAGACTGGACAGGTGCTTGCTTTGCCCGAAGGATCGCGCACCTCCAGCACCGCGCTGATGTCATTTGCCCGGCTTGACGGGGTCAACAGGTTGCTTGGCGGCAAGGTTGCGGCCTTTGATATGCGCGCACCAGATCGGATTTATTTGCGCGTACCGGGCCGCACCGATCCAGTAGAACAGCCAGTGACCAAGCCAAGCAAATCGAGCACACCAAAGCCCGAATCGAAATCTGATGGGGAGAAGAACTAATGGCTGCCCCGCGCATTTCTCGCGTTATCGGCGCAGTAAATATTGGCTCATTCCGGATTTCGGCGATGATCGCGGGCATTTCGGAAACTGGTGAGATGATTGTGCTGGGTTCCGGCCACCGTGCGGCGCAAGGGATCAAGCGCGGCTATGTCACCGATATGCAAGCGGCCACATATGCTGTGCGCGATGCGGTGGAACGCGCCGAGAAAATGGCCAACACCTCGGTCACCAGCGTATGGATTGGCTGTTCAGGGGCGGGCCTTGCCAGCCAGATCGCACAGGTTGAGGTTGATATCGGCGGCCGCCGGATTGAGGCTGATGACATTGAGCATCTGCTGGTCTCGGCCCGCGATGTGATCCAGCCCGATGGGCGCATGGTGCTGCATGCCCAGCCAGCCCATTACACGCTGGACGGGGCCAATGGCGTCTCAGATCCCAAGGGGCTTCATGCCGAACGGTTGGGCGTCGATATCCATGTCATGCTGGCCGATGGCGCGCCGGTTCGCAACCTTACCGAAGCGGTACAGAACGCGCATCTTGAGGTTGAGGCGGTGGTCGGATCACCGATTGCGGCTGGGTTTGCCTGCCTTTCAGCCGAAGAGCGCGAACTGGGCGTGGCGCTGGTAGAATTTGGCGGCGAAGTAACCAATGTCGCGGTTTACGCTGGGAGCATGCTGCTGGGGTTAACAGCGATCCCGATGGGTTCAGGCGACATAACTGACGCTGTAGCTTCGGCATTCGGGATCAGGCGTTTTCAGGCCGAACGGCTCAAATGTGTCCATGGCTCGGCCATTGCCAGCCCGGCCGATCACCGCGAAATGATTCCGGTCAATGCTCCGGGGGAAGAGGGCGCAGGGCCAATTGCACGCCACGCTGATGACAAGAACCGTATCCCCCGGGCCGAGCTGATCTCGGTCATCACGACCCAGCTTGCGCTGCTCACAGATGAGGTTGGTCGGGCGCTGAAGGCGATGGGCTTTACTGGCCAGCGCGGCCAGCAAGTGGTGTTGACCGGCGGCGGCGCAGAGCTGGCAGGGCTGGCTGATTATGCACAGGCCGCGCTTGGCAAGCCGGTCCGGATCGGCCGCCCACCGCAGATCAGGGGTCTGCCTGACCCCCATGCCACGCCGGGATTTTCTACGCTGGCGGGGCTGGTGATCTATGCTGCGGCTGATCCGGTAGATATTCGCGCGATCGGGCCAAGCTATCAGCCAACCATACGCTATTCAGGGTTTGGTTTGATCAATCGAGTGTTTCGCGCGGCCAGGGAGTATTTCTGACCCGGTGCGCCGCAGCAACGGGCTGTGGACAAAGGGCGGTTGGGCTTTGATTCGCCGATTCGAACGGTGCAGACACCGTGTTAAGTGTATTTGTAGTATTTGCGTGCCTGTCAGGAGAGCGCCATGAGTATCAATATCGGACCACCTGCTGTGGAGGAGCTCCGTCCACGTATCACCGTGATCGGCGTTGGCGGGGCCGGCGGCAACGCGATTGCCAACATGATCGGTGCCGGGATTGAAGGGGTCGATTTTGTCGTCACCAACACCGATGCTCAGGCGTTGAACAATTCGGTGGCTGAAAACCGCATTCAGCTTGGACCGGATATTACGCAAGGTCTTGGCGCAGGCTCGCGCCCTGAAGTTGGCCGCGCGGCTGCAGAAGAAACACTCGAAGCACTCGAACGCGCGCTGGAAGGCGTGCACATGTGCTTCATTGCAGCCGGAATGGGCGGCGGCACTGGCACCGGGGCGGCCCCGGTAATTGCCAAAGCAGCGCGAGATAAAGGCGTGCTGACCGTTGGCGTGGTCACCAAGCCATTCCTGTTCGAAGGCACCCGTCGGATGCGCGCGGCCGAGGCCGGGATCGAGGAGCTGCAAAAGCACGTCGATACACTGATTGTCATTCCCAACCAGAACCTGTTTCTGGTGGCAAAAGCTGACACCACGTTCAAGGAAGCCTTCCAGCTGGCGGATGAAGTGCTCCAGCAAGGCGTCCGATCGATCACCGATTTGATGGTCATGCCGGGCCTGATCAACCTTGATTTTGCCGACGTCCGTTCGGTGATGGGCGAAATGGGCAAGGCGATGATGGGTACTGGTGAGGGCAGCGGCGAAAACCGGGCGCTTGAAGCTGCAGAACGCGCCATTGCCAACCCACTGCTTGATGGCGTTTCGATGCAGGGCGCCAAGGGCGTGATCATTTCGATCATCGGCGGCGATGACATGAAGCTGCTCGAAGTCGATGAGGCGGCCAATCACATCCGCGAACTGGTTGATCCCAATGCCAACATAATCTGGGGCAGCGCCTTCAACCCGGACTTGCAGGGCAAAATCCGTGTCTCTGTGGTTGCTACCGGGATCGAACAGACTGCTGACATGGCCGAGGAAGCGGCGCGGCCGTTCAACATGGGCAACTCACGAGGCCCAGCACGGCCTTCAATGGCTGTTCCTGTTGCAGCGGAGCCGTTGTTTGAGCGTCATAGTGCGCCGGTTGAGCCGGAACCCGTTGCCGAGAGTGAATCGGAGCCGATGGATCTGTCCGATCCGGTTGCCGAGTTGGCCAGCAGTGGAGCTGCCGATGATGATTGGGACGACGCCGAAGACAGTGCTGAAACCGCAGTCGACGCTGGTCCCGCGGTCGATGATCCGCTTGAACTCGATCTTGAAGCTGAGGCTGAGAGTGATGAAGAGGAAGCGATCGAAAGCGCGAGCGGCGGCGATGAATTGCTGCTCGATGCTTCGCGTCTGATTGAAGAGGATGCGCCGGTCTCGCCAGTTATGCCAGGTCGGCGGCGGGGACTGATCGCCAGTTCGGATGACGATGCCTCGCCTGTACCCAAGTCGCCTGGCGGCGGTGGAAGCACCCTGTTTGAGCGGATGGCCAATCTTTCTCGCGGCGGCAAATCCTCCGCCGAGGAGGAGGAAGAAGGCGATGATGATGGCGATGAAGGATCGGCAATCAGCATTCCCCGTTTTCTTGGCCGCCAGAACAATCAGTAATACGTCTGATCTGGGCCATCAGCTTGGGGTGGATGGCTCTACGTTGTTCGATCAAGGTTAAGCTGGCGCGGTTAAACTGCGGCAGTTAAAACTGGCGCGCGATCTATTCACCCGTGCGCTGGATTGAAAGAAAATCGACAGGTCTTGCTCATGTTCTTAGTTCACGCGGTCAGACCCGGTCGATCAAGCCGAGCGCTTTGCATCAGCCTGATTCTGGCCCTGGCATGCGCTGGGCAAGCCAATGCGCAGTCCGATGATAATGACGAAGTATCCAGCCCAGTAGTTCAACAAATTCCTGGCGACGGCAGCATGAGACTCAATGCTGCGCTGGGCCGCTTGGGGCGAAATCCGGGCGATGTAGCGGCGCTGACCGATGCCGGAAGGGCCGCGCTGGAAATGGGCGATGTCGACGCGGCGATCGGCTTTTTTCAGCGCGCGGATGCGCTTTCTCCCCGAAACGCGAAAGTGAAGGCGGGGCTGGCGGGCGCATATGTCCGTAGTGGTGATCCGTTCAAAGCAATCCCGCTGTTTTCCGAAGCAGAATTGGCTGGATCGATAGAGCCGGTGTTGTTGGTTGAACGAGGGCTGGCCTATGATCTGGTCGGCGACAATGAAACCGCCCAGCAGCATTATCGCACGGCACTGGCTGCAGGCTCGAACGACGAGGCGACACGGCGATTGGCACTGAGCCAGGCGATCTATGGTGATCGGCGCGCGATGGAGGCGACACTCGCCCCTTTACTCCAGCGGCAGGATAAGGCGGCCTGGCGAACCCGGGCTTTTTCCTTCGCTATACTCGGTCTCACCGACGAGGCAGAGTCGATCGCCCGGTCGGTCATGCCAGCTGATCTTGCCGCAGCCATTACGCCCTATCTTCGTTATATGCCCCGGTTGACACCTGCGCAGCAGGCAGGTGCCGCCAGTTCAGGTCGATTCCCCCGGGCGGCCGAAATCGGCCTAGATGATCCGCGGGTGGCCCAATATGCCAAACCGCGCCGGACATTGGCTATGGCTGACAGGGCATTGGTTCCGGCTGGCAAGCCGATGGGCCGCGATAGCAAGGCGAGCAATTCGAGCCGAAGTTCGCGCAGCGATCGCGGCCAGCCAGCAGCTACTGTTCCGACTGTTGTCAGGGCAACGGCTCCTCTTGTGCCGGTTCCGACCCGGGAACTTGCCGCGGCACCGGTGCAGCTGGCAGCCAACGCAGTCAAACCTCCGGTTGTCCAGCCAAGGCCGGTTCAAATGCCAGTCGCGCAGCCGCCCGCGATCAAGCCAGCAATTGTAGCGCGGGTGCCAGATTCTCCTGCGAAACTGCCTGCTAATGCGCAAAGCCCAAGCTTTACCAGCCTTGATCCAGTCGGTCCCAAGCCTGTTACCTCTGCGCCGCCTGAGCCGACGCCTGGGATTAGCGGCTTTGATTTGGCCCGTGTCAGCCCCGCTTCTGCGCCAATAGAACCCCCAGCTGTGGCCAAACCACCGGCCGCAGTGGCCGCGACAAAGCCTGTAGCAGTTCCGCAGCCGCGCAGTCTTGCAGATGTCTTTGCTGACCTTGGCACACCAAGTCGTGAGGCGGTGCCGACGGCAGGCGCGGTCGACATGCGCCGCATCGCGCCAGCCCGCCCAGCAATCGATCCCAAGGATATCCCCATCTGCAAGCCAGGGGTAACTGGCAAGGCCGCTGCCAATTGCAAAGCTGCCGCACCGCCGCCGCCAAGCCACCCAAGCCGGATTTGGGTTCAGCTCGCCACCGGGCGAGACAAGCGGGCGCTAGGCTTTGACTGGCGCAAGATGGTCCGCGACGAGGCGGAAACCATCCGAAGCCGCAAAGGTTTCACCAGCAGCTGGGGTCAAAGCAATCGGTTGCTGACCGGGCCGTTCGAAAGCGAATCCGCCGCCACCGCCTTTGTTTCCCAATTGCGCCGGGCGGGTGTTGCAGGAAGTTTCGTTTGGACCAGCCCAGCCGGGCAAATTGTCGATGCGGTGCCGGGAAAATGAACTTGAACACAGCTTGTCCACACTTTGTGAACAGGCTTATCGAGTTTTGCGCAACCGTGCGTTAACCCTCCATTGTCGGGGCAGGTCTGCCGACGCATTCAGCCCGCAAGTCGAGAGTAAAGGCGGATTGAGTTCGATGATGACTAGCAACCGCGAAATCGATCGGGACGACGACGCCGCACCCGTCGATATGCTCGCCTCACTGTTCGAGGCGCGCGGTTGGCCGTGTGAGTTTGTCAACGAAGACGAGGTTTCGGGCGAAATCCAGGGCAGCTGGGCTAACTATACGATCCGGGGCATCTGGCGGCGAGAGGATCACGTCCTGCAGCTGCTGTGTCTGCCAGACATTCGCGTGCCCGATGACAAGCGCGCTGCGATGTTTGAAGTTCTGGCGCTGGTAAATGAACAGCTTTGGGTTGGCCATTTTGACATCTGGTCGAGCGGCGGTGTTTTGCTTTATCGCCACGGTTTGATGCTGGGTGATGATGGCCTACTCAGCCTGACCCAGGCCCAGGCTGCGGTGGAAGCCGCCGTTGACGAGTGTGACCGGTTCTATCCGGCGTTCCAGTTCATTCTGTGGGGTGACAAGACCCCGGCAGAGGCGCTGGCCAGCGCGCTGGTCGATGCGGCCGGAGAAGCCTGAGGCGATGAGTGATTGGCCCGCCTCGCTGCTGCTGGTCGGTTGCGGCAATATGGGCGGAGCAATGCTGGCCGGGTGGCTGGCAGGCGGAATGGATCCTGCGCGTTTCACGGTAGTTGATCCGCAATTGGCCGAAGCACCTGCCGGGGTGAGGCTTTTGCGCGAGCTACCGTCTGGCCCGTTCGATCTGGTCCTGCTTGGGGTAAAGCCACAGCTGTTGGATCAGATCACGCCAATGTTAGCAAAGTTGGTTGGGCCAGAGGCAGTGCTGCTGTCAATTCTTGCCGGGGTCGAACTGGAAAGCCTTGCTGCCCGTTTCCCGCAGGCAGGCGGGGTGGTCAGGGTTGTACCCAATCTGGCCGCTGCAATTGGTAAATCGCCGATAGCCTTGATAGCTCGCGGGCTTGATGCGGCCGGGCAGAATGCCGTTGCAGCGCTGATGGCCCCGCTCGGAACGGCCGAATGGCTGGATGATGAGGCCCAATTCGATCTTGTCACCGCTCTGATTGGCTCTGGCCCTGCCTTTGTTTATCGGTTTATTGATGCGCTGGCCAAGGGTGCATCTGCGCTTGGATTATCGTCCGAACAGGCCGAAAGACTGGCGGTGGCGATGGTTGATGGGGCGGGAAAATTGGCCGCTGCATCGCCGCATTCGCCCACAGAACTCGCTCGCCGGGTGGCAAGCCCCGGCGGGATGACGCAGGTTGGTCTGGACGCTCTCGATGCCGATGCTGGACTTGCCAGATTGATAGAGGCCACCCTCAAGGGTGCAGCGGCGCGCAGCGCTGAAATGGCCCGCGAAGCGCGCTGATACAAATAGCGACAAGCGCTTGTCCGGTTTTACTTGAAACCTGCTCGCATACATCCGATATTCCCGATTATCGCCTCGCTATTGCGTTGAGGTGAAAGCGGAGTTTTACGCATCATGGCCAACTGGAATGACCCCCAGCCCACCAAGACGGGTTTCGGCGCGTCTCCTAGCCTCAATGGCGACGTTATGGGCACAGCAGGCACCCTTGATCAGGGACTGCGCCGCCACATGCTCTCGATTTACAACTACATGTCCTCAGGCGTGTTGCTGTCAGGTATCGTTGCGCTGCTGTTTGCCAGCTCGGGAATGGCCGCGCAGGTTCTTGGCACACCGCTGTGGTGGCTAATCGCCCTGGCGCCGCTTGGTTTCGTCATGGCGATGAGTTTTGGCCAGAACAAGTTCAGTACGGCTGCTCTCCAGATGATGTTCTGGGCGTTCTGCACCGTGATGGGCCTCTCGCTGTCGACAATCTTCCTGCGCTTCACCGGCGCTTCGATTGCGGGCACCTTTTTCGCCACGGCAGGCGCTTTTGCAGGACTTAGCCTGGTTGGCTACACCACCAAGAAGAACTTGTCGGCGATGGGCTCGTTCATGACCATGGGCTTGATCGGCATCATCATTGCGATGGTGATCAACATCTTCCTCCAGTCAAGCGGCCTTTCTATGGCGATTTCGATCCTCGGCGTGCTGATTTTTGCCGGGCTGACCGCCTATGATACGCAGCGCCTCAAGAACCAGTATTATGAGGTTCAGGGTAGCGAATTCGCCGGCAAGGCGATCGTGCTGGGCGCGCTTACGCTCTATCTTGATTTCATCAACATGTTCCAGTTCCTGCTCAGCTTCCTCGGCAACCGCGAGTAACGGTTCCGCCCTGCAGGGTAATCATCGTGCCCGGCGTTCCTTCTGGCGCGCCGGGCATTTTCTTTGCCCGACTTTGCGGTTAGAGACAGCGGCTTAATCACAGGGAAAGCTGATGGCGGCCATGATATGGGCCGTATCGGCATTTCGGGAAAAGGAACAAAGCATGGTGGCGCAGGTCAGGCAGAAAATCCTCATTGGCAGCGTTGTTGTTACCTTGGCCTTGCTGGCTGCTTGCGGACCAAAAGCCCCCCCTGCACCAGCTCCCCCGCCGCCGCGACCAGCGCCGCTACCTGTTGTCTATATTCCGCCGCGTCCACAGCCGCCGCTAGGTGCCCCCGCTGGCCTGGCAGTGCCGCGGATCGGAGCGGACGGTGTTCGCCAGACTGTCAACGCCAATATCACCCCGACACAGGCTACCTGGAACTTTCGCTCGGCCTATAATGTAGCTGCGCTCAACTGCCTGAAGCCCCAGCATGCCGACATTCTGATTGGTTATAGGGCTTTCCTCAAGACCCATGCGCGCGGCCTGACTTCGGCCAACCGGGGTGTGGATGCCGATTTCCGCAAGCGCTATGGAACATCATTCATCCGTCCGCGCGAAGCCTATATGACCCAGGTTTATAACTACTTCGCCTATCCCCCTACTTTGGCTGCCTTTTGCGATGCCACGCTGGTGGTTAGCCGGGAATCCGTTGCGGTTAAGCCAGTCGATCTCGCGAGCTTTTCGGCACTGGGCCTCGGGCGGCTGGAATTGGTCTTTAATCAGTTCTACCGCAGCTATGATCAATACCGCGCCGATGCAGGGCTTTGGGACGCTAAATACGCACCGGTGACTGTTACGACCCCGGTTGCGACTAACGCAGTTCCTTCGGTCAAGTAATTTAGCCCTTCCAAGCCCGGCCCCGCTTCGCTAAGGGGGCCGTTCCCGCGGGCGGCCAGCGGTTCATGCTGGCGACACGCGCTCGCACTGGATCGGGGCCGTAGCTCAGATGGGAGAGCGCGTCGTTCGCAATGACGAGGTCAGGGGTTCGATCCCCCTCGGCTCCACCAGTGTCGGGACATTTTTACAATAAGTGGTATGCTGTGGTCGGTGGGCGACTTGGTTCCACGAACAGACAAGTTCTTCGATCATGCATTTTCTCGACCAAGCCAAGATTTTCATTCGTTCCGGCGCAGGCGGCCCAGGAGCTGTCGCGTTCCGGCGTGAGAAATACGTCGAATATGGCGGCCCCGACGGCGGTGATGGTGGCAAAGGCGGCGATATCATCTTCGAAGCTGTGCCCGGCCTCAACACGCTGATCGACTTTCGCTATACCCAGCATTTCAAGGCGCCGCGTGGCACTGGCGGATCAGGCAAGAACCGCACTGGTGCGGGCGGACCTGATCTGATTGTCAAAGTCCCGATCGGCACGCAGGTGATTGATGATGACCGGGAAACGGTGCTGCTTGACCTCAAGGAGGCTGGCAAGCAGGTTACCTTGCTGCGCGGCGGCGATGGCGGGCGCGGCAATGCCAGTTACAAATCGAGCACCAATCGCGCCCCGCGCCAGCACGGCCCCGGCTGGCCGGGAGAGGAAATGTATGTCTGGCTGCGGCTAAAGCTGCTCGCCGATACCGGACTGGTTGGCTTGCCCAATTCGGGAAAATCGACTTTCATCAACGCGCTGAGCAACGCCAAGGCCAAGGTGGGAGACTATCCCTTCACAACGCTGCGCCCGCAACTTGGCGTGGTGCGCCACAAGAACCGCGAGTTCGTGCTGGCCGATATTCCTGGGCTTATTGCTGGCGCTGCAGACGGTGCCGGGATCGGTGACCGTTTCCTTGGTCATATCGAGCGCTGCCGGGTATTGATCCACCTGATCGACATCAATGGCGTCGATCCGGCCGAAGCGCTTGAGATTATCGAGGAAGAGCTGAGCATTTACGGCCAAGGACTGGACGAAAAGCCCAGGCTGATCGCGCTCAACAAGATCGACACCGTCGATGCCGAACTGGTCAAGGCATTCACCAAAGAGCTGAAAGCCGCAGGAGCAAGCAAGGTATTCCCAATTTCGGGTGCGACCGGCAAGGGCATGGAGGCGCTGCTGAATGCCGTGATCGAATATCTTCCCGCCGCGACCACCACCGAACGTCCGGTCGGTCAGCAGGAAGTGGCGGATGAGAAGCCGTGGTCGCCGCTATAATTGACGATAGTTGCATCCCCGCTACTTTTGCTTAATCGACTGCCAATGCAAATCGCCCGCTTTTCTGACCTGGCCGACAAGACCACCTGCCCGCGCCTTGTGGTCAAAGTTGGCTCGTCGCTGCTGGTTGGCGCAGCTGGCGTTCGGCGCGGCTGGCTGGAGGGGCTGGTGGCAGAGATCGCGGCGGCCCGGGCGCGTGGTCAGGATATCATCATCGTCTCATCCGGCGCCATTGCGCTGGGTGCGGCGAAGCTGGGCCTCGATAAGGGCGGGCGCGGCAGTCTGGCGGATGCGCAGGCCGCTGCTGCTGTCGGACAGATCGCGCTTTCTGGACTGTGGGCTGAGCTTCTTGGTAACCACGGGCTGACTGCCGCGCAGTTGCTGCTGACGCTCGACGATCTGGAGGATCGCCGCCGCTACCTTAACGCCACCGCCACACTGACCCGGCTGCTCGATGCAGGGGCGGTGCCAGTGATCAACGAGAATGACAGCGTGGCGACGCAAGAAATCCGTTTTGGCGACAATGACCGCCTTGCCGCACGGGTCGCACAGGCGGCACGGGCCAGCGCGGTGCTGCTGCTGTCGGATGTCGATGGTCTGTATGACCGTAATCCCGCCGACCCTGCCGCGCAGCTCATTCCGCAAGTCCATGGTGTAACTCCGGAAATCCACGCCATGGCGGGCGGCGGCTCATCCTCGGGTATGGGTTCGGGCGGGATGACCTCAAAGCTGCAAGCCGCTGAGATTGCCGAACTGGCGGGCATCGCGCTGGTGATCGCCAACGGCACGCACGATGCACCGATTGCCAGGGTGGCGGAGCAGGGCATCGGGACTCTGTTCCTCCCGCGCAGAAAAGCCAGAGCGCGCAAGGCCTGGCTGGGCGGGCGTCTGCGGCTTAAAGGTGCGGTGACAATTGATGCTGGTGCCGCGCGCGCCTTGGGCAAGGGCAGCAGCCTGCTCGCCGCCGGGATCATCGGCGTTGAAGGCGAGTTCCAGCGCGGCGACGCCATTGCGATCCGCAATGATGCAGGAACAACGCTGGCGCATGGCCTAAGCGAATACGACGCGATCGAATGCGCCCGGTTGATGGGGCGGCAATCGTCCGAGCAAGCCGAACTTTTGGGCTATGCCCCGCGCTCGGCGGTGGTTCACCGTGATCAAATGGTCCTGCTGTGACGATAGCGGTTACGGGGGCAACCGGGTTTGTCGGACAGGCTCTGCTTGACCGCGCGGAGAGCGACATTCGCGCGCTGACGCGCCGCGAGCAACCCGCCCGAAATGGGGTGCAATGGATCGCAGGCGACCTAGCCAATAAACCGGCCCTGGAACGCCTAGTCAAAGGGGTTGAGGCGGTGATCCATGTGGCGGGCGTGGTCAATTCACCCGATCCTGACGAGTTTGAGGCTGGAAATGTCGCCGCCACCCTGAATATAATCGAGGCCGCCAAAGCAGCCGGGGTGTCGCGCTTCGTGCATGTTTCCTCGCTCTCGGCGCGTGAACCACAGCTTTCCGCCTATGGCGCGTCCAAGGCGCGGGGCGAGAAGCTGGTCATGGCCAGCGGGCTGGATTGGACTATTATTCGACCGCCTTGGGTTTTCGGACCGGGAGACCGTGACACGCTCGATCTGTTCAAGGCTGCACGCTGGGGGTTGATGCCGATGCCTCCAAAGGGGGGGCACTCCTCGCTTATCCATGTCGATGATCTGGCGCGGCTGCTGCTCGCGCCGGTCCCTGGCAACGAGGACGTCAGCCACCAGATTTTTGAACCCGATGACGGCAAGCCGGGCGGGTGGAGCCATTACGATCTGGCCCGCGCGATCGGCTGGGCGATGGGACGGCGGCCCTGGGTGGTACACCTCAGCCGCGCATCGCTCGAACGTGCGGCCCGCGCCGACCGAATGCTGCGTGGGTCCAAAGCCAAGCTGACGCTCGACCGAGTGGGCTATATGGCACATCCCGACTGGGTCGCCTGCGAGGTAGCACGCCCGCCCGCCGCCTTGTGGAAACCCCGCATCGCCACCCGCGATGGGTTGAAGGCCACGGCACAGTGGTACCGCGGGCAGGGCTGGCTCTAACCCTGATTGGCAGCGGCATAACGAGACCCTAAGGTAGCACCGGGGCCGCGAGTCGTACTGGCGGAAATAGCCGCCGTTTCACCTTGGAAAGAGGGGTTAATCACATGAAGCAAATTGCATTGTTGGTCGCACTAGCGGCCGCTTCTGCTTGTTCGAAGCCTGCGCCTGCACCCGAAGCCGACGCCAGCGCGGCACCTGCCGCAAGCGCCGCAGCGACCGAAAATATTGCCGCCGATGGAAAGCCCTCAGTAGGCAAATACAAGGTCACGAGTGCCAAGGGCGAGATTACGATGGAGGAGCTAAAGTCCGATGGAACCTATGTTTCAATGAGCGATGACAAGGTTATCGAAACTGGTAAGTGGGAACAGAAGTCACCCGCGATTTACTGCTACACCAAGGATGAGAAAGACCCGGTGCAAAAGTGCAACGAAGAAAAGGTCGAGAATGGGGTATACACTTCCAAGAATCCCGATGGAGAGGTTTCGACCATCGAACGCGTAGAGGGCTGAACCAGCAGTCTGAAATCCACCCCGTCCAGCGGATGGGGTGGGCTCAAAACGCCGGATCATACCCCGGCGGCAGTTCACTCGCCGCGCCGTCGACATGAATCCCGCATTCGGTCTTGTCCCAGCCTTTCCAACGGCCTGAGCGCGGGTCTTCGCCTTGCTCGACGCGGGTGGTGCAGGGGGAGCAGCCGATTGAGGGGTAGCCTTGCGCGACCAGCGGGTGCACCGGCAGGCCGGATGCAGCGAGATAGCTGTCGATCTGGTCGCTACTCCAGTCGGCCAGCGGATTTACCTTGAGGCGGCCCGTCGTATCGCTGGTGTCGATCTCGAAAGTCGGCAGGCCCGCGCGGGTTGCGCTCTGAAAGCCCTTGCGGCCAGTGAAGCTGGCATCGAAGCCGCCCAGCGCGCGGGCCAGCGGCTGAACCTTGCGGATGTCGCAGCAGCCATCGGGATCATAGGACCAGCGCAGGCCAGTTCCGTCGCGCGCGGCCAGCAGTTCCGCGTCGGGGGTAAGGTTGCGCAGGTCGGTCAACCTCAGCCGAGCCGCCAGGTCATCGCGGTAAGCGAGAGTTTCGGGGAAGTGCTTGCCAGTCTCCAGAAACAGCACCGGCACCGAAGGATCGACACTGGCGATCAGATGGAGCAGCACAGCGCTCTCTGCTCCGAAGCTGGATACGGCAGCAATCCGCCCCGCCAGCCCTTCGTTCAGGACCGCCGCCAGCATATCCCGCGTGGCGACGCCCGCAAAGCGCGCGTTTAGCGCTGCTGCATCCGCCGCGGTGAAGCGCGGGCCAGTATCCAGCACATCAATGCGGCGAGCCGACTCTGCCATATCAGATCTTAAGGTGCCGCTTGGCCCAGATCGGCTGGCGGCCATCGGCAGTCGGCTGGTAGACATCGTCCCAGCGGCTGAAGGCATTTTCGGTGTCGATGGGATCGAGTGGCACTTCGGGTGCGAAACTATCAAATCCGCAGCGGCGCATGAAGGCGATCTGGTCCACAAGCACATCGCCCACCGCGCGCAATTCACCGCCATAGCCCGCTTCGCGCAGGATCCGCGCGGCGGAATAGCCGCGCCCATCGCCGAAGATCGGGAAGTTCACCTCAACCAGCTTTAGCCGATCAAGATAGGGCAGTAATTCACGGGCATCATCGCCCGCTTCGAGGCGCACGGCGGCGGCGTTAGTCTGTTCGCCGAAGTTGCTGACAGTGACGGCTGGATCGGCCACGGGTTCATCGGTGCGGAAGCGCAGGGACTCAACCATAAATCACCTCTTTGAAGGGTTCCATCCCGATCCGGCGGTAGGTATCGATGAAGCGCTCACCCTGGGTGCGGGTGGCGAGATAGAGATCGGTTGCCTTTCCGACTGCATCGACGATGCCGTCCTCGTCGAACCCCGGTCCTGTTATCTTGCCGAGCGAGGTATCCGCTGCTTCCGATCCGCCGAACGAAAGCTGGTAATTTTCCACGCCCTTTTTGTCGACGCCAAGGATGCCGATGTGGCCGGCATGATGGTGCCCGCAGGCGTTGATGCAGCCCGAAATCTTGATCTTCAATTCGCCGATCTCCTCGCGCTTGGGAGCAAACCGCTCGGAGAGTTTCTGCGCGATCGGGATCGAGCGGGCATTGGCAAGACTGCAATAATCAAGGCCGGGGCAGGCGATGATATCGTCGATGGCGTCGAGGTTGGGGGTGCCAAGGCCCGCGCCGTCCAGAGCCTGCCACAGGGTGTGGAGGTCGGCTTTGCGGACATGCGGCAGAACGATGTTCTGGGCGTGGGTCACGCGCAACTCGTCAAAGCTGTATTGCAGCGCAAGATCAGCCATCAGGCGGATCTGGTCTGCCGTGGCGTCACCTGGAATGCCGCCAACTGGCTTCAGGCTGATGTTGACGATCGCATAACCGGGCTGCTTATGGGCCGCGCAGTTGCGATCCACCCACAGGGCGAAGTTGGGGTCGGCGCGGTCCACTGCATCCGATGCCCCCACTTCAAACGCGGGATCGACGAAATAGGCCTTGATCCGCTCAAGCTCAGCCAATGGCGGCTCGATGTTCTGGGCCAGCAAATGGGCGAACTCGGCCTCGACCTGGCGGGTATATTCGTCCTTGCCGATTTCATGGACGAGGATTTTGATCCGCGCCTTGTACTTGTTGTCCCTTCGGCCATAGCGATTGTAGACCCGCAGGCAGGCTTCGGAGTAGGTGATCAGCGCGTCCAGCGGAACAAACGGATTGATAAGCGGTGCGATCATCGGGGTGCGGCCCATCCCGCCGCCGACGTAAAAGGCGCAGCCGATCTCGCCGGCCTCATTCTTCACAATCTGGATGCCGATGTCGTGGAGCTTCATCGCCGCGCGATCGGTGTCAGACGCGATCACCGCGATTTTGAACTTGCGCGGCAGGAAGCTGAATTCGGGGTGGAAGCTGGACCATTGGCGCAGCAGCTCGGCATAAGGGCGCGGATCGATCAGCTCATCAGCAGCGGCCCCGGCGTATTGGTCGGAACTGATGTTGCGGATGCAATTGCCGCTGGTCTGGATCGCGTGCATTTCCACCTTGGCGAGATCGGCCAGCAGGTCTGGCGTTTCGTCCAGCTTGATCCAGTTGTACTGGATGTTCTGGCGGGTGGTGAAGTGGCCGTAGCCGCGATCATACTTGTCCGCGATATCGCCCAGAATCCGCATTTGCGCAGCATTCAGCGTGCCATAGGGGATCGCAACGCGGAGCATATAGGCGTGGAGCTGGAGGTAGAGTCCGTTCATCAGCCGCAGCGGTTTGAACTGGTCCTCGGTCAGATGGCCTTCGATTCGGCGGTGGACCTGATCGCGGAATTCTTCGACGCGGGTATCGACCATCGCCTGGTCAAGTTTGTCATATTTATACATCAGATCACCCAGTTGCCGGCATCGGGGTCGGCTGGCTTGAGAGTTAAATCGGCGCGCACGGTTGGGCCAAGGGCGCGGACGCGGTCCTTGATATGGCCGGGGCGAACGCCCGTATCATCGCGGGCAGCGTCGATAGCATAGGCAGCATTGACCCGGCGCGCGGCATTCTCGCGGGCGAGGATCGTATCGGCATGTTCGCCGACATCGACCGCATCGCCGACGTGAAGCGACCATTGCACCCCGTCCCACCAGGTAACTGCCCCGGATTTGAGGTCATTTCCTGTCAGTATCTTCATTGGACTGCCTCCAGCGCCAGGCTGCGCAATTGCTGAGGTTCGGGCGAAGCGGCAACTTCGCCGATCACGATTACGGCCGGGCTTTTGACCTGTTGATGGCTGACCAGCGCGGCAAGTCCGGCGATGGAACTGCGCAACACCCGCATGTCCGGGCGGGTCGCGCGCTCGATCACCGCGATGGGCATGGCTGGGGAAAGGCCATCGGCGATCAGCTTTTCGGCAATCGCCTCAGCCGTGGCTACTCCCATGTAGATCACAAGCGTGCGGCCCAGCCCGGCAAGGCCTGACCAGTCCTGTTCGGTCAGACCCTTGCACTGGCCAGCAACAAAACTGACGATCGAGGCGCTGTTTCGGTGGGTCAGCGGCAGCAGTGCTGCAGCTGCGGCACCCATTGCGGCACTGATTCCGGGGACCACATCAACCAGAACTCCGGCGGCGCGGCAGGCCTCTGCCTCCTCGCCGCCGCGCCCGAAAATGAACGGATCGCCGCCCTTCAGGCGGACCACATCATTACCAGCCAGCGCCTCGCGCACCAGTAAAGCGTTGATCGCGTCTTGCGGCATGGTGTGGCGCGAGCGTTGCTTTGCGACCGAAATCAGTCGGGCCGAGCGACTCGCCATCGCCAGGATTGAAGGATCGACCAGTCCATCATGGACGATAATCCGCGCCTGCATGATCAGACGCGCGGCACGCAGCGTGAGTAAGTCGGGGTCGCCAGGCCCGGCTCCGACCAGCCATACACGACCTGTTTGGGGAGGCAATTTGCTCATCCTAATGCAATGAGACCGCAACGCCTGCCAAGCCAGTCAGAATGGCTTTGCAGGGGCTTAGGTTAGCTTTCTGCCCAGGCCGCGAAGCCGCGCTCCAGATCAGCGATCAGATCGCCCGGATCCTCCAGTCCGATCGACAGGCGCAGGCCGAAACGATCAGCCTCCGCCATGCCGGGGAGGGGCCATCTGGTCGCGCTGCGAAGGGGGGCGGGATCAACCGGAGTGACCAGACTTTCAAAGCCGCCCCAGCTGTAACCGATCCCGAACAGGGTAAGCGCATCGATGAACTGGTCGCGTGCTGCGCCGTCCTTGCCTTTGAACACAATACTGAACAATCCGCAGCCGCCAGTGAAATCGCGCTGCCATAATTCGTGACCGGGCGAGCCGGGCAGCATCGGGCAAAGGACGCGGGAAACTTCGGCGCGGGTTTCCAGCCAGAGGGCGATTTCCACTGCGCTGGCGGTCTCACGCTCCAGACGGATACCCATTGTCCGCAGGCCCCGAGCGGCCAGTGCGGCATCATCGGGGGATACGACCTGACCCAACCCCTGCGCACGGTGACGCAGCTTGTGATACCATTTCTCGCCCGCCGAGGCGCTGCCCATCATCAGATCGGAATGGCCGCCGACATGCTTGCTAAGGCTCATCACCGCGATATCCGCGCCGCGTTCCAGCGCCGGGAAACCGAGCGTGCTGGCCCAGGTATTGTCGAGCACCACCGTGATACCGCGCGTCCGGGCGATGGCGGAAAGCGCGGGCACATCTTGGACTTCCAGCGTTAGACTGCCAGGCGATTCGAGCAGGACCGCGCGGGTCCGATCACAAATCGCTGCCTCGAAGGCGGCGCTGTCCAGCGGATCGAACCACCGCGTTTCAATTCCGAAATCCCTCAGCAGCCCGCGCCCCATTTGGCGGCTCGGCTCATAGGCGTTGTCGGTCATCAGCAGAATATCGCCGGGGCGCAGTATCGTTAGCAGCACGCCCGCAATCGCGGCGACACCCGAGGGGTAAAGCATCGTGCCGGCAGCACCCGGTTCCAGTTCGGTCAGTGCCTCAGCCAGCGCCCATTGGGTTGGGGCACCCCGGCGGCCATAGAAAAACCTGCCATCAGCGTTCTGGCTTGGCCCTTCATGGAGCGCAGCGGTATCCTCGTAAAGATGTGTGCTGGCGCGCCAGACTGGCGGGTTGACGACCGCTCCTGTCCATTCGGGCCGCCGCCCGCCAGTTACCAGCTTCGTCGCCGTGGAGCGATTGGCATCCTCGGCCTTTGCCATGGTCAGGCCGCGCCGGTTGCCTTGGGAGTATCGGGATCCGCGCCCCATTCGCTCCAGCTGCCGTCATAAAGGGCAGTGTCTTCCTTGCCGAGCAAATGCATCGCAAACAGCACTACACTGGCGGTCACGCCGCTGCCGCAAGTGGTAACTACCGGCTTTGCCAGATCAACCCCGGCTTGCTCAAAGGCGGCCTTTAGGCCAGCTTCATCCTTGAAAGTGCCATCGGCGTTATAGAGCTTTGAGAATGGGAGATTGAGCGATCCAGGAATATGGCCCAGCGCGATATTGGGCCTGGGATCGGCCTCATCGCCGGTGAAACGCGCCGCGCCGCGGGCATCAACGACTTGTTCTGCCTTGCTGTGCAGATTTCCAAGCATATCAGCCTTGCTGCGGACATCCTTGTCATCAGACCATGCGGTGAAATGGCGGTGACGCAGCGTTTCCTTGCCCTGGGTCAGCGCGCGTCCCTCAGCCTTCCATTTGGTAATGCCGCCGTCGAGTATCGCAACATCATGCGCGCCGAACATCTTGAGCATGAACCAGGCCCGCGCCGCGGTTTTTACGGCGCTGTCATCATAGAGCACGATCCGGCTACCATCGCCCAGTCCCAGGCTCTGCATGCGGCTGGCGAATTTTTCGGCCGGAGGAAGGGTATTTTCAATCGGTGCGTTGGTATCGACCAGATCGGCCAGGTCCATGAACACAGCGCCGGGGATATGGCCCGCTTCATATTCGGCCTGGGCATTGCGGCCGGTTCCCGGCAAATGGCGGGTGGTATCGACGATCCGCAGGTCGCTCGCCCCCATCTCATTGGCCAGCCACTCGGTTGAAACAAGACTATCCATGATACCAACGTCCTCTTCGGGTGGGTCCCTCCAGACCCAGCGCAACGCCCCCACGCTGCAATTGCGAAGAGGCTTAGCCATCCAAGTTGGTGCCGTCGAGGGGGTAAGGGTCAGGACCTGTTGACCGCGCCTTCGAGGTTTGAAGCAAAATGGCTCAGCGCGAGGCAGATAGGTGCAGGAATAGCTAGCTATTTCAAACCTATCCAACGCTGCGCTGGGCCATTTTGGTCAAATCCGCCTAGACGACAAAATGGCTTCCATCTTGAACAGAAATACGCTTGCAAAGACACGCCGTCTTAGCGGCGCGCATTTCCGCCCGATATGTTCGCCATTTTGCCGCCTCGAAGGCGCGGTCAACAGGTCCTGACCCTAATTCACTTCTCGTTGACTAACGCGCGAATAGGTCCGCGGTCCAAGGTCCAAGCGGAAGGGCCGCAGCGTGGTTTGCGGACCTTCGGGGACATCGCCCACCACATAGGTCCGTGCCAGAATGAATGGAACCCCGCTCGCCGTCCCGCCCTCGACCCGAAACCTGGCGAGCGGCACGAAATAGGCCAGTTCACCTGCTCGAATCGGCGTAATTTGGGACAACGGCAAGCGCATGTCGCCGGAAAACTCTGCACTCTCGCCGGGGGCCAACGCTGTCAGCGCATGGCGCAGTTCCAGTGCTTGCCCGGTTTGCGCCATTTGTTGTTCAGGCGGCAGAGAAGCATGGGCAGAGACCATATCGCCCTCGATCGCCAGCCCGGCCAGATTAATTGCACCATGGTTGGTCAGCTTCAGGCGGTAGCTAAGCGTTGTTGCCATCAAGGAGGCGCTGAGCCGGGTTGCTTCCAGTGTCAGGACCAGACCATCTGGCTGCTGCGCAACTGCTTGCTCGGCCTCGGGAATGGGCTGGGCCATAACAGGTTCTGCGGCTGGCAGTGGGACAGCAACCACCGGCATTTCAAATTCAACCGCAGTCTCATGGATTGCACCGCGACGACGCCACCATAGCAGTGCGAATAATCCGGCCAGCGCGGCTGCTCCTGTCGCAAGGTAGGGCCACCACCATGCTGCAGGGTCGGGTGCTGACACGGGGGCGGAGCTGGGTTCCAGTGACGGGAATGAAGGTGCTGGGTCGTAAGCTGCACCAGTTTGCAGCACACTGGGGACTGCTGCGTCAGGCTTGTTTATAATCGGACCATTTGGGGCGACGACACTAGCCGGCCTTGGATAAGTTCGCGGCACTACGCGGGGGACGGGCCTGCCTTGCGCGGCGGTGGGCAAGGTCGAAGCTCTTGGTGTGGGCGCGGGGCTGGTCGCGGTTGCTGTTGTGGCCCTCGTTGCCGGTTCCGGCTCGCGCGTGGAAATTGCGCGCGGGGTCGAAGCGCCAGGGTTTTCCGGATCGACTGGTCCTGCCGCGCGCGGGCTGGAACTGGCGGCTGGTTCGGGCAGACGGTAATCACTGACTGACTGGGCCTGCGCAGCATGAGCGCAGAGGATAAGTGTCACCGAGGCAACGATGCGCGCCATTGCCAAAGTTTTGCCCCCCTTCTTCATCATCAAGCGCTACTCATCATCAAGTGGTCCCAGGTTCGATCATTCCGGCAACCTTGGTGGCGGGTAGCGCGGCAGAGCTTGAATAGGAAGTGAACCCGGCACTTCCAACCGGCGACTTGTGCTAAAGCTGCGATAGCGGCATGGCTGCGACATGTCTGACACACCTACTACCCGCCATCTGGGCCAGAACAGTCCACTGCCAGCTTCACCTGATGAGGCGGCGCTTGACTATGTCCCCAATCCGAGAGCCGCGGCGCTTTATCTGGTGCGCTTTGTTGCGCCAGAGTTCACCTCGCTTTGCCCGGTCACCGGCCAGCCCGATTTCGCCCATCTGGTGATTGATTATGCGCCGGGTGAAACCATTGTTGAATCAAAGAGTTTGAAGCTGTTTCTAGGCAGTTTTCGAAATCATGCCGGTTTCCACGAAGATGTCACCGTTGGCATCGGGCAGCGGCTGTTTGCCGAAATGAAGCCCAAATGGCTCCGCATCGGGGGATATTGGTATCCGCGCGGCGGCATTCCGATTGATGTGTTCTGGCAATCCGGGGCGGCACCTGATGGCTTGTGGGTGCCGGATCAAGGTGTAGCAACCTATCGCGGACGGGGCTGATAGGTTTCCTGAGGCTGCTCAGCGCGTTCCCAAGCCGCGGGCGATGATCCCGCGCAGAATTTCGCGGGTGCCGCCGCGCAGTGACCAGCTCGGAGCGTTCAGCACGATATTGCCAAGCACGCTGGCATAGGCGGACGCTGATTGCGGATCGGGCTCACAATCGATCAGTTCGCGGGCAATATCGGGCAGACCTTGCTCAAACAGCGCGCCAACATCCTTGACGATCGATGCCTGAAGGCTGGCGTCCTGCTTTTCCTGCAACATCGAGGTGACCGAACGCGAAAGCCGCCGCAATACCGCGAGCCGCGCGGTAAGACGGCCGATTGTGATTTGCGCCGCGTCGCTATCCCGGCCCTGCAACGCGCCGATTAGCTGATACAGCAGCTCGATCGAGGAGAGAAACCGCTCAGGGCCAGAGCGTTCGAACGCCAGCTCGCTCATCACCTGTTCCCAGCCCTGGCCTTCGGTGCCGAGCAACATGTTTGCAGGCACTATCGCATCTTCAAAGTGCATTTCATTGAAGTGGTGCTGGCCGGCAAGATCAATAATCGGACGAATGGTGAGGCCGGGCGTGTTCTTGAGATCGACCAGAAACTGGCTGGTCCCGGCCTGCCGATCAGCCGGACCGCCGCTGCCGGTGCGGCAGAACAGTATCACCCAGTCCGCCTCATGGGCAAAGCTGGTCCAGACTTTGGTTCCGGTGATGCGGTAGTTATCGCCGTCCCTGATGGCACGGGTGCGGGTGGCGGCAAGATCTGAGCCGGAGTCCGGCTCGCTCATCCCGATGCAAAACGCTAGCTCACCTGAGGCGATTCTGGGCAGGAACCAAGCCCTTTGCTGTTCGGTGCCATATTTGATGATGCTCGGCCCGCTCTGCCGGTCTGCGATCCAATGCGCACCAACCGGGGCGCCTGCGGCCAGCGTTTCCTCGACAATGACGTAACGCTCATAGGCGCTGCGCTCATGCCCGCCATATTGCTTTGGCCAGGTCATTCCCAGATAGCCAGCCTTGCCCATTGCGCGCGAAAAATCGCGGTCAAACCCATACCAATTGTCCGAGCGCTGGCGCGGCGTGCGATTCGTCAGCTCGCGTTCTAGGAAAGCGCGGAATTCGGTCCGCAAGGACAGAACCGCCTCGCTGTCTGCAGGCGGCGCGGAGAAGGGGATTGCACTCATAGCGAAGTCACCATCGGCCAATAGCCGTCCGCACCGGCATCAAGCGCAGCTTTGCCCAGGAGGCGGGCCCAATAGACTTGCCCACCAAATTCGTCGCGCCAGGTCCATAAAGCAGTGGTGAAAAGGTGGAGGCGATGCTCGCGGGTAAAGCCGATTGCGCCGTGCATCTGCGTGGCGATTGAGGCTCCGGCGCCCGCTGCCTCACGCGCCCGCAAGGTTCCTGCCGCAACGCCCAGCATATCGCCGCGCGCCAAGGCTTCTGCGGCAAGATCGGCGGCGGCGGTGGCGCAGGCCAGCTCGCCCGCCAGCTTGGCCAGTTCGTGCTGTACGGCCTGGTTTTTCGACAACGGCTTGCCGAACTGGACGCGGGTGCTGGTGTGTTGCAGTGTCAGCTCCAGCGCCGATTCAAGCGCCCCGGCGATCTGGAAGGCGCGGAGTGTCGCCCCTTCGGCCAGCGGATCATGGGGAAGCGGAGCGGCGGCGTCGATCGCCCAGTCGATCAGGATGGTCGGGCGCGGATGGAAGGTCAGCGCATGGCCAGCCTCCGTGACGGTCCAGCCTGCGCGCGGGATGCGGTAAAGCGTTTCACCCACGCTGAGCGCAAGGCAATCAAGCTGCTCGGCCCAGCCGACGCGCGCGACGGTTCCGATCAACCTGCCTGCCTCAATCCTAAGGTCATCAGCGCGGGCCAAACCGGCCGGCCCATCGGCCAGCGCCATCCCCGCCATTGCAAGCAAGCGATTCGCGCCCATAGTTTCAGCCACTGGCAGCGGCACGGCATGGGCACCCAGCAGCCGCAGCGCTTCGCCCGCCTCGGCAGGCGTAAGCCCAAACCCGCCCTGATCCTCACTCAGCAGGGCGAATGGCAGGCCCATTTCGGCGACTTCCGCCCAGGCTTCATCCAGCCACCCGCCATTGCGGGCGCGGGCGTGGGCGGCATCATCGATGTGCCGATCAAACAGGCGGTGTAGCATGTCAGCTAGCATTGTGGTTGAAGGCTCCAGATGGCGGGAACCCGGATTGCAGGATTTCCGAGTCAGCACCTGCTCAACACAGAACATCAGCCAAGCGCAACACTATTGTGATTATTCACACAGCGTCGGGGCTTGAAAATCGCTAGCCGTCAACTTGGGGGATTAGGGATTATCCCTTCGAGGAACTTGTCGATGATCGGATCGCACAATTTGGCTGGGACGTTCATGTACAGGCGGTGGAGGGCTGCGAGCAGCTTGTGCTTGAACACGTGCATCGCGGCAATCTGTTCGGGGGTAAGGTCTTTGAGGTCGGGATATGAGCACATCACATTGACGAGTGATTCGGCCATCTGCGCGGTGCGGCTTTGTGGATCTGCCATCGAAATTCTCCCTGTTTGCGGCAGGGGGCAGGTTACTACTGTTGCGTGACAGGTCTAGTAAATCACGCCAATTGTCGGAAAAATCACAAAGGAGCTTTCCATGTTTGAAATTCGGCCAGGCCTCTACTCGCACCGCTTTTCCGGCAGCGCGATGGATCGCAACACTTCGCCCAACCATCTTGTCGGGCTGGGCTATATGCGGATTACCAAAACCGCGGACGGAGCTGACGTTACCGGCAGTCAGGATAGCAGCTTCTTGCCGCTCAGCGGATCGAATGCCGCAGTTCATCACCGGCGCTTCACGCTTGCCGGGAGCGTCACACGCCGTACCGGCGAGCCAAGCTGGACCGCGAAGATAGTGTTTACCCAGATAGATAGCGATAGTCCGCAGATACTGGAGGGTGAGTATGCATTGGTTTGCGGAGGGGGCGAAGATCGGTTCTGGCTTATCTCCACCGGAAGCAGGCTGAGCAATGGCGGCGGCGCTTCGCCCGAAGCAGTCAGCGGCGAGCTTTTCAGACTGTCCGATCAGCAGGCTACGGATTTGGATGCTGGCTAGGCGCTAATCAGGCTATCGTGGCGGGCCAAGCTGGCGAGGATTCTGCGATGGAGGCCGCCTGCCTTGCTGACATGTGCGGCATCAAGTGCTTTCCGAAGTCCCGGGACCACTCGCTCTGGCCGGCCAGTCTCACCCTCAAGTTCGGCCTTGAGGCGAAGCAGTTCGGGGATGACGTAGCGCTCTTCAGGATTGGCCCGCATTCCGCGTGTGGCCGTGCCCAGCGCCAGCTCTGGATCGCCTGCGCGCCACTCGGCGTCTGCCAGCCAGGCATGGTAGAGGGTGATCGCCGCACGCGATCCGGTGCCTTCCATCAGTTCGATCCCGCCGCGCATCAGGCTAATCGCCATTGAATCAGGTTTTTCGATGGCCAATGCCCCGCCCAGCGTAATCCGGGCAATCGAGGAATATTGCGGGAACCTTGAAGCCTCCGCTATCTTGAGCGCCTCGCGCGCTGCCTCCTCTGCGAGCTCCGCTTCGCCCAGTAATAACCAACCCATCGAGGCCATGTGGCGCGAAAAGGCAAGATTGTAGGGATCGGTCAAATGGATGTCTGACTCAGCAAGAAAAGCCAGCCGTTCGCGCACCAGATCGTCATGGCCCAGCAGCCATGCATTGATCGCACCATTGCCATAGGTCTGCGCAATCGCACCGGGGCGGTTGTAGAAGTCGTTGCTGGTGAAATGCGGCACTCCAGCCAGGAATGCGGCCTCCGCCCCGATCAAATCTGCGCAACGATAGCGCGCGGTCAATTCAATCATCGCGGCGACTGCCAGCGCATTGGGCGCAGCCAGCGCCCGGGCAATTGGCGCAACCCGGTTTGCGTGGCCGCGGGCCAGCTCGTAATTTCCGGCGCTGGAGGCAGCGGCCCATTGTGCGGTTGCTGAAAGCAATTGCTCTTCCAGATCGCCCTGCTGTTCGGCAAGGTTCCGCAAACAGGCCGCTATCTCAAGCGTGTCAGGCGCGGAATAGCCGATGCTTTGCTGCAGCGCATCGAGCAGTGACGCATGGAGCCCCAGCGCCTCGTCCTTGTCAGCTGTATCGCTAGATAGCAGGGCAATTGCCTGCTCATAGCCATGACGGGCCGCAGGAAAGGCAAGCACCAGCCGCGCATTGTTGCCAGCCAGCGTCCACCAGCGCCGGGCCCGAGAGGGATCGCCGCCCAGCTGGAAATGGCGGGCAACCCGATCAGGCTGGACCAGGCGGCCTGCCTCATGTTCCTCAACCAGCAGCCGAGCCGCTGCAATGTGAAGCGCGCGGCGCGCCATTTTTGGCATACTGGAATAGGCAGCCTCGCCAAACAAGGCGTGCTTGAAGCCAATAGCATTACCATCACCACTGGACGGCAGGATGACTTGCTCGATCACCAGCTGATCCAGCGTCCATTCCAGCGCAGCCAGATCCAGTCCTGAAAGCTCGGCTAGAAGAGCTATCCGGCTGTCCTCGCCGAGGACAGCCATTGCTTGTGCCAGCGCCAAAGTATGGCTTCCCGTGCCGAGCCGCTCGAGCAATAAATCTGCTAGGGTTTCCGGAATCGCGTGGTCTTGCTCGTGAGGCTTTTCGGCCAATAGCCGCGCCAGTTCTTCAGCGAACAACGGGACGCCCTGAGCCAGCGAAACCACTCGGCTGAGCAAAGTGGGATTAATCAGGTCTGATCCGGCCTGCCGTGCAAGATCGCGCACCGCAGCATCGTCTAGACGTTCAAGAAAGAGGGGTTCGGCATTGGCCAGCCAGCCTTCTTGCCCTGTCCGACTAGTGGCCAGGATCAGCAGCGGGAGATCAGCGACCAGCGGGAGTAACCGTTCTAGCAGTTCGGCTGAGGACGGATCAAACCAATGGGCATCCTCAATCGCCAGAATGATGGTTCGCGAACGTGCGGCGCGGCGCAGTAGAACCGCGCAATCGGCAACCAGCAAATCGCGTTGCTCGGCGGCAGAAGCAGTCAGCGGCGGCTCGCTGCTATCAATCGGGATGCCGGTTGCTTCGGCAAGGCGGCGGACCATCGCTGGGCTCCCGTCGCTTCCGCGCTGCAACAGCCTCAGACGGTCTAACGCAGAAACTGTCCCTTGTTCCTTGTCCAGCAACCGGGTGAAAAGTTGGGCTAGGCCAAAGAACGGAGTGTAGGCCGCTGTGCCCGCACCGCTGGTCTCAATCCATTGCCCATCATTCAACCCAAGTTCCGAACGAAAATGGTTGATCAGGCGAGATTTCCCAATCCCAGCTTCGCCGGTTACAACCAGCAGCTGGCAACCATGCGCTGCGCTGCGCCATGCTGCATGCAGCCGCGCGAGATCAGCCTGGCGGCCTACGAATTTGTTCAGACCCAGTCCGATCCGGGCGGCGAACCGATGCGCAATCTTGCTGCCCAGCACTTCCCAGCCAGGCGTTTCTGTAGCGAAGCCCTTTAGGCCAAGCGGGCCTGTTTGTCGCAGGGAGAAAGCATCACCCGCAATCCGCGCTGTGGCTTCTGATACCAGCACGCCGCCAGGCATGGCAGCGGATTGAAGTCGCGCGGCAAGGTTGGCTGCTGCGCCCACTGCCATGCATTCTGCTGCCGAACCTCGCCCGATGATATCCCCGATCATCACCTCACCAGTCGCGATCCCGATCCGTGCATTCAGCGGCGAGCCAGCATAGTGGGGCAAGCTGGCAATTGCCTGCTGAATTTCCAGCGCGGCGTGGATGGCGAATTTGGCATCCTCCTCATGCGCTGCGGGAAAGCCGAAATAAGCTAGCACGCCATCGCCCATGTAACGGGCGACAAAGCCGCGTGATGCTTCGATCCGGGCTGCACAAGTTTGCAGGAATCCGATGAATATATCGCGGGCTTCCTCGGGGCCGAGCGAGGCAACCATTTCAGTCGAGCCGATCAGGTCGACAAACATGATGGTCAGCTGGCGTCGCTGCACCGCGCCAAATTTGAGCGGGATCAGAGGGGCAGAACCGGGTCCGCCAATGTGGCCGGATTCGCCCCGATCCGGCATCTTAGTTGTGCACTTCGGCCATGGAGCCGCCGCTTGCATCACCGCCGCCGCGCTGGATTTCTGCCATAAGCCGTTCAAGGCTGAGCAGCACGAGACGTCTGCCGCTCTGCCGCAGCACGCCGTTTTCGGTGAGGTAGCCGAATTCGCGTGTCACCATCTCGCGGTGGCTGCCAACCCTGGCGGCGAAATCAGCATGCGTCGGGGCTGGAGAAATCACGATGCCTTCCGCGCTAGCCGCTCCGTCTTCGGCCAGACGGAGTAGCTCACAATGGAGG
Organism: Novosphingobium sp.; assembly: GCA_031374105.1. Taxonomy (GTDB): domain Bacteria; phylum Pseudomonadota; class Alphaproteobacteria; order Sphingomonadales; family Sphingomonadaceae; genus Novosphingobium. The sequence continues at coordinate 56,327 of JANMNP010000055.1, forward strand.
CGGTTGCGGACAGGCAGAGCGCTCAGCTCGAAGATCTTTTCGGTTGATGACCGGATCATTCGGGCAAGTCGGCGCAACAGCCATAACGCCATTTTGGGGTTCTGTTCGATCGCGCTGAAGAATAAAGGAGCAGGGATCACTGCCATTTGTCCGCTGGTTGCGGCAACCACTGTAGCAGAGCGGGCAAGCCCATCGATCGCGGCCAGTTCGCCAAACAATTCTCCGGCACCCATTTCACGAATGGCTACCTCGCGCCCCGTGGAGGCGAACAGCGCAATCCTGACGCTGCCTTCCAGTACCAGATAAAGCTCACGCGTCTCTGCACCATTGGTCAAGATGACTTGTCCGGCATTGACGCGGACAGAGCGCGATAGAGGTAGCAGGATGCTGCGCCATTCATCAGGCAAAAGGTGCGAAGACTCTCGTCCCGGACCAGAGATCACCATTTTATGCTCCCTACTGGCCTTCGCAACCCCTGTGGCCATTTATGGAAGAATGATGGATACCGCGCTGCGACGCAACATCAATCGCACTGTTGGTGCTAGTCGATCTTCAAGACCACAAACGATACATTGTCAGGTGCGCCGCGCTCAAGCGTAAGCTCAATCAGACGGTCTGCAGCAGAATCGAGCGTCCGTGCAGAAAGCTCCGAAAGCAGTTCGCTGTCCTTGACAGGCCGGGTCAGGCCATCGCTCGCAAGAACGAAAATGTCACCCCGCAGGAATTCTCCCGAAACGGCATCGACTTTCAGCACATCTGTAGCCCCGACAGCGCGCGTCACAATATTGGCGTTCGGGTGATTTTCAGCTTCAGTGGAATCAAGCATCCCGGCATCGATCAGCTCTTGCACCAAGCTATGATCGCGCGAAATCTGCAAAATTGTCCCATCCCGCAGCAAGTATGCCCGGCTGTCTCCAACCCAGAAACATGCATAATGCGAATCATCCAAAAGCAGCCCGACAACGGTGCTGCCTATGGTGCGCTGTTCGATGCCGTCGTTACCGAGGCGAACCAGTTCGGTGTTTACACTTTCGAGAATTGCGACGGCGTTTTCAAGGACGTTGTCCAGCTTTCCCATTGTAGCAATGGTGGAAAGTGCTGAAACAATCTTGCCGCTGGCGACTTCACCAGCCTCGTGGCCGCCCATTCCGTCGGCGACCGCCCAGATCTTGCGTTCTGGGCAGTTCAGCACTGCGTCTTCATTCAGCTTGCGACGCAGACCGACATGGGTTCGGCTGACGCAGTCGATTCCCATCCAAATTCCCCTTGTTCGCTGCATAAAGGTTAGGACTAGCAAACTGGACCAGTTCATGCGAACGAAGCCACTGTATCAGCTACCGCCTTTGATCTGGAGCGGCAATGAATAATGCCTATAGCAACAAGGCGCTTCCGCGGGGGACAGTCCTGCGTGAATGGCGTCTTGAAGAAGTTCTCGGGGTAGGGGGGTTTGGCATCGTCTATAAAGGGCGAGGCATTTATTTTGATGAACTGGTTGCAATCAAAGAGTATTTTCCCAGCGCTATCAGTGAGCGCAAGGATGGCGATACAGTTGTACCGATCGATTCCAACGCCGAAGAAGTTCATGCCTTAGGGCTCAAGAAGTTCGTTGAGGAAGCCAAGCTGTTGTGGAACCTCTCCACACCCACCCGCCATCCCAACATTGTCAGCGTTCGAAGCCTGTTCGAAATTCATGGCACGGCCTACATCGTGATGGATTTCGAAGACGGCTTTTCGCTTTCGAAACTGCTCAAGCAGGGGAGGCGCTTCAACGAGGCCAGCCTGCTTGCGCTGATCCGGCCAATTGCTGAAGGACTGGAACGCGCGCACCGGGTTGGTGTGCTGCACCGCGACATCAAGCCGCCCAATATCCTGGTCAATGAAGATGGGCGCCCGGTTCTGATCGATTTCGGGTCTGCTCGCTTCGAATCCGGTGACGCCACCAACACCAAGGTCACCTTCCATACGCCGCCCTATGCGGCGATCGAACAATATGTGAAGACATATGCTCAGGGCCCGTGGACGGACATTTACGCCCTCGGCGTCGTGATGCATGAATGTGTGACCGGGGAAAAGCCGCCCGAAGTGCTGGAACGGATGCATGGCGGGCTGGGTTCACTGCTCGCCGATGGGGATTGGCCGGGATATAGTCGCAGCTTCCTTGCGGCAATCGACGAAGCGATGATCATCCGGCCAGATGAGCGTCCTCAATCGATTTCGGCGTGGCTTAATCTGTTTGACCATCCTGAGGCGTTGCCTGCTGATCCGCACGAAGGGGAAGATGACGAAGACGCCACGCGCGTTTTCGTATTCGATCCCAAGGCCGAGGGAATTTTGCCAGTCGCCCCGCCGCCGCCAGGATTTGGAAATGTCGGCAAGGTGCAGACACCTGTCCCAACAAGCACCAGTGAAGTTGAATTCAAGGGCCCTGGACAGCATACAAATGCATCAAAAAAGGCCAGACATCACGATGATCTGCCAAAGCCGTCAGGCGACAAAGCGGGAAAACTAGCCGCGACTGTTTCGGAAGCTGAGCCAGCCAAACTGCCGGGCAAAGCAGACGCAGCCGGCCCGCAACCCATTCGCAAGGCGCCATCAAAACGCCCGCTGCTGATCGGCGGCGCGGCTGTTGGTGTTGTTCTGCTAGTTGTCGGCGGGTATTTTGCCACGCGCGGTTCCGATAATGCCAAGCCAGATCCGGCCGTTGCAGCTCAAGTCGAAGCTGCGCCTGTTGCCGTTGTCGAAGTCAATAACACCGCTGATCTTGTCGGAGCGGTTCAGGGGCTTGCAACTGCTGCTCGCAATGCCAATGCGCCCCCAGCTGCTGTTAGAGACCTAACTGCGGCGGCGACAAATCTTGCCGGCCTGTCCAGCGGGCTTGGGGCAATTACGGATCAAACCGCGAAAGCTGCACGAACCGCCGAGATGGACGCACTGGCGCGGTCTGCCAGCGCCGTGTTTGCCAATGCGCTGTTGCGTGATGCGGATGCCCGCTCTCAAAAGCTTCGGCGTGACCTGCCTTGGGCAGACCCGTTCAAGCCGAATGCTTCAAGAGGCGAATCTGCGGCACGCCAGAAGCTTGCCAATGATGTGCGCATTGCGCGATCAAGGATTGCCGCCGCTGCCGCTGGAGCGGGCAGTGCAGCATTGCCTGCTGAAGCAATCACCTCTGCCCAGCAGGCGCTGGCAGCATCGGGGAGCTTCGTGGCTGCCACTTACCGTGCCGCCCGCTCTGGTCCTGTGGCTGAGGCGCAAAAGGCCGTCGCCAGCCAGACGGCAATCGCAGCGCCAACCACTGCCGCCGCCGCCGCAGTCGTAGTCGCAACACCAACTTCAGATCGGGCTCCGGCTGGTTCTGCCAGTAATCTATTCCCCCAGAAATATCGCAGCTTCGGGGCTACTGTCAGTTCCGCACGCAGTATTGCTGCCAACGTCATTCGGCTGGGTAATGGTGCTGAGCCCGGCAAGGAAGCCTCTGATAATGATAAAGAAGGTTACAGAATAAGGCAGTCGAATGTGAGAACTGCCAAAGACTATATCCGCTATCTTGATACTCTGGCCAATTCGATGCGCGGCGTCAGGACCGAGCGCGAGGTCGATCAGCTTATTGCTTCAGCCAATCAAACCAAAACCTATCTCAACGCCATTCAATCGCGTTCGCAAGCGACCAAATAGCCAGACATCCGCGTTTCAATGGAATAAAATCGCGTGCCATACTGGAACGCCAAATCAGGATATGGCTTCTTTTGCACTTGCGAAAGAGAAGCCTTCCGATATTCTCCCCTCGCGCATACCAATGGCTTGAATAGAGTCCTTGGTGATTCGCATACGTGCGTGAGCCGCAAGGCCCCTGGCTGAATTTGGACTGGCGCGCGATAACCTGATGGGTCGGGTGAATTTGATATTGGTCGATTAAGTTCGGTCGAAGGAAATATGCTTGCGCGGACCTGATGTTTTCATTTCCTATAGTCGAGAAGACGTCGGTTCAGCGCGTTGCTTTGCCGAAGCATTTACGCAGGCAGGCCTGGACGTCTGGTGGGACGCCGCGTTGCGCTCGGGTGAGAATTTTGATGAAGTGATCGAGAAGGCTTTGCGGGCGGCAAAAGCGGTGGTCGTATTGTGGTCGCCGCGCTCGGTTGCATCGCGCTGGGTCAGGGCAGAAGCCACCCTGGCGGACCGTATGGGTACTTTGGCCCCGGTGATCATCGAGCCCTGCGAGCGGCCGATCATCTTTGAACTGACCCATACCGCCAATCTCTGCCATTGGACCGGCGACACCTCAGATGCGACCTGGCAGATCTTCGTTGAGGATGTTCGCCGGTTTGTCGATGGTGAGAGGGCGGTCGATAGCGCGCCTGTTGCCGCTGGTGCGGCTGCGACGAAGGGCGCCGCAATGCCAGCTTCGGGCCAATCATTTTCAACACGGGCGAGCGGCGGCATCGGCGATTTCCTTTTGAACAACGGTAAAGTTGAAAGCCTGATCTCGGCGCTTTCGTCACTTCAGGCGGCGATGGCCAAACCCAAAGAAGCCGAAATGGCGGATGTTGAGGAGTTCGAGCAGACCCAGTTCTTCACCCGCTCTGACGAGATTGAAATGTTTGGCGGGAGCGAACTTCACTGCCTCGAACTCTCGCTTGGTGAGGATTTGGAAAAGCGCTTTATAGTCAGTCCTCTGGGCCTGAAAATTGGCCGCACAGCGCCCGCTGATGTCATTCTGGCCGATGCCAAAGTCTCACGATCGCACTGTAAAGTAGAGCTAAAGGACAATGAACTCTACGTCCTCGATCTGAATTCGACCAATGGCACCTACGTCGATGGCGAACGGGTGAGCGGAACCGCCATGCTGCCGCTGGGCTCTGCCCTCAAAATCGGTAATTTTACGCTTGTCCATGAATTGCGGATGCGCTCTGATGTCTAGTGTCTGGGCGATTTGCCGCCCAGCCTGACTGATCTACAGAAAGATAAATGTTGCCGGGCCATCATCCACCTCGTCCGCGACTGACCCTCAATATCGGGATCACTGGCCACCGGGCTTTGCTGCTTCCCTTAGGCGTAGTGGCTGCGCTTGGCCCCATTGTCAGCCGGTTGTTCGGTGAACTGCGCGACGCAGCAGGCAGTGTCCACCGTGATGAATCCGCGATTTTTTCTGATGACCCGCCCGATCTGCGGCTCCACACCCCGCTCGCAACCGGGGCAGATCAACTGGCCGCGACCTATGCCAAGTCCCAGGGGTTCCATATTCGCGCTCTGCTGCCATTTGCGCCTGATGAATACAGCAAGGACTTTGTCGAAGGCCATGAGCGTGACGAGTTCCTGCACCAGCTTGCGGCGGCTGATGAGAGTTTTGCCCTGCCTGGCCTGCGATCAAATCAGGATGAAGCCTATGTGATGGTCGGCAAGGCCGTTATAGCCGCCGCTGATATTCTCGTTGCGATCTGGGACGGCGGCGAGGGTAATGGCCCGGGAGGGACTGCCCACATCGTCGATCTGGCCTTGCGCGGCGGCGTCCCGGTAATCCACATTCTGGTCGACCGCGCGGCAGACGATGTTGGCCACATCAGGCTTCTGACCGGCGGTGATGCGGTCGAACCGGTTGCTGTTCCCTTGTCGGATGCAGGCGTGCTTCAGGCTCTTGTCCGCGATACGCTTGCCCCGCACACGCAGATTGAGCGTGAGCAGTTGGCAGACTATTTCATCGAGCTGGAGAAGCGGAGCAATTGGCGCATCGAATATCCGCTGTTGCTGGCCTTGCTTCGGGTCAAGTCGCTGCCGTTTTTCACTTGGCGCCAAAGCTCGATCGATGAGGATAATGAGCGCGACCGGCTGGGCATCCGCGACAGCTATCCACTCTCCGGCCGGCTGCGGCTCGAACAGGCCTATGGCTGGGCAAATTTTCTGGCAATACGCTATGCGCAGCTGTTTCGCAGCGGCCATGTAACCAACTACGCGCTCTCCGCGCTCGCAGTGATCATCGCTTTGTCTGGCCTGCTGGCCCCGGCGGCCAAGGTCTATCTGGTGGTTGCAGAGCTGGGCGCAATTGGCTTGCTGTTCCTTAATACGCGGGCCGGAAAAAAAGGGGATTGGCACCGCCGCTGGCTGCAATATCGTCATCTGGCAGAATCTTTGCGCCCGCTGATCTACCTTAAACAGGCTGGTTTGGCGGCAGCGCCATTCCGCAGCGACTTTATCAAAGGGCCCGGCCACCGCGAAGCGGGGGCAGACTGGACCCGCTGGTATGCCGCGGCAATCTGGCGCGAGATGGCCAGCCCGGCAGGCATTATGACGCAAGCCCGCATCAGCGAACTGGCTGCCGACGTCGTGCGCGAACAGATCGCGCCGCAAGCTGCCTATCATCAAGTCAACGCCGCAAGGATGCGCAAACTCGATCACCGGCTGCACGAAATCGGGAATTTTCTGATGGGCACCGTCATCGCTGCCTGCCTGCTGTTTCTGGTCGGCTATGTGCTGTTGCATGAATCGATGAAAGTGATGACCAACTACTTCATTTTCATCACAGCTGGCCTTCCAGCCGTGGGCGCTTCAGTCTTCGGAATGCGCGGGCACGGTGAACATCTCCTTGCCGCAAGCCGCTCGGCCAAAACCGTCAATGCGTTGGGCGCAAATGCTGAACGGCTGAGCAAGCTCTCCGCGATTGATGCAGTTTCGGCAGAGCTGGATAATACCGCTGAAATCATGCTGGCTGATCTCAACGAATGGACCGTCTCTTACCGCGAGCGGTCCTTGGAAATTCCGGCATAGAGTCTTGTTCCCCTTCCGCAAAAAAGCGTGAAGACTGTTCCAGTGAGAGGTTTCGAACCCCTGAAATGCACCCAAGAGCGAGCCGAACCCGCTTTCGATGCGACGAACGAATGAACCGCGGATCCGCCACAAGCTGATATGTTTGACCATATCGAGCGCTTCTGCACTTCGAAACGCCCGTAATCAAAAATGGGGTATCTCAGCCCCCATGGACTTCGAGCCGACTGCTTATGCCGCTAAGCATAGTGTCCGAGAAACTGGCAGCAGCGCATTGATACAGATCGAAGGCGGCAAACAAGACTCGCTTAATTCAAATCAAAGATGCGCCTGGCATTTCCTTCAAGGAACAATTTCCGTGCTTCGTCGTCGAGCGCAAGCTTATCGAGTTTCTCAAGGCAACTGGCGGGCGATATCATGGGCCAGTTTGTTCCGAACAGCACACGTGATCGTCCTGCGCCGCGCATGAAATCGGTCAGCTGCGGGGGCAACCTATGCACAGCATAAGCAGAAGTATCGACATAGAAATTCGGATATTTGCGGGCCAATGACAATACTTCATCCATCCACGGGAACCCTACATGGCCGCCAACCACGACAAGTTCGGGGAAATCTAACAGGACATCGTCAAGATAAGGAATTGGCCGGCCCGGCTCCGAACGGCACAGCGGTCCAGTATGGCCGATTTGCGTGCAGAAGGGCACGCCCAGTTCCACGCAAGCGGCATAAATCGGGTAATAGCGCCGGTCATTGGGCGGCAAGTCCCAAAGCCATGGCACAATCCGCACGCCTACAAAGGATTTGCCGTCGACGATCCGCTTAAGCTCCCGCACGGAGCCCATTGGATCATTCAAATTGACCGTCGCAAGCCCTCGAAACCGCGTCGGTGCTTCCGAAATCATTTCGGCAACCTCATCATTACTGATCAGTGAGCCTTGCGGGCCATGCCATGCCGACAATAGCGAGATATCGATATCGGCCTTGTCCATGGCCGCCAGAGTCATCGCAGTGGTAGTAATTTTCTGCACGCCTGTCTTGCCAGTCCAACGCAGCAGGGTCTCTAGCCATGGTTGTTTGTTAAAACGCTCGGTCGGCTGCTGAGACCATACATCGACTGCACCCATGCCATTTTCCTTTTTATACTACACTAGCGTAGTTAATGCATGATTGAGTGATGAGTCAAGCCGGACTAGGAAAACATGATGAGCGTTTCAGACGAACGGATTTATCACCTGCTGCAATTGGCGGCACACCGGATGCGTGTTTTTGCTGACGAGCAGTGCTTGGCTTCTGCGGGTGTAACAACGGCGCAGGCCGCAGCACTGCATATTGTATCGGGCACGCCGGGCATCACGCAGCGCGGTGTTGCTATAGCTTTGAAGCAGCGTGAGTCCGCCATGACAGCAATGGTAAAGCGGCTGAGCGAAGCCGAATTGCTCGAACGGCGCGAGAGCGAAAGCGATAGCCGGGCCTGGGCGCTCTTTCTGACAGAGAAGGGCGAGATTGCACTAGCGGCAATGGGACGTCCGCTTGACCTGATCAATGAGCGCTTGACCAAAGCCATTGGAATTACCGAGGTCAGTCAACTGGCCGAGATATTAAGGTCACTCGCAGCCATGCCCCTGGTGGATTAGAGCAGTATTAACCGCTATCTACCATGAGCCGCCAACATTGCCCTGCGGATCGGCGAGCCTCGCCTCTCGCCAACCCAAGTTTTCGTCTCTCGGCAATTGGTCAAAAACCATGGCTTGCGCCGCAAGAGTTTCGCACCGTTCATCCAGCGCAGGAGTTCAAAATTTTTGACATTTCAGGAGGCTGCGACATCATCAGAGCGATGGATCGATAATGTTGCACTATTAGGCTCGATCGGCGGCGGGCCTGTTCCGCCCGAGTCGGGATATGGCAAATACTACGGCTATCGCTAGGCGAAATTTCACCCAGCGCGAGTCGCTGGGGGTGATCCGCGCTGGTCGCGGCCTTTTGGGCGCAACTAGATAGGCAGTGCTCTAAGAGGCTCACAGAGCACAGCGAGGTAGGTTGCGGCGGATCATGTTGGACGTCCAACGTCGGACGATGTTGGACGAATTACCCAGAATGCCTACTAAGTCATTGAAAACATGGTGCCGGCTAGAGGATTCGAACCCCTGACCCCCTGATTACAAATCAGGTGCTCTACCAACTGAGCTAAGCCGGCCCATCGGCGCTCCCTTAGCCTCAGGGGACGCCAAAGGTCCAGCCCTCGGTTTGGGCAACGTCTGAAAGACCTGGCGGAGACCATAGTTTGGGATCGGCTGAGGCACCGCGCAGCCAGGCCGCGGTGAGGATCGCGTCGGTAGTGTGGTCAGTGTAGCGGGGCAGGGGTGTGTGCCGTTCCACGCCCAGCTCTGCCAGCGCTGCATCCAGCGCGAGGCCGGTCATCATCTTGGCGCGGCCCGGGGGGATTCCGGCCTTGCGGGCGGCAAGACTGGTGTAGATCTCGACTACCAGTGATCCCTGCTGCGGCACGGGATCGAACGGCCAAACCGGGATTGCGCCTTCCAGCTGGTGCAGCACGCGCATTCCCGTCAGGCTCGATTTGCCGACCTGGGCAGCGCCAACCAGATTGAAGCAACTGGATGGGGTCAATTTATGATCCCGCTGGCGCTGCTCTGTCACACGCATCCGCCCTGCGCCGCCGACGAACAGATCGCCGCAATCCCCTTTGCCGTGGCGAAAGTGCCGGCGCAGCTGGGGATGGCTGACCACGCTGGTTGCGGCGAGGTGATCGTCGCTCTGGGCAAGGGCGTCGACCAGCTTCCACAGTGCCTTGGCGGATTGCGGTGAGTGTTCCCATTCCGGGAAATAGGCACCCGCGTCGGCAAATGGCAGGCCGGGCGAAAGATCCAGTCCGACCAGAGTATCTGACGGCAGTTCGGACCGGAGCCACTCGAGGACTTCAGAGCGCGACCAGCGATGCTCGGGCTGGAGCAATTCGGGGGCCGCGCTTCCGGGCTGGCAGATTGCAATCGCGATGCCCTTTTGGCGCGCTCCTTTAGCGCCTGACCAGTCGATCGCCGCGAAGTGACGAAAGCGCACTGCCGTCACGTTGCCCGCTTCTCGCGCCGCTGCTTGTCCCAATATTCGAGTCGCTTGATCACCTCGCGTTCGAACCCGCGTTCGACCGGGCGGTAGTAGGCCTGCGGGGCCATCTCTTCGGGCAAGTAATCCGCGCCCGAAAAGCCGTCTTCCGCCTCATGGTCATAGGCATAGCCAGCGCCATAGCCAATGTCCTTCATCAGCTTGGTGGGCGCGTTGAGGATATGGGCAGGCGGGCTGAGCGAGCCGGTTTCCAGCGCGCTTTTCCAAGCCTCCTTTTGGGCGACATAGGCCGCGTTCGATTTGGGCGCGGTGGCGAGATACAGGCAGGCCTGGACGATCGCCAGCTCCCCCTCGGGCGAACCGAGAAACTGATAGGCGTCCTTGGCGGCCAGACACTGGATCAGCGCCTGCGGGTCGGCAAGGCCGATGTCCTCGCTGGCGAACCGCACCAGTCGCCGCAGCACATACAGCGGCTCTTCGCCGGCGGAAAGCATCCGGGCGAGGTAATAGAGGCTGGCCTGTGGGTCAGATCCCCGCAAAGCCTTGTGAAACGCGGAAATAAGATTGTAGTGCCCATCGCGGTCCTTGTCGTAGACCGCGACCCGGCGTTGCAGGAACTTACCCAGCGCGCTTGGATCGAGCGGTGCGGAGATTTGCGCGGCGTATAGCGTTTCGGCTTGATTGAGCAGGAACCGCCCGTCGCCATCGGCAGAGGCGACCAGCGCCTCGCGCGCATTTACGGTGAGCGGGAGCGGGCCCTCCAGCGCCTCGCCCCGGGTAAGCAACTGCGACAGCGCCTGCGCATCCAGCCGGTGGAGGATCAGCACCTGCGCCCGGCTGAGCAGCGCGGCGTTGAGCGCGAAGCTGGGGTTCTCGGTTGTCGCGCCGACCAGCGTTACCGTGCCGCGCTCGACAAACGGCAGGAAGCCATCTTGCTGGGCCCGGTTGAAGCGGTGGATTTCGTCCACGAACAGCAATGTTCGCTGACCGGCTTTGGCGGCAAGATCGGCTTCTGCAAAAACTTTCTTGAGATCGGCGACGCCCGAAAAAACTGCACTGATCGCAACAAAGCGCATTCCAACAGCGTCAGCCAGCAGCCGGGCAATGCTAGTCTTTCCTGTGCCGGGCGGTCCCCAAAAGATCATGCTGGAAAGTCGTCCAGCGGCGACCATTCGTCCGACTGCGCCTTCGGGACCGGTCAGATGGTCCTGCCCGATAATCTCGCCCAGCGCGGCGGGGCGCAGCCGATCAGCCAGCGGCGCATTGGGGCGCAACACTTGCGGTGCCTTGGCGGGCATATCAGGTGGGAACAGATCGCTCATCGCAGTGTTGTTACCCTGCCTTCAACCAATTTGCATCGCTGTTCTATTGGAGTTATCCTGCGGTCATTCTTGCTAAAGTAGGGGGGAGCTACCATGACTATTGCAACTTCTGCCAAGCCGCCTGCCAGTTTCTGGATCATCAGCGGGATCAGCCTGATGTGGAACGCCTTTGGCGGCTATCTTTATATCATGACGCAGCGGCGTGATCCTTCAGTGATGGAGGGCGTGCCGGAGGCTGTTCTGCGGGGGCTGGAAGCGATGCCAGTCTGGGCAACCTCGGCCTATGCGGTTGGCGTATGGGCCTCGCTGATAGGTTCGGTACTGCTGGTGGTGCGTTCGCGCCATGCGGGCAATGCCTTCCTTCTGTCGTTGATTGGAGCGGCCGTAAGCTTTGCCTATCAGTTCAGTGCTGGGATGGTGCCTAACCCGTTGGTGCCGGTGATGATCATCACGATTGTCGTATTCCTGTGGTGGTATTCAAAGCGCGCTGCCGGACAAGAAATACTTAAATAATTCAGCGTCTTGAGGCACTTTTTTGACGGATCAGCCGGAGATAGGTGTCGGCCACAGCCTGATTGATCCGATCCCAGCTGAAATCCAGGCTGCGCGCCTCGCCCGCAGCGCCGTGGCGGGTGCGCAGCTGTGGTTGTTCGACGTAATGACGCAGTGCTTCGGCAAAATGATGGACCGCGCCGGGGCGGATCAACCTGCCTGAGCTGTTGTCATCGACCAGGCTCTCGCTGCCCGTCGCGGCGGCTGCTACCACGGGCAAGCCGCAGGCCATCGCCTCGAGCGTGACATTGCCGAAGGTTTCTGTGATCGAGGGGTTGAACAAGATATCCATGCTCGCCACCGCGCGGCCAAGGTCTGCACCGCCCTGAAACCCGGCAAACACCGCGCCGGGAAGCCGTGCCTCAAACCAGCCCTGCGCCGGACCTTCGCCGACCACCAGAACCTTGTGCGGTATGGCGCGGCGGCGCAGCTCGTCGATCGTGTCGGAATAGACGTCGAGTCCCTTTTCCATCACCAGCCGTCCGAGGAAGCCCACCGTCACCTCATCATCGGCAATCCCAAGGCTGCGGCGCCATTCCAGATCGCGCCGTTCAGGATTAAATATGTCCCGGTCCACCCCGCGTGACCAGATGTCTATATCATAGTTCATACGCTGATCGCGCAGCACCTGCGCCATGCTTTCGGACGGCGCGACCAGCGCGTCGCAGCGCCGGTAAAACCGCCGCAGCAGTGCTTCGACCACCGGCTCCATCCACGCCATATTATAATAGCGGAAGTAAGTCTCGAACCGGGTGTGGACCGAGGACAGCACCGGCAATTGCCGCGCTCGCGCCCAGCTGACCGCGCGGTGGGCCACAAAATCGGGGGACGAGACATGCACCACATTGGGCGCAAACGCTTTCAGATCGCGGCGGATGCGCGGTGATAGCATCATCGGCACCCGATATTCGCCGCGCCCCGGAAATGCGATGGACGGCACGCTGACCAGATCACCCGTGGCGGGAAAGGCCGGCTCGTCCACCGTAGGTGAATAGACTCGCACCTGTGCGCCCTCACGCAGCAGATAGCCCACCAGCCGGTTGAGCGCCTGATTGGCCCCATCGCGGACGTAATTATAATTGCCCGAAAAGAGGGCAATGCGGAGGTCGGAAGTAGTCATAGTGTGTGCTTTAGCGGGTTAAGTGAGCAAGGGCGAGTGGGTAGACTTGGGGTGCAGCGGCGGATCAGATGCTCGTACTTCAAAAGAACAGAAAAAGAACATACACTGCTGGATCGAATCACCCCCGTCCTGGCTGCCCTCCCCATGTTTTCACCATCACCGCTCAAATGGCTCTATGTCGATTTCAACAGCTATTTCGCCAGTGTCGAGCAGCAGTTGCGGCCTGAGTTGCGGGGGAGGCCGGTGGCTGTGGTGCCGGTGGAAACGGATAGCACCTGCGCGATCGCCGCCAGCTATGAGGCCAAGGCCTTCGGGGTCAAAACCGGCACACCAATCTGGGAAGCCAGACGCATGTGCCCCGGGCTGATCTGTGTGCTGGCCCAGCATCAGGCCTATGTCGAATTCCACCACCGCGCGATCGAAGAGATCAACCGCCACATCCCGGTTGCCGAGGTTTGCTCCATCGATGAAATGGCCGCGCGGCTTTTGCGTAATGAGGCGGATGCAGCAGTCGCCCGGGAGATCGCCCTGTCGATCAAGGCAGGGATCAGCGCCAATCTTGGTCCATGGGTACGCTGCTCCATCGGCATTGCTCCCAATCGTTATCTGGCCAAGGTCGCGACGGATATGGAAAAGCCCGATGGCCTTACCATCCTGATGCCGCAAGACATTTACCGCTGCCTGACAGAACAGCTTGAACCGATTGATTTACCCGGAATCGGTCGCAACATGGAACGAAGATTGCGGCTGCAGGGGATCGCTAGCGTCGCGGATATTCTGGCGCTGGATCGGCGGCAGATGCGTGTTGTGTGGGGTAGCATCTGGGGTGAGCGGATGTGGTATCTGCTGCGTGGATACGATCTGCCCGATCCGGCAACGCAGCGTCGCAGCATCGGCCACAGTCATATTCTGGCCCCGGCGCTGCGCCCGCCAGCAGAAGCCATCAATGTCGCGCGTCGGCTGACCCTGAAGGCCGCCGCACGGATGCGCCGGATGGGCTATGCTGCCAGAACTTTCGGCTTCTCCGTCCGTCTGGAGGATGGGCGCCGCCTGCATGCCGAAGCGCGCTGTCGCTCGGCCCAGGACAGCGTCATTTTTCTGGCATTGTTGCTGAGCTTCTGGGAGCAGCTCATTCCCAGAGAGCGGCATGTGCGGATCAAGAAAGTATCGGTCGCACTGCACGGGCTGGAACCTGAAACCGCGCTTCAGCCCGATCTGTTTGCCGATCAGGAAGGCGATGCAGGCGGCGCCATGGCGCGCCACATCCGCGCTGCCCGGCTGTCGTGCGCGCTTGACCGGATCAACCATCGCTTCGGGCGCGATAGCGTGCTGATCGGTATGCTGCCTTCAGCCGGACGCGGCTTTTCAGGAACCAAGATCGCCTTCACCCGGGTGCCGGACCTGGAGGAGTTTAGTGAGTGACCGGGCTTATGCCGCCTGCTTTTTCCGCCCGGCCTTCTTGCGCTCGTTCGGATCGAGCAGTGCCTTGCGCAGGCGGATGCTTTTGGGCGTTACTTCAACCATTTCATCGTCGTCGATATAGGCGATGGCCTGTTCAAGGGTCATCACGCGCGGCGGGGTGAGGCGGATAGCGTCGTCTTTGCCGGTTGAGCGGAAGTTGGTCAGCTGCTTGGACTTCATCGGATTGACTTCAAGATCATCCGGCTTGGCATTCTCGCCGATCAGCATGCCCTCATAGACTTTTTCCTGCGGCCGCACGAACAGGCTGCCACGTTCTTCCAGCATGTTGAGCGCATAGCCAACCGCTTCGCCCGTGCCGTTGGAGATCAGCACACCCACCGGGCGACCCTCGATCACGCCCTTGTAGGGGCCGTATTTTTCGAACAGCCGGTTCATGATCCCGGTGCCGCGGGTATCGGACAGGAATTCGCCGTGATAGCCGATCAGGCCGCGCGATGGCGCGGAAAAGGTGATCCGGGTCTTGCCGCCGCCGCTGGGGCGCATGTCGGTCATCTCGCCCTTGCGGATCGCCATCTTCTCGACGACAGTTCCGGCATATTCCTCGTCCACGTCGATCACAGTAACCTCGTAAGGCTCGGTCTGCTTGCCGTTTTCGTCGGTGCTGTAGAGCACGCGGGGGCGGCTGATGCCCAGTTCAAAGCCCTCGCGGCGCATCGTTTCGATCAGCACGCCCAGCTGCAAATCGCCGCGCCCGGCCACTTCAAAGCTATCCTTGTCGGCGCTTTCGGTGACGCGGATGGCGACGTTGCTTTCGGCCTCGCGCTCCAGCCGGTCGCGGATCATGCGGCTGGTCACTTTGGTGCCCTCGCGGCCCGCAAATGGGCTGTCGTTGACCGCAAAGCGCATAGACAGCGTCGGCGGATCGATCGGCTGGGCGTGGAGCGGCTCGGTCACCGAAGGATCTGCGATGGTGTTAGCGACGGTTGCCGTGGTCAGGCCGGCAATCGAGATGATGTCGCCCGCGCGGGCCTCTTCTACGGGCACCCGCTCTAGGCCTCGGAAGGCCATGATCTTTGAGGCGCGGCCAGTTTCAATGATGTTGCCATCATTATCGAGCGCGTGGATCGGCATGTTGACCTTGATGGTGCCGCTGGCGACCAGACCGGTCAGGATCCGGCCGAGGAAATTGTCGCGATCGAGCAGCGTGACGAGGAATTTGAACGGCCCGTCCACATCGGCCTGCGGCGGCGGCACATGGTCAACGATCTTCTGGAACAGCGGGGTCAGATCGCCGCTGCGCGCTTCCATATCTTCGCTGGCATAGCCGTTGCGGCCCGAGGCGTAGAGCACTGGGAAATCAAGCTGCTCGTCGGTGGCGTCTAGGCTGACGAACAGATCGAACACCTCGTCCAGCACTTCCTGCGC
>JANMNP010000080.1:0-39530 GCA_031374105.1 Novosphingobium sp.
ATAGCTACCCGCGCCGCCCGCAATCTCGGGTGCGTAGTGGCTCCACACATAGGCCGACGGATCGTTTGCAAACGCATCAGGGACATGAACATTTGGCACGGCGCTACTCCTCAGCAAAAGGATAGCGCAGCTTAGCCGAACTTGGGTAAAGGACAATAGGTCTCGCCTGTTCCCCGTAAGCACCTATGGCCCAGATTTAAGGTTGTAATTTAAGGTGCGTTTGGGTCTCATCGTAGTGACGAAGGAATGAAGATGAGACCCAAACGCTCAAGCGCCAAAACGGTCTTGTCAGACTAAAATTGCCGGCGAGGCAGGGCGGCGGTAAAATGGATGGATGAGCCAAAGTTCCGACCCGAAAGCCAACCCGTTCCGCTGTTTCAACTCGTCACTTGAGGTGATCCGCCTGGTTGTGATGATGTATGTCCGGTTCTCGCTCTCGCTGCGTAATGTCGAAGACCTGCTGTTCGAACGCGGGTTCGACATTTGTCACGAGACTGTGCGACTTTGGTGGAACCGGTTCGGGCCAATGTTCGCGGCCGACATCCGGCGCCAGCGGGTGAGTAAGATGCACAGTTGCGGCGGCTGTTAGGGTCGCCTTTAGGGTCGATCGGAATGCCGCGAAGTTTTTGACTCAATTACAACGTCGTAGCGGCGTAGTTCGAATCCCTGCCTCTCCGCCAAAGCCATCGCAATCCAGATTCAGCAGCTGTTCCAGGGACGACGCTCGCCTGGCTGGATAGCTGACGGCGCTTATTGACTTTTCGCATAATAAGATGGATTTGAATCTCTGGGGTCACTGATTGAAGCTGCGGTGACTTTCCAATCGATGCAGTTAGCAACGCCGGGGAAAACATCCAATGTTTGATTTGTCAGGACATGTCGCTCTTGTGACGGGCGGAAATGGCGGGCTTGGTCTCGCCATGGCCAAGGGCTTAGTCAAGGCAGGCGCCAGCGTCGCGATCTGGGGCCGCAATGCGCAGAAGAACGAGGACGCTATAGCGGCGCTGCTGGGGCTGGGGGGCGATGTGGAAGCTTTCGCCTGCGAAGTGACCGATGCCAGTCAAATCGAAGCTGCGTTTGAAAGGACGCTCTCACGCTTTGGCAAGGTCGACAGCTGCTTTGCCAATGCCGGCGGTTCCGGGCCGACCGGGATGCTGCACAAGCTCTCCGATGATCAATGGTCGGGTGTAATGGACTTGAACCTCAACAGCGTAGTTCTGACCTACAAGGCGGCCATCGCGCATATGCTGGAACGCAAGCAAGGCGGAAAATTGATCGCCACCTCATCCGTGGCCGCCAATCTGGGCATGCCATTCCATGCCGGATATTCGACAACCAAAGCCGCGCTTTTAGGCCTGACCCGGTCGCTGGCGGTCGAGCTGGGGCGTGCGAACATACAGGTCAACGCCATTCTGCCGGGCTACATCGCCACCGAGATGTCGATCGACACATCGCAGGCGTTTCAAGATGCTGCAAAGCGCCGATCGGCCGCAGGCGAGGTCGGCAGGCTTGAGGACATGGAGGGCATCGCGGTCTATCTCGCGTCGACTGAAAGCCGCTTCATGACTGGTCACGGTCTGGTTATCGACGGCGGTCAGTCAATCTTCCCGGGCTAGGTCCAACAGCGCCACGTTCACTTTTGCGGCAGTGGCCCGGTTTCCTTGGCTGGCTTGGCCGCATGCATCTCTAGCCCAACCGCCCAGCGGCGCTGGAAGCCGCGCCAGTATTTTTCCTGCTCTGGCCCGGCCGACTTACCATTCAACTGCTCGCCAAATGATGTCGGCCATTCGCCGGTGTTGGAATCGACCGTTGGAACATCAAGATAGGCGCGCTTTGCGGTATCGCCTTTCAAGGTCAGATCGAGGAACGCAGTTACGAAATGCTGGTTGATTGCGTTGAGCCGATCGCTACGCCAGACTGGTTCTTTAAGAAATTCGGCGGCCATAAAAGGATCGTCGTCGTTCAGCTCAAACTGGTTGCCGACAATATTGTGCCGCGCTTCCCGGTAAACGAGCATATAGCGCTCGGCCCCGGCCATGCTCTTGAAAAGCCAAGAGACGCCTTCCTTGAAATTCACGACATCGTCCTGATTGCCTGCGACCATCAGAACTGGAACCTTAACGCCAGCCAGTCCAGCTTGATCCCAGGCCCGGCTATCAGGCTGGCCGCCCCATGGCGAAAATACGATTAGCGATTTGATTGGCGCCGCTTGCGCTGCGGCATTGCGCAAGTTTTCCTTCGCTGCCTGCGGGAGCTTGGCCAGCGGCCCTTCATCGAAGCGGTAGGGCGCGCCCGCCGTGCCAATCGCCCCGTATGCGCCCATGGAGTATCCGATGAGGCCGATGTTCTGCAGGTCAACCTGTTCCAGATAGGGCGCTTTGCGCTCACGGACATCTGCTGAAATCTGAGCCAGAATTTGCCGCTGATCCAATGTCCGGTCGACCAGCACATTGCCAAATGAAATCAGGAATGAGCTGATCCCGTCGGCCATCATGTCACCATGATCGATCGAGGCCACAACATAGCCTTGTGCTGCGATATGCTCCGCAAGATTGCTGAACTGCGTATTCCAGCCGCCATAGCCATGTGACATCACCACAAGCGGGAACTTTTTGCCCGTCACTGGCTTGGCATCCGCGAACGCGATCCCCTGGCTCACTACCGGGAAGGGCGGCTTGCCGGGCAATTGCATGACATGTTCGTACCGCACGGGCTGTCCTTTGACTTCGCTATCAGCAGGGTACCAGTAACGAACGGGTAGCTTGCGATCTAAAGGTTCCAGCTTGCCTGTGACAAGGCTCATGCCAGAAATCCTTGCCCGTCCGGCCAAAGTCATTTGTGCTACCGTAGTTCCAAGCCGGTAGGGACCAGTCCGACCGAGGTCAGGCGCTTCGCCGGTCTGTCCTTTGTGCACAGTCGGTGTGCTCATATATGCAGCCATTGCACCCCCGGAGACAAGAACGGCTGCAATACCAAGGAGAAACCGCTTCACTCTCATGACATTCTAACCCTCAAATTGGAAGAGCTGACCATAGTGCGCCCTTAACGAGCGCATGGCAAAATCGTGCGCTGCTGATCGCTTAATCGCCGACTATCTCCCCTTTAAGCTTATGAGTATTATAATTTTAGTCAACAAACTTCGCTATGACATGGTGACATGACAATTGCGAAGCAGGCAGGTATCCTGGGTTCGCAACTGGACCCTCAAATCAGATTGTCACATGCTAATGCTGGATTCTGCTGCCACGAAAAAAGGCTCTCGACGGCTCGATCCGGAGGTTCGCAAACACATGATCCTCGATCGGGCGGCTGCGTTGGTCGCTGCCGAAGGAGTTTCGGCGGTAACAATGGAGCGGGTCGGACGCGAAGCCGGGGTCAGCAAGCCGTTGGTTTACGCCTATTTCCAGAACGTAACCACGCTTCTGCAAGAGCTGCTGCTGCGCGACCAGCGCCGATTATGGGAACTACAGACCAGCGCCGTCAGTGAGGCCAAGGATTTTGACGAGTTGATCCGGGCAACCACCCGGGTTTATCTTATGCATGCCGAAAAAAACGGAATGCATATCCAAAGATTGATGAATGAGCCTTCCTTGGCCGCAGTCTTTCAGGAACAGGAGCGTGAACGCCGCCAGCGTGTGGTAGATTTCGTAGCCAAGGAAATGGCTCGTAAACTGAACGTGCCGCGCGATGTCGCCAATCTGGTCACGGAGCTTTCCATGGGGATGACTGGCACGGCGGGTGAGTTGGTCAGCCGCGGCGCGGTTAGCCGCAAGAAGATCGAGGAAATTCTGGTCTGCCTGTTTAACGGCAACAGCGACGCTTTGCGCGAGAAATACGGCAAGGCTTAGGCTTTTATTGTGCCTTTAATCCGCCATCTATCGGTATGGCAGTCCCGGTCATGAATGACGAGGCATTGCCAGCCAGAAAAGCAACCACAGCAGCGATCTCGTCTGGATGGGCATAGCGCGCCAAGGGGATCATGCTGGCAAACCGGCCTCGCAACTCTGAAATCTCATCGGCATTTTTACCGGTTTCCAGGCTTTGCATCATCGCCGTATCGGTCATTGCGGGGCAGATCGCGTTGACTCGGATATTGCGCTCCGCCAGTTCTACTGCGCCAACCTTGGTCATGCCGATTACCGCGTGCTTGCTGGCATTATAAGCAAACAGCGATCGCCCGCCGCCAAGCCCTGACACTGATGACATGTTGATGATCGAACCACTGCCACCCTGCATCAGTTCGGCGGCATACTTCATGCCCAGAAATACGCCCCGGCAGTTGACCTGCATAACCTTGTCGAAGTCTTCGGTTGGATAATCCCAGATCGGGCAGCTTGGCCCAGAAATTCCAGCATTGTTGAACAGGATATCAATCCGGCCAAATTGCTCGCGCACTGAATGGGCAAGTACAGTCCATGTGGTTTCATCCGCGACATTACCTTCGTGGATCAATGCGCGCCTTCCGTTTTCGGAAACGGCTTGCCTAAGCCCATCACAATTCGATCCGGGTAGGTCCAATGCGATAATGTCTGCACCAGCGCGTGCAAGCATCACTGCCGCTGCCAGGCCGATTCCCTGCGCTGCGCCTGTGACCAGTGCTGTTTTCCCCAAAAACTCTTCCGCGCCCGACATGCTGCAACCCCTATTGTGCGTTGAGTCAGGATAGGTTGATTATATCAAAGGTCAATGTGATGATCTAACTCCATATCTAATCTATTGTAAAAAAACAATTTACTCCTGATTTTGCTCTTCATCAAAAAAATTTGCTTAATGACTAAATGTATAATAATAGGATTCGAGGAAGCCGGTTGATTCACCCGTGATGTGGTGGGCAGGGCATTTCAGCGAAGGGGAGATAAGGCAATGAAATTCTTGTCAAAGTGCTTGTGGTTGGCGTCAGCAGCGGCTGTCATCCCACTCGCTCCAGCGATGGCGCAGGAAGCTGGTTTAGAAGCGGCTGCGGATGGCACAATCGCACCGAATGATATCATCGTCTCCGCTCGCAAAACGCCCGAAACGCTTCAGGATACGCCATTGGCCGTTTCCGTGGTAACCGGTGAGTTCCTAGATCGCACAGGGTTTACGCAGGTCAGCGAAATCGTCCGCTTCGTTCCCGGCATCGCCCTCTCACCGCTCAACACCACGCGGGCAAGTGGATCCAAGATTCGCGGCCTCTCAACCTTCAGTTTCAGCGACGGTTTTGAATCAAGCGTTTCGACGGTAGTTGATGGCGTGGTTCTTGGCCGCGAAGCACAAGGTTTCTCTGACTTTCTTGACGTCAAATCGGTCGAGATCATCAAAGGGCCGCAGGGCACGTTGTTTGGCAAAAACGCATCTGCGGGCGTCATCAACATCCAGACGAATGATCCGGCTTTCACCTTTGGTGGCAGCGCCGATGCAACCTATGGCAGCTTTGATGAAATCAAGCTGCGCGGCACAGTGACCGGGCCTCTGGCTGGCGATACATTGGCGTTCCGCCTGACTGGCACCTACAACAAGCGCGATGGGGTGCTTGAAAACGCAATTGCCGGCGAACGCGATCTCAACGACCGGGATGGCTATTCGCTGCGCGGCAAGCTGTTGTTCCGGCCCAATGAAGACCTCAAGATCGTCCTGACGGGCGACCTGGGCCACAGCAGCAATCGTTGTTGCCAATCGACCTACCGGTTTGCAGCACCACCTGCATTTGCTCTTGGTTTCGCCACTAACCCGGGTGTGTTGCAGCTGCGTGATGCGCTGGCGGCGCTTGGTATCGTGCCCGGTCCAGGCAATAGAAAGGTCGGCGTCCTCGACGAACGAATTCTCGAAAAGAAGAATTCGGGCGGGGTTGCGCTTAACGTTGATTATGATTTTGGCGATAGCTCGCTGAGTTCGATCACTGCTTGGCGGAAATGGAGCATCGACGAATTCAACGAAGCTGACGGTCTCTCCAACTCAAACGTCAACAGCCGCAACGGCACCAAAGTCGATACTGAACAGTTCACCCAGGAACTGCGGCTCAACACCAAGGTCGGGTCTGCTGTCGATATTGTCGCAGGGCTGTTCTTCTTCCACCAGGATCTTGCTGCATACGGCCGGGTTGACATCGAGTTGGCGCTGCCATTCCCGGGTTCGCACTTCAATGTGCGCACTCTGGCCGATCGCACGGTCGCTACCAACAGCTATGCCGCCTATGGCGAAGCCACGTTCAACCTGACCGACAAGGCCTCGATCATCCTCGGCGGGCGTTACACCCATGACTCGCTGCTAGCCACTTACAGACGCACTTCAACTGCGCTCAATCCGCTGTCACCGTTTACGCCGTTCTTCGGGCCAAACGTAATCGGTATCCAGCCGTTCAAGAATGACAATCTGTCGGGCCGGGTCATCGGACGCTATTTCTGGACTGAAGACGTGATGACCTATGTTTCGTGGTCTAAGGGTTACAAGGGTCCGGGGATTGACGTTGCCGAAAGCGTTAATGTGGCGGCGATCTTCTCGCCGGGCGGACTACCGGTCCTGAAGCCTGAAATTCCCACGCTGTGGGAAGCCGGGATCAGGACTGCGCTGTTTGACAAGGCGCTGACAACCAACATCACCTTCTATAGCCAGCAGCTGCGCAATTTGCAGACGATCACCCCCAGTGCAATCGGGGCTGCGCTGAACGTCGGGATTGATTTGATCAAATCCAAGGGAATCGAGCTGGAAGTCGTGCTGCGCCCAGCGGCTCTGCCCGGCCTGACTATCACTGGCGGCTATACGCTGAACGACATCAAGATCGCCAAGTTCGCAGCCAATCCTGCTCTGGTTGGCCTTCGGTTCCGTGATAATGCCCATGATTTCTATTCGGTCATCGGCGATTACCGGACCAAGTTTGGCAGTTCAGAATTCGAAGGTTTCATGCGGGCTGAATGGACCTGGCAGGGGGCCAAGAACACCGATCTTGCTGGCCGCGCAATCTACAATGTTGATGCCTATGGCCTGCTCAACCTGCGCGCCGGTTTTAACGCACCCGATGATCGCTATGGCGTCACTTTCTCGGTCGAGAACGTGACCGACAAGGTCTATGCTCACTACGTGCTGGGCAGTTCCTACACTGCGCTGGATAATCTCACCACGACCCAATACATTGGTGATCCCCGGACTTGGAAAGTTACCCTTCGCGGCAAATTCTAGTCGCAAGCGGACAAAGTCAAAATTGCAGGCCGGATCGTTCCATGCGATCCGGCCTGTGTTCGTTTCGTTCGTGTATCACTAGGCAGAGGTAGAATTTGTTTATCGGCATTCACCATGTTGCGCTGGTTGTCAGCGATCCCGAAGCGGCGATGCGTTATTATGGCGCGGTTGCGGGATTACAGCGTTTGCCCGATAGCACCGCGCGACTGGTCAGCCCCGGCCATGAGGGGCTGCTGGCTTGCGGCAGTCCGCCGTTCGATCAATATCTGCTGGCAGGGCGCAATGGATTTCTGGAAATCCTCTCACCGCGCGGAACTGCGATTGCACCCAACGGCGAAGGCAATCCAATCAACCGGCCGGGGATCCGCCATTTCTGTGTCCAGAACAACGATTGCTCGATCCTAGAAGCGGCAGTTCTGAGCAACGGCGGCAGCCTGATCGCGCCACCTCTAGATCTGGGAACGGGCAATCAATATGCCTATGCCCGCGATCCTGAAGGCAATATTATCGAGATTGAAGGATTGCCCTATACGCCTGCGAGCGAGGCGACCTGGCTGGGACATGTCGCAATCGTGACGCGGAATATGGACGCTGCTATCGCCTTCTATGCAGCTCTGTTTGGAACCGTGCTTAAAAGCCGCGGGCAGTTTGGGCCGGGGCCGCAGTTTGACCGGATGGGCGGGCTGACTGATGCAAGGATCGAGGGTGCTTGGCTGCCAGCTGGCAACATGCAGCTTGAACTGTGGCAGTTTCATACGCCGCAGTATCCGCTGGAGCGCGGGCCAAATGCGCTACTTGATCCGGGCTATAGCCACATCTGCCTCGAGTGCGATCAGCTCGATCAGGACCTCGCCAGATTGATTGATCTTGGGGGCCAGGTAATATCCGGAATCATGGAGAATGACGCGGCCCGGTCGGTATTTGCGCGTGATCCCGAAGGAAACATCATCGAACTGCTCGAGTTGCTGACAGGCCACAGCTCGCTTTCGATCGCATCACTGGCAAGCCCAGACGTCTGCGAGCGGATAGAGGCTGGACGGTAAACCCCTGCTAGCCCAGATCCGGGTCAGCGCGCCTCAGTCCGATGCGGCTAGCCGCCGCTTGTTTTCAAGCTGGTCCAGAATAGCCCGGTGCTGGTCACGGGTCAGATCGTAGCGCGCATAGAATGGCATCGCGATCAATGCAGCAAAGCCCATGATGGGGCCACTTGTAAGAGCCAGCCGGAACACAACATCGCTGTCTAAATTTCCGGGCACCGCGCCAAAGGGAATGCGGATAAATAGATCGAGCATCAGCCCGCCAAAGAAGTGCCCAGCGGAGTTCGACGCCTTGGCAAAAAACATCCGCGCGGAATAGATCAGCCCTTCCTGCCGCAAGCCGTCGGTAAGCTCGATCTGATCGGCGATATCGCCGAGCATCGAAAGTATCGCCACCGTCGCGACGGCCAAACCAGCCGCGGTCAGCGCGGCGAACATCAGCAGCAGTGGCAGCAGCAGCTTCGCACCGTTAGCAGGGAACAGGCCCAGCAGGCGCAGTTCAATCGGCAACTGCGCAAAAACCACCACTCCCGCAATGGCCACGAGCAGCACCGGGCGGCGATCAAATCGGCGCATCAGGCGCGGCGCAAAGAGGGCGCCCAGCAGGATAGCAGGAACTGCGGCAATGCCATACCAGCGCATCTGTTGTGTCTTGAGCTCCCACACATAGGTATTGGCGAAGACGCCCAGCGTTTCATTGAGCCCGACCGAGATCATGAAGAAAAAGAAGCCAAGCATCAGGAACCGGTAATTGCGGTTTCCGAGCGCATTCATCAGATCCTTGTAATAGACCCTGAGAGACAATTTCCCCTGCGCTGCGGGCGGCGCACTTAGGAAGGGAATGCGGCTTTTTGTGAACCACGCGCTAAGCAAGATAGCGACCAGGACGATACTGCATGCGAAAAATACCAGCGGTACATAAGCGGCCGCATCAAGATGCTTTGGCACCGTGACGCCAGCAGCATTGCTAGTAGTGCCGCCAAGGAAGGTGCCCCATGCCAGAAATGCGAACAGCGCGCCGGTGGCATAGCCAAACATCGCATTAAG
Source organism: Novosphingobium sp. (assembly GCA_031374105.1). Lineage (GTDB taxonomy): Bacteria > Pseudomonadota > Alphaproteobacteria > Sphingomonadales > Sphingomonadaceae > Novosphingobium. Next base: position 9,240 of record JANMNP010000080.1, read on the forward strand.
ACTGAACAGGCGGGATCGTTCATGGGCTTTCTTGGTCATTTCGCCGCCCAGCGCAAAATGCGGTATCACATAGAGTGCCAGGAACAGGCGGGCGACGATGGTCCAAAAGCACAGCCAGAGAAATAAGGGAAACTGGTCCGGCCCGCTGCTGCCAACCGAATCAGTCAGAAATGCCGGCGGAGCAAAGATCATGTAGAGTGAAATTGCTGTCGGCACAGGAGCAACAAACAGAAACGGATGACGCCGCCCGAGCCGAGAGCGCCAGCGATCCGAAATCATCCCCACTGCCGGATCGGCAACGGCATCGGCGAGCAACGAAACCATAACGGCTGTGCCGATTAACGCATTCGAGAGGCCAATCGCCTGATTGTAGAAAATCGTGATAAAGGTGTTGAACATGCCGAGGAAAACCAGCTCGCCAACCGCTCCGATGCCGTAGGCGATCCGAACAGGTCGCGACAGTGCTGCTTGTTCTTCGGCCATGCCTGCTCCTGTCCCGCTCAGGTCTGCCAGAGATGTCGGAAGTCTTGACCGATGTGGAGATCCTGCAATTCATTATTATACTTATCGTCATTATTAGCTAGCCCGCCCGTTTATAAGTGTCAAATCGGAGGACCGCATATCTGGGCGGCGCAATCGAATAATTCGCGCAGCCTGCCGCAGCTTGACGCAATTTCAGAATAACTTTATTGACCTTATGTATATTAATAACTCTCGATTCTCGGATTGATTCTCTGGCATACCCAAGGAGAAGGCCACAATGTCAGTTGAGCTGCGTCAGCCAGCGCCTATCAGCGATGCGGCAATGAATACGTCCGGCATGATCGCTTTGCGCGCAAATCTTGAGGCCAGCAATGGCATCAAGGGGCTTGAAATTCTCCAGCCGGGCGACATCCAGCGGGCTTTAGAGCTGTTTCGCCGTGACGGGTTCGTGGTTATCGCGGATGTGATGAATGCTGACCAGACCCAGTTCCTGGCGAATGGTTGCAAGGAAGTAGCTGCTGAAATTCTGGAACTGGATCAGAGGCGGAACGGCAATCGCGGATCACACCGCTATTCGTTTGGTGGCTCAAGCCTGACGCGCAGCCAGCTTCATCGCCCGGAATGGCAGATGCTGCTGGGCATTCCGTTCGTGGACGAGATCGTGACGGCTTTTTTTGGGTCACCCGACTATGCACTTCGGGCGGCAAGCGGCGATTTTTGCCTTTCTGGTGCGACGGGCTATCAGCCATTGCATTCCGACGTGGGCGATTGGCTCAACAGCTCCATTACGCGGTTCAGCTCGTTTCACGATCCTCGCGGGCAGTTTTCCATCCGCGACTTGCCATGCCCCTATGTTTGCGTGAATTTTTTGCCGCAGGATGTTACGCGCCTCAATGGACCGACCCGTCAGATTCCAGGCACCCAGCACTCGCGGGTTCCGATCCCGAGCCTGGAAGACGAGCCAGAGTGGATGCGGCTGAGCACGGTGTGTCCCGCCCCGGCAGGAGCGATCATGGTGCGCGATGTGCGCGCCTGGCACGGCGGCACACCCAATGTCTCCGATGCGATGCGGGCAATCCCGAACCTTGAGTTCTATGCGCCCTGGTTCAGGGAGCCGATGATCGCGGGGATCAGCTATCAGGATCACAAGCAACTATCGGAACGCGTGCAGTTCCTCACACGGCTTTGCGTTGCGGATTCGAGCGAAACTCTACACACTGGCGCAACGTTATTTGCGCCGTAAGGCGAACTTCGGGATACCGCGAATGAAGTATCGCCAACTTGGTCGGACTGCGCTGAAGGTCAGCGAGCTTTGTCTGGGAACAATGAATTTCGGGCCGCGAACGTCGGAGCAAGAGAGCTTCGCAATTCTCAACGAAGCGGTCGAACTGGGCGTCAATTTCGTCGACACAGCGAACCAGTATGGCGGCCATCTGGGGGTGGGCGCGACTGAAATTATCCTTGGCAAATGGCTGGCGGAGGACCGGGGGCGGCGTGACCGGATCGTGCTTGCCACCAAGGTTCACGAGCCGATGTCGAGCGATATCAATGATCGCGGCCTATCGGCGCGGCACATCCAGATGGCCTGCGATGCCAGCCTGAAGCGCCTGCAGGTTGATCATATCGATCTCTACCAGCTTCATCATGTTGACCGCACCGCACCGATGGAAGAGATCTGGCAGGCCACCGATCGGCTGATCGCGCAAGGCAAGATCACCTATGTTGGATCGAGCAATTTCCCCGGCTGGAAGATTGCCCAAGCAAATGAGAAGGCGATTGCTAGGCACAGCCTTGGTCTGGTGTCGGAGCAAAGCCTGTATAATCTGATCGAGCGCCGCGCCGAGCTTGAAGTGATGCCTGCTGCCCGCGAATACGGCCTTGGCGTGATCACATGGAGCCCGCTGGCGGGCGGCCTGCTTGCTGGACAATCGGATGATAGCGGCGGACGCAGGCAATCGGAGGAGATCAAAGCTTCCGCTGCTGCCCGGTCCGAACAGCTGTCATGCTTTGCCAACCTTTGTAATGAGCTGGGCCAAACACCCAGTGCAATCGCGCTGGCCTGGACGTTGCATCAAGATGGCATCGCGGCAACCATCATCGGCCCAAGCAGCAAAGAGCAGCTTGTCTCAATTGCTCATGTGCCTGAAATTCAACTGAATGCCGCGGTGCTCGACCGGATCGACGTTATCTTCCCGCCATGCGGCCCAGCGCCTGAAGCCTATGCATGGTGACTGAACCGAGCGATGGTTTTGCAAACGGTGCCAGTTCCTGGCTTGCCGGAACCGTGGAGATCTCTGGTGGATATCTGGCCTATCACCGGACGGGCGGGAGTGGTCCTGCACTGGTGCTGTCGCATGGCCTAACCGACAACGGCTTGTGCTGGAGCAGGGTGGCAACCTCTCTGGCAGACGGTTTTGACATCGTCATGCTTGACGCGCGGGGCCACGGCGAAAGTTCGCGAATGCTGGCTGGCGAAATGCACGATCCGGGACGGGATATTGCAGAGGCAATTGCCGCGTTGGGCTTGAAAGCGCCAATCGTGATGGGGCATTCAGTTGGAGCTCGCGCCACGGCGGCCTACGCCAGCGCTAACCCGGGCGGTGCGTTGAAAGTCATCCTTGAAGATCCGCCGCTTCTGCCGATTGCAGATCGCTCCGAAACCGCAGTTCGCCAAGCAAAATTTCGCCAGCAAGTTGCGAAATTTCAGGCGTTGTCAGATGCCGAGATCACCGCAATGGGCAAGAATGTGTCACCTGACTGGCATGATTACGAGTTTCGTGCCTGGACGCTTGGCAAGCGGCAGGTCGATCCTGAATCCATGCCTGGCTATGCAATCACATGGCAGGAATCGCTGGCTGGTATAGCGGCGCCAACACTCTTGATTTATGCCGAAAGCGAGCGGGGAGGTCTGGTCAGCCAACAAGTCGCGGCAGAGGCAATGCGGATCAATCCCAATATCCGTGCGGTCCAGATTCCGGGGGCCGGACACAATATCCGGCGTGAAAACTTCCATGGATTCATTGCTGCGGTCAGAGAGTTTCTGAGCGAAGACCAAGCGACGCTTGCCATTGAGGGGACGACACATGACGGCAGTTGAAACCCCGATTGAACCAGCTGCTTCTGCGCATGTCCTTAAGCCATCATTCCCGATAAAACTGGCTTACAGTCTGGGGCAGGCTGCCCAAAATGGCGGCTTTGATGCCGCGATCGCCTTCATCTTCTTCTACTATTCAGCGGTTCTGGGCCTGTCTGGCACGCTCGTCGGTGCGGCCTTGGCGGTTGGCCTGGCAGCAGACGCCTCGGTCGATCCGGTGATCGGATCGTGGTCAGATAATCTCAAGTCCAGACATGGACGCCGGTTGCCGTTTATGGCGCTGGCAGTTCCCCTGATCGCAGTCTCTATCGGGTTGCTGTTTTCGCCGCCGGATGGCCTTGGGCAGGCTGGGCTGTTCGGCTGGCTAGCGGTGATGTCCATCGCGGTGCGAAGTTTCATTTCGCTCTTCAACGTGCCGTATATCGCACTCGGAGCTGAATTGACGACGGACTATGCCGAGCGGACCAGCGTAGTGGTCTATCGGGCTCTTGCCGGACTTTGTTCCGGTGTGGCCGTTACCGCGATTGGCTATTCAATCTATTTCGCAAATGGCGGCCTGCAGAGGGCAGATGGTTACCCCAGTTTTGGATGGTCGGTTGCCTTGATGATATTTGTCTGCCTGACTGTGTGCTGCCTCGGCGTCCGCCGCTACGCTGCCGCCCTGCCGCAGCCCGAACAGGTGGATGGCTCCACGCTTCGCAGGCTGCCAGGGGAATTAAAGGAGATTTTCGCCAACCGCTCGTTCCGATTACTGTTCATATCCGCAGTGGTAATCTACGTGGCGGTTGGTGTGAACGCGAGCCTGAACAACCACGCCTTCGTCTTTGTCTGGCGCATGGAGAGCGAGAAAATCCAGTTCATCAGCTACGCCTACCTTGTTGGAATCCTGCTGGGCGTAGTTGCCGCGCCGGCGCTGCAACGCGCCATGGAAAAGAAGTATGTGGTTATCATCGGCTTCTTGCTGTTGATCGCCAACTGGCTGGTGCTGCAAGGCGCGATGCTGGCGGGGCTTTATCACCCGCTGGGCGATGCCGCTCTCGTTCCGATGCAGTTCAACTCGTTTGTCGCGGGCATCGGGTCCGGCTTTATCTTGGTGGCTTACCCATCAATGATGGCTGATGCTGCGGATGAGCACGAGCATCTGTTTGGCCGCCGCCGCGAAGGATTGTATTTCGCTGGTCTTGGTTTCGCTGGAAAAGCTGCGACTGGGCTTGGGGTTATGGTTGCGGGAGTAGCGCTGGATCTGATCCAGTTTCCAAACAAGGCAGGTCAGGCGGGTTCAGGCATCTTGCCCGAGGTGATGCAGTTCCGGCTCGTGATGATCTGGGGACCGGTGCCTGCAATCATAGCGATTGTATCGCTGGTGATCCTTGCTTCCTACGGCATATCGCGCGCGCGCCACGAGCAGATCGCACTTGCACTGGGGCGCGGATCGGAAAGCGCGGGCGATGCTGCTATAAATCCAATTTAAAGTATTATGGCAAAAGCAAGCCACAAAGCTCCGACGCATTTGGCCTTACGTCCCATGGCCGGCATTTAGCCTGCGCCTAGCTGGCGATCCCGGCAAGCCTCTCGCGGATGATGGAATTGGCCTGGCCCATGATGTTATCGACCAGCTCTGCGCAAGTTGGAATGTCATGGATCAGCGCCTGACTTTGGCCCGTGGTCCAGATGCCGCCATCCATATCGCCATCGCGCAGCACATTTTCGCGGCCACGAACACCGGCCATGAATTCGCGGACATCGTCGAAGGTCTTGGTCGGATCAAGCTGAATCTCGGCGACTTTTTCCGAAATCGCATTGCGGGCGACGCGAGCAGTATTGCGCAATGTCCGCCCGACCAGAACCGTATCGCGCTCGTCGAATTCGACGATCCGGCGCTTGACGTTATCGTGGATCTTCGCCTCTACCGTAGCACAGAACCGGGTGCCCATGTTCACCCCATCAGCGCCCAATGCCAGCGCGGCGACCAGGCTGCGCCCGTCTGCCATGCCGCCAGATGCGATCACGGGAACGTCTACCGCATCAATGGTCGCGGGCAGCAGCACGATCAGGCCGATATCGTCTTCGCCCGGATGGCCGGCGCATTCGAACCCATCGATGCTGATGATATCGACCCCTTTCCGCACAGCAGAAACCGAGTGGCGCACCGAAGTGCATTTGTGGATGACCTTCACTCCGGCTTCCTTGAAGCGAGGCAGATGATCGGTTGGCGCGCGTCCTGCCGTTTCGACAATTTTGATCCCAGAAGCGATGATTGCCTCGCGGTATTCGTCGTAGGGGATCGGGTTGATCGAGGGCAGCAGGGTCAGATTGACGCCAAAGGGCTGGTCGGTCAGCGCCTTTGTTTTCTCGATTTCGGCCAAAAGCTCCGCGCCCGATGGAAACATATGCGCAGTGATGAAGCCCAGCGCCCCTGCATTGGCAACCGCCGCTACCAGCTCGCCGTATCCCACCCCGGTCATTCCGCCCATGACGATCGGGGTCTTCACGCCAAACATTTCGGTTATGCGGGTTTTCATGGGCGAATCCTCTTGTGATGGTTGTTTGGACCCATGGTAGCTTGACGTAAGCGTAAGGCAACGGGCTTCATCGTCGCCTAGCAAAATTGTCTGCCTAACGATCCGCAAAGGCAAACGGCACTGCGCCGCGGTGATAGTCATCGGCCAGCATCTGGCGGCCGATTGGCGGGGCAGAGCGTGCGGGGCATTCGATCCGCTGGCACAGGCGGCAGGTAACTCCGATCGGAGTGGCCATTTCGGGGGACAGTTCGGGCTGCATACGTGCATATACCACCTGGGCAGCATGTTCAGCCGCGCAGCCCAAAGCGACAGCGCGCTCGACCCGTGGCGCGCCAAAGCCACCACCGCCAGCGGTGACAGTGCGGGCGATTGAGAGGAAGCGCTTGCCGTCGGGCAGTTCGAGCCACTGAGTGACGATCTGGCGCGGTGTCGAGAAAACGTGATGCAGTGTCCATAGCGGGCACGCGCCGCCATGCCGGGCAAAGGGAAACCCGGCTCCATCGAGGCGCTTTGAGACATTTCCGGCCCGGTCCACCCTGATGAAGAAGAACGGCACGCGCTCTTTGCCCGGCTTTTGCAGCGTCGTCAGCCGGTGGGCGACTTGCTCGAAGCTGGTTCCAAATGCACGGCCCAGAGCTTCGATGTCATAGGCCCTCGCGTCAGCCGCCTTGGCAAAAGCGTCATAGGGCATGACAATTGCCGCTGCTGCATAGTTTGCCAACGCGCGGCGGGCATAGAGCCTGATTTCTTCGTTTGCGAAGTTGCCGTCCTTCAGCGCCGCGTCGATGGGCTTGCGCAGCTCGATATAGGCCAGCTGCAGGGCAAGCTGGAAGTTCTGGCTGGCGGTATCCAGCGCGTCGTCGAGCAGGATTTCGCTGCGGTGCCGATCATAGCGACGGATCGATCCGGCCAGCACCTCGGTCGGCAGACGGCGCACTCGCAGGCTGTGCTGCGTGCCAATATAGGTTGTCAGGCTGCCCGCTGCGGCAATCTGACCAGCAATTGCCTCGGCTGCTTCGTCCAGCGCTGGGAAACAATTGTTGCGAGCTGCAAGGAAACGCTGAACCTCGGCGATCGGATCGGCTCCTTCGGCCTGCTCGCCGCCACGATCGGCCAGCTCCAGCTGACGCTCGGCCCAGGCGGTGTGGAGCCGCAGGAAGGCCTCGCTGATCCCGGGAAAGCTGGTTGCCACGTCGGTTATCTCCAGCGCAGGCAGATCAATATCGGCAAACATCGGATCCTTCAGCGCCGCTGCCAGCCGGGCTGCATAATCCGCGCCGCCGTCACCAGCGATGTCCGACAGGTCCATCTGATAGGTGCGCGCGAGCCGCAGCAACAGATCGGCAGTCAGCGGCCGCTGGTTGCGTTCGAGCAGCGCGACATAGGAGGCCGAGATATCCAGATCGCTGGCGACCTGCATTTGAGTCAGCCCCAGCTCGCGGCGCAGCCGTTTGAGGCGAGGCCCCATATAGATGGATCGGACGGTTGGCATCGGATGACGCTTTCTGTGCAATTATTACAACTATACAATGAAATCCTGTAAAGTCTGACAAGTCAACCGCAAACCATCTCGCAACTGCGAAAGGAACTGCCTATTCAGAATGCAATCAGCACGTTTTACAAGGACTGCCCCGTGACCTATTCGACCGATATCTCCCAGACCGATCAACTGATCCGCAGCTTTAACGGAACCTGGGATGGGATCAGCGGCGAATCCGTGGCCCGGATGCGCGCCCAGAACCGTTTCCGCACCGGGCTGGACATCGCCCGTTACACCGCCGGGATCATGCGCGCCGATATGGCCGCCTATGATGCTGATCCTGCCAATTATACCCAGTCGCTGGGCTGCTGGCATGGGTTCATTGCTCAGCAGAAGATGATCTCGATCAAGAAGCATTTCGGTTCGACCAAGCGCCGCTATCTCTACCTATCGGGCTGGATGGTCGCCGCGCTGCGCAGTGATTTCGGGCCGCTGCCCGATCAGTCGATGCATGAAAAGACCAGCGTTCCTGCTCTGATCGAGGAACTATACACCTTCCTCAAGCAGGCCGACGCCCGCGAACTGGGCATGATGTTCCGCGATCTTGACGCTGCCCGTGATGCCGGGGATGCTGTCAAGGCCAAGCAAATCCAGTCGTCGATCGACAATTACGAAACCCATGTCGTGCCGATCATTGCTGATATTGACGCTGGGTTCGGCAATGCCGAGGCGACTTATCTGCTGGCCAAGAAGATGATCGAGGCGGGTGCCTGCGCGCTCCAGATCGAAAATCAGGTTTCCGACGAAAAGCAGTGCGGTCATCAGGATGGCAAGGTTACCGTGCCGCATGAAGACTTCCTCGCTAAGGTTCGCGCCTGCCGTTACGCCTTCCTGGAAATGGGGGTTGAGGACGGGATCATCGTCACCCGCACCGATTCGCTTGGTGCTGGCCTGACCAAGCAGATTGCCGTTTCGAAAGAGCCCGGCGACATCGGTGATCAATACAACAGCTTTCTCGATTGCGAAGAAATCGATCCCGCAACGGCCCGCAACGGCGATGTCATCATCAACCGCGACGGCAAGCTGATGCGGCCCAAGCGTCTGCCATCAAACCTGTTCCAGTTCCGCGCTGGCACCGGAGAGGATCGCTGCGTGCTGGATTGCATCAACAGCCTGCAAAACGGTGCCGATCTGCTGTGGATCGAAACTGAAAAGCCGCATATTGACCAGATTGCCGGGATGGTTGACCGGATCCGCGAAGTCATCCCCAATGCCAAGTTGGTTTACAACAATTCGCCCAGCTTCAACTGGACGTTGAACTTCCGTCAGCAGGTGTTTGACGCTTGGACCGCTGCGGGCAAGGACGTTTCGGCCTATGATCGCGCCCGTTTGATGAGCGTCGATTATGATGGAACGGAACTTGGCGATGAAGCCGACGAACGCATCCGCACCTTCCAGCGCGATGCTGCGGCGCGGGCTGGCATTTTCCACCACCTTATCACCTTGCCGACCTATCACACCGCCGCCTTGTCGACCGACAATCTCGCCAAGGAATACTTCGGCGACGCTGGCATGCTTGGCTACGTCAAGGGCGTCCAGCGCAAGGAAATCCGCGAGGGCATAGCTTGCGTCAAGCATCAGAACATGTCCGGATCGGACGTGGGTGATGACCACAAGGAATATTTTGCAGGCGAAGCCGCGCTGAAAGCAGGCGGCGCTCACAACACAATGAATCAGTTTGCGGCTTAGAATCCAGTTCGCTGCCTGATCCAAAGAGATCAGCCGCACCAATCCTTCTGGGGAGGAGAGCATCCCGTCGCAGAGTTCACGCTCTGCGGCGGGTTTGTTTTACACCGCTGGCAAAGCGCTATGGAGCGGCTATGTCTGCGTGCGGGTGACAGCAGGAGTGACACATGAAGATCAGGGCGATTTCTATTAGCGCCGGTGTGCTGGCTCTGTTCTGCGGTAATCCGGCACAAGCCCAATTATCCCGGCCCGAACAACGGATAGCAGCCACTGTTGACGCTGAATATGAGCGGTCAGTCGCGCTGCTGGAGCGACTGGTGAACGTCAATTCGGGAACGATGAACTTTGCTGGAGTTAAAGCAGTTTCCGAAATGATGCGGACCGAGCTGACTCCGTTGGGCTTCAAGCTTGAATGGAAGGACATGACTGCGGCGGGCCGTTCGGGCCATCTGATTGCCACCAAACCGGGCCGCAAAGGCGCAAAGCCGCTGTTGCTGATTGCCCATCTGGATACGGTGTTCGAAGCAGACTCGCCGTTCCAACGCTTTACCCGGCGGCGTATGGATGGCCGAGATGAGGCCGAAGGACCGGGCGCAGGGGACGACAAAGGCGGGCTGGTCGTGATTGTTTCGGCGCTGCGCGCGATGCAGGCAGCCGGGACGCTGAAGGGTGCGGCAATCGAGATCCACATGACTGGAGACGAAGAAGATGTTGGCGAGCCCTTGTCGCTTTCCCGAGCCAATCTGATCGTAGCGGGAAAGCGGGCCGGGTTTGCGCTCGATTTCGAAGGGCTGGCGATCGATGAGGGCAAGGATATGGGGTCTGTCGCGCGGCGTTCGTCGAACAGCTGGACGCTGACCACCAGCGGCAAGGCTGGCCATAGCTCACGGATTTTTAGCTTGGCCGAAGGCGACGGTGCCATTTTTGAACTGACCCGGATACTTGCCCGATTTCGTGCCGAGCTGCCCGAGCCGAACCTGACTTTCAACGTGGGGCTGATTGCTGGCGGTGCCGAGACAACGCTCGACAAGGATGGATCGCGCGCCACTGCAAACGGCAAGTCCAACATCATCCCCGGCACAGCCTTCGCCAAGGGCGACTTCCGGACGCTATCCACCGAGCAATCTGCCCGGGTTCTTGCGAAAATGCAGGCAATTGTCGCTGAACATGCGCCGTTGACTGGCGCCTCGATTACGCTTGATCCCGGTGCCTATCCGCCGATGGCGGCCACCGCCGGGAATATCGCTCTGCTGGCCCGGCTGAACAGTGTGAACCGCGATCTGGGGCTGGCCGAAATGGCCGCGCTCGATCCGCTCAAACGCGGCGCGGGCGACATCTCGTTTGTCGCTGGCGATGTCGATGGGCTGGTGGGCCTTGGACCATCCAGCCGCGGCGATCATGCGCCGGGGGAAACGGTTGATCTGGACAGCATCAAACGGCAGGCAAAGCGCGCTGCGATCCTGATGACGCGAATTACACGGGAAGGGCGCTGAAACGGTCTGCCTGAATTTGCTTTGCTCCCCCGCGCAAGAGGTCTGAGGTCCCCGCCTTCGCGGGGATGCAGATTTCAAAGTTCTTGCGCGGCGGCCCAGCCGCTGGCCCAGGCCCACTGGAAATTATAGCCGCCCAGCCAACCGGTGACGTCCACTGCCTCGCCAATCGCGAATAATCCGGGAATGCGCTGCGCTTCCATTGTTTTGGATGACAGCTCGGCGGTGCTGATCCCGCCTGCGGTGACTTCGGCTTTGGCATAGCCCTCACTGCCGTTGGGATTGAACTGCCAGTCAGCCAGTCTCGCTTCGGCAGCGGCCAGCGCCCGGTCGGATAGATTGCCTAGCTCCCCCGCCTGAGCCAGCCGCTCGCCGAGCATTGCAGCCAGGCGATCTGGCAGAGCCTCGCCCAGCAGCTTGCGCAAGTTGGTCTTGGGTCGCTCGCGCTTGGCTTGCGTCAACCAGCCTTGCGTATGATTGGGCAAGAAATTGATGCCGACTGGCTCACCGCGCTGCCAATAGGAAGAGATTTGCAGGATCGCAGGACCCGACAAGCCGCGGTGGGTGAACAGCGCTGCCTCGCGGAAGGCGGTCTTGCCGCAGCGGGCGATGACATCGGCGGAAACGCCTGAAAGTTTGCGGAACAGCAGCTCGTCCTCGCCCAGCGTCAGCGGGACCAGCGCAGGCCGGGGCTGGACCACTTTGAGGCCAAATTGGCGGGCCAGATCGTAGGCAAAGCTGGTAGCGCCCATCTTGGGGATAGACGGCCCACCGGTGGCGATCACCAGCTTCGGGGCAGTAGCGGTCTGTCCGCTGGCAATGACGGTAAACTGCCCACCTTCTCGCGAAACGTCGCTGATGGCAGCGTTGCAGCGCAGTTCGACGCCGCCATCCGCGCATTCGTCCAGCATCATGGCAACGATCTGGCGGGCTGAGGCATCGCAGAAAAGCTGCCCCAGAGTTTTTTCGTGCCAGGCGATTCCGTAACGCTCAACCAACTCCAGATAATCCTGCGCGGTATAGCGGCTGAGTGCCGATTTGGCGAAGTGCGGGTTCTGCGAGAGGTAGCGATCTGGCGAGCTAAGCAGATTGGTGAAATTGCACCGTCCGCCGCCGGAGATAAGGATCTTCTTGCCTGGCTGGTCGGCGCTGTCGAGCAGCAACACCCGCCGCCCGCGCTGCCCGGCAACCGCAGCGCACATCAGCCCAGCTGCACCCGCGCCCAGCACGATGGCGTCGTAAGCATCGCTCATTCCGGCGCGAGCTTCAGCGCCAGAGCCTCGGCTACGCGGATGCCGTCAACCGCAGCCGAGAGGATCCCGCCCGCATAGCCCGCGCCTTCGCCCGCCGGATAAAGTCCGGCGGTATTCAGGCTTTGCAGATCCTTGCCACGCGTAATCCGCACCGGAGCCGAGGTGCGGGTTTCGACGCCGGTTATCACCACATCGGGATGGTCATAGCCCGGAACCTGCCGCCCGAATACCGGCAGCGCCTCGCGGATTGCCTCGATCACATAGGTCGGCAGACACAGGGCAAGGTCGGTCAGATGGACCCCAGGCTGATAGGACGGGATCACCGCGCCAAATTCGGTAGAGGGTTTTCCGTTGAGGAAATCGCCCAGCTTCTGTCCCGGCGCCTTGTAGTTCGATCCGCCCGCCACAAAGGCCAGCCGCTCCCAGTGACGCTGGAATGCGATCCCGGCCAGCGGTCCGCCCGGGTAATCCCGCCCCGGATCGATATCGACAACGATCCCCGAATTGGCGTTGAATTCAGCGCGCGAATATTGGCTCATCCCGTTGGTGACGAGGTGGCCTTCCTCAGATGCCGCAGCCACCACGCGCCCGCCGGGGCACATGCAAAAGCTGTAAGCCGTTCGCCCATTGCTGGCCTTGTGCGACAGGCTGTAGGCCGCTGGGCCAAGGATCTTGTTGCCTGCATTCGATCCAAACCGGGCCTTGTCGATCCAGCTTTGCGGATGCTCGATCCGCACACCAATGGCGAACGGCTTGGCCTCGATATGAATGCCGCGATCATTGACCAGCTGGAACGTATCCCGCGCGCTGTGGCCCACCGCGAGGATCACCTGTTCGGCGGCAAGATATTCCCCGGTGCTGAGCTGAAGCCCGCGAATTTGCCTCGAACCATCAGGCGCTGTGGCGATGTCGAAATCATCGACCCGCGTTCCGAAGCGATATTCACCGCCTAGCGCCTCGATCGTCGCGCGGATGCTCATCACCATGGTGACCAAGCGGAAAGTACCGACATGGGGGTGAGCTTCGGTCAGTATTTCTGGTGGGGCACCAGCCTTGACGAATTCGCTCAGCACCTTGCGGCCCAGATGGCGCGGATCCTTGATCCGGCTGTAGAGCTTGCCGTCAGAGAATGTCCCAGCACCGCCTTCGCCGAACTGCGCGTTGGATTCAGGTTTGAGCACCCCGCGCCGCCACAGATCCCAAGTGTCCTTGGTCCGCTCGCGCACTGCTGTGCCGCGTTCGATGATGATCGGGCGGAAGCCCATCTGCGCCAGCACCAGCGCCGCCAGCAGTCCGCAGGGGCCAGCCCCGATTACTACAGGACGCGGGCCGGAATAATCTTCAGCCGCGCGGGTGACAAAGCGATAGGAAGTATCGGGCGTTGGCCGCACATGCGGGTCATCAGCAAAGCGTGCCAGAACCGCTGCCTCGTCCGCTACGGTTACGTCGAGCGAATAGACCAACTTAATGGAATGCTTCTTTCGCGCATCATTGCCGCGCCGGACGATGGCAAAGCTCTCCAGCTCGGCGGGGGGAATTTCCAGCCGGGCGCAGATCGCCTGCGCTAAGGCCTCAGCCGGGTGGTCAAGAGCAAGCAGGAGGTCAGTCAGCCGGATCAATGCCAGTCACCTCCGGGAGAGTGGCCATGACAGGCTGGGCAGCTAACGTCCTTGATGTAAAGCGTCGACGCGCGCTCTGCTTCGCTCACCGGCTTGCCGCAAGGCTGGCACAGCACATAATTGCCCGGTGCAAGGCCGTGGCCGACTGTTACCCGCTCGTCAAACACGAAGCATTCGCCCTGCCACAGGCTCTGCTCCTCAGGGATTTTCTCGAGGTAATTGAGGATGCCGCCTTTGAGGTGATAGACTTCATCCAGTCCTTCGGCTTGCAGAAAATTGGTCGATTTCTCGCAGCGAATGCCTCCGGTGCAGAACATTGCTATCCGAGGCGGGTTGCCCTCGCCAAGCAATCGCTCGCGCTGCTCCCGGAACCAGGCTGGAAAATCCCGGAAATTGCGTGTTTGCGGGTTAATCGCCCCTGCGAAAGTTCCGGCGGCCACCTCATAATCGTTGCGGGTGTCGATAACGATTGTCGCAGGATCTGAGATCAGCGCGTTCCATTCCTGCGGCAGGACATAGTGACCCGCGCTGCTCAGCGGATCGACATCGGGCCGGCCCATGGTCACAATCTCACGCTTGAGCCGGACTTTCATCCGCCGGAACGGTAGCGCAGGCGCGCGGGAATATTTGACCTCAAGTTCCGCGCAGCCCGGTAGCGTGCGGATATGCGCTAGGACTTTGGCTATGGCCTCGTCGCTTCCGGCGATCGTTGCGTTGATGCCTTCGTGGGCAAGCAGCACAGTGCCCCTCACACCCTCCGCTCCGCAAAGCTCCAGCAGCCCATCGCGCAGGGCAGCACAATCAGCAAACCGGGTGAACTGGTAAAGCGCGGCAACGCAAATCGGGTGGATCGGCTGGGTCATGACATGTGCCCGATAGCGTGCAGGGCCCGGCGCACAAGCCCTTCGTCACTTGCGCCCAGCCGCTGGCCCGCATAGTCCATATGTCAATTCCACCGCAAAGGGAGAGCGCCGTGCCGGGAGTATGGTTTGACGAATTGCAAATCGGTCAACGGTTTGAGCATCCGATCCGCCGCACCGTGACCGAAACGGACAATGTGCTGTTCACAGCCATGACCCACAATCCGGCGCAACTGCATCTTGATGAGGAGTATATGCAGAGCACTGAATTTGGCACAAGGATCGTCAATTCCTGCTTCACGCTGGGGCTGATGGTCGGGATTTCTGTGGGCGACACCACGCTAGGCACGGCGGTTGCCAACCTCGGCTGGGATGAAGTGCGCTTTCCAAAGCCGCTGTTCCCAGGTGATACTGTGCATGTGGTCACCGAGGTAATCGAATTGCGCCCATCCAAATCGCGCCCCGATGCCGGGATCGTGACGTTTTTCCATCAGGCATTCAACCAGCACGGCGATGTGGTTGCTTCGTGCAAGCGCTCAGGCCTCCAGCGCAAGAAACCCGTTGCGGCATGACCAGCTTTGCTTTCCCGCCTGCGCCCCAGCCTAGCGTGGCGATAGCTGGCAGCGAGCAGCGCTTTCCCGTGAGGCGGATTTTCTGCGTCGGGCGCAATTATGCTGAGCATGCTCGCGAAATGGGGATGGATGATCGCGATCCGCCATTCTTTTTCACCAAACCGGCTGATGCGGTTGTGGATAGCGGAGCCGCGATCCCCTTTCCGCCGCTGACGAGCAATCTTCATCACGAGATTGAGTTGGTGATCGCTATCGGCAAAGGCGGGGCAGACATTGCACTCGAAGCGGCGCTGGATCATGTGTATGGCTATGCTGTCGGGATCGACCTGACCCGGCGCGATCTGCAGTTTGCCGCGCGCGATGTTGGCCGACCGTGGGACTGGGGCAAGGCCTTCGACCACAGCGCGCCCTGCAGTCCGGTCCACCGCGTCGCTGATGTTGGGCATCTAACGAGCGGGCGGATTTGGCTTTCGGTTGACGGTGTGGTCCGTCAGGATGGCAGGATCGACGATCTGATCTGGTCAGTCCCTGAGATTATCCGCGCCGCCTCGCAAAGCGTAACTCTTGCGCCGGGCGATCTGATTTACACCGGAACTCCTGCCGGGGTTGGGGCGATTGAGCGCGGGCAGAAGTTGATGGGCTGCATCGAAGGTCTGGGCGAGATCGCGCTGACTGTCGGCTAACGTCGCAGAATCAGTTCAGCCATCGCCTCAATAACCGCATCGCTATCCAGCCGGTACTCCCGGAACAGATCGGGCAGATCACCGGTCTGACCGAATCGATCGTTACCGAGCGGGCTTACCCGCTGGCCCAGAACGCTGCCCAGCCAGCTAAGCGCAGCGGGCGCAGCATCGATCATCGTAACAAGTCCTGCGCCGGGTGAAAGTTCACTCAGCAATTGCTCGATATGCGATTGCTGTGCCCCATCACCCTTCCAACGCGATGCGCGCGCGGCTGACCAATCGCGGTGCAGCAGATCGGGAGAGGTGACGTTGAGCAGGCCAAGGCCGGGGATGTCGTCCAGCAGTGCGGCATGGGCGGCCAGAGCCTCGGGCGCTAGCGCGCCGGTAAAAACAATTGCCGCCTCCGCCCCGGCAGCGGGCCGCTTGAGCCAATAAGCGCCATTCAGTGCATCCGCCTCCCAATCCTGGTTGGTTCGTTCGATCTGATCAATCGAACGGGTGGTGAGGCGAAGATAGACGGCCCCTCCATTGTCAGCCTGCATATGACCGAAGGACCAGTGCATCAGCAGTGCCAGCTCATCCGCAAAGGCCGGCTCGAAATAGGTCAGCCCCGGCTGACCCATTGCGATCAGCGGCGGGTTGATCGATTGATGCGCGCCGCCTTCCGGCCCCAGCGTCAAGCCGGAAGGAGTAGCAACCAGCAGGAACCGTGCGTCGGAATAGCAGGCATAGTTCAGAGCATCGAGCCCGCGCGATATAAACGGATCATAGACCGTGCCGATCGGCAGCAGCCGCGCGCCAAACAGCGGTCCTGAAAGACCTAGCGCGGCGAGCATCAGGAACAGATTGTTCTCGGCAATCCCTAGTTCGATATGCTGGCCCGCTTCATGCCCCGCCCATTTCTGCGGGGAGGGGATCTTGTGACCAGCGAATACGTCTTTCAGCGCCTGCCGCCGGAACAGTCCGCGCTGGTTCACGAAAGCGCCAAGATTGGTGGAAACAGTAACATCAGGCGAAGTGGTGACGATCCGGTCCGCCAGCGGATGACCGGACTTGGCCAGATCGAGCAGGATCCGGCCAAAGGCAGCCTGGGTTGATTGCTCCGATCCATCGGGCACCGGTAGGCGCGCCAGGATCGGGATAGATGGCGCGGCATTTTCCGGGCGGCAGAGCACCTCCGAAAATGGGGTTATGAAGTCCTTGAGCGCAGCTGCGGCATTGTCACCCAGTCCGCCGAAGGGCAGCCATTCGCTGCCCTCCGCAATCCCCATAGTGGCCCGCAGCGCGGCCATCTGGGTGGGGTTCATCAAACCAGCGTGGTTGTCCTTGTGACCCTGAAACGGCAAGCCAAAGCCCTTGACGGTATAAGCGATGAACATCGTCGGCTTGTCATCATCAGCTTCGGCAAAGGCATCGAGCAGGGTTTCGATGCAATGGCCGCCAAGGTTCAGCATCAGCGCCGAGAGTGCTTCGTCATCGAAGTTGGCGATCAGTTTGAGTGCGGATTTGTCGCTCGCCAGATCGGAATTGAGCCTCGCCCGCCAGGCAGCGCCGCCCTGATATGTCAGCGCCGCATATTCGGCGTTGGGGCAATCGTCGATCCAACCCTCGATCGCCTTGCCGCCGGGGCGCTTGAATACCGCGCGCTGGACCTTGCCATGCTTGAGCGTAAGCACGCGCCAGCCGCAGGTTTCAAAGATATCATCAAACCGGCGGAACATCCGGTCGGCTGTCGTGCTATCCAGCGACTGACGGTTGTAATCGACCACCCACCAGCAGTTGCGGATGTCGTGTTTATAGCCCTCAATCAGGCATTCGTAGATGTTGCCCTCATCCAGCTCAGCATCACCCATCAGCGCGATCATCCGTCCCGCCTCGCTTTCCGGCATCTGGCCATGGGCGACAAGGTAATCCTGGACCAGGCTGGCAAAAGCGGTAACCGCCACCCCAAGCCCGACCGAGCCAGTAGAGAAATCGACCGGGATCTTGTCCTTTGTCCGCGATGGATAGCTTTGTGCACCGCCCAGTGCACGGAAGGACTGGAGCTGCTCAAGGCTCTGATTGTCCAGCATATAGTGGATCGCGTGCAGCACCGGTCCGGCGTGCGGCTTGACCGCCACCCTGTCTTGCGGGCGCAAGGCGTGAAAATATAGCGCGGTCATGATCGCGGTGATCGAGGCGCAGCTCGCCTGATGCCCTCCAACCTTCAGCCCATCACGGCTTTCGCGGATGTGATTGGCGTTGTGGATTGTCCACGATGATAACCAGCGCAGCCGCTGGTCCAGCGCTTCGAGATTGCGGATCAGATCGGCGCGGGCAGGGGTAGCGTTCAGCATATCCGCTTCTATAAAGTGTTGTTTCAGGATGGGTAGAGACTGATCCGATCAGGACAAGGCCCGCAGCTGGGAAATCGCTTGCGCTTCCGGGATCACCTCGGCGTATTTGGCCTGTAGATCGAACAGATTGGCCTCATGAGGCCCAGGGTGACGATCGCCGCAAGCCTCGCGCACTACAAACGGCAGAAATCCGTTCTGGCAGGCATCCAGTGCGGTTGCCCGCACGCAGCCCGAGGTCGAAAGCCCGGTGATGAGCAGGGTATCGATCCCGCGTGAGGTCAGCGTTGCCGCAAGATGGGTACCGAAGAACGCTGATGCATAGCGCTTTGTGATCACGAGTTCATTTCCCCGCGGTGTCAGCGAGGGCGGAAATGCACCGAGCGGTGAGCCTTTTTCGAACAGCTTGAGCGCGGGAACCTTGCGATAGAACACCCCGCCATCGCCGCCGCCGGGTTCATATTCAACATTGGTGAACAGCACCGGGATACGGGCGGCGCGAGCAGCGCTGAGCAGCCTTTCGTTGCTGGCCAGCGCATCCTCCACTCCGGCATAGAGCGGCGAGGCGGGATCGAGATAGGCCATAACGAAATCGACGATCAACAGGGCAGGGCGCTTGCCAAAGGGCAAATGGCCATCAAACGCCCCGGCGTAGTTGGCAATCAGATCGTCCAGATTTTCAGTCATCAGATCGCACCTGCTGCTGTGAGGTTGGCCAGATCATCCGCGCAAAGCCCCAGAAGTTCTGCATAAACCTCAGCATTGTGCTGGCCGACCTTGGATGGCGCGGCGCGGCGGATACTGCTTGGAGTGCCTGATAAGCGCGGAAAAGTGCCTTGCATCTTCAGCTTGCCGAAGCGCTCAGTCTCCACTTCAACGATAGCCCCGCGCGCCTTAATATGCGGATCGGCGATCATTTCGGGCGCCCGATAAACTTGGCCGGCGGGGATGGAATGTTCGATCATCAGAGCGTCGACCTGCGCAATAGTAAGGGTCCGGGTCCATTCGTCGATCAAGGCGTCCAGCTCAATCTGGTTGGACCCGCGAGCGACATGGGAGGCATAGCGCGGATCATCGCCCAGCTCTGGCCTGCCCATGGCAATGCCCAGCCGCTTGAAGATCGCGTCTTTGTTGGCCCCGATCATGAAATCGCCGTCCCTGCAGCGATAAACATTCGAGGGTGCGATCCCCGGCAAGAACGAACCTGAACGTTCGCGGATGATGCCCATCCGGTCATATTCCGGAATAAGGCTTTCCATAACTTGCATAACGCTTTCATAGAGCGCGGCATCAACCACCTGCCCCTTGCTGGTCCGCTCGCGGGCATGGAGCGCGGCGAGCACGCCCATGCAGCCGTAGGTCGCTGTCAGCGTATCACCGATCGAAATGCCCATCTGGCTGGGCGGGCGATCAGGTTCACCCACGATGTAGCGCCAGCCGCCCATCGCCTCGCCGATCCCGCCGAAACCAGCCCGATCCGAGTAAGGCCCAGTCTGGCCATAGCCCGACATGCGGGCGATGATCAGACCCGGATTGTCGGCGTGCAGTGCCTCGGGACCAAGGCCCCATTTCTCCAGCGTTCCGGGCTTGAAATTCTCGACTAGCACATCGGCTGTGGCGATCAGCTTGCGGACCAGCGTCTGACCCGCTGGTATCCGGAGATTTATTGAAACAGAGCGCTTGTTGCGGGCGATAACCTCCCAATTGACCTTTTCATCGCCCTGGCCCCATTCGCGCATCGGATCGCCTGAACCGGGCGGTTCGACCTTGATCACATCGGCGCCCATATCGCCCAGCAGTTGCCCGCAGAACGGCCCGGCCAGCAATTGGCCAAGCTCGATCACCCGAATATCGCTCAGTGCCCCTCCCTGCGACATCGGCTTACTCCGCTGCTTCCAATTGCGCCCAGACCGGCTGGATCGGCGCAGGAAGTCCAGTTTCGGCCAGACAGTTTGCTCGAAGCGCGTCAATCCCTGGGCCATAGTTGAACAGCGGGAGCGGCCCACGCGAACCACGAATTTTCTCGCGCAATGCTTCGGTCGCCGCGCCGTCAACTGCGCCCGCCTCGTTGGCGACCACGCCATAGGCCTGTGCACCTGCTGCTGTGATTAGGCCCTGAGTAATCTCCTTGCCAACCAGCGCCGCATCGCGCTGAAGCGGATCGCCCCAGCCTCCACCACCCCAGGTGATATAGTGCAGCTGATCTCCGGCTTCGACCGTCACATCCTCTACCTTGTTGCCGACGATGATCTCGGTGCCATCGGCCTTTTCGAGGATCTTGCGCGCTCGCTGCCCCGGCTCGCCGCCGTTGACCCCCCAAGGCGGCACGAACCAGCGATCATCGTGGATAGAGATCGTTCCGGCTTCGAGGAAGCGATAGGTCATATGGATGCCATTGCCGCCGCGGTGCAGGCCCGCGCCGCCGCTATCTGGTTCGGTTTCATAACGCTCAATCATCATCGGGAAATAGCGTTCGAGAAACTCGTTGGGGACATTGGTGAAGCCCGGCCACAGCGAATGACCATCCGGCCCATCGCCCATCGGGCGGCCGGGAATGCCGCCGAACCCGATCTGGAACAGCTGGAACCAGTCGCCGCCCTTGCCGGGGCGGTTGTCGTTGCCCGAGTAAAACAGATGAGGTGACGAGCTGAAGCCCGCCGCATTGAGGAATTCGGGCGTTTTCTGACCCAGAAGCCCGCCGAGAATATCGAAAATCCGGCCCAGCGCATGGGTGCGGCCCGATAGCGCGGCGGGGAACTTCGGCTTGAGCAGCGAGCCTTCCGGGATCCGCACATCGATCAGATCATAGAAACCATCGTTGAACAGGATCTGCGGATCAAAGACCATGATCATATAGATGCCGAAGAACATCTTGAACATGTTTTCATTAAGGAAAAAGTTGATCGAGGCGGCGCTCTGCGGGTCGGTTCCAGCAAAATCGAGCACCACCTTGCCATCCTCGCGCCACATCGTGCAACGGATCTTATAGGGGCCAAAGCCCACCCCATCATCGCAGATGTAATCCTCGAAACTGACCGGCTCCTCGGCGATTGCCATGCCGATCAGCGCCTGCATCGCGCGGTGATTTCGGGCCAGTAGCTCTTGCGTGGCAGATACATAGACATCATCACCAAACCGCTCCGCCATCTCGATCACGCGGCGCGCCGCGACCCGGCATGAGGCGATGATCGCGTTCAGATCGGCCTGGCACCAATCGGGCTTGCGGGTCTGGTGCATCACCAGCTTCATCAAATCTTCGTTGTAGACGCCCTTTTTCCAGATCTTGACTGGCGGGATGCGGACCCCTTCCTCGAAGATCGAACGGGCATTGATCGGCATCGAGCCGACGACCTTGCCGCCAATGTCTGACCTATGGCCAAACATTGCTGTGTAGGCGATCAGACGCCCGTCCTTGAACACCGGTAGCAGGATCAACCAGTCGTTTGAGTGGCTGACCGCCCCTTCGCAGCTGTAGGGATCGGACAGGAAGATCATGTCGCCATCTTCCAGCGTCCCATCGAACTGGGTCAGGAAGCCGCCGATAAAGCTGCCGAACTGGCCGACGATCATCTTGCCGGTATGATCGGCGATCAGCGGAAAAGCATCGCCCTGTTCGCGGATGCCGGGCGACATGGCGGTGCGAACCAGGGTCGCGTCCATTTCGATCCGCGCATTGCGCAGCGCGTTCTCCATGATGTCGAGCGTTACCGGGTCAATCGCGACCTTGGCGAAGGGGGTCGGATTGGTTTGGACGATAGTTGCAGGCATGATGCGTCCCTTCAGGCCAGATTGATCAGGATGTTGCCGACACGGTCGACGGTTGCGATGCAGCCGCTTTCGATCAGCGTGGTCGAATCCATTTCGACCACGATTGCGGGGCCGGGAATGATATCCCCCTGCCTAAGCTTGGCACGATCATAGATCACCGCCTGCTGCTTGCGTCCATCCATCCAAAGCGTGTGATCGCGCATCTTGGCGGCTGCCGGGTTGCCATCGCCTTTCGTAAGCTCGACCGCGGGCAGGTCCAGCGCCTGACCCAGCGCCACCGCGCGCAGATTTACGATCTCGTGCGGGGTGTCCATGTTGAAGGTGAACAAGCGGTGATGTTCTTCGTCAAACCGTTGCAGTATTCCGTCAATACCATCAGCGCGCAGCACATCAGCGGTGATTGTCAGCGGCACTTCGAACGCTTGCCCGGCATAGCGGACATCGACTTCAAACTCGCTGGTGATGGTGCTTTCCGGCACCCCGTCAGCGGCGAGCTCGGCGCGGGTCTGCGTGGCCATCTCGTCAAGCATCGCGATCAGTTCCTCGGCCTTGGTCTGGTTGGCAAGCCGCGAGAAACTGCGCGCAGTTTCTGTGCGCATCCGTGTGGTGGCGTCCCCAAGCGCGCACAGCACACCTGGAGACACTGGCGAAATAGCGGGCCAGCTGCTCATCAGCCGCGCAACCGCATTGACGTGGAGCGGACCCGCTCCGCCAAAGCCCATCAGCGCAAAGTGGCGCGGATCATAGCCCTGCTGGACTGAGATCATCCGCAGCGCACCGAACATGTTCTCGTTGACGATATCGATGATCCCGCGCGCAGCGGCCATCAGATCGATCCCCAGCGCATCAGCAATGGTCTGCACCGCCTTTTTCGCGCCCTCCCGGTCCAGCTTGAAGCTGCCGCCTAGCAGGTTTTCGGGCAAGTATCCCAGCACCAGATTGGCGTCAGTTACAGTCGGCAGCTCGCCGCCTTTGCCATAGGCGACCGGGCCGGGGACAGCACCAGCCGATTGCGGGCCGACGCGCAGTGCCTTGGTCAATTCCGGCACATAAGCGATAGAGCCGCCGCCCGCGCCTACTGTCTTCACATCAAGCGCTGAGGCGCGGACAGAAAGGTGGCCAACCTCGGTGGTGCGCTGGCGGCGCGGCTCGAGGTTTTCGATCAGCGCGACATCGGTAGACGTGCCGCCAACGTCAAGCGTCAGGATATTGCGGATACCGGCGTTCTTGCCGACCCACAAAGCGCCAGTGACGCCGCCCGCCGGGCCGGACATCAGAATATTGACCGGATGTTCCTCTGCCTTCAAGGCGGACATGAGCCCGCCGTCGGAACGGAGCAGGGATAGCTTGCCCGCCATCCCGGCCTCAGCCAGCTTGGCGCGCAAGTTGGAGACATATTTACCGACGATCGGACGTACTGCTGCATTGGCAACCGTCGTCAGGGTCCGCTCATATTCCTGCATTTCGGGCAGGACTTCATGGCTGAGGGAAATCGGCACATCGGGCATGATCTCTGCCGCCAGCTCTCCCACGCGGCTTTCATGCGCGCCATTGGTGTAGGCATTGATGAGCGAGACGGTGATTGCCTCAACGCCCTGATTTTTGAGCTGGGTCAGCGCGGCACGAATGTCTGCGTCTTCCAGTGGGCGGAACTCCTGCCCCTCAGCATTCATCCGGCCTTTTATGGTGACCGTATCTTCCAGCGCGGCCAGCGGCACTGGCTTGGGCCAGATGATCCAGCCCGCCAGCCCGCCCGGTACAAAGCTGCGTGCGATCTGCATGATATGGCGAAAACCCTCGGTAGTGATAAGGCCAACCCGCGCGCCCTTGCCTTCCAGCACTGCATTGGTGGCCACCGTCGTCCCGTGGAGGAAATATTCGATATCCTTTGCCGCGACCCCTGCCTCGGCGCAGATTGCATTAACCCCGTTCAGAATGCCTTCTGAGCTGTCATGCGGCGTCGACGGCGTCTTGTGCCGCCAGCAGGCGCCCGTTTCGACATTGAACAGCAACAGGTCAGTGAACGTTCCACCAACATCAACACCAAGGCGGTAACCCATCCGCTTCTACTCCTAAGCCGCCGCGGGAAATGGCGACGTATGCGCAACCATTCCGGGCAATTTCCGATTCATGATCCCGGCCAGCCAAAGATTGGCTTCGACCAGCTGTGGCAATTCAAGTCCAGTGCCGATCCCGGCCCGTTCCAGCATGTAGACTACGTCTTCGGTCGAAACATTCCCAGCCGCGCCGGGTGCGAATGGGCAGCCACCTAGCCCGCCGATCGAGGCATCGACGATCCGCGCCCCGGCCCCAATTGCCGCCCAGACATTGGCAAGACCAGTGCCGCGTGTGTTGTGGAAATGAACGCGGACCGGTAATGGGTCGATCGCCTCGCGCACCCGGGCAACCAGCCGTGCAACATGCGCCGGATTGGCAACGCCGATTGTATCGGCGAGGCCGATTTCCACTGCCCCAGCTTCGGCAATTGCAATGGCCATGGCGATCACCCGGCCTTCAGATACTTCGCCCTCAAACGGGCAGCCAAAGCTTGCAGCAATAGTCGCTTGGCCGGTTTTTCCCGCAGCGCGCGCTGCCGAGATGATGGCGCGCGATGCATCGACAGATCCGTCGCTGGTCTGGCCCTGATTGGCCATTGCGAAAGTGTCGGTTGTAACCGCTACCGCGCCGAGCTGATTAATCCGCCCTGTCGCCAGCGCGCGATCGGCTCCCCTCTGGTTCATCACCAGACCAATGTAGGTTACGTCAGGCCTATCCGGCAATCCTGCGCAGACCGCTTCGGCATCTGCCATCTGCGGGACGGCGCGCGGGTTCACAAAGCTTGCAACCTCGATGCGACGCACTTTTGCGGCGAGTGCAAATTCGATCAGCTTCAGCTTGTAAGCAGTACAAACCTCGATCTTCTCGTTCTGGAGCCCGTCACGCGGGGAAACTTCGACCATCTCTATCTGATCTGTATACAGTTCGCTCATGCTGTCCGTGCCAGTTCGAAAGTCGCCAGACCCTGATGGGCATCGGCATAGGCATGGAAGGCGCGGCGGATATGTGCAGCCATCAAGGCTTCGGCCCAGGCACCGTCGCGGCGCGCGAAGGCTGACAGCAACTCGTCATGCTCCCCATGCGAACGGCGCAGCGCCTCGCGGCCATAGTGGTTCGCCGTTCGCCAAATCACAGGCTGTTCGATTAACGTGGCGAGCAGTGATGTGAGGCGGCGCGAGCCTGATGCCTCAAGGATGATTGCGTGGAAACCGCGATTGCCTTCAAGAAAGCCTGCAATATTGGGCTGGTGGGGCTGAATAGCCTCAAAGATCGCATTGTTGCAGGCGCGTAACCGCTGCAAGGTGGTGTCGTCCATCCGCTCTGCGGCGCGGCGGGCAGCGTGGCCTTCGAGGATGGCCCGCAATTCAAACGCGTCGGCCACATCGCTTAGCGACCAATCAGCCACAAAGCTTCGCTGAGACTCGTTGCGCTTGACCAGCAGCTCTGCCTCTAGCCTGCGCAAGGCATCACGCACCGGGGTGCGCGACACACCGCAGCGCTCCGCCAATGCCTCTTCCCCAAGCGATGCCCCGGCTGGGAGCTCGCCCGAAAGGATCATGCTGCGGATCCCGGCGTAAGCGCGGTCGGAGGCGCGCGACATCTCAACTCCCAAATTGCTTGACCTAGGCAGTTTGTATACAATATAGAGATTGCGTAGCAAGCTGCGAATTGGTTCGGATCGTAAGAATATCCGGCCAGCGAACATTGAACAGGGAGTTCTCAAATGCGTTTCACTCAATGGATGGCCTCTGCCTCAATCGTTGGCCTCGCCTTTGCGGCTATTCCGGCGCTGGCTCAGGAAGCTGAGGCTGGTGTTGAAAGCGAAGAAGGCGCGATCATTGTAACCGCGCGGCGGCAGAATGAGCGGCTTATCGAAGTTCCTGCATCGGTTTCGGTGTTGACCGCAGACACTCTGGCAAAAACCGGAGTTCAGAATGCTCAGGATTTCACGCAACTCACTCCTGGTGTGACGATCGTCACCGGCACAGCTGAAGCCGGTGACACTCAAATCAACATTCGCGGCATCAACGGCGCGCGAGATGCTGAAAGCTCCGTGGCGCTGGTCGTTGATGGCATTCTCAAGACCAATTCGGCTCAGCTCAACCAGAATCAGGGAACTTTGCGCCAGATCGAAGTTCTCAAGGGGCCGCAAGGCGCGATTTATGGGCGCAATGCTGCGGCCGGGGCGATTGTGATTTCGACCCTGAAGCCAGGTGACACTTTGGAGGCTGGCGGAAAACTAAGCTATGCCAATGAAAATACGCTGGAAGGCTCAGCCTATGTTTCTGCGCCGCTCGGCGCTGGCGGCGTGGTGCTTTCGGGATATTACCGTCAGACTGACGGATTTTACCAGAACCTATTCTTGCAGAACACCAAGGTGGTTGATGATCAAAAAGTCTGGTCGCTCGATGGCCGGTTTCTGACCCGGCTGGGCGATGCGACCGAACTAGATGTAAAGGCTCGTTATTCCAAACTTTCGGGTGCATCGATCAATTTTAATGCGGCGTTCCATCTGCCCGCGCTGGGCGGGGCCTTCTTCGAAGACGTTGATGCCCACACCTTCCGTTACTACAGCAATATCCGTCCGACCAATGAGCAGAGCAGCTTCGATATATCGGCCAAGATTGAGCATGATTTCGATTCTGTAAAGTTGACCGCATGGGCGCTCTATTCGGATGTGCGGCAGAGCCTGACGGCTGACGGCACTTCGGCCGATTTTGCCCGCTATATAGCCCCAGCTTTTGGGGCACCCCCGAATCCTACCAATCTGGCGGTACAGAATGCCTGCTTTGCTTCAACCGCTGCGAATACCGGGTTTCCGGTCAATGCGCCTGGGGTGATCGGGGCGATCCCGGTACCGTTCATCTTCAACTTCTCCGGATCGACCTTCGGTCCCTACAGTCCGACGACGTGCGATGGCACCCAGTTTCAGGTCCGCAACCAAAAGGACTTCAGCGGCGAACTGCGGCTTGCCTCAAACGGAGATGGACCGCTCAGCTGGCAGCTAGGCGGCTATTATCTGCACATCGACCGCTCGGTCGGCGTCAGCCTGGGTGCCGATCTGGGGCAGGGCGTATTGCGCAATTTGTATAATGCGCCGGGCACCAGCAACCCTACCTCGCAGCTCTATTCTGACGACTTTACCACCAATGTTTTTGCCGCGTTCGGCTCGGCCGATTACAAGGTATCGGACGCTTTGAAGCTGGGTCTGGCCTTGCGCTATGATATTGAGGATCGCTCGGTCTCTAACCGGGTGCCCAACGTGTTCGATCCGATTACCGGAACCAAACTCAATCCTGGCCTGCCTGCGACCGGCGTGATCCCCGATCAGAGCGAGAGCTTCAAGCAACTTGAGCCCAAGCTGACAATCAGCTTCACCCCCAGTGCGAACACCAACATCTATGCAAACTGGGGGATTGGTTTCAAATCAGGCGGGTTTAACAACACCGGCGCCTCAGCCACGATCAACCAGTTTTTCAACAATTCGACCGGTGCCTTTGGGACGATCAACGCTGGCGTCTTCATCAACGACCGCTATCGCAAGGAACGGTCAAGCGCGTTTGAGGCTGGTATCAAGGGATCGCTGCTGGATAACCGGATAACGTTCGATCTGGCCGGCTATTACACCCGCATCACTGACATGCAGTTCTTCGAATTTTTCGTGGGAAGCTTTGGGCTGCTGCGCGTCGTTTCCAACATTGATCAGGTGGATGTGAAGGGTGTTGAGTTTAACGCCAGCGCCAAGATCGTCAAAGGATGGACATTGTTCGGCGGTGTCAATTTCACGGACAGCGAGATCAAGAAGAACAATTCGCGGCCCTACACCGTTGGCAAAAAATCGCCTTACACCGCTGATTATACGATCAATCTTGGCAGCCAGATCGATGCGCCACTGACGGACAGTATCGATGTGGTGATGCGGGCCGATTACCGGATCACCGGGCCTACCTGGTTCCACACCGTGCAGGATCAGAACCGCCCGACCGTGTTCAGCGCACTGCTGCCCGTTTCGTTGTTCGCCCCATTCTTCCCCAATCCCGCAGCCGCAGGCAATGGCAGCTATGGCGCGGCGAAGCGCGATGCCTTCGGGGTGCTCAATCTGCGGTTTGGGTTTGAAGGCGAGAACTGGAATTTGACCGCCTTTGCGGAGAACGTGCTCGATAAGGAGTATATTTCCGAAGCAATCCCGGCGATCGAGTTCGGCGGTTCGTTTATCTCACCCGGTGCACGCCGCCTGATCGGCGTGGAGGCTGGCTTTAAGTTCTAGGCCAAGCAACTTTGGAGTTACAATAACGACCGGGAAGCTCAGGCTTTCCGGTCGTTATTGTGCAATACTCAGGGTTCAACTGCTCTGCAAAATTCGGCCAATCGCGCTCATTAAATCGCGGTTGAAGCATTGCGCGATATGCGCCCCGGCCATCATGTTGAAGCCATGGATTGCGCCGGGGTAGCTGTGGAGTTCAACGGGCACCCCGGCATCGACCAGTCGCCGCGCGTAATCGAGGTCTTCGTCGAAAAACAGATCGAGGCTGCCAGTGCCGATCCAGCTTGTAGGCAGAGCAGTCAGATCATCGGCGAGGCTAGGAGAAAACCAGCCTTTACGGGCATCTACTGCGGCATAGTCACCGCGCAAGGCCTCCCAGCCAAAGCGGTTTGACGATCGGGTCCAGATGAATTCGCCAGTGTGGCGATTGCGGTGGCGGCAGTCTTCGCTGCCGGTGCGGTGATCGAGCATTGGGTAGATCAGAAACTGCGCGGCAAGCTGCGGGCCGCCCAGATCGCGCGCCATCAGTGCCACCGCTGCGCCCAGTCCGGCTCCTGCACTTTCGCCAATGATACCAATGCGTTCGGGATCAATCCCAAGCTCGGACGCCTGCGCTGAAAGCCATGTAAGCGCGGCGAGGCAGTCCTCCTGCGGGCCGGGGAAGGGGGTTTCCGGGGCGAGCCGATATTCGACCGAAGCCACCGGAAAGCCCAGCGCCAGCGCCATTGCGGATGGCCCGATCTGCATTCCGCTGGCCGAACCGATAATCATCCCGCCGCCGTGAATGTGGAGCAAGGCAGGGCGGCCGGTGGTGCCGGGGGCGGGGTCAAACCAATAGATTTTGAGCGCGCCGCCGGGGCCGTCAATCACCTTCACTTCGGCAGCAAGTGGCGGTTCGCCGAGGAATTTGAACCGATCTTCAGTCTCGGCCCGGATTTGCGGCAAGCTTTCCCGATCAAATTCGCGGAGCGGCATGGCATCGATCATCATCAGAATTTCGGGGTCAACAAGGTGTCTGGTGGTCATGTTGCTTCCAGTCTGCAGCGGCACTGAGACGGTCCCGCTTTCGCACTACAATAGCCCCGCTATAGCACTGCAATGTGAGTGGCCAGAGGCGGGCAAGGATTTCAAAAAGAAATGGGGCCGACATCGCTGCCGGCCCCCCAACTTTTCGGCACAAAGAAATGGGGCCGACATCGCTGCCGGCCCCCCAACTTTTCGGCACAAAGAAATGGGGCCGACATCGCTGCCGGCCCCATAGTCGCCTGCTTCAAATCGGACGACTTGACGAATGTCTTGCCCGGGGTCGCTCAGGGCAGGGTGGCCGCGGTGATGCGCTTTAGAACACCTCGCGTACTATCGCACCGAGGGTGAATTGCATCGTGATGCTCGTCGCATCGGGCCTGACTGACTAGGACCCACCAAATCCCGAAGGAGTGGCAAGTCTTCACCGATCATTCTGTCGCTCGCGTTCCGGTGGCTCTGTTGAGCCGACACTCATCGTCCGGCATATCTGCCGACGTCCGGTTCCGTCAGGCGGTCGGTTCCGGTTCCGAAGAACTTTTCCCTTCCACCTGGCGGTTCCGAGATCGGTCTCTCTCCTGCCCTTTGGTCCTGCTGCTCCACCTTGCCGAAGCCAGGCTTCCTTGCTCTTGCAACGGGCCGTTCGAAATCGACCTTCCGGCTGCGCGCCACCGCCGCATCTGCGGTTCGCCAGGCTTGTTCCGAGGAACGCACGAGGCGTGTTTTCCGATGTTGCTGCGGGCATCGCTGCCGCATCGTTTGGGTTAAACTTTCTCGATCCTTTTCAAGGGTTTCCCCCTTCCAAGGTCCGGGCCAATCACCCTCTCGACACACAAAAGCTGCGCCTCAAAAGTGAGTCGCGCAAGAAGAATCTTTAGACTTATCCACAGGGGGCGGAATCACGGTGGAGAAGTTGGAACTGGACGGGAACGAAGGGTTTTGGTCGCTCAGCGGTCGCAGAGAAGATTTATCACGCGGAGGCGCGGAGACGCGGAGGAGAAGGGGCGGCGGCGAAGCCGACTATTCTTATTACGCTCCCCACA
>JANMNP010000003.1:0-12207 GCA_031374105.1 Novosphingobium sp.
CCCCCCCCCCCCCCCCCCCCCCCCCCCCCCCCCCCCGAGCTTCAGACCGCCAGTGTAAATTGCCCATTTTGCGATGAGCTTGTTTCGGCCAATGCAAAGAAGTGCCGCCACTGCGGCGAGACAATTGATGTAAGTATGCGCAAGGCTGAAGAGGCTATGCGAGCTGCTCAATCCACCCCGCAAGTCTTTATGAACGCAGGCGGTGGCGGCGGCGGGGCTGCGGTCGGCGGAACTGCAGTCGGCGGAACCGGACAGTTGCGCCCGTTCCGTCATCTTCCCCACATTGTATTGACGGTCTTAACGGGCGGAGTTTGGTCGCTAGTTTGGCTTTTGAAATATATTTTCAGGAATAAATCGGTCTATTTCTGACCGGGCTTGGCGTGATTGAAGAACTATCTTGTCGATAGTAAGGAAATCCCTTACCAAGATAAAATGATCCTCGGTCGTATCACTGCGAAAGCACAAACCACGATTCCGCGCGCAGTGCGGCTTGCGCTTGGGTTGATGCCGGGTGACGATGTAGTTTGGGAAATTGACGGCGATTCTGTAGTCATGACCCGCGCCCGCGCGGCAACTGATCCCTTCGTCGGAAATTTCGATAGCTTTACCGAATGGGCTAGCGACGCTGATTGCAGGGCGTTCGACCATCGCTGATACTTCGTTCAAGTCCGGCGATATTGTCTGGGTGCCATTCCCATTTGTCGAAGTCCCTCGGGTGCGAGAGCGTCCAGCCCTCGTGGTCAGCGTCCAGTCCCCCGCAGGCGGGATCCAACTTCTATGGGTGCTGATGATCACCAGCGCGGCGAACAAGGGGTGGCAGGGCGATGTTTCGCTGGAGCACAACTTCGCCGAATGCGGTTTGAATGTGCCATGTGTGGTGAGGACAGCGAAGATTTCAACTGTTGAAGCCAGCCGGTCCCGAAAGAGCGGCGCTTTGACTGCCAACCTTTTGGGGCAGGTGCGGGCGAAGCTGACGCAGTATTTGACCTAGTCTAAATCAGGAGAGTAATCCATGTCCCAAACTGTCCAAGTTGCCCGCGGCAACATCACCGAGACTCGCCTCGTTTCGCGTGATCTCCCCGCTCTCCCCGATAACGCTATCCGCCTGAAGGTCGAAAGCTTTGCCGTCACCGCCAACAATGTCACCTATGCAGTCGCAGGCGATGCGTTTGGTTATTGGAACTTCTTTTCCGATGAGGGTGATTGGGGCGTGGTGCCGATGTGGGGGCATGCGGTGGTTGAGACGTCAAACCATCCCGATGTCGCCGTGGGTGATCGCGTCTATGGCTACCTCCCGATGGCGACGCATCTGGATGTGCTGCCAGTGAATATCTCCGCTGGCGGATTCAGCGATGGTGCGGCGCACCGCCAGCCGATGAGCCCGATCTACAACCAATACAGCCGCCTTGCAGCCGATCCCGAACATGATCCGGCGCGTGAAGCGCAGCGGATGATCTTCGGGCCATTGTTCAAGACCGGCTTCCTGATCGAATCAATGATGCGGCGCGAAGATTGGTTCGGGGCGCAGACGCTGATCTGCACCAGCGCGTCATCCAAGACTGCGATGGCGCTGGCAAGCGTCGCACGCGATAAATCACCACAGATCAAGCGGATCGGACTGACGTCTGCGGGCAATGTTTCATTTGTGAAAGCGACCGTGCTGTATGACGAGGTTCTGGCCTATGGAGATATTGCCAGCCTGCCGCAGGAGCCGAGTATTTCTGTCGACTTTGCTGGAAATGCGACCTTGCTTCACGCCGTCCACACCGCGCTGGGCGATCAGCTGAAATACTCTTGCACCGTTGGCGCAACCCATGTCGGCGCAGGCTTTGGGCGCGAGAATGGGCCGCTCCCCGGGCCAGCACCTATCCTGTTCTTCGCCCCCGATCATGCGGTTGCAACGATCAAGGAACTTGGCCCCAAAGGCTTTGGCGAGGCAGTAGGGGCGAGCTGGGCGATCTTCCTGGGCGAGACTGAAGGCGCTGTCGCTGTGGATGAACGCAGCGGCCTCGGCGCAGCGGAGGCCGCATTTGCAGCGACGGTCAAAGGCACCGCCGATCCCGCCGTGGGGATCGTTATCCGGCCCTGAAGGCTCAGCCTATTCTGCCGCTTCCAGCATCTCAGCCCGCTGCGGTCCGCGAATCAGTCCGCCGGGTGTGGCCCCGGTCCATGCCCCGTCGCGGAAGGTCACCTCGCCGCCCTTGATCGTGGCGATATAGCCTTCCGCCTTTTGCAGCAGCCGCTTGCCGCCCGCTGGAAGATCGAATTCCAGCCAAGGATGGCCCAGCTTGATTCTGGCCATATCGATGATGTTGATATCGGCGAGATAGCCGGGGGCGAGGATGCCGCGATCATCGAGGCCATAGAGCCGGGCGGTATCGTGGCACTGGCGCTTTATCGCCAGTTCCAGCGGTATGGTTCCGCCCTTTCGGTCGCGCGTCCAATAGCTTAGCAGGAATGTTGGCGCGGCGGCATCGCAGATCGTCCCGCAATGCGCCCCGCCATCGGACAGCGAAGCGACAATATCATCCCGCAACAGCAGCTCTCTGGTGAAATCGAGATTACCGTCCATGTAGTTGATAATTGGAAGATAGATCATGCCGTTGGCATCATCGGCCATCAGCTGGTCATAGGCATATTCGGCCCCACTTCTGCCCGCTGCCGCGGCAAAGCCAGCGATGCTGTCATCACGCGTCGGCTCATAGTTGAAGCCGGGTTCCATCGGATATTGCATCGCCCATGCGGCTGTCACCAGAAAGAAAAATGCGTCCATATCGGGTGAAGGCGAGGGCAGGTTTTGCTCCGCCAGCAATTGCGCCTTGAAAGCCGGGTCTGCCAATTTTGCCCGCTGCACAGGCCATGGCAATTTCGCGATTTGGCGCCAGGCCGGTTTCGACACAAACGGGTGGACAGTGCCGCGCCAATTCATGATCACGCCGATGCCGCGAAGGCCGATGCCAGCAACGATATTTGCGCCATTGTCATTCGCCGATTTGAGCGCCGCCATCTGATCGCGCCAATTCATCTGCTTGATCGGCGATTGTAGCATCGACATCACGATTGGCAGGCCAGTTTCCTTGCTCAGTCGCTCCATCCAGCCAAATTCATCCCACTCGGGCAGCAGGTCGGAAGTATGTTCAAACACCCCATAACCGACCCGGCCCATTGCGCGGCCGATCGCGATCAGCTCTTCGGCGGTGGCGGTAGTGCCGGGGACCAGTTCGCCGTCGATCGACTTGTGCAGCACCGTACGGCTTGTCGAAAAGCCTAGCGCGCCAGCGCGCAGCCCATCTTCGACAATCGCTGACATTTTTTCGATGTCATCCGCCGTCGGCACCGCGCCCGGCTGTTCGCGGTCGCCAAGCACATAGGCGCGCACCGCGCCGTGTGGAACCTGGGTGCCGATATCGATGCTGCGCGGCATCGCTTCCAGCGCGTCGAGGTATTCGGGGAAGGTCTCCCAGTTCCACTTCATCCCTTCGGCAAGGGCTGTGCCGGGGATGTCCTCCACCCCCTCCATCAGGCTGATCAGCCATTCATGCCGATCAGGCGCGGCGGGCGCGAAGCCAACCCCGCAATTGCCCATGACGACTGTGGTGACACCGTGCCAGCTCGATGGTGCCATTTCGGCATCCCAGGTGGCCTGACCATCGTAATGCGTGTGAATATCAACCCAGCCGGGAGCGACGACATTGCCGCCTGCATCGATTTCCTGCGCAGCATCGCCGCTTACTGTTCCGACGGCGGCAATGAGCCCGTCCTTTACCGCAACATCGCCTGCAAAGCGCGGCGCGCCTGTACCATCGACGATAGTGCCGTTGCGGATGATCAGATCGAAAGCAGGCATGGACTCTCTCCGGTTGGATTGACCGCAGAATGTCAGTGAATTCCCCGTGAGTCGAGATTAATTGCCCGATTAAACAGAACTGCGCGCCACAATCATTGCCGCGACATCGACGAATTTTTCGCGCGGAGCGCCATCGCGGGCGCGGCTGACCTCGGCCTCCTCGATCTTCTTCCAGTCGCGGAAGGTGACGACATCGAGGTTGCGCGATGCCGCCAATTCATCAAATCCGGGTCGGCCCTTTTTGCCGCCATTACCCAGAACGCCACCGCCAATATCCTCGGCGATCCGTTCCACCACACCGAACCCATCAGGCCGGTTGGTGCCGATGGTTCCCGAAGGGCCGCGTCTGGCCCATCCGACGCAGTAAAGCCCCGGCATGATCCGCCCTTCATCATTGGCAAAGCGGCCTGCGCTTTCCTCAAACGGAACGCCAGGAATCGGAGAGGTGCGATAGCCGATGCAGGTGACGATCAGTTCACAATCGATCGTGTAGGTTTCTCCAGTGGTGCTGGCCCGGCCATTGCTGTCGAGTGTAGTGCGTTCCACCTCGACCCCGGTGACCCGGCCATCGCCCATAATCACTTTTGGGGAGGCAAAGAAATCAAACTCGATTTCCTGTTGTTTGTCGCTGCGGAATTCCTCGGGAATTGCGGCAAAGCTGCGCAGATGATTG
Organism: Novosphingobium sp.; assembly: GCA_031374105.1. Classification (GTDB taxonomy): domain Bacteria; phylum Pseudomonadota; class Alphaproteobacteria; order Sphingomonadales; family Sphingomonadaceae; genus Novosphingobium. Next base: position 4,521 of record JANMNP010000003.1, read on the forward strand.
ACCGATTTGCGTTGCCCTGGCTCAAGCAGCGCATCGTCGCCTTCTGGGGGCAGGTCGGACGGATCGACGCGCGGACAGGCGCGGGTCAGATGTGCCAACTCGCCAAGTTCCTTGGGGGTCATCGCGATCTGATGCGGGCCGCGGCGGCCGAGCAAAACAATCCGCTCGATAGCTGAACTTGCTAGGGCGTGGAGCGCATGGCCCACGATATCGCTGCCTGAAAACTCTTCCTGCGTTTTGGCAAGAATGCGCGCGACATCCAGCGCGACGTTGCCATTGCCGATCACCACAGCGGTCTTCCCGTCCAGCTTCGGATCAAGCCCCGCAAACTGCGGATGGCCATTGTACCAGCCCACAAAGGCGGCGCTGCCAAATACGTTGTCCAGATCCTCGCCAGGGATGCCCGCCGGCTTGTCATTGGGCGCGCCGGTTGCCAGCACTACCGCATCATAAAGCCCCTGAAGCTCGGCGATCGAAACGTCCCTGCCGATCGTTACATTGCCGACGAAGCGGACGTTGTCAGACAATGCAGTGCCTTCATATCGCTTGGAGACGGCCTTGATTGATTGGTGATCGGGCGCGACACCGGTTCGGATCAGCCCATAAGGTACTGGAAGCATGTCAAATATATCGACCCGAACCTCATCTCCCCAATGCTTCTGGGCGGCTTCGGCTGTGTAGTACCCTGCCGGTCCAGAGCCGATTATTGCAATATGGCGCATCCGTGAGCCTTATGTTGTCTGGTTTGAGCCCAGAACATGCACGGCACACCAACTCAATTCAAGCGCTCTTCCAAGCACTATCGACATACTTAAGCACGAGGATTTAATCATTTTTCAAGCGCTACGGGCGTAATAGCCAGTGCATGACTGGACGAACAGCTAGGCAGAGCATTGAGGCTCAGCCCCAGCGCGAAGCGCGCGTGCCCGTCCTTGCGCCCGTTGGACCTGTAGATGGTTCGCCACAGATAGTTGCTGAACAAGCCGCGCCGCGCGGGCGTACCAACCCGCTGCGCCCCGTTGCACAGGATCCATCGCGAAGCAGTTTGATCGGGCAAAACTGGGCATTAATGGCACCAGTCATGGCTACAGGAGTGATCCTGGCGAGCATAATTTCGCATTCTATTCCTGCTCTGCTATCGTTTTCTCACGCTTCCGTTGCGATCGCGCTGATTGCGGCGTCATCATTTTTCAGCGGCCTCAAACAGGACGGCACGCATTCCAATCTATTGCGCGGTGCCGTGATGGTTGGAGCAGTTGGCCTGCCAATGATGCTGTATGGCGTTGCTCTGGCGCGCTGGGTCATGCACGGCGAGGGGCTTAGCTGGGAAACCGCGCTGGGGGTGTTGACGATTATCAGCATGATCGCCGCAATAATCCTGCGCGAACGGCTGCCCACGATAATCATCGGCCAAATTGCCCTCTGGACCGGCGTTGCGCTGGTCGCAGGCACATCGGGAACCTTTGTTGTGCTGGGTGTTGGGGCGGCGGCAGGGGTTTTTGCGGCGATCCGGCAAGCCAGCATCGACGCGAAAGCCGCCGAAGCTCACCGAGAGCGCAGGCATGCGCAACTGCGCGCCGAAGAGATCCTGCGTGATTATGAGCAAGCCGGCCAAGTCTGGTTCTGGGAAACCGACCGGCGCGGGGCAATAACCTATGTCTCGCCCACAGTTGGCGCGGCGCTGGGCCGCAAAGCACCAACACTGATCGGCCGGCCGTTTGCGGAACTGTTCATCAATGGCGCGCATGGGCAGGAGGGCGAGCGGACGCTGGCCTTCTTCCTGACCGCAAGATCATCGTTCAACGATCTTGCGATCCGCGCCGCAACACAAAGCGAAGAACGGTGGTGGTCGGTTACCGGGCGGCCGATTTTTGACAGCTTCAACAATTTCATCGGATTTCGCGGTTCAGGCAGCGATCTGACCGAAAAGAAGAAGTCTGACGAAACCGCCACCCGACTGGCGCACTATGATTCGCTGACCAGTCTGGCCAACCGCTTTCAGATTTCGCAGACTCTAGAAAAGCTGCTTGTTGCCCGAAACCTTGATCATCGGGCTTGCGCGGTGTTCTTGCTGGATCTTGATCGGTTCAAGCAAGTCAATGATACGATGGGCCATCCTGCCGGAGACAGCCTGCTAAAGCAGGTGGCTATTCGGCTGGAAAAAACAGTTGGCCTGCTGGGCCGCGTGGGCCGGTTGGGCGGGGATGAGTTCCAGGTGATCCTGGCTGGCCGCCATCGCCGTGATGACCTGGCCGATTTGGCCAGGAAGATCATTGATGAGTTGTCACATCCCTATTCGATAGATGGACACCGGGTTGTGATCGGGGTTTCGATTGGTATCGCCCTATCGCCCGAAGATGGAGTGACCTCCGAAGCGATTATCCGCAATGCTGACCTTGCACTTTATGCAGCCAAGGATGCCGGGCGCGGCCGCCATCATTTTTATGCCGCGGATCTCCACAGCGACGCCGAGGATCGGCGAGAGATGGAGCAGGATTTGCGCGATGCGCTGGGAAATGGCAGCCTTGAGCTATATTATCAGCCTGTGGTCCATACACCGACCGAGAAAATAACAGGCTTTGAGGCGCTACTGCGCTGGAACCACCCGACCAAGGGCCCAATCTCGCCAACAAAATTCATCCCGATTGCCGAGGATACCGGGCTGATCGCACCGATTGGCGAATGGGCACTGCGTACTGCCTGCATGGACCTTGCAAGCTGGCCGACCAGCGTCCGGGTGGCAGTAAATGTCTCACCATTGCAGTTTGCCAATCCCGCATTGCCCTCAATAGTCACCCATGCGCTTGCCGCCGCTCAGCTTGACCCATCGCGGCTGGAACTGGAGATTACCGAGAGCGTATTCCTGAACGACGATGAAGGCACCGAAGCGATGTTCGCAGCGCTTAAGCGGGTCGGTGTCCGTCTTGCGCTCGATGACTTCGGCACTGGCTATTCGTCGCTTGGCTATCTGAAGCGCGCGCCTTTTGACAAGATCAAGATCGACCAGAGTTTTGTCCGGGGAGCAACGATCCAGGGTAGCCGCAACGGCGCGATTATCTCCGCGATTGTCAGCCTGGCCGAGGCTTTGGGAATGGAAACCACGGCTGAGGGCGTCGAAACCATGGACGAATTGGATCTGGTCCGGATGTTGGGATGCAGCCACGTCCAAGGCTTCATCTATGCCAAACCGATGAGCCGCGATGAAGCGACCCAGCAACTTGCGTTGGGCCTGACCGCCGTTGCGCAAGGCCCCCGTTCGGCAAGATCAACCCGCCAGACCATGTTGCGCAAGATTACGCTCGATCAAGGTGGTCAACAGTATCACGGCACCATCCGCAACATATCCTCAACAGGTGCATTGGTTGAAGGGCTCTGGAATGTGCCGGCGGGCACGATTTTCAGGACTATGATTGCCGACGGGCACCCGGTGACAGTGACAGCCCGGTGGTGTCAGGAAGACAGGATGGGGGTGGAGTTTTCAACCCCGCTGGCCCTCGACGAATCCGGCCGGATCGCCCTGATTGCACCAAGCGATTCAGGCCGGTCCGGGACGTCAATTCGGCGTGCGCAAAGCACCTGATCTGCCAGAAAAAACTGCCGCGGTTCCCGATCAATTTCCGAAATGCAGCTTATCATATCGGTAACCATGTTCGTCTATTGTTGCAGACTTAATCAACATTGTTCGCAGGTGGGATTGAATTTGGGCGTGTCGGGCACAGCAGGTATGGGTCGGTTTCGCGGAATGCTCGGCAGCAAAGCCGGGCGTGAAGCGCATGCTGATGCGCCGATGCCTACTGGAAACGAACTTCGCCAGGCGATGCTTCTGCTGCGCGATTATGAACAGTCAGGCGCTGGCTGGTTTTGGGCCAGCGATACACGTGGCCAAATCACCTATGTATCTGATTGCATTGCCACCCAGATGGACCGGCCACGTCAGGACATTATCGGAACGCCGGTGCAATCATTGTTCATCCTCGATCGTGATGAGGATGACACGATCGAGCGGACCTTGCCGTTGATCCTCAGCGCCCGCAAAACCTTCGTCGATCTGTCGGTGCGCGCGGCTCTCGAAGGGCAAGAAGTCTGGTGGTCAATCTCAGGTAGACCTCAGTTCGATTCCAGAGGCGAATTCATTGGTTATCGCGGCAATGGCTCAGACGTAACTGCAACGCGCGAGAATCAGCGCGAAGCGTCGCGGCTGGCAATGTATGATTCGCTAACCGGACTTGCCAATCGTCACCGGATGGAATCGCGCCTTGTTGCGACGCTTACTGCCTACAAGTCGGCAAAACGCAGCTGCGCGATCATGATGATTGATCTCGATCGGTTCAAGCAGGTCAATGATACGCTGGGGCATCCCGCAGGCGATGAGTTGCTAAAGCAGGTGGCACAGCGCTTGCCGCGTGTGCTCGACAAGTCGTTTGAAATCGGCCGGCTTGGCGGCGATGAATTCCAGATAATTCTGCCTGATATCGATGATCGCGGGCGGCTGGGTGAAATCGCCAAGACGGTCATCTCGATTATCTCGCAGCCCTATTCGATTGAGGGCAGTCGCTGCGTGATCGGCGCATCTGTCGGTATTGCGATTGCGCCCTATGACGGGGTCAGCAGCGGCGATCTGGTGCGCAGCGCTGATCTGGCGCTTTATGCCTCAAAGGGCGGCGGGCGCGGACAGTTCCGGTTCTATTCCAGCGACCTCCACTCCGAAGCTGAAAGTCGCCGCAAAATTGAAGAAGACCTGCGCGATGCCCTCGGGAAGGATCAGATCCGTCTGTGCTACCAGCCGATCGTTGATGCCCGTTCCAACAAGGTTGTTACGCTGGAAGCATTGATGCGCTGGGAACACCCGGAATTGGGAAATGTTTCGCCCGGCCTGTTCATTCCGATAGCCGAGGAAAGCAATCTGATCGGCGCATTGGGTGACTGGGCGTTGCGCCGGGCCTGTGATGAGGCCGTGCTGCTGCCGGGAAATGTCAGAATTGCAGTCAATGTGTCACCAGTCCAGTTCAGCAACACCGCGTTTCCCACTGTCGTAGCTCAGGCTTTGGCCAATTCAGGGATCAACCCCGATCGGCTTGAGTTGGAACTCACGGAATCAATCTTCATTGCCGATGATGCGGCGACTGATGCAATGTTCGCAGCGCTTAAAAAGCTGGGCGTCAGGCTGGTGCTGGACGATTTCGGGACCGGCTATTCGTCGCTCGCCTATTTGCGCAAGGCACCCTTTGACAAGATCAAGATCGATCAGGAATTCATCCGCGGCGTTACCGAACCGGGCAACCGGAATCGCGCGATCATCACCGCGATTGTCAGCCTTGCCAAGGCACTGGATATGGACACCACCGCCGAAGGAATTGAGGCGCTGGACGAGCTTGAAATGATGCGCAGCCTAAACGTCGCTCAGATTCAGGGCTTCACTTATGCTGGAGCGATTTCGTTTGACGATGTCAGCGAAGCGATGACCAGCGGCGAATGGGTTATCGATCCCAGTGGACCCAGTCGATACCGTCCCGATCGCCGCACCGTGTTCCGCAAGATCGGCGTCATCCATGAAGATCACCGCTATGAAGTGACCATGCGCAATCTTTCCTGCAACGGCGCAATGATCGAAGGGCTGCTTGATGTGCCCTTGGGAACTACGTTCGTGATCGATTTTGGCGAGGGGCAGCTGGCGGTTGGCAAAGTGAGGCGTTCACAGGGATCAAACCAGGGAATCGAGTTTGAGGCACCTCTGGTCGATGATGGCGCTGGCGGGCTGTGCACCCGGCATCGGATTTCACCCTATGTGCTGGCCGCGGCAGGTATGCCGGTAACTGCGCTGGCACCGGGGATGCAACTGCCGACCCAACTTGGCGGCGCTAGCACCTTCTCACTACCGAAGTTCGGGCAGGTAGCTGCCAAGTCCATCCCCAAGGCTAGCAACGCAGCCTGAATGGGCTGCTGACAGCGCGGTGCTGCGCTGCTAACGGCGCGCAATGACTGAACTGGCCCTGATCCGTAACTTCTCGATTATCGCCCATATTGACCATGGCAAGTCGACCCTGGCTGACCGGCTTATCCAGCTGACCGGCGGGCTGACCGAGCGTGAGATGAGCGCACAAGTCCTTGATAACATGGACATTGAGAAAGAGCGCGGGATCACCATCAAGGCCCAGACGGTCCGCCTGCGCTACACCGCCAAGGACGGGCTCGAATATGAGCTTAATCTGATGGACACCCCCGGCCACGTCGACTTCGCCTATGAAGTCTCGCGCAGCCTCGCCGCTTGCGAAGGCGCGCTGCTCGTAGTCGACGCGGCGCAAGGCGTCGAAGCGCAGACGCTGGCCAACGTCTACCAATCGATTGAGCACGACCATGAGATCGTCCCCGTCATCAACAAGATCGACCTTCCCGCCGCCGAGCCTGAAAAAGTCCGCGCCGAGATTGAGGAGATCATCGGCCTCGACGCCAGTAACGCCGTCCTCACCAGCGCCAAATCGGGGATCGGCATCGCCGAGGTGCTCGAAGCGATTGTCACCCGCATCCCTGCGCCCAAGGGCGATCGCGCCGCGCCGCTGAAGGCCATGCTGGTCGACAGCTGGTACGATCCGTATCTCGGTGTGGTGATCCTCGTCCGCGTGATTGATGGCGTGATCAAAAAGGGCCTGCAAATCAAATTTATGGCTGGCGGCACTGAGCATCTGGTCGACCGGGTTGGCTGCATGCGTCCCAAGATCGAAGTGCTGGACGAGCTTGGCCCCGGCGAAATCGGCTTCATCACCGCCCAGATCAAGGAAGTGGCGCAGGCCAAGGTCGGCGATACCATCACCACCGTCAAACAGGGCGCGGCCAAGGCGCTCGCAGGCTTCAAGGAAGTCCAGCCAGTCGTGTTCTGCGGCCTGTTCCCGGTTGACGCTGCTGATTTCGAAAAACTGCGCGAGAGCATCGCCCGCCTGCGCCTCAACGACGCCAGCTTCAGCTTCGAGATGGAATCCAGCGCCGCGCTCGGCTTTGGTTTCCGCTGCGGGTTCCTTGGCCTGCTCCACCTCGAAATCATCCAGGAGCGTTTGACGCGCGAATATGATCTCGATCTGATCACCACCGCGCCATCCGTGGTTTACCGCATTCAGCTGCGCAAATCCAAAACCGACGCCGCCGCCGAGATCATGCTCCACAACCCGGCCGATTATCCCGATCCCAGCCGGATCGAACAGATCGACGAGCCGTGGATCAAGGCGGTGATCTACACGCCTGATGAATATCTCGGCTCCATCCTCAAGCTGTGCCAGGATCGCCGCGGCGTGCAGACCGACCTCACCTACGTCGGCGGCCGCGCCCAGATCACCTATGAACTGCCGCTCAACGAAGTGGTGTTCGATTTCTACGACCGCCTGAAATCCATCAGCCGCGGCTATGCCAGCTTCGATTACGAACAGATCGGCCTGCGCGAAGGCGACCTCGTCAAGATGAGCATCCTCGTCAACAACGAGGCGGTCGACGCCCTCTCGATGATCGTCCACCGCGGCGTCGCCGAAGAACGCGGCCGCCACATGTGCGAACGCCTGAAAGACCTGATCCCCCGCCACCTCTTCAAAGTGCCGATCCAGGCCGCAATCGGCGGCAAGGTAATCGCCCGCGAAACCATCCAGGCCATGCGCAAGGATGTGACCGCCAAATGCTACGGCGGCGACATTTCCCGGAAAAAGAA
>JANMNP010000008.1:0-4445 GCA_031374105.1 Novosphingobium sp.
GGCCCCGGCTCAGTCGCACCGGCCAGAGCAGCCATTTCGGGCGCATCGACCCCGCCCAGCGTCACGAACTCACCGTCGGCGGGCTGCGGCGGCATGGGATGTTCAGCGACCATCTGCAGCAGCGTGGCGGTCCGCACCACACGGGTGCCCGGCGGGGCTGGCCATGGCTCAGCCTCGACCAGCCACACCGCATCACCGGGTCGAGTCAGCAGCGCCGCCAGTGCCGCCTGCGCCTCACCCGACTGATCCTGCGCCGCCGCAAACGGACCGTAGCGCGGATCGATCCGCACCGCCGTGCCGCGCGCGACCGCCAGTCGGGATTGGCGGCCATTGAGGCAATTCCAGACCGGGCGGAGCAGCGGATCGTTGGCGGTATCCGTTTCTCTCAGTCTGTCCATTTTATGACTTTACAGATTTCCTGATTGCTTTGGGAATGCTCCACCCACACGCATGGTCGCTTTGCAAAATATCCTGATATACCGAAAATTCCATCATTTTGGTGCGTGTCATTCAGCGCAAGAACTTCAGTCTTAGAGATATTCGCACGGACGAGATCTCCAGGAGATAATATCTTGCCATCAAAACTATTGGGATATTTCAGTTCACGTCTGTCGATGTCTCGCGCAGGATCCATTGATCGCAAGTTCAAGCACGTGATCGAAAATGGCCGCTTGAAGTATCGTGCACAGTACCCAGCCGCAACGAAATCAAGTTGAACCGGATTATTGCCTCTATTTGCAATCGACAATTCAATAAATTCTTCACCTTTATCGAAAATGTGGATAAAACTAACAGACAGAAACTGCCTTGATTGACGCCATTGAACAAATTGAATTGCAGCAAGGCATGTTGCAAGCGCAGCACCATAGATGCCAAGCCAATCACCGAGTCCCATCACGCTTGTTCGAGCAGGCGGTCTGCCTGCGCCCGCGCTTCGCTGGTGATCTCTGCGCCTGACAGCATCCGGGCGATCTCTTCCTGCCGCCCGGCGCTATCGAGCAGTGCGACTGAGGTGCGGGTGACCGTGCCTTCGCTCGATTTGGCGATGACATAATGCGTTCCCCCGCGCGCGGCGACCTGCGGGCTGTGGGTTACGGCCAGCAGCTGCCCGCCGCCCCCTGTTCCTTGGCCAGCCAGCCGCGCCAGCCGTTCGCCGATCGCGCTGGCGACAGCGCCGCCGACGCCGCGGTCAATCTCGTCAAAAATCACCGTGGCCGCCCCGCCTTGTTCGGCCAGCGCAACCTTGAGCGCAAGGATGAAGCGGGACAGTTCGCCGCCGCTGGCGATCTTGTTAAGCGGGGCAAAATCCGCGCCGGGATTGGTGCTGATCAGGAACTCGACCATATCAATCCCGCCCGGCCCCCAGCGCTCCTCAGCCAGCCGGGTGACGGCGGTACGGAAACGCGCGGCATCGAGTTTGAGCGGGGCAAGCTCATCCGCCACCGCAGTGTCCAGCTTTATTGCGGCCTCAATCCGGCAGATCGAAAGTCCCTCGGCGCGGGCGCGGTAGTTGAGGCCGGCGTCCTGCGCGGCCCGTTCCAATGCCTCCAGCTCTGCCTCGCCGCTCTCGATCGCATCGAGAGCGCTGCGCATTGCCAGCATTCTTGCGGGTAGCTCATCCACCTGGCAGCCATGCTTGCGGGCCATTGCGCGCAACTCGAACAGCCGTGTTTCGATCCGGTCAAGGCTCTGGGGATCATGGCTCAGCGCCTCGGAAGCCCGCGCTAGCCTATCCTCGGCCTCGCTCGCCTCGATCACAGCGCGGTCCAGCGCTGCCAGCGCTTCGGTCAGCAGGGGATGCTCAAGCGCAATCCGGTCGAGCCGACGCCCCGCGCTGCGCAGACTGGCGAGTGCCGAATCAGACCCACTCCACAAATGCTGCAATTCGGCCAGATCGCCCGACAGCCGCTCACCTTTCTGCATCGTGGCACGGGCCTCGGCAAGTTCGGCCTCTTCGCCTGCTTCGGGGGCAAGTGTGGTCAGTTCAGCCAGATGGGCCAGCAGCAGATCCTGATCAGCTGAGGCCTGCGCAACCGCCGCCCGCGCCGCGCCAAGCGCCTCTTCGCAAGCCCGCCAATCGCGCCATGCGGCCTCGACACTCGCGCCGTCTGCGCGCGCATAGCGATCCACCAACGCCCGGTGGCCGCGCGGATTGACCAGCCCTCGATCGTCATGCTGACCATGCAGTTCCACCAGATGTGCTGCCAAATCGCGGAGCAGTGCAGCACCGACTGGCTGATCGTTGACAAAGGCCTTGCTGCCGCCATCTGCTTTAAGGCGGCGCTTCAGGATCAACGGCTCGCCCGGTTCAACTTCAACCGCAGCTTCGCTCAACATCGCGCGGATTTGAGCAGGCAGCTTATCGAACTCAAAGCTGGCGCTGACGCTGGCCTGATCCTCACCTGCACGAACCAGGCCCGATTCAGCGCGGTTGCCCAGCACCAGCCCCAGGGCATCGAGCAGGATCGATTTGCCCGCCCCCGTCTCGCCAGTAAGTACGCCCAGCCCGCCAGTGAAGGCGAGGTCTAGCGCCTCAATCAAGACGATATTGCGTATGGAGAGTTGGGTAAGCATCGTTCCCGACTCGTTCTAGCTGACCTTGATCGGCCCGTCACCCGGCTTTGGAACTGGCCAGCGTTGGAGAATCGGCAAACTCCGCGACATCAGGGAACGGCGGCTCCAGTATAATCGGATCAGCGAGCGACACCCGGTCCAGCATCGTTGCCATCTCATCGCGCAGAACCAGCATCAGCCCGCGCAGCCGGCACTCCGCCTCGGGCAGACAGTTGGTGCAATGTTCATGCGCATTGCGCGCCGCGCAGGGGACCAACGCAAGGCTGCCGCGCGTCAGGCGAATGATGTCGCCATAGCGGATGTCGATCGGAGCAAGCGCCAGCTCATACCCGCCATCGCGCCCGCGGTGCGAGATGACCAGCCCCTCACGGACCATTTCGGCCAAGATCACGGTAAGGAATTTACGCGGAATATTCTGCGCCTCGGCGATCGCATCAAGCCGGATTGGTCCCTGCCGCCATTGGTCGGCAAGATGCTGAAAGGCGCGGATGGTATAGCGGGTTTTCTGCGAAAGCATGGAAAAGCCAGTGAAGGCTTCCCCGATCGGAATGTCAACCAGCGAGGTAGAAATGCAGGCCTGATTATCGCAATCCGGAAAGCTCAGCTGGTCAGAAAGCTCAGCTGGCCAGAAAGCTCAACTGGTCAGTGTGGCCGGAGCATGCTTGTTCATCAGCTTGAAGGCCTTTTCATACCATTCATTGCCGGGATAGTTGGCGCCGAGCACGGCAGCGGCCTTTTGTGCCTCTTCGGGGACTCCAAGCGCCAGATTGGTTTCTACCAGCCGGTAAAGCGCTTCGGGTGCATGGCTGGTGGTCTGATACTTTTCGATCACGTTGCGGAACCGCAGCGAAGCCGCCAGCCATTTGCCCGACCGCTCGTAAAAACGCCCCACTTCCATCTCCTTGCCCGCAAGGTGATCATTGACGAGATCGATCTTGAGCCGCGCATCGCCAGCGTAGCGGGTGGTGGGATATCGGCGCGTTACCTCATTAAGCGCGGTCAGGGACTGCTGGGTTACCTTCTGGTCGCGGGTGACATCACTGATCTGCTCATAATAGCACAGCGCGACGAGGTAATAGGCATAGGGCGCATCGCGGTTGCCCGGATGGATCGAAAGGAACCGCTGCGCCGAGGCGACCGACTTGTTATAATCACGCGCGACGTAATAGCTGAACGCGCTCATCAACTGAGCCCGCCGGGCCCAGGGTGAGTAAGGATGCTGGCGCTCCACCTCATCAAACAAGGCGGCGGCGACCTTTGTATCGCCCCGGTCAAGCCGATCCTTGGCGGCCGTATACAGCGTATCGACATCGCGAGCGATAAAGGCCGTATCCTTCGCCTTGCCCCCACGACCGGCGCAGCCAGACGTTAGCGCCATCGCAGCAGCGGCAGTTGCAAGAAGGGCGAGTTTCAGTGGTGATTTGACGAGCATGGAGAAGCCTATAGCCAGCCCCATGCTGAACGCCAAGTGAAGTTGCGCATGTGATGCGAAGTTGTCGCCGACTAAGCTTAAGAACTAACGCGCCAACAGTGCCCCCAGATACCCCCCGGTAAAGCTGCGCGGGTTCTTGGCCACCACCTCGGGCGTGCCTTCTGCCACAACCTCACCCCCGCGCACGCCGCCCTCTGGCCCCAGATCGATGATCCAGTCGGCGGTCTTGATCACATCGAGGTTATGTTCGATCACCACCACGCTGTTGCCCTGATCGACCAGCCGGTGCAGCACTTCGAGCAGTTTGCGGACATCCTCAAAATGCAGCCCGGTGGTCGGCTCGTCGAGGATATAGAGCGTCTGCCCGGTTGACCGCCTGCTGAGTTCCTTGGCCAGTTTGACCCGCTGCGCCTCGCCGCCCGACAGCGTGGTCGCCTGC
>JANMNP010000016.1:0-89065 GCA_031374105.1 Novosphingobium sp.
GGGTTGGGGGTGGGGGTTCCACGCTAGCGATGACGCGAGGCCAAGGGGCCTCGCTCCCCCATCCCCGACCCTTCCCCGACCCTTCCCCGACGGGGAAGGGGGAAATGAGTCAAGCTCATTGCACCTTGGTGTAATGCGGCAAACCCGAAAGCGCGAGCGGCAGCATTCGGCCAATCGCGGCAACCGAGGTCAGCAATACCGGTTATCACATATTATAGCTGCGGATATTATGGCAGCAACCGCCGCTTGGTGATCCCGGCAGTGGCAAAGCGCCAGATGGCTTTTGGGGTAGTCAGCCACTTGATTGCAGTTCCCGGCTTGTTTGCCTTGAGAACTTCGGCAGCGATATAGGGGGCGACTGTTTCAACCTTGTCGGCCAGAATGTTGTAGAACTTCTTGGTCCGTTCCCACTGCACCGGATCGGCGTCTCTGGCCTCTTCCAGCAGGTCTGTGACCACAATCCCCGGGCTGATCGTGCCGAGCAGCACGGGCGAGCCCTTGATCTCCTTGTTCACGCTTTTGGTGAAATAGGTCAGCGCGCGCTTTGTCAGGCCATAAACGGTAAGTCCGGCCGCGGACATCCCATCCGATCCGAACCCTTCGAAGTTGAAGATCTTGCCATGGCCCTGCGCGCCCATGCCCGCCAGGGGCACCTGTGTTCCCCAGATCATACCCCAGATATTGGTATCGATGACCGGCGCGATCTCTTCGCGCGAGAGGTCGGCCACGTTCTTACGCGGGCCTGCCAGTCCGGCATTGTTGATCCAGATATCAACGCTGCCCAGCGCGGCAAAGGCGGCATCCCAAAGCCGCTGCACCGCAGCCTGATCTGCCACATCGCAGGCATGGCCAACCACCTTGCCGCTCCCCGCCGAGCTGCCAACCTCAGCAACAGCCTTGTCAACTGCGGCTTGCCCGCGTGAGCTGACCACTACGTTGTGTCCCAGCGCACGAAACGCCTTCACCAGTCCCAGCCCAATGCCCCGCGTGCTGCCAGTTACCACTATATTAGACATGACTTTCCCCCTCGCCCGATCAGATCGGGCAGTTTATCGCATCATAGGCAAACAGACCCAGCGTATCCTCATTAAGGATCGGCCCTTTGCCATAGCTTTCAGGATTCTTGCCCTGGAATTGCAGGCCCAGCAGACGCGACTGGGTTTGCACCATGGTGGTCCGCTCGCGCCGCGCAGCCTCATAGCGGCTGAGCGCTTCCTGCTTGTCAAAATTGATCAGACAGCGCGCCAGCACCATGCCGTCTTCCAGCGCGGTTGCGGCGCCCTGCCCCATGAATGGCAACATCCCATGCGCTGCATCGCCAAGCAGCGTGACAGAGCCGGCAATCCAGCTGTCCAGCGGTTCGCGCGCATGCAGCGCCCATTTGAACAGCTGCCCCGGCGGCGTTGCGGTTATCAGCGCCTTGAGCATGGGCTCTGCATCGGCATAGTGGCCCAGCAATTCTTCCTTGCTTGAAGGAATGGCCCAGCCTTCTTCTTCCCAGCCCGCCAGATTGACGAAGGCGACGTAATTGACCAGCGCCCAATCGCGGATCGGATAGCGCATAAACAGCCGCTTTTCGCCAATCCAGATGCCGGGCAGCAGGGTCTGGACAGCCTCCGGCAAATCGCTTTTGGGCAACACCCCGCGCCACGCAACCTGGCCGGTGAACTGCGGCGGAGCGGTGTCGAACAGCTGGTCGCGGGTGATCGATTTCACCCCGTCTGCCCCAACCGCCACAGCGGCACTGACCTCCATACCGCCCGCAAAGCGCATCACGGCACGATCGGGATCACTGGAGATTTGTTCCAGTCTGTGATCGAGCCTGATAGCGCCGGGTTGGGCTGCTTCCAGCGCATCGGCCAGCAACCTGTGCAGATCGGCCCGGTGAAGGTGAATATAGGGCGCACCATATTGCGCCTCCACCATGGTCCCCCGCTCACGCTCGACCAGCACTTCACCGGTCTGCAAGTTCTGGGTCAGCTGGCGCGGCGGGACCACGCCAAGCTGGCGCATCCCCGGCTCAAGCCCCAGATGAATGAATATCCGGCTGGCATTGGGACTTAGCGTTATTCCCGCCCCAACCTCAGCCAGCTGCGGCGCTTGCTCATAGACCGCGACGGGTTTGCCAGCCCGGGCCAGGGCGAGCGCGCAGGTCAGCCCGCCCAATCCCGCACCGATGATCGCAACTTCGTCGTTCATTTCGGCCTCTTGCCCCCGATTGATGCTGCCACCTTGCCCCAGCCGCCGCCTGTTCGCCAAGTGGATAGAATAGGAGCGCGGCTCGCTCGCTTGCCTTCGCCCGCACATTCACGCACCACCGCACATCGGAGGCGCAGACGAAGCTATGATCGGAAAATTCCTGTGGGGAGCTGCCTGGCGCACTCTTGCTTTCAGCGGCGTCGTCGCTGCGCCGCTGTGGTATGCCAATCGCGGGCCTGACTTCTCGGGGCAAGCGCTGATTGAAGCGGGCGATACCAAGCTGGAAGGCAAGGTCGGCGTAGTAGTGGTCTCGCTGCTGCAGCCCGAACGCTTTGACCAGCGGTTCTATTCCAATTTCGTCGAAAAAATTCTCACGCAAGTAATCCCTTGGCCGATCAATGTTTTTGCGGGTGTTGATTCGGGCGTCGTGCTTGTTGATCCGGACAATCCTTATCAGCAGCAGCGCTATGCCCCCAAGCGCTTGATGGACATCGATGGCCGCGAAGCGGATGTTGATGGCGTGCCGTGGATCGTCAAATTCCAGGGCGGCCAGCTGCGTTGGACCAAGCCATCGGCAACCATTCCGCATGATTTTGGTTACTACATCTATCCCGGCCGCAAGCAGGGAATGCGGACTGCGGCTGCAAAGACGGTCGCCAAGATGCGGTTCATCTATTATCCGGTCCTGCCGGATGGCTATCTGCCACATTACAGCCAGACACTGGAAATGGCGCAGCTGGCCTTGAGCGAGGTAAGGGCGCGTCACCCGATTGTAGCAGGTGAAGTCGCCGATGCTTTCGATCCCCATGCCAAAGAGCAAGCCATCATTCGCGTGCTTGATGCGGGCGCTGACACGCTGGTGCTGACCAGCACTCAGCCGATTTATTCGGATTTCGAAGAATTGGACGGTTCGTTCGTCGCGGTTCACAAAACGGTCGAACAATGGCGCAAGACCCATGGCGGCAAGCGGATCAAGATCGTGATTCCGCCCTATCTGGCCAGCCAGCCAGCCTTTGATCGGCTGATGCTGGACAATTTTGCCCGCAACCTGCCAGCTGCAACTGCGCCGGGACAGGCAGCGATGGGGATATTCACCCTTCACGGACTGCCGCCCAGCCTGGCCCAAAGCGACAGCTGGTCCAGCCGGGTCAAGGCAATTTCACAGCGGCTGAACCCGCAAATGGAGGCCATCTTGCGTGCCAAGGGCTATGCCAAGGTCGAAGCCTATACTGCATCGGAGGCTTTTGCTGACCCGCTAGAGGATCCGGACAATGTGATTGTTTCGGTCCACGAACTTTATCGGCGGGCACAGGCGCAGGGTATGGCAGTGGCGGTTGCCGTTCCGCTGGAATTCCTGGCCGAAAACACCGACAATCTGTTCGCCCATTCGGCGCTGATGTTTGATGGCTTCCCCGGCTACCGCACCTATATGGGTCCGCCCAAAGGGGTCGACTGGACCAAGCCTTATGTCAGGCGGTATCAGCTGGGCAAGACCACGGTGATCTATGGCGGCGCCCCTGGCGGCAGCACAATCCCGCAACAAGCCAGCGCTCTGGCCGCGGCGATCGGAACAGTTTTCAAAAGGTAGAGCCTGCAAGCCCCGGCACGAACTGCGACGTTACGCCGGGACTTGCAGGTAAGGAAGGGCGGCAGTTGGGAGCGCCGCCCTTTCTTTTCTCGTTACAGGCTGGCTTTTATCGTTACCAGCCGGCTTTTCTCGTTACCGGCCGAACTGGCCCCTAGAACTTGAACCCGACCCGCAAATTCAACGCGCGCGGGTTTGGAAGATAGGCGATGAAGGCCCGTCCCGGCGCAAAGCCTTCGGGCAAGCCGAAGTCAATATTGCGCTGCGCGCTCTGGATTACCTTTGAATTGAGCAGATTGGTCACGCCCATGGTGACCGAGAAATTGTCAATTTCTGCGCCAACCTTAAGGCTCCAAAGCCAATATGCCGGCAGCCTCGCCAGATTGGATTCATCGGTGAAGCGCTCAGAGCGGTAGCTGCCATTGATTTCGGCAAACAGGTTTTTCCCATCACCCATGCTTCTCTCGTAAAGAGCCGAAACGTTGAGCGAATGACGCGGGCTTTTGCCAACGTGCTTGCCGGAAAAATCAGCGCAGATATTGCCTGCTTCGGCCCGATTGGTATCCGAAGAGGTTTGTCCTGCGGCAACCCCGCAAGCGGCTACGACCGCAGGCAAAGCGCGCGGTGGCGGTCCTTGAATGTAGTTTTCGTATTTCGCATCGGTATAGGCATAATTGACGCCAAGGGTTAGAGGGCTGGCAATTCTCCAGCTGATGTCAGCTTCGAAACCCTTGACGATCACGGCGGCGGCATTGACAATGCCGGCGGTGGTGACATTGTTGCCTGAGGTCAGCTGAACCCCGATCTGCTGATCTTTGTAGTTGTTGCGATAGACATCCATGTTGATCACCAAACGGCGATCAAGCCAGCTTGATTTGATACCTAGCTCATAGGTTTGCACCGATTCTGCGCGGTATAGCTGGTTGGTAAGGGAAACCTGCTCGTTGGTATTGAAGCCGCCCGGCTTGAACCCTTCGGCATAAGACCCATAGACCATCACATCAGGCATGACGTGATATTCTGCGGTAAAGCGCGGCGTCCAACGGCTGTCGTTAATGCTGCCGGTTTGCGGGCAAGCGACGACTACGCCAGGGGGCGGCGAGGTTGCCGGGGCGGATGGGCTAAAGGTCGCGCCCTGGGCAAAGCCGGGAAGGCAGGTTGGCACCAGTTTCGAAAGCGACACATCCTGCCGCCGCAATCCCAGTGTGTTGTAGACGATTTCATCCTTGTTGTAGCGCACATCGGCAGACAGCTTGAGGCCGTTCACGATCTCAACGCTGGCACCGGCAAAGAAGGCGCTATAATCAGTCTTGCGGGTAGCAATGTCGGGATGTGTGGGAACGGAAAGAGGCGATGTTGCCAAGAAGAACGGCGGCCCGGCAAGGTTCGATGTCGGGTTGCGCAGCCAGAACTGGCTGGTGTTGATCAGTGAAGATGTCTCGTTGAATTTCTGACCGCCGATCAGCAGATTGATCCGGTCAGAATCATACGTCCAGTAAGCCACATGATCGGTGTGCTTGTTGCGATAATCCAGAGATTGCAGAACCGACAATGAAAGAATGTTGTTGCCCGCAGGTGCCGGGAAGCTTGAGAAGTCCCCGTCCTGCTCGATGGTTGAATGATCTTTCAAATAGCCGAAATTATAATGGAACGTGCCAAAGCTATCGGTTTTCCACTCGACATGAACAGAACCAATCGTTGAATCCATCCTCATCCCGAATGGCGGCTGGCCGGTAATCGGATTGAGACCCATTTGCACATTGGCCTGGGTGGCGCTGATAACGCCGACATAGGTTCCTCTGGTGCAAGCGGCGAAGATTGGCGGGACTAGAACAGCAGGACACGCGGTTGGCGGTGTCCCGGGCGGTCCTGCGGTATAGGTGCCGCCGGGGGTCTGAAGCCGGGTATTCGCGCCGATATAGGCGGTTGGGTTATCGGATGCTGAATCCTTGCTATACTGGATCCTGCCGATGATTTTGAGGCCCGATGTCGGCGTAAACAGCAAGGAACCAGCAACGCCCTCATTGTGCTCAGCGCCCAGCTGTCCGCCATTGACCGGGTTGCGGTAATATCCGCCGAAATCTCTGATGTTACCGTTCACTCGAAATGCAAGAATGCCGGGGGCGATTGGACCGGTAATTGAACCGGTAACGCCGAACAGATTACCCGTTCCCATCTCTCCGGTAACCTGCCCGCCAAATTCAAACTCAGGCTTTTTCGAGATGTAGTTGATCGCGCCAGCAAAGGCATTGCGCCCGTAAAGCGTTGCCTGCGGGCCTTTGACAACTTCGATCCGTTCAAGATCGATCAAACCCATCCGAAGGGCTGCCGATCCGCCCGCAATGGACAGGTTTTCGCCAGACAGGTCTTGTCCATCGAGCAATACTGCCACCGAAGGCCGTCCGCGTTCTGCCTGCATCCCGCGCAGGGCGGGGCGGGTGTCATTGGGGAAGCCGCCGATGTCAAAGGTCAATCCGGCGGTCAGCCTGGTCAGATCCTCGACCCGTCGCAAAGACTCACGCTCAATCTGGACGGCAGAAAATGCACTTACTGACAGGGGGATATCTTGAACAGATTCTTCCCGCCTCCGCGCGGTAACCAGAATCTCGGCCCTTGCTTCGAGAGCCGCAACACCAGAATCACCACCCGACTGCGCCAGCGCAGGAGCAGCCATAAATCCGATCGCCACGGTGGCGAGCCCGCAAGAGGCCATCAATACATTGCGTTTTGTCATGTTTACTCCCCTAGAAACGCGCCGGATCGTTGCCCGGCACCCCTCAATTCCCCAAATCCCCGCTTGTCAAAAAGGGACCACCCGGTCACTCTTGCTTTGCAACGCGACAAAAGGCAAGGCATGATCGCATGGGGACTTTGGGAAATGACGTGGATATTCGCCTAACGGACAGATTGCCACGCCCACGACCTAGCCGCAGCAACAGTGATCGTCGGCGCGATACTGAGGCTGCGATCATTGATGCGTTTGGCCGGTTGCTGGTGCGCGATGGTGTGTCCGGACTGGGCGTGAACGCATTGATCAAGGAAGCAAGCGTCGGCAAGAAGCCGCTTTATGACTATTTTGGTGGATTGCCGGGTCTGGCAGTTGAGTGGGTCCGGCAGCGCGGCATCTGGCCGCCGCTGGAAGAGATCGTCGGTGAGCCGATGGAGCTGTTCGAGCGCCGCGCTCCGGCTGAAAAGCTGCGAATAATCAACCGCCAATGCGCCACAATGCTGCGCGCCAATGCGCCACTGTGCGAACTTTTATCGGGCGAGTTCATCCGTTCAACCGAGATCAAGGAAGCGGTTGAGCATGTCCGTCAGCTGGTCCGGATCGATTTCGAGCGGGTGCTGAAATCCGATCCGGTGCTGAGCGGAGAGGACTATCTGGCGCTCAACACGATTGCCTATGCCGCGACGACCTATCTGGCCCTGCGCGCGCATTGCCAGCCGCGTTTCTTTGGGTTCGACCTGTCTTCCGAGACCAGCTGGCAGGTGGTTATGAACATGTTTGACCGCGTGCTGGATAATGCGGAACGTGGAATTGCCACGCGAACCGAAGAAGTTGACTGATTGGTCCCTTATTGGGATAGGCGAATCCATGCGGCCCCTTCGAACCATCAGTCGGCAATATACGACAACCGCCAAGTGGCTGCATTGGCTGATCGCCTTGCTGGTGCTGTCAGTGTTGTCCGCCGCGTGGAGTTTTGCCTTCACTGCCCCGCGAGACCGTGCCGAAGCAATCCCGGTGCATGCCTCAATCGGACTGATCATGGTGTTCCTGACCCTGCTGCGGCTGGCCTGGCGAAAGGCTGCCCCGCCTCCAGCGATCCCGCCCGCGACGCCCGGCTGGGCGCAACGCGGCGCAAAGATAGGCCATTTCCTGCTTTACGCACTGATCCTGCTGCAGGGTGTGCTGGGGATCTGGATGGCCGCGCTTTCGCCGGTTGATATCAGAGTGTTCAACGGCTTCAACCTATCAGAGCTTGCCCCGGCAAGTGCTGAAACGTTAGCGGGCTTGCTCCAAGTCCACTTTGCCGTCGCCTGCCTGCTCACCGCGACGATTTTCGGCCATGTTGCGGCTGCGCTTTGGCACCATTTCGTGCGGCGCGACGATGTGCTGATCCGCATGCTGCCGTTCGGCGGTCTGTGGCAGCGGCTCCAAGGTCCATGGCGCAAGCAACAGGAGCGGTTTCCATCGTCCTATCTGGCCAATTGGCCCAAACGACTGAACCGCGCGGGGCGCCCGTCATGACCATGCTCTTACCCTTCGCCCCAGGTGACATTTTCGTCCCTGCCTCAATCCTTGACGAGACTGCCCGGTTCCCGACCGGACAAGGCAAAATCCGCCAATATGATGCGCAGTGGCAGCAGAAAGCGGAACTGGAAACCGGTCACCGGGGATTGATCTCGGCGCTGGCAATCGATCCTGCGGGCCGGCTGCACGCGCTTGATCCGCAAGCGCGGGCGATCACCACTATTGACCGGAATGGTGAGCAGATCACGCAGTTTTCCAAGCTGCCGCAGCGCGCCTATGGCTCGATGATCCCGCTATCTGGCGGCGAATATCTGCTGGGCGAGCATATGGTTGGCGAAATTCCGGGCTTTGCTGGTGCAGGCAAGGTCTATCGGGTGGCGGCTGATGGAACAGTGCTGGCCGAATATGATACCCAGACCAACGGCGGCATGGGCGGCTTTCTGGGTGTCACTCACATGGCATTGTCAGCCGATGGCCAGACGCTGTATCACACCAGCGAAACCGGCGCGCAGGTCTATGCGCATGATCTGTCTGCAAACCGCAGGCTCGGTCCGGTCTATACCCGCAGCGATCCGCCGCCGCTGGTGTTCGGGATTGCGCTGCTGGATGATGCTGATCTGGTGGTGGCTTGCGGCAGTGAACTGCGCCGGATAGGGCTGAACAACGGATCTGTCGCCCCCGTGCCGCTGCCCGAAGGGCGCGGCTGGGCGATAGTGATCGTTGCGGAAAATCACCCCATCTCTGGCGCCAGGCGATTGTGGGCGCTTGATTTCTTCGGAGGGACGGCTGCCCTGATTGATGCTGCCAGCGGCGCTGTGGAGGAACTGCACGCGCTGGGCCTCGCCAAATGCTTGACCGGGATCGCTGTAGTCCCGAACTGAATTTTCAAAGGATCTGATTGATGATCATCAACCAATGGTATGTCGCCGAAGAGGTGGCTAACATTACCGACAAGCCCAAGCGGGTTAAGCTGCTAAGCTTTGATTTCGTGCTATTCCGGGATGAGACAGGCACGATCAACTGCCTGTCAGACGTCTGCGTCCATCGCGGCGCTTCGCTGGGTGCTGGCCGGATGGAAAATGGCTGTGTCGAATGCCCCTACCATGGCTGGCAATACAACGGCGCGGGCAATGTCACCAAGATCCCCTCGCTTCCAGCCGATCAGAAGATCCCGGCGCGGGCGCGGGTCGATTCCTATCCGGTCAAGGAGCGCTATGGCTGGATCTGGGTGTTCCTGGGCGATCTGCCTGAGGCTGAGCGTCCGCCACTCCCCGAATTCCCTGAATTTGACGATACCGCCAACTGGCGCACCGTGCGCGGCGAATGGCTGTGGAAAGCAGATTATGTCCGGATCGTTGAGAACGGCCTGGATTTTGCCCATGCGCCATTCGTTCACCCCAGCTTTGGCGACCGCGACCGCGCAGAGATCCATGACTTCGAGATGGAGCAGGACGAATGGTCTGCCCGGGCCAAGGTTACCTATATCCCGCCACTGCCCAAGGGTGTCTGGAAATTCGTCCGCAAGGAGCGCACCCCGGTTCAGGCGCAGCCGGGCTTCCACGTTTCGGGCGCCACCATGCGGTTGGATGTGTGGCTGACCCAGAGCTGGCGGATGGTGATTTTTGACGTCAATACCCCGATCGACGAAAACACCACACTGACTCGCTGGATCATGGCGCGGACGTTCTTTCGGCAGAAGCTGTTCGATGCTGACAGCGTCAAGCGCACGCTCAAGATTTTCGAGCAAGACACACGGATTGTCGAAGAAATTTGCCCCGAACTGGTCCCGACAGATTTGCGCGACGAGCTTTCGGTCAAGTCAGACGGTCTGATGAATGCCTTCCGCTTCAAACGGCGCGAACTGATCAGCAAGGGCTGGGCGCTGGACATCGAGGCATTGCGCAATCACATCGATGGCAGGCGGGCGGTGGTGATCCCCAGCCCGAAGCGCCGCGAGGATAAAGGCCGGAATTTCGTGCTCAAGACCGCCCCGCTTTTGCCTGCTGGCATCGTGCCAGAAGCCGTGGTGGCGGATTAGGCCATGAGCGCAAAAGCATCCTCAGGGCGGCAGCTTGCCGCGCTGTTTCTGATCACGTTCATCAACCTCGTCGGCTTTGGCGTGGTGCTGCCAGTGTTCCCGTTCTTCGGGAGTATGGTCGACGCCACCCCCGGCCAGACAACGCTGGCGATGGCCGCATACTCGCTTGGCCAGTTTGTTGGTGCGCCGCTGTGGGGCAAGCTGTCTGATCGCTATGGCCGCCGCCCGATCCTGATCGCCAGCCTGCTGGGCGCGATTGTCTCATACCTTATCATGGCCCATGCGACCGACATCTGGACCCTGGGGTTTTCGCGCCTGTTCGGCGGACTGATGGCGGGAAATATCGCGGCGGCCTTTGCCTATGTTGGCGATATGACCACGCCGGAAGATCGGCCCAAAGCGATGGGGATGATCGGCGCAGCGTTTGGCCTGGGTTTCATCTTTGGCCCGTCCATCGGCGGATTGATCGCTGGCAACACCCCCGATCTCAATGACTTTGCCATCATCGGCTACACCTCGGCAGGAATCACTGCAATCGCCGCACTCGCCGCTTTCCTGTTCTTGCCCGAAAGCCTGACCGCAGAGCGCCGCGCTGAAGCGCATGCTGCGCGCTCTGATCTCAAGCTGGGCGATGTACTGCGCGCCAAGCCGCTGATCTGGGCTCTGATGGCGCTGACGATGCTAACAATCGGATCTGCAGCGCTGATGGAAACCACATTGGCGTTTTTCGCGCATGACGAGTTTGGCTGGGGCCCAAGCGACGTCGGCCTTTCATTCGGTGCGGTCGGGTTGATTTCGGCAGCCTTGCAGGGCGGCGCGGCGGGGCCGCTGGCGCGGCGCTTTGGCAGCGCAGCACTGGCGATAGCCGGGGTCGCCGCGCAAGCCATGGGCCTTGCCTTGCTGGCATCCGCTGGATCAAGCGCGGTAATGATCGCTGGCCTTGCGCTGCTGGCCCTGGGGCTGGGGCTGTTCAACCCGGCATTCCAGACGTTGACATCGGATCAGACCAATGACGGGGATCGCGGGCTGGTGATGGGGTTGACCCAGGGTGCATCAAGCTTTGGCCGGGTGATTGGCCCGGCAGTTTCGGGCACAATCTATCAATCGCTTGGCCACCATGCACCATTCGGAATCGGCGCGGTGTTCATGTTGGCGGCGCTGGGAACGGCATTCATCGTCGCCGCCAAAGGGCGGTCCAATTCGGGAGCAGTCGCATGAGCCAGATAAAACGCGTGTTCAAATGGATCGGCTGGCTGCTGCTTGCGCTGATAGTGACCGGGCTGGTCGGCTATCTGGCCAACAAGACCTATATGGACCGCTATTTCCGCATGGCAGTGAGTCAGGCGCGCGGGCAATCGCAGCAGGCCGAATGGTATGACCCGGTCGACAAGGTGCCGGGCGCAAACGCAGCGCCACTAGGAGTGGCAGCAGCTGAGGCGCTGACAATCGATCCTGCCGCGCTCAAAGCCGCACGCGACTATGCTCAATCGAAAGACAGTTATGGCTTTCTGGTGTGGCAAGGCGGCAAGCTTCAGGAAGCATCTTACTGGCAAGGGTTTGATCGCAACCGGCTGATTGCTTCGAAAAGCATGGCCAAGATGATCGTCGGCCTGGTGATCAGCCGCGCGATTGAGCAGGGCCACATCAAGTCAGTCGATCAGCCTGTGTCGGATTTTGTCACAGAGTGGAAGGGCACCCCAAAGCAAGGGGCTACGATCCGCGACTTCCTGCAAAACTCCAGCGGCATTTCGCGGTTCAGCTACAACAGCTTTGCCCCATGGAGCCAGACCATGCGCGAATATCTTGGCGAAAACCACGAAGAGCTGCTGATCAATGAGACCCGTTCCGATTACAAGCCGGGCACCGAATATGACTATTCGATGATCACATCTGACATGCTGGCCATCGTCATCGAGCGCGCCACCAAACAGCGCTATGCCGATTACGTCGGCAAGGAGCTGCTCCAACCGATTGGCGCGCAAGGCGGCACCGTCTATATCAACCGCCCGGGCGGTCTGGCCCATTCGGGATGTTGCATGATGCTGCCGGCGGAAAGTTTTATCCGCATGGGCTTGCTGCTGGCCAATGACGGCATGTGGGAAGGCAAGCGTATTCTGGCCGAAGGCTGGGTGGCTGAAATGCTGAAGCCTTCGCCCGCCAATCCCAAATGGGGCCTGCATATGTGGCTGGGCAAGCCTTACCAGCAGCGCGTCCGGTTCTTCCCCGAACGCTCGCAGCCGATCGGCGTGCTTCACTCCGAACCCTATGCTGCTGACGATCTGTTTCTGTGGGATGGTAGCGGCAATCAGGCGATGTGGATCGTGCCTTCAAAGCAGCTGATCATTCTGCGGTTCGGCCCCACTCCCAAGCCCAAGTATGGCCAGCCCGGTGAATGGGATAACAGCCGCCTGCCCAACACAATCATCCGCGGGTTGAAACCCGCAGCGGCAGCGAACTGATCCATGCCGGTAGTTGTCATCACCGGATCGACCCGGGGTATCGGCAAGGGGCTTGCCGAAGCCTTCGCCCGCTGCGGCTATTCGGTCGTTGTCGCTGGCCGCAAGCAGGCGGAAGTTGATGCCGCGATTGCCGCTTTGCCGGGTTCAGCCGGGCTGGTTGTCGATGTCAGCGATCCAGCACAGGTTCAGGCACTGTGGGACAAGGCGATCAGCAGGTTTGGCAAAGTTGATATCTGGATCAACAATGCCGGCCTTGCGATAACGCACAAATGGACGCGCAACCTGTCTCTCGATGAACTTCACGCAATGACGGGCAGCAATCTGTTCGGCGGGATTCACGGCACGCGCATCGCGCTGGCGGGGATGGAGCAGCAGGGTAGCGGCTGGATTTATACCGTTCTTGGCGGCGGCTCTGACGGACGGCAACGTGACCGGATGGGCGGCTATGGCATGACCAAGCTGGCGCTGCGCTATTACACCGACGCCATGATCCGCGAGGTGAAGGACGGCCCGGTAAAGATGGGCACTATCCTGCCCGGTATTCTGCTGAGCGATGGTTTTGCGCGCGAAGCACGCCAGCTTGATCCGGCTGCCTGGCCGAAGCTGCGCCGCCAGCTGGATATGCTGGCCGACCGGGTAGAGGATGTCACGCCCTGGCTGGTTGACCAGATACTGGCAGGCGGTGAACACGGCCGCAAAATCCGCTGGCTCACCAATGGCAAAATCACCGGGCGGATGCTGGCTGGAATGCTGCTGGGCAAAAAGCGCGGCGTCGTGCCGGACGAATTGTAAGAGGACCTAATATCATGATCAAAAAGTTTGGATCGCTGGCACTGGTTGTTGCGCTGCCGTTGCTGCTGGGAGCCGGAGAGGCCGGCTCGCTCGCCATCAATGTCAGCGGGATCCGCAATACCAATGGCACGCTGCTGGCTTGCGTCTGGCGTGACAAAGCCGGCTTCCCGACTTGCCAGAAAAGCCGCACTACGGTTCGCCAAACCTTGCGGATCACTGGAACCAGCATGACCGTGCGCTTCACCGGCCTTACCCCCGGTGCCTACGCCGCCAGCGTGCAGCATGACGAGGATGGTGATGGCAAGCTGAAAACCAACTTCATCGGCATGCCCAAGGAAGGGGTCGGTATCTCCAACAATCCCGGCGGTATTCCGCGCTGGACACGCAGTCAGATAACGGTCGGCACTGGCACGAGTATCGCGATTACGATGCGTTACCTTTAACCAGATTCTCTGCCTGTTCGCGCCGATATTGCGCCCAACCCAGCAACGCCACCGCGCCATTGAGCAAGCCGACCAGGAAGAATGGTGCCCAGGGGCCAACCCGGTCAAACAACACCCCGCCGATCCCGGTCAGGATCAGGATCCCCAGCGCACCGCAGAAATTGAACACGCCGATCACCGAGGCGCGAACCGCCTCTGGCGCTTCTTTGCCAATGATCGTCTGCGCGCCAAGGAAGGCGCTGATCTGGCCGATGCCTAGCAATACGAAGAACGGAATGGCCATCGGCAACAGCGGGTCTTTGACAAAGATCAGCGCGCAATAACCGACCATGCCCAGGCCCATAGTCAGCGCCAGTGCCTTCATCCGGGCCATTCGGTCCAGCGGCACCGCGATCATTGCCGGCCACAGCAGTGCTGTCGATTGTGCGATAACGAAGGGAATGTTGCCCTTGCTGGCAGCCTCTGCGGCAGAGAAGCCATCGGCAATTGCAGCCTGATTTCCCCAGGCGATCGCAAACAGGCCGACAATCGCAATGTCACCGCGCGCCACAAAGGCAGCGACATAGGAGATTGCGATCCGCCGGTTGCCTTTTGCTGCACCAATCCCTTCGCTCAGAAGTTGCCTGATCGGCTTTTTGGGATCGACGGCCGCAGGCACTCCAGGCTTGAGCGTAAGCCACAGCACCACGCCCGAGATAGCGGCCACGCCAGCAACGACCGCGAGCGACTCTTGACCTGCACCCATCGCGCTGGCCCCGCGTGCCGCAAAATATGCAGGCAACTTGCCAAGAAAAATGGCGGCAACGACGACTCCCAGTCCATTGAGGAACCCGCACATAGCGGTCAGCTTGCCCCGATCATTCACCACCGCATAATCAGAGATGATCGTAGCAAACATGCCCGTCGCCGCGCCAATTCCGAAGGCATAGACCACACGGAAAAACACCAGTCCGGCCATGGTCGTGCCAAAGGCATAGGAACCATAAGCGACAGCCAGCAAGGCCATGCCAAAGCAATAAACCGCGCGCCGCCCAACCTTGTCTGCCATCGCACCGAACAGCGCAAAACCAAGAAGAAGCGCCAGTTCCTGGGCAATCGCCAGCGTGCCCAGCGCCGTGCCTTGCTGCCCCTGCGGAATGCCCAGATTGGTGGTCAGCACATAGGGCGTCAAGATGGCAATGCCCGTGGCAAGCCCAATCGTGACGAACGAGGCATACATCAGCCCCCAGGCATGCCGCTTGCTAACGCCGTCTTGCAGTGTGGCCGGACCGAATCGAAGCGGTGCGCGGGTTGCCATTGAATTCTCCCAAGTATGTTCGCGCACCGTTGAACAGAAAGAGGACCGATCGGTCAACCTAGCCTTGTGTTGACCGATAGGCGGATATCAAGGCATCATAAACTACGCATTCCGACCGGTGTGGCAATGCGACGCCACCGACAAGAGGACCCACGCCAATGGATATGGTCAATACTTTTCAGCAGCATCAGCACGCGGCTCTGCCCCGCGCCAATCATGATGAACGGGCGCGGCAGGAATTTGCCAAGGGCATGAAGCAATTCGTCCAGCAGGGGCTGCTTCCGGGGCTAGCCCCCGTTTACCAGAACCGCGCTGCCCGCGCTTTTGAGAAGCAGCATGGCAAAGCCCCGGCGGACCGCTGGGATATTCGCAAGGCGATGGTCAAGGACATCTACTTCCAGCATTATGCGGCGGCCAACCGGATCGCGCAGGAGCTGCTGTGGGAATCGGTGATCGGTTCGATCGAGCGTCAGTTGCCCGAACTGGAGCAGGCGATCCACGCGCTTTCGGCCAGCTCTTCAGCAGCGGTTGAAACCGATCCCGGCTTTGCAGTGCCGCGCTATGTTTCGGCGCTGGACATCCACTGCATGCCCGGCGGCTATGCCAGCGAAGCGAATAGCACCGACATCGTCCAGGGCGCGCTGTATGATCGCGGCGTCTACCTTTACGCGATGGGCTATATGGGCCCGGACAATGACGATATGGGCCGTTCGGTATGCAACTATATCAAGCGAAACATGCCCGGTTTCACGCCCACCCGGATCCTCGATATGGGCTGCACGGTCGGCCATTCGACGGTGCCCTACAAGGAGTTGTTCCCGGCTGCGGATGTTACCGGGATCGATGTTGGCGGACCTTGTGTGCGCTATGCCCACGGCCGGGCCAAGGCGCTGGGGCAGGACATCAATTTCCTGCAACGCAGCGCCGAGGACACCGGGTTTGCGGATGGCAGCTTTGATCTGATTGTCAGCCACATCCTGCTGCATGAAACTTCTGGTCAGGCGATGCCGCGGATTTTCCGCGAATGCCACCGGTTGCTCAAACCCGGCGGGGTGATGATCCACGCCGATCTGCCGCCGTTCAACAAGGTGGACCCCTTCGGACAGTTCATTCTCGACAATGAAACCTACTATAATAACGAGCCGTTCTGGGGCGCGATGCGCGACAAGGACCAGATCCGAATGGCGCAGGATGCAGGGTTTTCGGCTGACGGAATCCGGTTTGATACGGCACCGATGGCAGTAATGGAATTTGCCGCCGCCGATGCAACCTATACCGCAGATGCCGCAGAGGCGCTGGCTGACCGTGAATTCACTGCGGGTGAATATGCCCCGGGTGGCGGTTGGGAAGTCCTGATCGCCCGGAAATCGGCATGAAAAGGAAAGCAGCATGAGAAACCTTGAACGCAACGCGCGGGGCAAGCGCCCGCAATTCTATGACTCCCCCGGCCTTGATGAGGCGATGTCGATGATCATGGTGCTGGCGGGCGATCTGATGGTGGTGCGCGACCGTCTCGACACGGTGGAGAAGGTTGCGGCGGCCAAGGGCATCGTGCTTGATGCCGAGATCGAGGCGTTCGAGCCCGATCAGCCGACGCTGGAGGCGCGCGAACTGCGGCGGCAGGATTTCCTTGCCCGGCTGTTCTACCTCGCCCGCAAACAGGCCGCCGAACTCCAGACTGGCGACAGTGCCGAACGCTATTCCAGCGCGCTTGATGATATCGCAGTGAACTGATGACCCTAATTGCCACACTCACCCAGCAACTCGGCCCCGAACACGTTCTGACCGATGCGGCTGACCGGCTATTCTATGGCCATGATGTGTTCCGGGCAGGAGAGCTGCCCGATGCAGTGGTCCGCCCGGGATCGATTGCAGAACTGCAGGCAGTGGTCAAAGCGGCCTATGACAGCGGCACACCCATCGTCATGCGCGGCGGCGGGGCGAGCTATACCGATGCCTATGCTCATATCAGGCAGGGCGGGATCACCATCGACAGCGCGCGGCTATGCCGGATCGAGATTGATGAGACCAACGCCACTGTTACCGTTGAAGCCGGTGTAACCTGGGCGCAGCTGCGCGAGGCGGTGCTGGCGCGGGGTTTCAAAACGAAGTTCTGGGGCAGCTATTCCGGGCTCTTCGCCAATGTCGGCGGCGGCATGTCGATGAATGCGATCAGCCACGGCCAGGGCTGCGCCGCAGAAGCAGCGCTATCGTTCGACATCATCACTGGCAAAGGCGAGCTGATCCGCACCGGCAGCGCCGTATCCGCCAAGTCGGTGCCCTTTTTCCGCTACTATGGCCCCGATCTGTCAGGTGTTTTTACCGGAGACTGCGGCGCATTGGGGGTCAAGGCGCGGATCACCTTGGCGCTGGTCCGGGCGCATCCTGCATTTGCCACCGCCAGCTTCGCCTTCACCCGGTTCGAGGCGCTGCATGGCGCATTCCGTGCCGCTGGGATTGAGGGAATTGTTGAAGAAAACTTCGGCCTGAACGAAGTGCTGCAACAGGGCCAGCTGGGCAAGGCCGATGCCGCAGCCAAGGTGGAAATAGCCAGCCGGATCGTCAAGCAATCCGGCGTATTCAAGGGCGCTGCAAAGCTCGCGCGAATGGCTCTGGCCGGCGAAAAGGAGATTGCCGCTGCCAGCTATGCCGGGCATTTCATTGTTGAGGGGATCGACCAGGCCGAAGCCAATGGCCGGATCGCCCTGGTCAAACGGCTGTGCGGTGAATTCGGCAACGAGATTCCCAATTCGGTTCCCGAAGTGGTGCGGGCCATGCCGTTCGCCCCGTTCCACAACACACTCGGCCCCAAGGGCGAACGCTGGCTGCCGTGCCACACCAAGCTGCCCCATGACCGGGCAGTGCCGTTCCACCATGCGCTGATGGCGCTGTTCGATACCGAAGCAGAAGCGATGCAGCGGCACGGCATCGTGGCAGGCGGCATGTTCATGGCGGTGGGATCAACCGCGTTTGTCTACGAGCCCGCCTTCTACTGGCCCGATGCGCAGACCCCCTACCATGCCCGGATGATCGAGCCGGACTATCTCGAATCCCTGCCGGTCCACCCGCGTTCGGAGGCTGGTGAAGCCGAAGCGCTGCGGATCAAGGCGCGGGTGCTCGATCTGATGCATGATCATGGCGGGGTCCATTCCCAGATTGGCAAGGTCTATCCCTATGCCCGCGATCACAATCCGGCCCATTGGGCGCTGCTCAAAGCTTTGAAGGCAGAGCTTGATCCCAAGGGGATTTTGAATCCGGGAAGTCTTGGGCTGTAAATTGGTGACCGTTCGCCGCACTTATGTTGATGGGCCTTATGGCCAGATCCATTTGCGGCTGGCGGGCAGCGGCGTACCGTTGCTGCTGCTCCACCAATCACCGCTAAGCGGCGGGCAGTTCGATGCGGTGCTGCCTTTGCTGGCGCATCAGGGCTTTGCTGTGGCAGCGATGGATACACCAGGCTTTGGCCAATCGGCGCGGCCGCAAGCGCCAGTGGGTATCGCGGGCTATGCCGATGCAATCCCGGCAGTGCTGGATGCTCTTGGCTGGGACAAGGCGCATGTCCTGGGCCATCACACCGGGGCATCGATCGCCGCCAGTTTTGCTGCGCGGTTCCCGGAGCGGATCGACCGGTTGATCCTCAACGGCCTGGCTTTGCTGTCCCCCGAAGAGCGCGCGCATTTCGCCAGTTTCCGCTTTGCCCCGCTTGAGCCCAAGGCAGACGGCAGCCATCTGCTGACCGCATGGAACCAGCGCCTCGCCGCATCACCGGGCTGGACGCACCTGCCCGCAATGCACCGCTATGTAACCGAGATGCTGGCCAATCCTGAGTATTACTTCTGGGGCTTTGAGGCGGCCTTTGCCCATGCTCTTGGCGCAGACCTTATGGCTGTGAAAGCCCAAACGCTGATCCTGAGCAACACCGGCGAAGACCTTTATGCCGCCTCGCAGCGGGCGCATGGGCTGCGACCGGATTTTGCTTTCGCAACGCTGGAGGGCGGCACCCACGACATTGCCGATGAACAGCCAGCGGCCTGGGTTGCCAAGGTATGCACCTTTCTGAAAGGCTGAAATTACGCCGCCTTGGGAATCGCGCTAAG
Source organism: Novosphingobium sp. (assembly GCA_031374105.1). Classification (GTDB taxonomy): domain Bacteria; phylum Pseudomonadota; class Alphaproteobacteria; order Sphingomonadales; family Sphingomonadaceae; genus Novosphingobium. Next base: position 19,163 of record JANMNP010000016.1, read on the forward strand.
CTCGGCGGAAATCGCATCAGCGGTAGCCTTGAGCGGCCCGAGAAATTGCTCGACCGCCTTCTCCATCGGCATCGCCACAGAGAAAAAAATCAGAACGATTGAACCCACCACCTGCTCACCCCGGAACAAAGGTGCCGCGATTGACGAGGTCTTGCCGGGGTTGGCCGTATAGGCATTGCGCGACTGGGTAGCATAGCCGTTGCGGCGGATCTCTTTCAGCAGATTGTCATTGGACAGCAGCAGTATAGCCAGTTTTTCGGCCGCGCCCTCGATTGTCCGCAGGCCTTCCAGCAATTGCCCGCGCTCTGTGTCGCTGCAGTAGGCCATATAGGCTTTGCCGCTGGAGCATTCCATGATCGGAAGGGTGAACCCGGGGTAATAATTGTTGAGGGTCAGAGATGTTCTAGTGTGTGTAGAATCGCGGACCATCATATGTGCGCCGACCCGGCTGGTGATCGAAATCGGCCACAGCAGCCGGTCGCAAATTGCATCGATATGCGGCCGTGCAATTGCCACAAGCTGGCTATCATCGTGGAAGCCAGATGCCAGACTTTGCACCAGCGCAGTGGCGCGATAGCGTTTGCGGGCCGATTCCCGCTCGATCATTCCTTCATGCAGCAACGTCTGCACGATCCGGCAGGCGGTTGGATAGGGAACCTGCGAAGAACGGGCGATTTCCATCATTGTAATCGAACCGCCGCGGTTGATCGCCTGCAAAACCGATAGGCCACGCGTGATCGCGCGAATGGGATCGCCCTTTTCCATCGGTATGAAGTCCTTCAACTGTCCGCCTGACGATCAAACTAGCACCGGAAATCTATTGGTCCAGTGCTTGTGACAGACTAGACGTAAGTTTATTCGCCGAGTGAGGATTAGCCATGGACCGTCGCGATTTTCTTTCATCAGGAGCAATGCTGGCAGCAGCTTCGGCAGTGGTGCCGGGAAGTTCTGCCGGAGCCAAGGCGCGCAGCGCCGCGGGCGGGGTCGTATCCTCGCTCAAAGGCCCGCTGCTTGATCTGACCACCCAGCGCGGCTGCCGCGAGGCATGGGCCAGGCTCGCCGGAAACACCGACATGAAATCTACCAAATACGGCTGGTATACTGGCATCGTCCAGGGTGTCCGCCCGGGCGAGGCGCTACGCGATCTGGTGGGGTTCACCGGCTTTTCCTGCGCGCGGCTGATCCCCAATGACGGCGAAGATGGCGGATACAAAAAAGTCCTGCGTGAAATCGGCTATTATACGGATCTCAGAAGCGGCGAAATCATCGAAGAATGGACCAACCCCTATCTCAACGAGGTGGTCAAGGTAGCGCCGGTGGCCAATGATCCGTTCAACCACACAATCACCGATTTCTATCCCGCGCCGCCAAGCTATGGCGGACTCAACGCCGCCAAACCAGTCAAAATCCCGATGATCCTGGACTTCCGTCGGCATAACAACTGGCTCAACTGGTTCAGCCACATCAATTTGTTCTACCCCAACGCCTTGCAGCCCGCCAAATGGCCGCGCGAAAGCGGATCACCGTTCAATCAGGTGACCGAGACATTCCTCTACCAGATCGATTGGGCGGCGATGCAGGATCGTCGCAAGACCTCGGTTGAGTATAACGGAACCTGGACTCGGACCACGCCCTGGCTGCCCTGGATGCTGATGGGGCCAAGCAGTGGTCATTGCGCCTACCAATGCTTCATGGGCGCCTATGATGACATCAACCAGATCGACCAGCGGCTGCTTGATCATACCCAAAAGCACTACCCCAAATTCATGACCGCGCCCGAAGCCTGGTCAGACCGCTCGCTCTCGTCGCTGGAGAATTATGCGATCACCCATAAACCTGCTCCGGTTGGAGCGGGAGGCGTGCCGCGCGCTTCTGAGCCAGAGCTTCCCGGCTGGTTCAGAGCCATGATGCAAGGTGGCGGAGCTCCGCCCAAGCCCCCCGGAAGCTAAGCTCAGACCAGCATGGGACCACCCAGGGAGGCGCAATTGGTGAACAGCGACGGGCGGGCACTGCGCCTGCCGACACAAATTGCCTATGGCGCGGGACAGATCGCGGCACAGACTTTCCGCGATGTGCCCTCACTTCTGCTGCTGTTCTTCATGACCAATGTGCTTGGAATCGCCCCGGCTGTGGCAGGTTCTGCGATTTTTTTCCCCAAGCTGGCCGGAGGAATCCTGTTCGATGCAACCGCCGGAGTGCTGTCCGATCGCTGGCTGACCCGGTTCAAACGGCGTCATTGGCTGATCGGGGGGATCATTGCCGCGCCCGCTGCGATGATCGCGCTGTTCCATGTGCCGGCGGGAAGCACGGCTTTGCAGGCGGGCTATATCGCCGCAATATTCACTTTCTATATGGCTGTGTTTGCCAGCTTTTCGGTGCCTTATCTGGCGCTGGCGGCAGACCTTGATCTGACCAGCCGCGCTCGCACCCTGCTGATGGCCTGGCGGATGGTGTTCATTTCGGTGGGCGTATTGGTCGCCGGGGCGGTGGCGCCAGCCTATGTCCAGCAGCAGGGCGGCGGGCAAGCCGGATATGAGGCTATGGCGCTGATGCTGGGGGTGATTTGCTCTGCCGCGCTGGCCATTGCCTGGTTTGGCGCAAGACGCGCCGAGGCTGAGGTTGGCTATACCCAGCGCGAAGCTGATCCTCCACTGACCCTGAGCAGTGCCGCCAAAGCCCTGGCCGAACCGCGGTTCGCGCTGTTGGCGGGGGTTACCGTACTGCAACTGATGGGTGCCGGGATGGCCTATGCGGCGCTGCTCTATTTCCTGACCTACAACATGGCGAGCGCCAACCCTTACGGCGATATCGGAATTGTAGTGCTGCTCGCCAGCGCCGGGATCATCCTTGGCCAGCCCTTATGGGTTGCGGTATCGGCCCGGATCGGGCGCAAGGCGGTGTATATCATCGCCGCGCTGCTGCACGCGGCAGCAAATGTCGGCTGGGGGCTTTCGACGACTATCGGAGTGGAAGCCATTTATGTTTTTGCGCTGCTGCTGGGGATCGGCAATTCAGGCTGGGCGCTGATGGGCCATTCGATTGCAGTCGACATCGCGGGTGAAGGACAGACCGGTATCTATACGTCCTGCTGGATGGCGATCGACAAAATCGGCTTTGCACTGGGCGGCACATTCGCCCTGGGTCTGATCCTGTCTGCATACGGCTTCGACGCCAGCTTGGCCGAACAGGGACTGACCCAGGCATCGTCCGCCTATACTGGCGTCTTTGTGGGCTTTGCAGTGATCCCGGCGCTTGCCAATGTGATCGCAGCTGCGGTGATCGCGCTGTGGGGTCGCAATTTTCGCTGACTTTATCGATTGATCGACAACCGGATATTATGCTGACAGGCTGATGATTGGCTTGCTGGCCTGCGGCAGGGGAGCGGTATGTTTAGAAAAATCCTCAAGTGGTTGGGTTTCGCGCTTCTGGCGCTGGTGGCCCTCATCGCGATTTATGCCGCCATGCACGCGCGCGCCGTGGGCAATATGGCGCGCGTTTCGGGTGCATCGATTACCGAGGTATCGCGCTACACCCCTGCCGAAACGGTCAAAGGCTGCCCCAGCACTCCCTTGCTGACTGCTGCCCCAGACGCGTTGCCCGCCAAATCCTTCGCTGCCATGAAAGACTGGTCAGACAAGCGCGGCGGGGCCAGTCTGATTGTGCTGATCGACGGAAAGATTGCCGGCGAAGCCTATTCCAGTGGCATCACGCAAGCCACCCGCACACAATCCAATTCGATGCACAAGTCGGTGGTGGCATTGATGATCGGCGCGGCGATTGAGGCAGGCATAATCGGATCGGTTGACGATCCGGTAGGCAAATACCTTGACGAGCTGAAGGGTGATCCGCGCGGCCAGATTACCCTTCGCCAGCTGCTTTCAATGTCGAGCGGGCTCCACAATCCATCGATGGCAAAGATGGAAGGCCCGGCTATGGAGATGATGCTGGGCAACGTCAGCGACGCGGCGCTGGGCCTGCCGATCGAGACCAAGCCAGGCATCTTCAACTATAACAATGCCAATCTGCAATTGGCGGGCACCGCCCTTTCTCGCGCATTAAAGCGCGCAGGCAAGGGCCGCTATGCAGATTTTCTGTCGCAGCAGATGTGGTGCCCGCTTGGCAATGGCGATGCATTGCTGTGGCTGGAATACGAAGGGGGGGAGCCGCGCTACTTCGCCTTTCTCAACGCTGCGGCCCGCGATTGGGCAAGGGTTGGGGAGCTACTTCGCCGCAAGGGTGAATGGAACGGAAAGCAGCTGATCCCGGCAGCTTGGATGGCAGAGGTGGTCAAGCCTTCCGCCGCCAATCCCAATTACGGTCTGGGCATCTGGCGCGGTTCGCCTTGGGCGGCCCAGCGGCGCTATTCAAAGGAAGTTTCGCTTACAGTGCCGCAGGCTGAGGCGTTTCTAGCAGACGATGTCTATTATTTTGATGGGTTCGGCGGGCAGCGCGTCTATGTTGTGCCCTCCGCCAAGCTGGTAATCGCCCGCGCAGGCACTCCCGGCATGGACTGGGACGAGGCCGCGCTGGTCAATATCGCATTGCGCGGGCTGAAGCCTTGATGGTCAGACAATGAACGCTCCCGTATTGTCCGGGATGGTCTTTCATCACGGCGCGGTCAGCGTGCCAGAGCTTCCCGCCGCGATAGAATGGTATGGCCGCGCGTTCGGTTTTGCCGAAGAATTCCGCTTTGCCATTCCGGATGCCGAAGTGGTCATGCTGAGGTGCGGGGAACTGAGGATCGAGCTGTTTTGCGTGGCCAATGCCGCGCCCTTGCCTGAGGGCCGCTCCGATCCGCAAGCCGACATCGCAACCCACGGCAACAAGCATATCGCCTTTGCCGTGCCAAGCCTGGCGGCCGCACTTGCAGAGCTTTCGCAAAACGGGATCGAGCCCGTGTTCACAAGCCGTGATGGCCCTCAGACAATCGCCTTCTTGCGTGATTGTGCGGGAAATCTGATCGAACTGGTCGAAGCCTACTGACCAATCGGCGCCGGAACAGGATCGATCGCTCCGCCCATTGTATCACGCTTGAGCATATTGATTACCGCACGGCGCACCTTGGGATCGCTGACAGGTCCGGAAGAAATCACCATTGTGGTGCCGGGCGCGAACTTATCCGGGTCAGCCAGCAAAGCATCGAGCGTGGCATCGTCCCACACGGCATCTCGCTTGCTGGCCAATGCCGGCGAAAAGTGAAAATTGGGCACGCTGGCAATCCGCTGGCCGAAAATTGCGTGAAGATTAGGTCCAGCCTTGGTTTTCCCGCCTTTTTCATAGGTATGGCAAAAGCCGCACCATTTGTAGGTCTCGATTGCCACCTTGCGCTCATAATCGGTCTCAGCCCAGGCCGTGACCCGCACTATTGGCGCTGAATGAGACGTTACCCCCGGCGGCCCGGCAATGACATCGCCCATCGGCCAGGGCGATACACGGAACATTGCATTGGGGCCGTAAGAGCCCAGCCCCACCAGCCCAATTACTACTGCGGCTGAGGCAAGTCGCGCTTTGCCCGGCTGCTCGTCACCACGCACAACCGGCTTGCGCCGCCGGGCAAGGAACCAGCCGATCGCCCAGATCACCAGCACCACCGCAACATAGCGCGCCAGCGCCGCCGGGCCGGGAGCACTCGATTTGAAAGTCGCAAGCGACCAGCTGGTGCAGGCCATCCCCAGCAACGCCTGCATGCCATAGCCCGGTGGAAATGTGCTAAGCAGTCCCTTGCCATAGCGCAGCCAGGCATAGGCACCGGTCAGGAGTGTCGCTACAGTCAGCAACAGCCCCATGAATCCGACAGCCGAGTGGAAATAGCCTGAAAATAGCCACAACCGGAAACTCTCGCCTAGCACTGCCGGAAAAGTCAGCAGGCCGGGAATGCCAACCCGCGTGCCGCCGCCCCAAGCGAACAGGAAGCCGAACACCGGCAAGGTCAGGAGCAGCAAATAGCTTGTCAGCGCAAGCGTCCGGGCCCAGTTGAACAAACCGGGACGAAGCCCTCCGGCTGCGGGCATAGCGCGTTCTTCGCGCCACCAGCAGCGCAGCCGAATCACCAGCGCGGTAAACAGCAACAGGCCGATCAGCACATGCCAATAGCGCAACTCCTCGCGCGCAGGCAGGGTCTTGTCCGTGCGCGGCAGCCAAGTGGTGAGAATGTTCTGCACCGTCATCAGCAAGGCGATGGTCCAACCAGCCCAGATGCTGATCCGCGAATATCCGGGCGCTGCATGTGGCATGGTCAATTCTCCTCAAATAGCCGGCCAAGGCCGGAAATCCTGTCGGTGATCCCGATGGCGCGCAAAGCGTGCCAATAGGTTGCCGTGTTGATAGCAATAACCGGCTTGCCCAAGGCGCGTTCGGTATCTGCGGCCAGTTGCAGCATTGAGAGGTTGGTGCCAACCTGGACAATCGCATCGACATCCGGCCCATCAAGCTCGGCCAGCACCTGGCTCAGCCGTTCGGGCGGAACCTTTGCAATGTCAGTCCAGCAGCGGCATTGCAGCGCAGCGTCCCGCACCGTTTCGAACCCGCTTTCAGCCAGGTAACGCTGCACTTCGGCATTGGCGACCGGGAAATAAGGTGAGACAAAACTTACCCGCTTGATCCCGCCATAAGCTCTGAGCGCTGCAACCAGCGCCTCGGAACCGGTGCTGACATCAAGCCCGCCCGATACCTCACGCACGTTCCGCTTGAATGCTTCGCCCCCGGCAATCCCGCCGTAAAACGTGACGGCTGACATACCCATGACGAGATAGTCCGGCTTGCAAGTGGCTGCTGCGCGCACCGCATCGGCTACAGCGTTTGAAATTGCAGTAGTTCCGGCAAGAAAGTCTGCATCGGTCAGTGCCTCGGGATCGGTAACATAGATCCCGCGATAGTGATTGGTGACACCAATGGGCCGCATTCGCTCCATATCAGGCTGGACCACGGTGTTTGTCGATGGCCCGATAACACCAAGCACAGCGCGGTAGCCAAGAACGTCGGTCATTGGACCGCCGCCGCTTGATCGAGGCTTTCAAACATCGCCTGCCGCAACAGATAGGCCCGGCGGCGCTGATCATCCTGCTTGATTGCCAGCATTTCATTGCGCCGTCGCTCGTGAGCCTGATCGGTCCCGCCTTGGATAAACTCCATGTTCTGCATTGTCTGCGCCTGCGTAAAAGCATGGGTCACCGTCCGGCGTTGCCGGTCGAACAAGGCGAGGTTGCCATTTGGTTTGCCTGTCCCGATGGCTGGCAGCAGTTTTTCAAACAGGTTGAAGGCATCATGCACACCCGAATTCATCCCGAAGCCGCCCAGCGGATTGTTGAGATGACAGGCATCACCGATCAGCATTACCCGGCCTTGCAGGAATGATTTGGCCACCCGCTGATGCACCCGGTAGACGGTGCGATGATGGGTTTCGACCGCCGTGCCATTGCCGGTCAGGCGATCAAATACAGCGTTCTTGGTTGCATCCGAACGCAGTTCATCATCATTTGCATCCGGCACGGCTGGCAACAGCACGCGCCAAAGCTTGGGCACGCGCAGCAGCACCAGCCACTCATCAGGATCGGACACGTAATTGACATGGGCCAGGTTCGGCAGATGTTCTGCCAGATCGGTATCGGTCGAGAGGCAGAGGAATTTTTCAGGATAGGTGAAACCGTCAAACTCAATGCCAAGCCACTTGCGCACTAGGCTGTTCGCACCATCGGCACCGATTACCCAGTCAGCCCGGAAATGACTGATGCCATAGGGCGTTTCTGCGGCGACAGAGACCCCGGTTTCATCTTGATTGAACGACAGCAGGCGGTGCGAAAAGCGCACGCTGGCGCTGCCATATTGCGCAAGCCCCGAAGCCAGCGCGCGCGACAGATGGTATTGCTCGCATTGAATCCGGAATGGGTAACGGGTGCGATCACTGATCTCATCAAGATCAAACTCAATGATCTCACCGCTCCGGCGGTCGCGCCAATGATAGACGGGTGCCTTAAGCCCGCGCTCCAGCAGCATCGGCGTGATGCCGATCTGGTCCAGCATTTCGAGGGTCGGGGGATGAAAGGTAGAGGCGCGCATATCCTGCGCACAGTCATCCCCTGATTCCAGCACGATCACATCGACCCCAGCCCTGGCGAGCAATGTCGCCATTACCGTGCCAACCGGGCCTGCACCGGCGATCAATACCTGGCACCGCTCTGCGATGGCCATTGGTGTTCTACTCCTGACTCTTATTAATTTGCGCTACTTATGATCCGGCCAGTCACTATCGCACGATGCTAGCCGGATTCTATCCGACTAGCGAAGAGCGGACGTTGGTGGCATGGTCAAAAACTTGTTGAACGCACAGGCGGGCTTGCAAATACGAAGAGGTTTTGCGGATGGAATATGATTATGTGCCGATCAGCCAGCGCAACCCGCTGAAGTGGCCGGGTGGCGCAAGGGTCGCGTTGATCCTGACATTCAACCTGGAAACCTGGGATCTGACCAAGGATACTGACCGCGCCTATTACGCCGGCGGCCCCCCGATCCTGCCCGATGTATTGCCCGGCAATGTCCCGGACTTCCCCAATTACAGCTGGCGCGAATACGGCCAGCGCGTGGGGATCTGGCGGCTGTATGAACTGTTTGACGAGTTGGGCGCGAAGGCCAGCTGCACCACCAATGCCGTCACGTTTGAACGCCGCAAGGCAATGGTCGATGCCTGCCTTGAGCGCGGTTGGGAACTGCTGGCACACAATTGGGAGCAGGGCGAGCTGCTGACCGACTTTGCCAAACAGCCTGACAAGGAACGCGACATCATTTTGCGCTCGCTCGATCAATATGAGAAATTTGTCGGACGCAAAGCCAAGGGCTGGCTTTCGTCCTCGCTGCGCGGCACCTTGCAAACGGCGGATATTCTGGCTGAATATGGCTGCACTTTCTACTGCGACATCATGAATGACGATCAGCCTTACCTGATGCGCACCCCGCACGGCCCGATCGTTTCGACCCCCTATTCGAACGAGATCAATGATTTTACCTTCATAACCCGCAAGAACTTCACCACCGACCAGTTCCGTGATGCGCTGATCGAAGAGCTGGACGTGCTCTATGCAGAAGGCGCGAGCAATGGCCGGATCATGAATGTCGGGATCCACCCGCATGTCTCGGGCCGCGCCCACCGGATCAGGGCATTGCGTGAATTTATCCAGCACGCCCAATCGCTACCCGGCGTGTGGTGGGCCACCCGGGAAGAGATGGCAGAGTGGTATCTGGCCAACCACGAAAGCCACTTCGCCGGACAGCTATGAGCCGCCACGCCGCCCTTGCCGCCGTTGTGCCGCGCTACCAGCGAGGACGTGTGCTGTCGGTTCCCGGCGTGTGGGACGGACTATCGATCCGGCTGGTCGAACAGGCGGGCTTTCCGGCAGCGTTTCTTTCTGGCGGTGCGCTTTCCATGGCAAGGCATGGCCGGCACGACATGGGGCTGGTTACCATGACCGAGGTGGTGCAAGCGACCCAGCTGATCCGCGAAGTATCGGATTTACCGCTTTTCGTTGATGCCGATACCGGCTTTGGCAATGCCGAAAATGCAGCGCGGGCGATCCGCGCGCTGGAGGCCGCCGGGGCGAACGCCATTCAACTGGAGGATCAACTCTTTCCCAAGCGCTGCGGCTTTATGGCCGGCAAAGCGGTAATCCCGGCCCGGGAATATGCCGACAAGCTGAAGGCGGTGCTCGACGCCCGGCGCAGCGCGCAGACATTGGTGATCGCCCGCACCGACGCGCGCAGTATCGAAGGCTTTGATGCCGCGCTGGCTCGCGCTCAGCTTTACGCAGAAACCGGCGCCGATCTCGTGTTCATCGAAGGCCCGGAAACCGCTGCGGAAATGGAAATCATCGCAGGGCAACTCGGCGCGGAATTTCCGCTGGTCCACAATCTGGTTGAAGGCGGAATATCACCGGTGCAATCGGCGGCAGAGCTTGAACAGCTGGGCTATGCCATCGCATTACACCCGCTATTGATGCTTCACGGCTTTATCCGTCAGGCACCTGCTCTGCTGCAGATTCTGGCACAAACTGGGTCGACCGAAACACTCAGAGGCGAGATAGCCGATCTCCAGGAATTCAACGCTCTGCTTGCGCAGGACGCCCCCGCAAGGAGCAAGTCATGACCATCCCCGTATCCAACCCGCGCACTGGCGAAGTCGATTACTCGATCGAGGCCGCTTCGGCTGCGGAGATTGCAGCCACCGCCGGGCGATTACGTACTGCCCAACCGGCCTGGCTCGCCCTGGGCGCGCAGGGGCGGGCGGCGGTGCTGCTTAAGTGGGCGGATGCCTTGCAGGCCAATATGGGCGGTATCGTGGCCCAGCTCAGTACCGACACTGGCCGCATCGCCATAGCCAATATCGAAGTGTTCAGCGTTATCGGCACGTTGCAGCGCTGGGCCGCGCTGGGGCCAGACATGATTGCCAAGCTTGATCTGCAAGGCGTGCCCAGTGCAACCCCCGGTGTCACCATCAGCAACCGTCACATTCCCTACCAGCTGTTTGGCGCGATTGCCCCGTGGAACTTCCCGCTGCTGCTGGCGCTGATTGACGCGATTCCGGCGCTGATGGCAGGCTGCGCGGCCCTGATCAAACCATCGGAAGTAACCCCGCGGTTCATCCCAGAATTGCGTAAAACCATCGCCGCAGTGCCCGAACTCGCCAGCATTCTGGCGGTGGTAGAAGGCGATGCAGAAACTGGCCGGGCTATCGTCGGCAATGTTGACTATATTTGCTTCACAGGTTCGGTGGCAACCGGACGCAAGGTAGCAGAAGCTGCCGGAGCCGCGTTCATCCCGGCCAATCTGGAACTGGGCGGCAAGGATCCGATGATCGTACTGGCCTCGGCCGATCCAGCCGTTGCCGCCAGCATCGCCCTGCGATCCAGCGTAGCCGCCAATGGTCAGGCCTGCCAATCGATCGAGCGGCTCTATGTTGATCGCAGCATCGCCGATGATTTCATTGCCGCATTAATTGAACAGGCCAAATCGGTGGAACTCAACTATCCCGACATCGCCAAAGGCCACATCGGCCCGTTCATCTTTCCGCCCCAGGCCCAGAAAGTTCAGTCCCAGATCGATGCAGCGATCGCCAGCGGGGCCAGATTGTTGGCCGGCGGCACGGTTGAAACATTGGGCGGCGGAAAATATCTGCGCCCAACGGTGCTGGTTGATGTCACCCCGGATATGGCGATCATCGCGGAGGAAACCTTCGGGCCAGTGATCCCGGTGACCATCTATGACACGCTCGACGAAGCAATTCGCCTCGCCAACGATAGCATCTATGGCTTATCTGCCGCTGTGATCGGCGATCCCGATGAGGCTGAGAAAGTCGCCAACCAACTAGATGCGGGCGCAATCTCTATCAACGATGGCTCGCTCACCGCCGGGGTATGGGACGCGACCAACTGCGCATTCAAGCTCTCGGGCATGGGGCCTTCGCGGATGGGCGACGAAGGGCTGTTGCGCTTTTTCCGGACCAAGGCGATTCTGCGCCAGGATGGTCCCGCAGCGCCGATTGCGGCTTATGCGGAAGGCGCTGCTTTCGCCTGACAAGCTGCGCCGGACAGGCGAAATTTGGCCTTTGCAATTTGTCCGGACAAATCTATCATCGCTGTAGTGATCGGAACGATTCCGACTGAAGCGAGGAGCAGGCGATGAAGGCACGAAACTGGCTGGCAATAGCAGGAATGGCGCTAGGCGCGGCAATCATGGCAAATGCCCCGGCAGAGGCCCGGCAACTCGATCCGGCCAAGCCGGAAGATGCCCTTGAGATTTCCAAGCGCGTCCAATGCGGCGAGGCTGATGGCAAGCAAGCGGTCTACCATTGGTCGGGCAATGCCTATTCGCGGATGGATGGCGAAGCTGATCGGCTGCTGTTCAAGATTGAGGGCATGAACGTGCGCCAGTGCGTTACTGTTGATGATCCGCAGCGCGGCAAGGGCTGGCGATTGGTTAGCCGCGAGATCCTGCTCTATCTCGATCCCAAGACCGGCGAAGTGGTGCGCAACTGGTCCAATCCCTGGACAGGGGAAAGCGTCGCTGTGGTCCATGTCGCCAATGATCCGGTCAACCAGCGACCATCGTTTGCGATGAGTGCGGACGGCAAGCCCTATTCGATACCTTCGCTCCGCCGCGAGGGCCGCTGGTTCTTCATGCCGTCAGAGATTCCGCTGTTCTATACCAACCCACTGCAAGGTGAGTATCAGGATTATGTTGGCGGCAAATACCACGCGATGGAAATTTTCGATTTCGCCTTCGATGCCAAGGAAATGCTCGATACCAAAAACCCGACATCCTATCCGATTATCAGCTGGGTGCGGATGGCCGACTGGCTGCCGTGGATGAAAATGCGCGGGCGGCAGGGGCTGGTGGTGATCAACGCGATGGGCAACAAGCTGAAGACTTACGACGAACTGCCCGCCGTGCTCAAGACCGAGATCGCGGCCAGTTATCCAGCCTATACCACCCCGCCGCCGGGCGATGATCCAAGGCCCAATGAAACCTCGTGGACCGTGTTCAAGAAGTTCATCGACAGTCAGAAGGCTGCGGCACCCAAGCCCGCCGGGCATTGATCGGGCCGAACCTGTCACGCGCGAAGAAGCGATCAAAACAATAAGGGACGGGAAGCCTATGCTTCCCGTCCCTTATTTGTGCGAAGCTTGCTTGCTGAATCAAAAGCCAGCGGAAATGACAACTCCGAACCGGCGGGCCGGACGCAGCCCGGCGATGAAATTGCGGCGCAGATCATTATTGGCATCGGCGTAGCGGATGATCTGTGCAATCGAATCCTCGTTGAACAGGTTCTTGGCATAGAACTGGACCTTGAACATATCGTTCTGGAAGCCAAGCCGGGCATCGACGACTGCTGAACCGCCGGTTTTGGCGAGGTTTAGCACCTGGTCAAAGCTTGATGAAATCATCGAGACATTGGCCCCAAGGAACATGCTCCAGCCGCCGCTACCAATTGGCCTGCGATAATCAGCATCGACAAACACGGTGTGCTGCGGGGCGCGCGGAATGCTTTTGCCGATGATCGAGCCGAAGAGTGACTGGCACCCGGTGGTTGACGGGAACTGATCGCCGAGCGAGCAATTGACCAGCCCATCATCATTCACATCGTTGATAAGACCAAGGTTCTCATCATTACCCGCGGTGAATTTGGTGTTGGTATAGGCGTAGTTGGCGGTCAGCGTGAAATTGCGGTCCGGACGGATCGCAATTTCAAGCTCTGCGCCATTGATCCGGGCATCGCCGCCATTGCGGGTGAGCGCCACCTGATTGGGCGGAACCGAGACGTTCTGGGTGATTTGATAACCGCGAACGGTGGTGTGGTAGAGCGAGAGGTTGGCAGTGAGCATGCCGTCCATGAACTGGTTCTTGCTGCCCAGTTCGATGGTCTTGTTATCTTCAGGATCAAAGGTCGGGAAACCGGCGACGATCGCAGTATTGCTGTTGAATCCACCCGGCTTTTGTCCTTCGGCGTAAACGCCGTAGAGCAGATGATCGCGGCTGGCCTGCCAGCTGAGAGTAAAGCGCGGGGTAAACTCCTTGAACGTAGATTCCACAATCCGCGCCGCAGGGACGACCGCGCCCTCGTTGTAGGTCTGCGTCGCCTGACGAATTTTTTCGCTCGCGTAACGCCCTTCAGCGCTGATCGAGAGTGTGTCGGTAACATCAAAAGTTGCTGATCCGAACACGGCCTTGTTAGTAATATCGAAGAAGTTGGTGTTACGCGAATTGGGCAGATTGGCAGCAGTCACTGTAACCGGGGTGAAGATCCCGCATGCTGGCAGCGCCGCACAAAGCGCGGCCGTGGCCGCGTTGGCATTAGCTTGAGCCTGGGCCAGCGCACCCGTAGGCACTACCCGCGTGTCATTGGTGTGATCCGACTGGTCGAAGTAGTATCCGCCCAACAGCAGATGAATCCGCTCGCCCTCAAACGCAAGCCGGACTTCCTGAGACCAATCCTCAGTCTCTGAATGATTGGAGAAAGTGAAATCCTGCACCGAAGTGGCAAATGCCGTATACCGCAGCGTACGCGGCGGGATAACCGGGCCGGGCGCAGGACCAGTTGCACCATAAGCAAAAATCGCCAGCTGGAAGCTGTTTGCTGAATAATCGCCATCGGTCTGATTATTCGCAGTGCGCTTGTTGTAGCCGGTCAGCGACGTAAACGTCAGCTGATCAGTCAAATCGTAATCCATCCGGAACGCGCCATTAAAGGTCTTTGCTTCAAGACCGACGTCCTCTGCATTAACGAACTGGCGGCTGTAGTCCGATGAGGCCTGTTGCGGCTGGATGGTCCCGCAGAAATACCTGCCCTTCCCGCGATAAAGCGCGCCATTATCAGGGAAGCAATTGTTGGCATTGGGGCTTTGCGCGAAGATCGCGGGCTGGCCATCGTCAGTGACGTTGTAGTTGCCGCGCAGGCTCGCGCGGAAGGGGCCGCCGTTGTCAAACCGGATCATGCCATAGCCCGACCAGGTGGACTGCTTGCCCAGCCGCGATCCGTCATAGGCGTTGGTGAACTCACCCTTGTTGTCATAATAGCGGCCGCCCAGTGCCAGACCCAGCCCTTCGGCCAGTGGCCCGCGAATACTGGCGGTCAGCTCGTAACGATCATGCTCGGATACATCGGCCTGAACCCGTCCCTGCCATTCCTTGCTGGGCATTTTGGAAATCAGATTGATCGCGCCCGAATAGGTGTTGCGGCCATAGAGCGCCGATTGCGGCCCCTTGACCACTTCGACCCGCTGGATCGTATCAACATCATAATCGGCGAGCGAACCGGAATAATAGATCCCGTCAATGAAATAGGCGACGCCCGACGAGCCGAGGATATTGGCCTGGCCGCGGATCACCGGGCGGTTGGCATCGCGGCCAAACGTATCATCAAACACCAGCCCCGGCGTGGTCTTGGCAATATCGGTCAGATTATCCAGCCCAAGCCGTTCGATCGTGTCGGCAGTGGCGACAGAAACTGTTGTCGGCGCATCCTGAAGGCGTTCCTCGACCTTGCGGGCAGTGACCACAATATCTGCAGAATTCCCGTCATCATCGCTGGCGGGAGCTGCTTGTGCAAAGGCAATGCCAGGAGTGAAGACCGTTGCCGCAAGCAACAAACACCGCATCGAACGAACCATCTGCACATCTCCCCAAAGGCAGTCGAGGCTTTGCCTCATATTGTCGGCTTATCCAGCTGCGCTTGATAGTTGTCCAGACAACTTTGCCACGATCGCGAAGTTGTCCGCACAACTGTTGCCTCAAGGCAACGGCTTCACGACCCCAAGGTATGACGTGGCGATCAGCAACAGATAGGTTAGCGAGACCCAGATCCGGGTCCGGTCCATCGTCCGGCGCAGCGGCACCTCAGTCTCGGCGCTTGATCCTTCTGCCAACAGCCTGCCCAGTTGCGCGCCCACTGGCTTGAAACTGATGTCGATCATGATTGCTGCGCCAAAGATCAGGCCAAACAGCAACGCCTTCCAGGCCAGCCACGGGGCCGCAATCGGATGGCCGGTCAGCAACGAATCGGCGCCGAGTACCAGATAGGCTGCGCATAACGCATAGCGGATCCAGCCTTCGATCCAGCGGTTGCGGGCAGCGCGCGGGGTCATGTCATGGGCATGCGAATCATACACCAGCCAAAGCCAGACAAAGGAAATGCCCCAGCCGGCCCAGACCAGCGCTTGCGGCAGTTCCCACCAACCGCCCATATACGACAGGGACAACGAAACCGGGACCATCAGCGCCCATGCGGTCCGAGGCGTAAGATCGATTATCACCAGCAGTTTAAGCAGGGCAATGCGCTGATCCAGTGTGTAGATCGTATGTTTGCGGAAGTGCTGGCCCAGCATGAAAACCCCAACATCCGCGCCCAGCCACATTACGAACAGCAACAGGTGCACATAGACCAGGGTTGGATAGGCGAGATCGGCAAGGGGCATGGGGCGACTCTCCGGTTGGGACTTGTCCGGACAAACCACATTTCGCCGCTTGACAAAAGCCCCATTGTCCGGACAACTTGGTGATAGCAGGAAAATAACCGCTATCTCGCGCACTGGAAGCCAATTCCAGGTGTGAGACTAAACCAATTTCAGGAAGGATTTGTGATGTCCCGCATCAGTTTAATGTGTGCCGCTTCGCTGGTTGCCTTGGTTGCGACTCCTGCTTTGGCGCAGCAAGCTGCCCAAGCCGAAACCAGCTCTGGTATCGAGGATATCGTAGTGACCGCGCAGCGCCGCAGCGAAAGTTCGCAGGATGTGCCGATTGCGATTACCGCATTTAATGCCGAAACGATTGCCGCGCGGGGGATCACCTCAGCGCTCGATGTCACGCAATACGTCCCCAATCTGGTCGGCTTGAACAATACCGGGCTTGGCACGGCCAATGCCTATTATCTGCGCGGTGTGGGCAACACAGAATCAATCGCCACCTTCGATCCGCCGATCGGCACCTATATCGACGACATCTATATCAGCCGCCAGAACGCCAATAACTTCAGCTTCTTTGATGTAGAACGGGTGGAAGTGCTGCGCGGGCCGCAAGGCACTTTGTTTGGCCGCAACACCACTGGCGGCGCGATTGCGGTGATCATGAAGCAGCCCGGCGATACAACCGGCGGTTTTGCCGAGATCGGCTATGGCAGCTATGGTCGCAAGCTGGCGCGGGCCTCGGTCGATTTGCCCGTTTCGCCAAGCTGGGCTTTCAAAGTCTCGGGCTATTGGCAGGATGACAACGGCTATGCCAAAAACACCGTCACCGGCGAACGGACCAACCAAAGCGACGGCTGGGGCCTGCGGCTTGGCGTGCGCGGTGACATCTCAGACAATGTCAAATGGACCGGCAGCTACACTCATACGTTCGCTGATTCAGCCAATCTGCTGAACTTCGATTGCAATCCGGCTGCACCAGCCAATTGCGATGGCCGGTTTGTAACCACTGGCCTCAAGAAAGTGAACGACTTCGGCGGGCGCTTTACCGGTGCGAAGGATGATTACGGGCTGGGCAACACAGCGCGGATGGATCTGTTCAGTTCCAATCTGGAGTTCGGGCTGGGTGAAAACGCCACGCTTAACCTGATCACCGGCTATGTTGATATGCGCCAGAAGTTCGCGCTTGATTTTGCTGATGGTCGCGGCTTGCCCAGCCTTAACTCGCCGGTGCCAGGACAGCTGAACTACACATTCGGCGGCTTTACCATTACCAATGATGGCAAGCACACGCAATTCACGCAGGAGTTGAAGCTGTCAGCTTCTCTGGGTGACGGGATCGCCGATATCGTTGGCGGCGTGTTTTATATCAATGAAAAGAACGATACCGATTTTGGCGATCTGTTCACCCTGCCATTTGCGGCGCCGCCCACCGGCTTTCCCCTCGTACTGGCTGATCGCCGCCTTAAAAACAATACTGAGGCCTGGGCTGGATATGCGCAAGCAGACATCCACGTTTCTGATCAGCTGACACTGACCGCCGGGATACGTTATACGGACGAAAAGAAGACATTCTCGGTCAGCGACAATCGCGCCAGCTGCAACGACGGTACGATCGAGGCAGGTTGCCTTGATAACAGCCGGTTGTTTGCTGCCAATGGCCTCGCAATACCGCGGGCAATCAACACCAAGGTCTGGACTCCGCGCTTTGCGTTAAACTTCAAGCCGAATGACGATCTGCTGCTGTTCATCAGCGCCACCAAGGGCTTCAAGTCGGGCGGCTGGAATGCCCGGGCGACCGCACCTGCAGAGGCGCTGCCGTTTGCCCCGGAAATCGCCTGGAGCTATGAGGCGGGCTTCAAGGCCGACATGATGGGCCGCAAGCTGCGCGTCAATTTGACCGCCTACTGGCTGGATATCAACGGGTTGCAGACGCCTTCGGCATTCACCCGCGCCGATGGATCCATCGCCTTCATTACGCGCAACTTCGCCAACTACCGCAACAAGGGGCTTGAGCTGGAGGTAACAGCGAAACCTGCCGATGGCTTCAACCTGTTTGCTTCGGTGGGTTATGGTGACGACAGATACCGGCTTGATCCAGCCGCTCCGGCATTGGATGCCTTCGGGGTTGAAGCAGTTGCATCGCAGCTGGCGCGCTGCCGGACGCAGCTTGCGGCAGGATTGGTCGCGGGCGGGCGAGATCCCGATGGCACCGGCCCACTGCCAAGCAACAATGCTACAGCCTGCGGCGTTGGGATCGTCAGCCCTGGCGGTACCTTGGCAGAGCCTGTTCGCAGCCCTGACTGGACCGTGGCAATCGGCGGCAGCTATGAAGCACCGCTAGGCAGCGGACTGTCGCTGATCCCGTCGATCAATGCCAGCTGGCGCGCGGATAGCGAAACTGGCACCAGCCAGCTTAGTTTCTACAACCAGAGCTTTGTCAGTAGCCCAGCAGGGGTCAGCTATGCTTCCAATACTGCCGGCAACGGAGCTTTCATCACCGGATCGTTCAGCCCGGCCCGCTGGATCATGAACGCCTCGGTTACGCTCAAAAGCGAAAGCGGGTGGTCACTGCTGGCCGAATGCAAGAACTGCTTCGATCAGGAATCGATCGAATCAACGCTGGCCAATTACACCTACCTCAATGCCCCGCGGTCGTGGACAATCCGGGCGAAATACGCCTTCTAGGCTTGCCAAGCGCACCCGCCCGCCCGCTTCTGCGGCAAGGGCGGGCGGGTGCGCAGTGCAATCTGCGTTCCAGCAGCACTGGCCTCTGCCTGAAGATCGGCCGCAGCCTATGAATTGCCTGCGGCCGGCATCCACTGGGTGAGGAAGGGGTTTTCCTTTACATCGGCGACGTGGTCGAAGACTTTATGGAACCGGCATTCGGGTTGGAACAATAGACGGGAGCAGACTTGGCATGAGTGGGACGCGGTCTGAATTTGCGACGGGCTGGAAAGTTCTGATCGCCGGGATGGTTGGTGTGGCTTGCGGAGCCTCGCCGTTGCCGTTCAACACGATCGGGTTTGTCATCGGGCCGATCCATGCTGAAACCGGCTGGAGTTTCGCCCAGATCAGCGCCAGTGTGACCGTATACGGCGTTGTCGGGGCATTGCTCGCGCCGGTATTCGGATCGTTGGCAGATCGCCACGGGGTGCGAAAAGTGGCGCTGCTGTCAACCTTGGCATTCGGCATCGTCTTTGCCTCGGTCGGCGCTGTGCCAGCTTCGCTGTTCGCGTTCTACATGGTGTTCTTCCTGATGGGCCTGGTCGGAATCGGCTCAACTCCGGTTACCTGGAGCAGGGCTGTGAACATGTGGTTCTACAAGAACCGGGGACTGGCGCTGGGAATATTGTTGATCGGCACCAGCATCGCAGCTTTGGTGGTACCTCGCGTCGCGGTTTGGGCGATTGCGGAATATGGCTGGCGCGGCGTGTATCCGATAGTAGCCGCTTTCCCGCTGCTCATTGCCTTACCCGTCGCCTGGCTGTGGTTCCGCGAGCCAACCCTGGCAGAAACCCCGGTGGAAATAACCTCTGGCGGAGGCCTTGCCGGAGTGACTCTGGGCGAGGCGCTGCGAGACCGCCGTTTCTGGACGATCTGGCTGTCGATTGCCTGTGTCGCGCTGGCCTATGGCGGGGCGCATATCCACATGCCCGAAATCATCAAGATGCACGGTATGACCGCGGCACAGGGCGCGGGGATCATGGGGATGATCGGGCTGGCGTTAATGGCCGGGCGCGTTGTCACCGGGTTCCTGCTGGACCGGATCTGGGCACCGCTGGTCTGCCTGCCGATCCTGCTGATCCCGGCATTGGCCTGCTATTGGTTGATGGGCAGCAGCACCGAACAGCAGACTATCTATATCGCAGCTTTCATGCTGGGCTTTGCAGCAGGCGCTGAAAGCGATCTGATCGCCTATCTTGCCAGCCGCTATTTCGGCATGGCCAATTACGGCAAGATCTATGGGATGTTGTATATGCCGTTCGGGATTGCGTCAGCCATCTCTCCGGTGCTCTATGGCCGGGTGCGCGACGTGACCGGCAATTACGACGGGATGCTCAATGCCGCGATCTTCCTGTTTGCAGGTGGTGCGGTGCTGTTGATCACCCTGGGCCGGTATCCGGTGTTAGGCGCCAAGCATGAGCCAGCAGCATGAGCGTAGCGGCTGCGCTTGATCCGCTGGCGGCGCTTTCCAAAAGGCTCGCGGCTGGATCGCTGCTGACCGACACCGCCAGCACAGAGCTGTATCGCCACGATGTCTATTCCGCTGGCCACGCGCCGCTGGCTGTGTTCCGTCCAAATTCCGTGGGCGAGCTGGCCGCCGGGATTGGCGCAGCCACCGCGTCCGGGATTGCGATTGTTCCGCGCGGCGGCGGGATGAGCTATACCGGGGGATATCTCTCCCCCACACCAAACTTCATTCTGATTGATACCGCCAGCCTTGATCAGATCGTCGCGCTTGACGAAGCGGATATGACGGTGACGGTGGAATGCGGGATCAGCTGGGATGCGCTGCGCCGCTTCCTCCAGCCCAAGGGGCTGCGGGTGCGGGCCTGGGGCACATTATCGGGGATCAATGCCACGGTTGGCGGCGGGATGAGCCAGAACGGGGTGTTCTGGGGGGCAGGCGGCGGAAGCGTAGCGGATAGCGCGCTCAGCTTTGATGTGGTGCTGGCCGATGGCAGTGTGGTCTCCACCGGCAGCGCCTTCTTCCGCCCGTTTGGCCCCGATCTGACCGGGCTGTTTGCCGCCGACTGCGGCGCGTTTGGTGTCAAAGCGCGCGCAGTGCTGCGTCTGGTCCGCGAAGGGGCTGGCCTTGCCTATGGCAGCTTCGCCTTTGACGATGCCGCTGCCTTTTTTGCCGGGATGAGCGCGGTAGCGCGCGAGGGGCTGGCCAGCGAAAGCTTCGGCTTTGATCCCTTCCTCCAGGCCCAGCGAATGAAACGCGATAGCCTGACCAGCGATGCCAAAAGCCTGGTCACAATGATGAAAGCCCAAGGCTCGCTGCTCAAAGGCCTCAAGGAAGGGGCCAAGGTCGCACTTGCAGGCCGCAGCTTCCTTGATGATGTGCCGTTCAGCCTGCACTGCATCGCCGAACGGCGGCGCACCGGCGAGGCTGCGGCTGACATGATCGATATTACCCAGCTGGTCGAAGCCGCCGGGGGACGAGCGATCGAGAATACCATACCCAAGATCCTGCGCGCCAATCCTTTTCCGCCGGTCAATTCGATGGTTGGCCCATCAGGCGAACGCTGGGTTCCGGTCCACGGATTCCTGCCTCATTCCAAGCTGACCGAGGGCTGGGACGCGATCCAGGCGCTGTTCGCCGATAATGCCGCCGCGATGGCCGCCAATGGCGTGCAGGCAGGCGCAATGCTCGCTGCGGTCAGCCCGCAGGCCTGCTTGATCGAACCGGTGTTCTTCTGGCCCGATGCCCTCAATCCGCTCCATCGCCATGCGGTGGAACCAGCGCACCTCGCCAGGCTGAAGGGCTTTCCCGCCAATGCCGCCAGCACTGCGCTGGTCCACCGGCTGCGGGGCGAAGTGGTGGAAATTTTCCGCCGGCGCGGCGCGATCCATTTGCAGGTCGCCCGGACCTATCCGCTCAAGGCCAGCCATTCGAAACAAGGCTGGGCGATGCTGGAGGCGCTGAAACGGCAGGTCGATCCCCAAGGCCTGATGAACCCGGGGAGCCTCGAATTATGAGTGCGCCTATAGCTCCGTATGCTGCTGTCGCCATGCAGCTGACCGCGCGTTCGGTTGAAAACTGCGCCGATGATGCCGCCGCCCGCGCGCAAATCCTCGGGCATATCGGCGCAATCGAGGGCCAGATTCGCGGCGCCAAGGTTTTCATCGAGCAGTTCGCCGGACGTCCGGTCAAGCTGGCAGTGCTGCCGGAATATCTGTTCACCAGCTATCCCGGCCGGATCAGCATCTCCGAATTTGCCGCCCGCGCGGCCTTTGCTCAGGACGGGCCGGAATACAGCGCGCTCAGCGCTGTGGCGCAGCGGCTGGGGCTGTTTCTGGCAGGAAATGCCTATGAAGCTGACCGGCACTTCCCCGGCTTTTATTTCCAGACCAGCTTTGTGATCGATCCCGCAGGCGATGTGGTGCTGCGCTATCGCCGGTTGCTGTCGATGTTCGCGCCTGGCCCGCATGATGTATGGGATGCCTATCTCGATCACTATGGGCTGGAGGGCGTGTTCCCGGTGGCAGATACCGTGATCGGCAAGCTGGCGGCAATCGCTTCGGAAGAAATTCTCTACCCCGAGATCGCCCGCGCTCATGCGTTTCGCGGGGCAGAGCTGTTCGTCCATTCCTCTAGCGAGATCGGATCACCGCTGGGCACCGCCAAGGACATCGCCAAGCGTGCCCGGGCGTGGGAGAATATGGCCTATGTCGTCTCGGCCAATACCGCCGGGATCGCGGATACGGCGCTCCCGCTGGCGAGCGCCGACGGCAACAGCCAGATCGTCGGCCCTAGCGGCAAGCTACTGGCCCAGTCCGGAGCGGGCGAGACTTTCACCGCCTTTGCCGAGATCGACATTGCCCATCTGCGCGAACTGCGCCGTGTGCCAGCGATGGCCAACAGCCTGGCCCGCCAGCGGCCTTCGCTGTTCGCTGGGGTCTATGCAG
Organism: Novosphingobium sp.; assembly: GCA_031374105.1. GTDB lineage: Bacteria > Pseudomonadota > Alphaproteobacteria > Sphingomonadales > Sphingomonadaceae > Novosphingobium. The sequence goes on from JANMNP010000016.1 coordinate 41,743, forward strand.
CCGCACAAGGCCAGGACGGCAATTCCATGCTGACCGGGGGCGCACCGCAAGTGCCCGAGCGTGAGCATTTTCTGCGCGCGCAGGCCGCGGTGATCGAGAAACTGTCCAAAGCCGGAGTGATCTGATGCAGCACCGCACCGTATCGGGGAAAATCCTCTACACTTCGATGAAGCCGGGAATGGAAGGGCAGGAACGCGGGCGCGAGTGGTTCAGCTTCACCCACCACGGCGATGGCAGCGTTATCATGCACGCACGCTGCGAGATTGAAGAGCCAGCACCCACAGTGCTGCGAAACATCATCTATCACCTTGGCCCCGGCATGGTGCCGCAAAATCTCCATGTCCACCTGACGATTGGCGATACCTTCATGGGTTCGGGCTGGTTGCGCCATGATGAGGCCGCCGGGGTAATCGAATGCGAAAGCTATGGCCCCTCGATCGGGCGGATTTCGCAACAGGTTGCAGCAGGGACGTTCGACGCGTTTGGCACGCATCCGGTGGTCGGTGATGGCTATCTTGCCAACAAGATGGATGTCAGCAAAGGCCCGCACCGGCGCTCAATGCGCTGCTTCCTGCCTTCCCCGGATCACCGCGGCGCAACCCCGCCGCTGATCGCCGAGGTCAGCATCACGCTGGAATATGTCGGAGAGGAAGAGAAGACCGTTGCAGCCGGAACCTTCGCCTGCCGCCACTTCCGGTTTGTCGATGACAGTGCCCAGGGCATGGGCGGCAAGACCCATCCCGATTATGATATCTGGGTCACCGCAGATGATGATTGCATCCTCGTCTATGGCGCGATCGATGGTTACATGATGAACCGCTACGAACTGGTCGAATTGGCGCGGGACTAACACGATGAAAGTTCTGATCATCGGCGCTGGGCTGGGCGGGCTGACAACCGCCATAGCCCTGCATCAGCAAGGCATTGAGGTTGAAGTTTTCGAGGCAGCGAGCCGCTTGGAGGAAACTGGCGCCGGGCTGACATTGGGGCGCGGCGCGCAACATGTGTTTCGGGACTTGGGCATCCAGGGTGATGTTGCTGCAGCCGCCTGCCCGGCGGGCACATTGCCGTTCCTTCACTATCGCAATGCCCGGATCATTATGGGCGCAATTGACCCGGGTGATGGAACGCCAGACGATGGCGTTGAAGATATTGTGCGCCACATCTATCGTGCAGACCTGCAAGCCGTGCTGCTGAAGGCGGCCGCAAAGCTGGGCGTGCCAATCCACACCGGATACCGGCTTGAAGCGTTCGAAAATGAGGCTTCTCATGTCACCGCCTGCTTCGCCAATGGGGTGAGAGCTGTCGGCGACGCGCTGATCGGTGCAGACGGGGTGCGTTCGGCAGTGCGGGCGCTGCTCTGGCCAGAGGACGTGCCGCGCTATACCAATCACGTTGCCTATCGCTTTCTGGTGCCGATGTCAGAAGCTGCGCCGCATATGAAGCTAGGCCGAAGCGCGATTTTCATGGGGCCCCAGCGGTCCTTCAACCGCTACACAATGTGCCAGGGCGCGGTGGTCAACTGCGCTGGTCTGGTCGAAACTGAAGAGCAGGTTGCCGAGGGCTGGTCGATAGCGGCCAGCACTGCCGAACTCGAATCGGCCTTCGCTGGGTGGCATGCCGATGTCCAGGGCATGATCGCGCAGGCCGGGGCGATCATTAAATGGGGCCTCTATGATCGAACCCCGCTGCACCAATGGGCGCGCGGGCGGGTAACGCTGCTGGGCGACGCTGCCCATGCCATGCTGCCGTTTCTGGGTATGGGCGCGGCGATGGCGATCGAGGACGGCTGGGTTCTGGCCCGTGCATTTGCATTGGAGCCGCAAGTCGAAACCGCGCTGGCCCGATATGAGGCCGCCCGGCACACACGCACCGAACTTGTTCATGCTATGTCAAAGAAACAGGGTGAGCTGACCCAGGCAATCGATCCGGATAAATTCGAAGCCGCATCCGCCCCCCTCGGAAATGCCGAGATGATGGGCTTCAATCCGGTCGAGGCAGAAATCTAGAGCATGATGGCTCTAGCTCTAGGGCTGTATCCACGAATACTGAACCACCCAATCAAAAGCCCGCCTGCCCTGCAGCTCAACAAGCTCAGGGTGGGCGGGTCTTGATTATGCGATTCAGTATTCCTGAACGCAGCTCTAAAAGTCAGTTCAGGCCGGGAGCGCTGCTTTCGCCTGAGCGATGACGGTTGAGAAAATGCCGCCTTCGTTCATCGCCAGATCAGCCATCGTCTTGCGGTCCAGTTCGATCCCGGCCAGCTTGGTGCCGTGGATGAATTGCGAATAGGTGATGCCTTCGATCCGGACCGCAGCGTTAATGCGTTGGATCCACAGAGCGCGGAAGCTGCGCTTCTTTACCTTGCGATCGCGATAGGCATATTGGCCGGCCTTTTCGACCGCCTGACGCGCAACGCGAATGGTATTCTTGCGGCGGCCGCGGAAGCCCGCTGCCTGTTCCAAAATCCGTTTATGTTTGGCGCGGGTGGTTACACCCCTTTTGACTCTTGCCATAATTCAGTACTCCGATTTCCTGTTACCGCGATTTCATTGTGGCCGGATGGTTGATCCAGCGCGAAATCGCTCAGCCCAGCCCGTAGGGCGCCCACTTTTTGATCGTCCGTGCATCTGCATCGGAAATCGTGTCGGTGCCGCGGTGCTGGCGGATATACTTGGCATTATGGCTCATCAAACGGTGGCGCTTACCAACAGCGCCATGCTTGATCTTGCCGGTGGCGGTAAGCTTGAAGCGTTTTTTAACGCCGCTCTTCGTCTTCAGCTTGGGCATTTTCGTCTCCTGTTCTGTGACACATCAGGCCAGCCCTGGCAGCCCTGTTAGCCAGGCGGGTCATCGAATCCGTGTCGGTGAAGTGCGCGCCCCTATGCGAGGCCGACCCAGAAAGCAAGCTCTGTTGCCCTCAATGCCGGCAAGCCAGCGCCGCGACCACATCTTCCAGCCGTGCCGGATCGCCCAGCGCCAGCACATGGCCTGATGATGCCGCGTGGAGCGGATCGCCGTTCCAGTCACACATCATGCCGCCTGCGCCCTCGACCACAGGGACCAGCGCGGCATAATCATGCAGCTTGAGGTTCGCCTCGCAGACGACATCCAGATGCCCCGAGGCGAGCATGGCGTAATTATAGCAATCGCCGCCCATCACCATCCGCTTGTGATCGGTCTTGGCGGCCAGCGCCATGAAGTGCCCGCCATCGTGATCGTCAAAATAATGCGGGCCGGTGGTGGCGAGCGCCGCATCGGCCAGTGTCCGGCACAGGCGGGTGCGGGCGGGCAAACCATTCAAAGTCGTCGTCCGCCCGGTCGCGCCGATCCAGCGTTCCCCCAGAATGGCCTGATCGATCACCCCCAGCACCGGCCAGCCTTCCACCACCAGCGCGATCAAAGTGCCAAAGATCGGCCTCCCCGCAAGGAAGCCTGTGGTCCCGTCGATCGGATCGAGCACCCAGGTGCGCCCCGATGTCCCGGCCTCAGCGCCAAACTCCTCCCCATGCACCGCATCGCGGGCGGCTTCGGCCTTAAGGATCCGGCGCATCGCTTGTTCGGCCGCGCGATCAGCCAGCGTCACATGGGTGGCATCCTCCTTGCGTTCACTTGCCATGGCTGTGCGGAAATAGGGCCTGATCGCCTCACGCGCGGCATCGGCGAGGCGCTGGGCCAGCGCAATATCGGCCTCCATAACCATCAATCAAACAGGCTCGAGACCGAGCTTTCATCCGCGATCCGCCGGATCGCTTCGCCGATCAGCGGGGCGATCGGCAGGATGCGGATCCGCGAGCATTCCTGCGTTGCATCGGTTGGGAGGATTGAATCGGTGATCACCAGTTCCTTGAGCGCCGAGGCATTGACCCGCGCAACTGCGCCGCCAGACAGCACGCCGTGGGTGATATAGGCCGAAACGCTGATCGCGCCCGCTTCCATCAGCGCGGCGGCGGCGTTGCACAGCGTTCCGCCCGAATCGATAATATCATCGATCAGGATGCAGGCGCGGCCCTTTACATCGCCGATGATGTTCATCACCTCAGACTCGCCGGCGCGCTCACGGCGCTTGTCGACAATCGCGAGCAGCGCATTGTCGAGCCGCTTGGCCAGCGCCCTTGCCCGCACCACCCCGCCCACATCGGGCGACACGACCATCAGATCCTGCCCGCCATAACGCGCCAGAATATCCGCCGCCATCACCGGCGCGCCATAGAGATTGTCGGTCGGTATATCGAAAAAGCCCTGGATTTGCCCCGCGTGCAAATCGACCGCCAGCACCCTGTCAGCCCCTGCCGTAGTGATCAGATTGGCCACCAGCTTGGCCGAGATCGGGGTGCGCGACCCGGATTTGCGGTCTTGCCGGGCATAACCGAAATAGGGCATCACTGCGGTGATCCGCTTGGCCGAAGCGCGGCGCAGCGCATCGATGCAGATCAGCAGTTCCATCAGATTATCATTGGTCGGAAAGCTGGTTGACTGGACCACGAACACATCCTCACCCCGGACATTCTCGTGGATTTCGACGAACACTTCCTCATCGGCAAAACGGCGCACACTCGCCTCAGTCAGCGGCATCTCCAGATAGGCCGTAATCGCCCGCGCCAGAGGGAGATTGCTGTTTCCGGCCATGATCTTCATGCTGATGCCCTTCGCGCGTGGAACTCACCCGTGGCGGCTCTAGCCGAGCGTCATATGATTGCAATATCGGCAGCTATAGCAAAGCGGGGATTAGCTGGCCTTGCGCCGCTCACCCTTGACCCAGCGGACCGTGCCAGAGCTTGCCCGCATCACCACGCTTTCGGTAGTCATCGTGCCGTTCTTGAGGCGCTTTACACCTTTGAGCAGTGAACCATCGGTAACCCCGGTCGCGGCGAAAATACAGTCACCCTTGGCCAGCTCCTCAAGGTCATAGATCTTGTTCAGATCGGTGATCCCCCATTTGCGCGCACGCCCGCGTTCGTCGTCGTTGCGGAACAACAGGCGGCCCTTGAATTGCCCGCCGACACAGCGCAGCGCGGCAGCCGCCAGCACGCCCTCAGGCGCGCCGCCGCTGCCCATATAGATATCGATCCCGGTATCCTCATTGGTGGTGGCGATCACGCCTGCGACGTCGCCATCAGGAATAAGCTGGATGCCGCAGCCGATGGCGCGCAGTTCTGCGATCAGCGCGCCGTGGCGGGGCCGGTCGAGCACGCAGACGATGATCTCGTCGGGCTTGACCCCCTTGGCCGCAGCGACCGCCGCAACATTTTCGGTCGGGGTCTTGTCCAGATCGATCACGCCGTCAGGGTAGCCGGGGCCGACCGCCAGCTTGTCCATATAAACGTCGGGCGCGTTGAGCAGGTTGCCTTCCTCGGCAATCGCCAGCACCGCCAGCGCGTTTGGCCCCGCTTTGGCGGTGATGGTGGTGCCCTCCAGCGGATCGAGCGCAATGTCGATCTTAGGCCCGGTGCCGATCGCCGAACCGACCTTTTCGCCGATAAACAGCATCGGTGCCTCATCGCGCTCGCCCTCGCCGATCACCACGGTGCCGTCCATGGCCAGCTCGTTCAGCGCGGCGCGCATCGCCTCTACGGCAGCGGCATCGGCAGCCTTTTCATCGCCGCGTCCGATCAGCTTGGCAGCGGAAATCGCCGCTGCCTCGGTCACCCGGACCATTTCGAGCACGAGCACACGGTCAAGAACCTGGCTGCGGGGAGTGGGGCTGCGCGGGGTCGATTTGGTCATATTGGTTCCGGAATTAGCCGGCGAGCGCCGAAGGTGAGACAGTATTCGCAGCGCTTAGACTTGGGGAAAGTCAATGTCGAGTATGGTCCTGACTGGAATCGCTTGCTAGTGAAGGTTAAATTTCGTTGAATATTGAAGGATCTGGCCAATGCCAAAATTCCAATCTTATTTCCGACACATGAGCGCTGTTCTGCTGGGTGCCAGCCTGCTTATTGCACCCGCCAGTGCCAGCGCAGAGGACGCCTCGGTCAAACGCCGACTGGATGATCGCGGTGTCAAGTTTACTGTCGATGATGATGGTGATTTCAAAGTCACGTATAACTACGGCAAGGAAAAGCGCACCCAGCTGGTGTTCGTTTCCGGCTCTGCATTGTCTGCCGGTGGCTTTCAGATACGTGAAATTTTCTCCCCTGCCGCGCGGGTGAAGCAAGACCGGATTGATGGTGCCAAGGCATTGGAACTTATGTCGGAAAGTAACAACAACAAGCTTGGTTCCTGGGAGATCAAGGGCAATATCCTGTATTTCGTGATCAAGCTGCCAGACAGCATGGATGGCGGCCAACTCGAATCTGCGATGGATATTGCCGCACAAACAGCCGATGATATGGAAATAAAGATCAGCGGAACAAACGACGCGCTCTAGCTGGTAGGGGCTAGCTGGCAGGGGCACCTGCTTGGCAAGCGCATTCATTCACGATTAAGCAGCGCGCGGCTCTCTGCTCCAATCAATCAGGAATAGGCCGTGTCACGAGCGATCATTGCAATATTGCTGCACCTCACCTGCATCGGCTTTGCTTCGCAAGCTACGGCGCAGGATGCGGTTGATGGCAGGGTGGCCGAGGTGATCGCCGCTACCAAGCAGGTCTATGGCCCGGCCGCTCCGGCGCGGCGCTGCGGGGTGCCAGCCGCTAATGGCGAGATTGTGGTCTGCGGGCCTGATCGGGGAGAGGATCAGCGGATTCCCTCTACCGCCACCAGCGATCCCACTTCGCGTGAAGCCTTGAACGACGGACTGCCGCGCGCGCCGCAGCTGGATCGCGGGTCATGCAAGGGGCAGGCTGGCTGCATGGGTTTTGGATCGGTTGCGCCGCCGATCCTTTACATAGACCTCAAGGCCATTCCCGATGCCCCCGAAGGCTCGGACGCCGATCTGATCGCCAAGGGTGAAAAGGCCGAGAACTAGGTCTCCAATATATGCATCACCAGCGGCGGCGCTGTCAGGCTGGGAGAGCCGTCCAGCAGGCGAACCGCTTCGGCCACTGCGCTTTCCGGACCTTCATGCGTAACCAACGCCACCAGCACCGCGCCGCCAGCCTCGGCCCGGCCTTTCTGGATCAGGCTTTCGATCGAGACGCCAGCATCGCGCATCGCGGCGGTAATCTCGGCCAGCACCCCGGGGCGATCAGCCACGGTAAAGCGGATATAGCTGCGTCCGCTGCGGTGGTCCGAATTGGCAGGCGGCATCGCCTCAAGCTCGCTCACAGGCACTGAAAACGCTGCGCCGATTTCGCCGCGCGCAATGTCGATCAGGTCGGCGACAACCGCGCTGGCAGTTGGCCCGTCGCCTGCACCCGCACCCTGGAATAGCAGCCGTCCCGAGAAATTGCCCTCGGCCACCACCGCATTGGTCGCGCCATCAACATGGGCCAGCGGGTGATCGAAGGGAACCAGATGGGGCTGGACCCGCTGGAACAGGCGGCAGGTGCCGTCGCTGCTGTCGGTATAGGCCATCCCGATCAGCCGGATCACATAGCCCAGCGCATCGGCCTGGGCGATATCGGCGGGCAGCAGCCGGGTGATCCCGGATGTTTCAACCGCGCCAAAATTGACCTTTGTACCATAGGCTATCGCTGCCAATATTGCCAGCTTGTGTGCCGCATCGGTGCCTTCGATATCAAAGGCCGGGTCGGATTCGGCATAGCCTTTCGCCTGAGCTTCGGCCAGCACATCGGCAAAATCGCGGCCGGTATCCTCCATGACAGTAAGGATGTAATTGCAGGTGCCGTTGAGAATCCCGTAAACCCGCTCGATCTCGTTCGCGGCAGCGCCTTCGCGCAGACCCTTGATTACCGGGATACCGCCAGCAACCGCTGCCTCGAACTTCAGCGCAACTCTTGCTGCTTCGGCCTTGCCCGCCAGCTCAAGTCCGTGATGGGCAATCATCGCCTTGTTAGCGGTGACCAGCGCTTTGCCTGCCTCGATTGTTGCCCGCGCGCAGGCCAGCGCCGGGCCATCCGATCCGCCGACCAGCTCCACCACGACATCAACATCGTCCCGTTCGCCCAGAATGACCATGTCGTCTTCCCAGGCATAGGGCGAAAGATCGACTCCCCGGTTCTTGCTCCGATCGCGGGCGCTGATCGCGGATATTACGATCGGGCGGCCAGCGCGGCGGGCGATTAGCGCGGCATTGGCCTCAACCAGCCGGATTACTCCGGCACCGACGGTTCCAAGTCCGGCAAGGGCAATCCGCAATGGCGCGCCTGTTTGTGGCGGGGTAAGAAGTGGCTCTGGCATAATGCTCCCTATCGCGCCGCGCCCTAAGCGAGGAGCGCATAAAAGGCCAGTATCAGAAATTTTCAGCAGGGCGGCCTTATCACCGCGTGCGTGGGCAGGTGCCAAGCTGTCCGATTACAAACCGATAGTCCGCCGCCGCCAGCGACCGATCAGCAGCGCTGCCCGAAACCGTTGCATTGCGCGGCAGCTGCGGCCCCAGAAAACAGGCCAGCCGGTACCATGCCAGCGAATCACGCGGCGGCTGGCCTCCGGCCTGATCCAGCACTTCGGAAAAGGACACGGTCCAGCGCGGCAGCTGGCCGGGACTGCGGCTGACTGTAATCGCGGCAGGCTCGCCATTCGCGGTGGCAAGGAACAGCTGGGTCTCACCCTCACCAGCCAGATTGCCGCTGACGTGGATCGCCTCGCGGACACCGATGATGCGCGGCGCAGCGCCGGAGGCCAGCAATTCGGCCAGAATACCGCGCAGCCGAACGTCAAGCGAGGGATCCCACAGTAGCTGGGCATCGGGCGAAATCAGCTGCAGCTCATCAGCCCGGCCCGCAACCATCCGGGCAAACAGCACCACGCTTTGCTTCTTAAGCTTGGGGACCTTGCCCTTGGCATCAAGCGGGACATCAACCAGATAGCGCAGCTTCTCGCCCAGCGTTGCGCGCCCGGCGACCAGCGCTTCGGTTTTGGCTTCGATATACAGCCGGGCCATGCCGATCTTCAGGCCGCGCGCGCGCTCGGGCTCAAGCCGGGCGATCTTGCGCGGCGATACCCGAATGACCAGCGGGGCAGCATCGGCAAGATCGGCAAGGTCAGCATAGCTTGGCGGGGCAGTGATGGGCCGCGAATCGGCAGATGCGCTGGTGATCGTTTGCGGCCCCAGCAAAGCCAGCAGGACAGTTACGATCTGTGCGAAACGCAGATAGGGGAAAATGCTCACACTTGTGCTCCTTGCCCGGTTGCCTTGCTCAAACCGCGGAAAATCGGGGATTCCTGCGATTGTTTGACCTTATCACAAGTGAATCGCCTGTTAACGGATAAACCGTTGCGCCTCCCAAACATCGGAGTTAAACATCGTGAAAATCCGGACAAAATAACAAGCAATGTCCGTAAAAGCGCCTCGCCGGGCAACGGGTGCCTGATAGGGTTCCGGTTTGGACCGGTTGGGATAAAATTGGGAAACTGGGCGTGCCGGGCGATAATGATCGTTCTGCGCGTCGGCCCGGGCTTCGGCTCAGGGGTAACAGCTTAGGAGTGATGCGTCTGAATGGCTTACGCTGACCAACAGATGAGCGGCAACCGGATTACCGCGCTAATTATCGTTGCTATTATTCATATTGTCCTCGGCTATGCGCTGGTGACAGGCCTTGCTTATGAAGGTGCCGCCAAGCTCATCAAAAAGGTGACGGCAATCGACATCAAGGAAGAGGTGAAGAAAAAGGACGAGCCACCCCCGCCGCCTAAAAAGATCACTGCACCGCCGCCGCCCGTTGCGCCGCCGGTCCGGATCAACGTTTCCACCACGCCGCCGCAGATTACCACAGTGCAAACCCCGCCGCCGCCTGCGCCGATCGTGCTTGCGCCAGCTCCGTCTGCGCCAGTGGCTCCGCCGCCGCCGCGGATCCAGCCCAAGGGTCCTACGCCCAAGGGTCAGCCGGGCAATTGGGCAAATTCCAACGATTATCCTGCTCGTGCGCTGCGTGAGGAACAGGAAGGCGTAACCCGGTTCCGGGTTTCGGTTGGGGCCGATGGCCGCGTGGCGAGCTGCGATGTGACCGGGTCAAGCGGCTCGAATGAGCTCGATAGTGCGACCTGCTCGCTGATTACGCGGCGCGGCCGTTTCAATCCTGCCACCGATGGTGAAGGCCAGCCTGTTTCCAGCAGCTGGTCCAATTCGGTGCGCTGGCAGATACCCAAAGACTGATTTTCTAACCAATGGGCCGACTTCCAGGGGATGCGGCCAGATACCAACCAATTGCTTGAGAGGACTTTCCGCATGCTTTTTGAACTTCTCGCCGCCGGTGCCAATGCGGCTCCGCAGAACAAATTTGGCTTCGCCGAAGCGTTGGAACAGGGCGGCTTCATCGCCTATGCCACTGTGATCATCCTGGGCGTTATGTCGTTCGGTTCGTTCTTCATCCTGTTCACCAAATGGTTCGAACAGGCCAAGCTGATGCGCCAGGGCCGTGATCTGCGCACCACCTTCTGGCGTGCGGCATCGCTGCGTGAAGGCGCAGCAAAGCTTGAAAAGAACAGCGCCTGGCGCCAGATTGTCGACGATGGCCTTGCCGCCGAAGACCAGCATGGCAAGATGGCCAATGCGATGGAATCGCATGACTGGCTGCACGGCTCGCTCTCACGCTCTGAGCATTCGATCAATGCGCGCCTTGCTTCGGGGCTGCCGTTCCTGGCGACCGTGGGTGCAACCTCGCCATTTATCGGATTGTTCGGAACGGTTGTCGGTATCTACCGCGCGCTGATCGCCATCGGCATCGCCGGTTCGGCCTCGATCGACAAGGTCGCAGGCCCGGTTGGTGAAGCGCTGATCATGACCGCGCTTGGTCTGCTCGTCGCGGTTCCTGCGGTGCTTGCCTACAACTACCTGCAGGCGCGCAACAAGAACATCGCCAACGACCTCTCGAGCTTCTCGACCGACGTGCTGGCCTACATCAACTCCAAGGGCGCGGTACGGCCCGTCGTTGGCGCAGCGAAGGCTGCGGCTCCGGCGGCTGCCAAGGCTTAATTCGCAAGGGTCAATGCGTGGTCCAGGCTTTGGCCGGGGCCACGCTTCTCCCTCGTCAGTCAGGCAGGCTGCAAGCCCGCTGCTTGACCGGGGCAATGCAAGGATAGGATGACACAATGGCGATTTCGGTAGGCGGCGCGGGCGGTGAAGAAAAGCCCATGTCGGACATCAATACCACGCCACTCGTGGACGTGATGCTGGTGCTGCTGATCATCTTCCTGATCGCGGTTCCGATCGCGATCCAGACGATTGAGAAGCTCAAGATCCCGACTTTCGAATCGATTGAATCGAAGGACAAGGTTGAAAACCTGCTGCTGACGGTGACCACCACCGATGCAGGCGGGCGCAGCGCGGGTGATCCCGGGTTTGAAGGCGCGAACCGGGGCGGCGAATGCCGCATCTATTTCAACAATGTCACGGCGGTGGATTCAAACGAACTGCGCGACATGGCTTTCAAGCGGCTTGATGCAATCGTAAAGCGTGAAGGCGGCGCAGAAGCACTCAGGGACAACCCGGAGAAGGTACCGCAGGTCCATCTGCGCGGCGACGTTGAGGCGCCTTGGCGCTGCGTGGCCGGGGCGATCTACAATGTGCAGATCTCTGGCTACCCGACTGTCGGCTTCATTTCGAACAAGGTTGATCCGAACGGCTGATCTGCCGTTGGTTCACGCAATTCTGGAGTAACATTCCATGTCAATGTCTGGCGGTTCCGATGATGGCGAACCGATGATGGAAATGAACACGACGCCGCTTATCGACGTCATGCTCGTTCTGCTCATCATGTTCATCATCACCATCCCGGTCGCAACCCACGCGGTGAATATCGATCTTCCCGCGCCTACCCCGCCGCCGCTTGTCCCGCCTCCCAAGACGGACAAGAACAAGGTTGTGCTTACGGCCACCAACCAGATCCTGTGGAATGGCAATGCGATCACCGACGGACAGTTGCTGTATCAATTGCAGCAATCGCTGACCTACCCGGTTGAACCTGAGCTGCAGTTTCAGCCCGAACCGCAGGCCGCCTATGATATTTCGGCCAAGGTGCTAAACATCATCAAGGGCTCAGGCGTGACCAAGTTCGGTTTCGTCGGCAATGAGATGTATTCCGAATTTGGCAAGGCACCCAACGCGGCCAAATAGGCCGACACCGGCTTTCACCAACCATTCTTGAAAGGGGGCGGAGCAATTCGTCCCCTTTTTTATTTTTCCTCAGCGCCCTACCGCACCGGCCGCATCGCGGCTGCGGCAAGGCTCTCTGCCTCAAGCAGCAGCTCGTCATCGGCAGCGCCTGCGGGCATGCTCTCGCGCCCGATCATCACCAGCACCGGCACCGCCAGCGGACTGACCCGGTCCAGCCTGACATGGACCAGCTGCCCGGCGGCGCGTTGCAGCAGATCGGCAACCCGCCCGACATCGGTCAGCCGGGTCCGCGCATCGGCCCAGGCCGCCTCGATCAATATATGATCCGGCTCATATTTGCGCAGCACATCATAGATCAGATCGGTCGAGAAGCTCACTTGCCGCCCGGTCTTGCGTTGCCCTGGTTGCTGGCGCTCAACCAGCCCCGAGATTACCGCTACCTCCTTGAAAGCGCGGCGCAACAAGTAGGAATCCTGCACCCAGTCGGTAAACTCATGCGCCAGAATATCAGGCGAAAGCAGCGCCGCCGGATCATCTACCGCCCGCAGCCCCCAGACCGCGAAGGAATAATCATTGGCAACAAAGCCCAGCGGGCCAAGCCCCAGTTCCTCCATCCGCCGGGTCACCAGCATCCCCAGTGATTGGTTCGCGTTCCACCCCTCAAACGTATAATAGACCGTGTAATGCTTGTTCGCGTGCGGAAAGCTTTCGACCAGCAGGCGGTCTGGTCCGGGCAGCTGCGACCGCCAATCCTGCACCTCCAGCCATTCGCGCACATCATCGGGAAACCGGGCCCAGCCCGCACGGTCAGCCAGCATCGCCTGAACCCGCGCCGCCAGATGAGTCGTCAGCGGCATCCGCGCACCCATGTAACTGGGGATGGTGCCCGATCGCTTGGCCGCCCGCACCACCAGTTCCGAAGTTCGGATCGATTGCACCTCCAGATCAAGCCCGGCGAAACGGAAGGTATCGCCCGGACTAAGGCTTGCCCCGAACGCTTCTTCCACGCGCCCCAGAGAGCGCCCGTTGCCAAACCGTACGTCCAGCATTTCGGCATCCAGAATGATCCCCGCGTTGAGCCGGTGCCGCGCTGCAAGTTCGGGATGGGTCAGCCGCCAGCTGCCATCGCGGTTGCGCATAATCCGCTGGAACCGGTCATAGGCCTTGAGCGCGTAGCCGCCGGTTGCCACGAAATTCAGCACCCTTGCCCAGATTGGCTCATCCACCCAGGCATAAGCCTGTGACGAGCGGACCTGCGCCAGCAATTCCGCCTCGCCGAACGGCCCCGCGCAGGCGCAGGCCATGACATGCTGGGCCAGCACATCGAGCCCGCCGGGCCGGAAACTCTCGCCGTCGCGCTGACCTTCGTTGACCGCATCAAGCGCGGCCATGGCTTCAAGGAATTCAAACCGGTTGCCCGGCACCAGCAAGGCCCGGCTGGCCAGATCAAGCCGGTGGCCCGCCCGCCCGATCCGCTGGAGCAGCCGCGACGAGCCTTTGGGCGCGCCCATTTGCACCACCAGATCAACATCGCCCCAGTCAACCCCCAGATCGAGACTGGAGGTGCAGACCAGACCGCGCAGTTCGCCCCGCGCCATTGCCCCCTCCACCTTGCGCCGCGCCTCTTTGGAGAGCGAGCCATGGTGGATCCCGATCGGCAGATGATCCTCGTTCGCATCCCACAGCAGCTGGAAGATGTATTCAGCGAGGAACCGCGTATTGGTGAAGATCAGCGTGGTACGATTGGCGCGGATCGCTTGCATCAGCTGGGGGACTGCCCAGGCTGCGGCATGGCCGCCCCACGGCACGCGCGCTTCGTGGGGGAGCAAGATCGAGACTTGCGGAGCCGCCCCCGGCTCACCTTCGACCAGGGTCACCGTATCGATCTCGCCAAATGGTGCCAGCCAGCCTCGAAATTCATCGGGATCGGCCACGGTTGCAGACAGCGCCGCGCGCTGCAACTGCGGAGCCAGCGCCTGGAGCCGGGCGATCGAAAGCGCCAGCAGATCGCCGCGCTTGCCAGTGGCAAAGGCATGAACCTCGTCAATCACGATCCGCTTGAGCCCGGAAAACAGCGTCGCGCTCTCAGGATAGCTCAGCAACAGCGAGAGCGATTCGGGCGTGGTCAGCAGCACATGGGGCGGGCGGGCGCGCTGGCGGGCCTTGCGATCGGACGGCGTATCGCCGCTGCGAGTCTCGACCCGGATCGGCAAACCGATGTCCTCAATCGGCGCCATCAGATTGCGCTGCACATCATGCGCCAGCGCCTTCAACGGCGAGACATAGAGCGTGTGCAGCCCGCCGGGCGGAGGGGCGCCTGCCAACCGTTCGGCTGAAAATGCAGCCAGCGTTGGAAGAAACCCCGCAAGCGTCTTACCTGCGCCCGTATCTGCCACCAGCAGCGCATGACGGCCAGCATCACTGGCAGCCAGCATCTCGTGCTGGTGTGAACGCATCTGCCACCCCCGGTCGGTGAACCAAGCCTCAATCTCAGGAGGGATCAGGGATGTGATTGGCATAAAAGCCGACAATGCGCGGCAAGTGCCAAGGCTGCAAGCTTGCCGGGTGGTGCAGGCACTGCCATCATCCCTCCATGCAACTGGCGAGCCTGACAAATATTGACGATCTGGGCGGCGTTGGCCTTGGGCTGGTGCTTGGCCTGCTGATCGGTATTCAGCGCGGCTGGGCGCTGCGCAAGGAGGCCGCTGGCACCCGGTTTGCGGGAATTCGCACTTTTGCCTTGCTTGGGCTGGCCGGTGCGATTGCCGGGGCCTTGCAGGAACGCGCCACGGGTCTCGCCACCATCCTGCTGGCCGCCACTGCAGTGCTGGTTCTGATCGGCTACTGGCGTTCTACCCAAAGCAACAACACCATAAGCGGCACTGCCAGTCTGGTAGGACTGCTGACCATGGCCTGCGGCTTTATGGCGGGAAGTGGCGAGATTGTGCTGGCCACTACCGCCTCCGGTGTGATGGTTCTCGTCCTCGCCATGCGCACCCAGCTGCACAGCTGGATCGCCACCCTTGATGAGGTGGAGGTGATCGCGATTGCCCGCTTTGCGCTGATCGCGCTGGTCATCCTGCCCCTGCTGCCCGACGCGCCACTAGGTCCGTTCGGTGCATGGCGGCCTCGCCAGCTGTGGATGGTGGTGGTGCTGGTCTCAGGCTTTTCGTTCCTCGGCTATATCGCCAGCCGGAAACTGGGCGCATCGCGCGGGACGATTGCAACGGCAGCGGCTGGATCGGCCGTATCGTCCACCGCGGTAACCGCCGCTTTGGCAACCCGATTGCGATCTGACGAGGAGGAGCCCAACATTCTCTACGCCGGGATTGCCGCGGCATCGGCAGTTATGTTCTTACGGGTTATGGTGTTGACTTGGGCTTTGGCGCAATTTGCCCTGCCAACCTTTGCGCTGCTTGCGGTTCCGGGCCTGCTTGCCAGCCTCGCTGCCACGGCCTTCTTCCTGCTCAGGAAACGCAAAGCGCCAAGTCAGGCGGGCCAGCTCATTCCGGTTCGCAACCCCTTCGCAATCGGCCCGGCGCTGCTGCTGATGGTGCTTGTCATGGCCACAACTGTTTTGGCGCACTGGGTTCTGGCCCGCTATGGTGACGCAGGACTTGCCGCGGTGCTGGCGCTGACTGGAACGGTTGACGTCGATTCGGCAATCATCACCATGGGTAATCTTCCGCCCGGAACACTCGCTCCCAAAATCGCCGGACTGGTGCTGCTCCCGCCGGTGCTGCTCAACACTCTGTTCAAGGCCGGAGTGGCGCTGAGCATTGCCGGATGGCGAAAGGGCTGGCCTGCTGCTGCGACGCTGGCATTCAGTGCAGTAGCGTCACTTGCTGCATTACCGCTGGCGATATAGGATTGGGGTGATGCAGAAGGAGCAGTCGATGCACTTTCACACCATTGCTGACGGCGGCTGCCGGTCTTACGTGCTGGCGTGCCCTGAAACAGGCGCTGCGGCGGTGGTGGACCCAGCATTAGGCCAGATTGATCGGACCATCGGTCTGCTGGCCCGCGAAGGGCTGTCGCTACGCTATGTGATCGAAACCCACACCCATGCCGATCACTTCACCGCCGCGCGAAGCCTGCGCCAACGGCTTGGCGCGCCGATTGTCATGCACCGCTTTGCCGGGGCCAGCGACGTTGATTTGCATATAGAGGACGGCCACCAGCTGGTGCTTGGCACGCTGCGGCTCAAGGCGCTCTATACGCCCGGGCATACAAGCGATTCGATGTGTATTGTGGCCGAGGGCATCGTCCTGACCGGTGACACGCTGCTGATCGGAGGCACCGGCCGGACCGATCTTCCAACCGGCGATCCCGAAGCGCTATACGACAGCCTGTTCGGCAAATTGTTGCTGCTGCCCGATGAGACGAAAATCTATCCAGCGCATGATTATCTGGACAAGGGATTCTCGACCATCGGGGCTGAGCGCGAAACCAACAAGCGTCTGCAACACCGCGAAAGGGCGGATTTTGTGGGCATGATGCGCTCGCTTGACCTTGCCATGCCAACCCATCTGACCGAGGCGCTGCGCACCAACATCTCTGGTGGAATGACGGTTAGCCAACTGCTCGCCGATGCGGCAGCCGTCACCCCGTTCATGGCGATGGACGAACTTGCCCGCAGGCTTGAAGCCCGGCCCAACAATTTCGTGGTGCTTGATGTGCGTGAACATGATGCCTGGGCAAAGGGCCGGATTCCCGGCGCGCAACATCTGGCGCGCGGCCAGCTTGAGCTTAAGGTCGATGATCAGTTCCCCGATCCGGACATCGAGATCCTGACCGTCTGCGAATTTGGCAAACTCTCCACCCTTGCCGCAGCGACGCTTCGCAACCTCGGCTTTCGCAGGGCGATTGCGCTGGATGGCGGAATGAAAGCCTGGCGAGAAGCGGGCTACCCGCTCGATGAGGGCAGCGATCCGGCGCTGATGATTTAATGCCCGGCTTGCTCGCCCCGCTCTAATCCAGACGCAGCGAGCTGCGCATCGATCTGGGCCATCAGCCGGTCGAGCCCGGCCTGATCCTCGCTTTCGGCACGAGCGACCAGCACATCCTGGGTGTTGGAGGCGCGCAGCAGCCACCAGCCATCGGCGGTGGACACCCGCACCCCGTCGGTGGCATCAACATCAGCGCCTGATGCCGAAAGCCGCGTCTTGACCTCGTCAATCACAGCAAATTTGCGGGTCTCATCCACCTGAAAGCGCAGCTCCGGAGTATTGACCAGCGCGGGCATCTCACCGCGCAGCTGGGTCACCGATTTGCCCAGCCGGGCAGAGGCCGCGATCAGGCGAATCGCGGCATAGAGCGCATCGTCAAATCCATAGTATTCATGCGCGAAGAACACATGGCCGCTCATCTCGCCAGCCAGTGGCGCACCTGTTTCCTTCATTTTGGACTTAATCAGACTGTGCCCGGTGTTCCACATCAACGGCTGGCCGCCCAGCTCCGCGACCCGCTCAAACAGCGCACGGCTGGCCTTCACATCGGCGATAATGGTGGCGTTGGGCACCATTCTAAGCAGGTCTTCGGCATAGATCATTAGCAGCTGATCACCCCAGATTACCCGGCCCTGCCCGTCGATTGCCCCGATCCGATCGCCATCGCCGTCAAAAGCGACGCCAAAATCGAGGTTCTTGGCCGCGACGATCGCCTTCAGATCGGCAAGATTCTTTTCCTCGGTTGGATCAGGGTGATGGTTCGGAAAATTCCCGTCAACTTCGGTGAACAGAAGATGGTGCTCCCCCGGCATTTTCGCGGTCAGAGCCTCGAGCGCGGGGCCAGCCGCGCCGTTGCCCGAATCCCAACCGATCCGAAGAGTGGACAGCCAATCGTGCCTGATCCCAGCCAGCCCTTCGAGCATCCGGTCGATATAGGCGGCGAGGATCTCGCGGCTCTCCTCGCGGCCATCTCCGACGAGCCCGTCGCGGGTCGCCCAGGCGCCGATGCTGGCGAGCCGGCCCAGCTCCACTATGTCCGCACCGAAAAACGGCCGGCCCCTGAATACCATCTTGAAGCCATTATAATTGGCGGGATTGTGGCTGCCAGTTATCTGAATGCCGCCATCCACATCTTCCATTGAGGCTTCGGCGTAATAGAGCATCGGGGTCGGCCCCATGCCGACCCGCACCGCATCGCAGCCGCTGGCGTTAAGCCCTTCAATCAGCGCCGCTTCCAGGATCGGCGAACTGAGCCGCCCGTCATAGCCAACCGCAACCTTGCTGCCTCCGTCTGCGCGCAGCAGCGTGGCAAAACCGCGCCCGATCGCGCGGGCATCGTCCGGCCCCAGCGTCTCGCCGATGATGCCGCGGATGTCATATTCACGCAGGACTGTAGGGTGAAACTGGTGGGACATAGCTAGTCAGCTTTCAGTGGGAAGTTCATCGAACAGCATATCGCGCGCGGCATTCGCCTCGTGGACCTGGCTGTTGGTCCCGCCCCTATCGGGGTGAACCATGGCAATCATGCGGCGGTGGGCATCGACAATCTCGGCATGGGATGCCTCTGCGCTCACCCCAAGCAGCTGGCGCGCGCGAAATACTGCCTGCTGGCGGGTTGAAGGGGCGCGAAGATATTCCCATGGCCAGCGCCCCAACAGCAGCTTGCAGCCAAGTATCAATACCGCAGCGTAGAACAGCAATCTGACCATAGCGGTTTCCTAGTGGCTAAGCGCCAAAGCTGGCTCGTGCGGGGCCGGCACCGGCAGGTTAAGCCCGACCAGCAACGAGCGCAGTTCTTGCCGGGCGACCAGGTGGCTGGTCCCCAGCTCGCCAAGATAGCCCTTGTCGAGCAGGGTAAGACCGGATGGGAACAGCTCGCGATAGATCACCCGCTCGGACAGGCCATTGGCGATCCGGAAACCGACCCGCTTGGAAAGTTCGGTCAGCGCCCCATCCAGGCGGCGCATGTTGCGTGCCTCGGTGTGCTGGGTGCGGTTGCGCACCACCACCCAGTCCATCTCGCGCCGTTTTTCGGTGATCGTCGCCATCGCCCTCTTCTTGCGCGCTTCCCAGATCAGCTCGGCATAGAATGACAGTTTGCGGACCTTGAACGTTTCAGCATCGACCTGTCCGATCAGATCAAAATCGACAAAGCTGTCATTCAGCGGGGTCACCAGCGTATCGGCACTGGTTGCAACATGGCGGGCAAATTCATCATCGCGGCCCGGCGTGTCGAAAATCACAAAGTCCACGCTGGCTGATGCCTCTTCGATCAGCGCCTCAAGCTCGGCCACGTTGCTGCCATTGAATACGGCGAAACTGCCGCCGGTCAACGTAACGCCCCGCCGCCGCGCAGTCTCTGCGCGGTTCTCAAAATAGCGGTGCAGCGTGCGCTGGCGCGGGTCGAGGTCAATCGCTGCCACCCGCGCGCCCTGAAAGGCCAGCGCGATAGCGATATGCACGGCTGTGGTCGATTTGCCGGTTCCGCCCTTTTCATTGGCGAAGACGATTCGATGCGCGGGATTGGGGGAGGCAATTATTGGGGACACGGTTGGGGTTGAACTCTTTCCTGCGTTGCTGCACTGCACAAAGGTGTGCTGAGGCGGCGACGTGGCTGCCTTGGCGATGGTTCTATCGGAGGGGTTAGCGGCGTGCAAACCGTCAATCGGCTTGATCCACTGCGCAGTGCGATTTCTGCATTGCGCCGCGATGGTCCCGTGGCACTGGTCCCGACTATGGGGGCGCTGCATCAAGGCCATCTGGCACT
Source organism: Novosphingobium sp. (assembly GCA_031374105.1). GTDB lineage: Bacteria > Pseudomonadota > Alphaproteobacteria > Sphingomonadales > Sphingomonadaceae > Novosphingobium. The sequence continues at coordinate 61,577 of JANMNP010000016.1, forward strand.
GATCCGCGCGGCCCGGTCCCGCGCACCTTATGTCGTTGTCTCAATCTTCGTCAATCCGCGCCAGTTCGCTGCGGGCGAGGATCTGTCCACTTATCCCCGCACACTAAAGCACGACACCCAGCTGCTCGAACAGGAAGGCGTGGCGCTGTTGTGGGCGCCAGACGAGGAGGAGATGTATCCCGCAGCCTATGCCACCAGCGTTTCCGTCGGCGAGATCGGCGATGGGTTGTGCGGCAGCGTCCGCCCCGGCCATTTTGATGGCGTTGCGACAGTGGTATGCAAGCTGTTCAATCAGGTTCGGCCAGATTTCGCGCTGTTTGGTGAAAAGGACTGGCAACAGCTCGCCGTGATCCGGCGGATGGCACTCGATCTGGATCTTGCTTGTCCGGCGACCAGCGCGATTATCGGTGTGCCAACTGTGCGCGAGGCGGATGGGCTGGCACTGAGCTCCCGCAACGCTTACCTCTCACCGGAACATCGGGCACAGGCGGCGGCGTTGCCCACCGCCATGCGCAGCGCAATTGCAGCCATCAAGGCTGGCAAGCCTTGCGAGCTAGCACTGGCCGATCTGCGCAACCAGTTGCTTGGCGGCGGCTTCAGTTCGATCGACTATGCTGAAATCCGCGATGGAGATACGCTGGCCTTGCTAGCCAGCAAAGACGCAGGATCGCCGCGCCTGTTCGTAGCAGCGCGGATCGGCAAGACCCGGCTGATCGACAATATGGCGGTATGACGGGAAAATGGAGCGGGTAAGGGGAATCGAACCCCTCTAGCTAGCTTGGAAGGCTAGTGCATTACCACTATGCTATACCCGCTCATTGGCGCTGCGCTATGCGGCAGGTCGCGCGGCGGGTCAATCACCTGACTTTTATCGTGGTTACTTATTGCTTTACCTTCAGCCAGAGCTGGCGCAGCCTCGGTTCGCCGGATCAACTCGGCAAATGGAGGGAACCATGAAAAGCATGAACAGCCTTGTGGCAGAGGCATTTGGAACATTCTGGCTGGTGTTTGGCGGCTGCGGCGCGGCGGTGCTGGCGGCCGGCGTCCCCGATGTCGGGATCGGCTATCTGGGCGTCAGCCTGGCATTCGGCCTGACGGTTATGACCATGGCCTATGCTGTGGGCCATGTCTCGGGCGGCCATTTCAACCCGGCGGTAACGGTCGGTCTGTGGGCTGGAGGGCGCTTTGCGGCCAAGGATGTGCTGCCCTATATTGTAGCGCAAGTGGTCGGCGGGATCATCGCCGCATTCACCCTATATGTGGTTGCTAGTGGCAAGGCAGGCTGGGATGTGGCCGCAACAGGCTTGGCCAGTAATGGAGTCGGCGCCCATTCGCCCGGCGGATATAGTCTGATGTCGGGCTTCATCATCGAAGTGCTGCTGACCGGCTTCTTTCTGCTGATTATCATGGGCGCAACCCATGGCCGGGCCGCAGCAGGCTTTGCCCCGATCGCAATCGGACTAGGGCTAACGCTGATTCATTTGATTTCGATTCCGGTGACCAACACCTCGGTCAATCCGGCGCGCAGCACTGGCCCCGCGCTGGTTGAAGGCGGGATCGCCTTGCAGCAGCTATGGGTTTTCTGGCTGGCACCACTAATCGGCGGCGTATTGGGCGGCTGGCTCTACCGGACGATGATCGCCGACAACGATTAACCGGCGTCTCTGCGCAAACAAAAACGCCCCTTGCACAGCGTGATGCAAGGGGCGTTTTTGTTTGGGATGAGGGCGCGGCCTAGTGCTTCTTTCCAGCCCAGATGTTTCGATACGATAGATAAGCCAGGATCGTGGCAAACAGCAGGAAGCCGACCACTGGCCAACCCGTCTGCTTGCGCTTGTCGAGCGTAGGCTCAGCCGTCCAGACGAGAAACGCCGAGACATCCTGCGCCATCCGGTCAACCGTCGGCTTGGTTCCATCGCCATAGGTCACCTGACCTTCGGCAGTTAGCGGCGGCGCCATGGCGAGGTTGAGATTGGCAAAATAAGGGTTGTAGTGCAGCCCCGGGCCAGTCTTTGCATCCGGGAAATCCTTGAGCAGCTTGGCCGGCTGGGCCTGATAACCGGTCAGCAGCGAATAGACATAGGCCGGGCCATCATGGCGCGCCTTGGTCATCAGCGAGAGGTCTGGCGGAATCGCGTTGTTGTTCGCGGCGCGGGCTGCAATGTCATTGGCATAGGGCTTGGGGAAGTAATCGGTGGCGACGCCTGAACGCATATTAGCCTCACCAGTTGCCTGATCGGTTCCGGGCACCTGGAAGCCGGCAGCAATCGCCTTTACCTCGTCCTCATTGTAGCCCAGCGCCTTGAGATCGCGGAAAGCAACCAGCCGGAGCGAGTGACAGGCCGAGCAGACTTCCTTGTAAACCTGGAAGCCGCGCTGAAGCTGCTGCTTGTCAAACTTGCCAAACACGCCGTTGCTGGCGAGCGCCAGCTCCTTGGGATGTTTGTGGAAGGCCAGCTCAACCGAATGCGGCAGGCCTTCTTCGGCAAAGCCGACAATGCCTTTGCCCAGTGAAATGAGCAGCGCGACCGAGAAGAAAATTCCGGCGAGGATGGAGAAGATGCGGATCATGGGTATCTCTTTTCCGTCTCGCGGGGTTCAGGCCGAAGCCGCTGGGGCTGAAGCTGTGGCACTCAACACGGCCTGATTATCTTTGCCCAGCACCGATTCCGTGATCGAAAACGGCAGAGGTTCTGGCCGTTCGAACGAAGAAATGAGCGGCAAGATCACCAAAAAGTGCAGGAAGTAATAGAGCGAAGCGATCTGGCTGAGCATGACATAGGGCTCCTCAGCAGGAGCGCCGCCGCAGTAGAACAGCAAAGCCATCGCCGGGATCAGGCCGAACCAGAAGAACTTTCTGAACAGCGGGCGATAGTGCCCCGAGCGGACAGGTGAGCGATCGAGCCACGGCAGCAGGAACCAGATCAGGATTGCGCTGAACATCGCCATCACGCCCAGCAGCTTGGCAGGCACCAGCACGATGCCGGTAAATGGAATGGTCAGATCAGATGTGAAGGCGCGCAGGATCGCGTAGAATGGCCAGTAATACCATTCGGGCACGATATGCGCGGGCGTGCTCATCGGATTGGCCGGAATATAATTGTCCGGGTGGCCCAGCGCGTTGGGCGCGAAAAACACGACTGCGAAATAGAGGAACAGGAAGGCAAATACGCCCCAGCCATCCTTCGCGGTGTAATAGGGATGGAACGGAACAGTATCGCTTTCGCTCTTCACTTCGACCCCGGTGGGGTTCGATGAGCCTGGAATATGCAGCGCCCAGACGTGAAGGATAACCACGCCCAGGATCACGAAGGGCAGCAGGAAGTGCAGGCTGAAGAAGCGGTTCAGCGTAGCATTATTGGGCGCAAAACCGCCAAGCAGCCACTGCTGGAGCGGTTCGCCAACCAGCGGAATTGCGCCGAATAGCCCGGTGATCACCTTGGCTCCCCAGAAGCTCATCTGGCCCCAGGGAAGCACATAGCCCATGAAGCCGGTGGCCATCATCAGCAGGAAGATAACCACGCCAAGCAGCCAGATCATCTCACGCGGAGCTTTGTAGGAGCTGTAATAAAAGCCCCGGAAAATATGGACATAGATCACGACAAAGAAGGCCGATGCCCCGTTGGCATGCATATAGCGCATCAGCCAGCCCCAGTTGACGTCGCGCATGATATGCTCGGTCGAATCAAAGGCAATCCGCTGATCGGGCGCAAAATGCATCGCCAGCACAACGCCGGTAACGATCTGAAGCACCAGACATATCCCGGCAAGGAAGCCGAAGTTCCAGAAATAGTTCAGATTGCGCGGCACCGGATAGCCGGCGCCGACCGCATTGAAAACCAGACGCGGAAGCGGCAGCTTCTCGTCCAGCCACTTCATCAGCGGTGCTTGCGGCTTGTATTCTTGGGCCCAGGGGAAGCTCATTTTATGTAACCTCAGCCGATCTTGACGACAGTGTCGGAAATGAAGGCGTAGTCCGGAACCTCAAGGTTCTTGGGCGCGGGGCCCTTGCGGACACGCGCGGCGGTATCGTAGTATGAACCGTGGCAGGGGCAGAAATAGCCGCCAAACTCACCCTTCACCTCACCAGTGCCCGCGCCCAGCGGCACACAGCCAAGATGGGTGCAGACGCCCATGGTGATGAGCCAGTTTTCATGGCCTTCCTTGGTCCGCTCTGCCAGCGTTTGCGGATCGCGCAAGCTGGCAATATCGACCTTGCCCGCGGCCGTAATTTCAGCGGCAGTCAGATTGCGGATAAACACCGGCTGCTCGCGGAACATCGCCTTGATCGCCTGGCCCGGCTGGATTGCGCTGATGTCAATCTCGGTCGAGCTGGCGGCCAGCACATCGGCGGACGCCGACATCTGCGTGATCAGCGGGATCAGCGAGGCGGCAGCGCCGACGCCTGCCGCGCTGACCGCAGCAATATTGATGAAATCGCGCCGCCGCACGCCTTCATGGCTCGAAACTTCCCCGGTCTGCGTCGGAGTGTCGATGCCCGCATCCTGTGACATGGTGAACCGTATCCTGCTCTAACTGATTTCCGTACGCTGCGCCTTACAGTGCCGGAAATCGTCCTTGATTTCTACTATCAGCAAGTCCCTGCTGCTCATTATCCCCGAGGTTGAAGGCCATAGGGGATGCCGACTTGGCGCGCCTGATAGACGCAAGGTCGCGCCATGCCAACCGCCATTTTTGCATCAGCTGTTGCGAAGGGTGCACAGCCATCAACCTAGCCCGATCAGCGAGATTTGCCGCCCATAGCTGGCTTGCTTGCAGTGGGTGGCGCGGCGGAAGGAAAAGAAGCTGTCCTGCGCTGCATATGTGTCGAGGCCAAGTTGCTCAATCTGGCTGACTCCGGCCATCGCCAGCCGTGATGCGACATAGCCGGACAGATCAAATTGGGAGTGGCCCTCCGCTCCAGGGGCAAAGAATCTCTCATTGGCAGGGTCTTCGTCGCAGAACCGCGCTGCAAAACCGGCGTCAACTTCATAGCTGGGCTGGGCGATGCAGGGTCCGACCGCCGCTGCGATCCGGTCGCGCCGGGCACCAAGTGTTTCCATTGCGGCGATTGCGGCATCGGTCACCCCGCCCAGCGCGCCCTTCCACCCGGCGTGGGCCGCACCCACCACCCCTGCCTCCAGATCAGCCAGCAGCACCGGGGCGCAATCGGCGGTGACGATCCCCAGCAGCAGGCCCGGCGTGTCAGTTACCAGCGCATCGGCACGCGGGCGCAGGGCATCTGGCCAAGGCTTGGTTGCCGTGACGCAGAGCGGTGAATGGACCTGATAGACCGTGGCGAGCGCTGCGCCGGGTAGAACAGCATCCACCGCTCTTGCCCGGTTTTCCGCCACTGCTGCATCATCGTCTCCAGCGCCAAGCCCGACATTGAGGCCGGCCACTTCCCCAACCGAGACACCGCCGCGCCGCCCAAGGAAGCCGTGCGGGACGCCGCCCATAGTTTTGGCGCGAAAGACTTCAACCAAGGCTCTTGCTCACCTGCTCGAAACTGTCGCGCGACAAATTGGCTGCCGCCGCAATCCGCTCAAGCTCGGCGCGCATCAGCGCGGACCGCGCAGGCTCAATCCGCCGCCACCGACCAAGCGGCGCGACAAACCGCGCCGCCGTCTGCGCATTGAGCGGATCGAGGCTGAGGATCAGATCGGCAATCATCCGATAGCCCTCACCGCTTGCCGCATGAAAGGCCTGCGGATTGGCCGCCAGCGCCATGTAAAGCGCGCGAACCCGGTTGGGGTTGGCCATGGTAAAGTCAGGGTGACCGGCCAGTTCGCGGATATGATCGAGCGCGCGGGGGTGGAGAGAGCCGGCCTGAAGCGAAAACCATTTGTCTATCACCAACGGATTTTCGGCGTAGCGAGCATGGAAATGCGCAAGTTTTGTGGCCCGCTCCGGCGCATCAAGCCCGCATAGCACCATCAGCGCGCCTTGCCTGTCGGTCATATTATCAGCCGCGTCATATTGGGCAGCAGCCCGCGCGGCGGCCAGCTCTGGCGCCCCAGCGGCAAGATAGACCAGCGCCAGGGTCTTGAGCTTGCGGCTGCCCCGGGCTTCAGCATTCAGGCCATAGGGAACCGCGCAAACCCGGTCATGCAAGCCGATCAGCTGATCCGTGAGGCCGCTACCAAGATATGCCTTCAGCCCCTCACGCTCGCAATTGATCGCTCCGGGATCGGCAATCAGGAACTGATCGGCAAGGTATGTCTCTCCCGGCAGGATCATCAGCTCGCCGCGCATCAGATCATCAAGCCCCGGATCGGCGATGACCGCGGCAAAGGCCTCGCTAATGGCAATACGGCCCGACTCACGCTCGGCCGCGCCGATGGCCCCGCTGACCACCGCGACCAGATGTTGAACCACCAGCTGCTGCATCGCCTCATAGCGAGCAAACGGATCATCATCATGCGCGGCAAGGAACACCAGATCCTCAGTGCTGGTATCCGCCTCGATCACCACTGGCGCGGAGAAGCCACGGTTGAGCGAAAGCACCGGGCGAGCGCTGAACCCGGAAAAGGTGAAGCCTGCTTGAGGTTCGTTCAAGGTAACTAACTGTTCACCATGGTGTTTCCCGGTTTTGCGATCGAACAGCGCCAGCCGCAACGGAATCGGCACCGGTTGCTTGACGCTCTGGCCCGGGGTTGCCGGAACGTTCTGGCTCAGCCGCAGCGTCACCGTGTCGCCGCTGTGAACCAGCGATACCGCCACCCGGGGCGTTCCCGCCTGCTCGTACCAGCGGCGAAACTGGGTGAGGTCAAGCCCGGCCCCGTCCTCGATCGCGCAAATGAAATCCTCGCAGGTCGCTGCCTCGCCGTCGTGGCGCGTAAAGTAGAGATCGGTGCCACTGCGGAACCGCTCTGGCCCCGCCAGTGTCCGCATCATCCGGATCACCTCGGCACCCTTGTTATAGACCGTGGCGGTGTAGAAGTTGGAGATCTCCTGATAGCTATCGGGCCGGATCGGATGGGCTAACGGGCCTGAATCTTCGGGGAACTGGGACGAGCGGAGCACACGGACATCCTCGATTCGCTTTACTGCTGCGCTGCCCATATCCTGGCTGAACAGCTGGTCACGCAGCACGGTGAAGCCTTCCTTTAGGCTCAGCTGGAACCAGTCGCGGCAGGTGACCCGGTTGCCTGACCAATTGTGGAAATACTCATGCGCGACCACGCCCTCGATCCCGTCATAATCGCCGTCAGTCGCGGTGTCCGGATCGGCGAGAATATAGCGCGTGTTGAACACGTTCAGCCCCTTGTTCTCCATCGCCCCCATGTTGAAATCGGACACGGCAACGATGTTGAACAGATCAAGGTCATATTCGCGGCCGAACACTTCCTCGTCCCAGCGCATCGAATCCTTGAGCGCCTTCATCGCATGGTTGGTCCGGTCCTCGTCGCCCCCCTCATTTTTATTGGCCCGAACCCAGATATTGAGAACGACCTTCCGGCCACCCATCGTTGTAAAACTATCCGAGTTGGCAACGAGGTCACCCGCCACCAGCGCAAACAGATAGGCGGGCTTGGGCCAGGGATCGTGCCACTGCGCCCAATGCGTGCCACCCTCGCCTTCGCCATTTGCGGTGCAATTGCCGTTAGACAGCATTATAGGAAATGCCGCACGCGCGCCTTCCATCCGCACCGAATAGACCGACAGCACATCAGGCCGATCAGGGAAGAAGGTAATGCGGCGAAAGCCCTCCGCCTCGCATTGGGTGCACAACATCCCGTTTGAGGCATAGAGCCCCATCAGCTGGCTGTTGGCCGCGGGGCACACCGTGGTTTCGATTACCACCGCATGGGCATCGCCCGGCAGATCAATCAGCAGGTCGGGGCCGTCCATCCGCCAAGCGTTTGACGCCTTGCCATCGACCAGCACCGATTGCGCTGCGATCCCATCACCGCTCAACCGCAGTGTCGCGCAACCGGTGCCAGCCGGGTTGCGGCGCACATCAAGCGCGGCAATCACCTGCGTCTCATCCAGCCCCAGTTTGAAATCCATACTCACTGCGGGCACGAGCCATTCTGGCGGGCGATAATCCTCAGCGCGAATAATTGGGGGCGAGGCTTCCGGGGTTGCAATCATATCCATGCTCATCCCCATACCCGTTCGCGTTGCGTGAAGTCGAGCCACCGCGCGCATCGTGTCTCGACTTACCTCGGCACCAACGGCAAGGAGGAGCGGTGAGACGCATGTTCATCTTTGGGCTGGGTTATACCGCCAGCTACATCGCCGCTGCGCTGAAGCCGCTCGGCTGGGAAATTATCTCGACGGGTCGCGACGGCACGCTCTCATTTGATGATAGCGACAGCGTGCGGCTGGCGCTTGCTGATGCCAGCCATGTTCTCTCGTCTGTCCCGCCGGCTGCAGATGGCGATCCGGTAGTGGACCAATATGGCGATGCGCTATCGGGCAAATGGCTGGGCTATCTTTCGTCCACCGGGGTTTATGGCGATTGCGGCGGTGCCTGGGTTGATGAAACTGCCGCCATCGGGGGCGGTCGGCGCTCTGCCCGGGCCGATGCCGATGGCGCATGGCTGAAGCGGGGCGCGCGGGTGTTGCGGCTTCCCGGCATTTACGGACCGGGCCGCAGCGCCTTGGACCGGGTCCGGACTGGCAAGGCGCACCGGATCGATCTGCCGGATCAAGTGTTCAGCCGAATCCATGTCACCGATATTGTCTCTGGCGTAGTGGCGGCGCTTGATGGATCGCCCGGCGCCTATAATCTGGCCGACGATATGCCCTGCAGCCAGAATGCGGTGATCGAAGAGGCTTGCCGCCTGATCGGACTGACGCCGCCGCCTGTGCAACCGCTCGATGCGACCGGCCTTTCGCCCATGGCCCGGGGTTTCTATGCCGAAAACCGCCGGGTTGCGAACGGCAAAGCCAAACGTGTGCTGGGCTGGAGGCCACTGTATCCCAGCTACCGCGAGGGGCTGGCTGCGTTATTTGCGTCCGCTTAGCGCTATCAATAGTCCGATCATCGCCAGCACCGCGCCGCTGGCGGCGAGCAGGCTCCATTGGTAGCCCTCGAACAGCGTCGACAGCGCCATCGCCACAACGGGAACCGCAACGCCATTATAGGCGGCCTTGCCCGGCCCCCAACTGCGGATCAGCGCGAAATAGAGCGGGAAGGTCACCACCGTTCCAATGATCGCCAGATAGGCAATACCGGCCAGTGAGGTCAGCTTGGTGTCGATCACCGGAGGTCCCGATAGTGTCAGCGCGATAGCAACATTGGCCGCTGCGCCCCACAGCATCGACCAGGCCACCAGCGGCACCAGCGGCTGGCGGCGGGCGATCTGCGAAGCCTGAGCGACATTGGAAACCGAAACGCTCAGCACCGCACAACTTGCCATGGCAATCCCCAGCAGCACTCCGCCACCTAGCGTCGCAATCCGGTATTCGTGCAGCAGCAGCATCGCGATCCCGGCCAGCGCCACCACGGAACCGGCCAGAAACCGCCGACTGAGCGGTGCGCCCACAAAAATTCTTCCGAGCAGCGCATTGGGAACCAGCGCCAGCGCGAAAATCACCGCCACCAGTCCAGAGGTGACGTATTTCTCCGAAGCATAAACCAGCTGGAAATTGGTCGAAAACTGAAGGATCCCGATCACCACCGCCAGCCGCATGCCCTCTGGCGAGATCAGCAATTTTTCGCCGCGTAGTGCGGCCAGTGCGAACATTGCAGGCGCTGCCAGTATGAACCGCCAAGCAACAGACCAGCTGGGCGGCATCGCCTCGATCTGATCCTTGATCACCAACCAGGTCGAACCCCAGATTAGCGACAGCAGTATAAAGGCGGCGATACTGGCAGCGCGCGATTGCGTCTTATCGTGGTTCACAACTTAGCGATCGCGCGGGCTAGTGCCGCGACATCGGCGGGATCGCTGTTCCATGCCGTGACCAGCCGGACGGAATTACTGCCCCAGTCATAAAAGCTGAAGCCCGCGCTGCGCAAGGCTTGGCGCTCTGCCGGAGACATCGTCAGGAATATCTCGTTCGCCTCGACCGGGTAAAGCAGCCGCGACCGCGCAGAGGCTGCAATCTCCTGCGCGGCCGCATTGGCGTGGCGCGCATTTTCCAGCCACAGCTCGCCTTCGATCATCGCCAGCAATTGCGCCGCCAAATAGCGCCCCTTGGACTGAAGTTGCCCGGCGCGCTTGCGGGAAAAACGGGCGATCTCCGCCAGACCCCCGTCAAAAAACACCAGCGCCTCGGCGTTCATCCCGCCGTTCTTGATAAAGCCAAAGCTGAGCGCATCTGCCCCGCCGCATGCCTGCGCCGGAGAGCATCCTAGAAAGGCGACCGCATTGGCAAACCGCGCACCGTCCATGTGAAATTTAAGGCCGCGATCGCGCGCCAAAGCACCGATCGCGGCAACTTCAGCTGGCAGATAGACCCGGCCATACTCGCTCGCCTGCGTGATCGAGATGGCATGCGGCTGGACCTGATGGACGTCTTTGCGCAGCGGATCGATCAGCGCGGTGATCGCGGCAGGCTTTATCTTCGCCCCCTCACCATCGACCAGCATCAGCTTGGCGCCATGCGTAAAAAAGCCCGGAGCGCCGCCCTCATCCACCTCGACATGCGCCTCGCGGTGGCAGATTATCCCTCCGTGGGGCGGAACCATGCTGGCCAGCGCCAGACAATTGGCGGCGGTACCAGTTGCCGTCCACAACACGGCGCAGGGCTGACCAAACAGCGCAGTGAAAACCGCGTCCAGCCGCTTGCTCAAGCCATCGCCATCATAGGGCGCATCGGCGGCATCGGCAGCCTGCATCGCGCGCCATACGGCGGGATGGACTGCGGCGGCATTGTCGGACAGGAACTGCATCGTATTGGTGCATGGGTGGAGCCAATCCCCCCGTCAAGCGGCTGCAGCACCGATCTTTACGATTAATACAAAGCGTCTTGCCGCTTACCGAGGTTCAGAACCCGGCGCTAACCATGGCTTGCTATGATCTGCGCCGACCAGGGAACCCAATGCATAAGGAGCAAGCCAATGCGTTACGTCATTCTCGCGGTTGCGGCAGTCCTTGCCGCGGTAGGCTGGCTCAACAGCGCTGACGGGCGGCGCACCAAGCAGCACCTGATGGAACCGCGCGATGCCCAGAACTGGTTCGTTGCTGAAGGCTAGCGGCAGCACCTGCAAGCCGTGCCGCAAAACCGTCCATTTCTTCCGGCAAAAGGGAATGGTGCTGCTGGGGAGGATTGAACTCCCGACCTCAGCCTTACCAAGGATGCGCTCTACCACTGAGCTACAGCAGCCAACCATTCCACATGCCCCAGTGATCGGCCCAATCAACGTCGGGGCCAGTCCGGGCAGGGGCGCGCTATTGGCCGGGGGGGGTGGACTTGTCAAGCAGGGGCTTGCGCTTGCGTCCTGGGGGCGGCACGAAACCGGCGATGAAAGAAAACTCCGCCCAGCCCAGCCGCGAAGAACGGCTTGCCGCCAAGCTCCGCGAGAATCTGCGCCGCAGAAAAGCGCAGGCGGTGGGCCGTAAGCTCGCAGAAACGCAAGCCGCTCTTCCCAAAGCCGAACCAAGAAGCTAGGCGCTGTCCTTCTGTTTACCGGAGCAAAAGCGCCTTGCCTCGCCTCATTCTTGTTCGCCATGGCCAGAGCCAGTGGAACCTTGAAAACCGCTTCACCGGCTGGTGGGATGTCGATCTGACGCCTCAGGGCGAGGCTGAGGCCTGCGCTGCCGGTCATTTACTGGCCGAAAAGAATGTGTTGCCAACGCTCGCCTTCACCTCGCTTCAGACCCGCGCGATCCGCACATTGCATTTTGCGCTCGAAGCGATGGGGCGGCTATGGGTGCCCGAGGTGAAGGACTGGCGGCTGAACGAGCGGCATTATGGCGGGCTAACCGGGCTAGACAAGGCCGAGACGGCAGCCAGACACGGTGCAGACCAGGTCAAGATCTGGCGCCGGAGCTTTGACATTCCGCCGCCCGTTCTGGCAGCCGGATCGGAATTCGATCTGGCAGCCGATCCACGCTATGCCGGGATCGCGATTCCTTCCACCGAAAGCCTCAAAGATACTATCGCCCGCGTACTGCCTTACTATACCAGCGTCATTGCACCGGCATTGCAATCAGGCGAGACGGTGCTGGTCGCCGCCCACGGCAATTCGCTCCGCGCCTTGGTCAAGCACCTCTCGGGAATATCGGACGAGGAAATTACCGGCCTCGAAATACCGACCGGCCAGCCGATCATCTATGAGCTGGATGATCAGCTGAATGCGACCGAACGCTACTATCTGGCGGAGCGCCAGCCATGAAGCCGCAAGTCGCAATTATCATGGGCAGCCAATCTGACTGGGCCACAATGAAATGCGCCGCCGAAGCGCTCGACAAATTGGGCGTGGCCTATGACACACGGATCGTCTCGGCCCACCGCACCCCGCAGCGGCTGGTGAAGTTTGCAGCTGACGCAGCCGATGAGGGCTTCAAGGTTATCATCGCCGGCGCAGGCGGCGCGGCGCATCTGCCCGGCATGGTCGCAGCGATGACCCATCTGCCGGTGCTGGGTGTGCCGGTCCAGTCCAAGGCGCTGTCAGGGCAGGACAGCCTGCTCTCGATTGTCCAGATGCCTGCCGGAATCCCTGTCGGCACGCTGGCGATTGGCGAGGCTGGCGCCACCAATGCCGGGCTTCTGGCTGCGGCGATCCTGGCGACTAACGATCCAGAATTGACAATTAGAATCAAGACCTTCCGCGCCGCGCAAAGCGCCGGTGTGGCAGAGCGGCCGGCTTGAGGTGATGGTCTCGCGGGCGCTTCGACAGGCTCAGCATGAGCGGATGTTTTTCCCAGACCCGCTCATGCTGAGCCTGTCGAAGCACGCGCGCCAAGGCCTGCCCAGCGGATGATCCCACCGGGCGAGACCATTGGCATTTTGGGCGGCGGCCAGCTGGGCCGGATGCTGGCCATGGCGGCGGCGCAGCTGGGCTATCGCTGCCACATTTATGCGCCCGAAGCTGATAGCATCGCCGCAGAGGTTTGCGCCGCTTTCACTTGCGCCGAATGGAGTGACGAAGCCGCCATGTCGCGCTTTGCAGCTGATTGCGAAGTGGTGACCTATGAGTTCGAGAATGTCCCCGTCGGGCCGCTCGCCGCGCTCGGCGCAGTTCCCCTTCTGCCCCACCCCCGCGCGCTGGAAACCGCGCAGGACCGGCTGAGCGAAAAGCGCTTTGTTGCGGCGCTGGGCGGCAACCTTGCGCCCTATGCGGCGGTCGATACGGCGGAAGACCTTGAGCTGGCACTTACCACCATCGGTTCGCCCGGCATCCTAAAAACCCGGCGCGACGGCTATGACGGCAAGGGCCAGTGGCGCATCATGACCGATCATGATGCAGACGGTGTTGTGTTGACCGGGCAGCCGCTGGTGTTCGAAGGCTTTGTCCATTTCACTGCCGAATTTTCCGTGATCCTGTGCCGGAGCCAGGACGGCACAATCGCCTTTTGGGATAGTGCGGAAAATGTCCATGTCGGCGGGATTCTGGCCAGCTCGGCGGTTCCCGCCTCGCCTGCCGTCCAGGATCAGGTGCCCGCCGCGCGCGATCTGGCCGCAAAAGTGGCGCAGGCGCTGGATTATGTTGGCGTGCTGACGCTGGAATTCTTCGCCACGTCCGATGGCCCGGTGTTCAACGAAATGGCCCCGCGCGTACATAATTCGGGCCATTGGACAATCGAAGGCGCGCTGACCAGCCAGTTCGAAAACCACATCCGCGCGATCTGCGGGCTTCCGCTGGGGGCAACCGATCTTGCCGCAACCCGCGCGACGATGCGCAACATTTTGGGTGATGCGGTAGAGGATTGGGAGGAAATCCTGTCCGATCCTGCAAACCATCTGCACCTTTACGGCAAAGCCGCAGCACGGCCCGGGCGCAAGATGGGCCATGTCACGCGACTGGAGCTGGCATGAGCCATGAGATATTTCTGGTCGTCGCAGTAGCAGACAATGGCGTGATCGGGGCGGACGGAGCGATGCCATGGCACATCCCGACTGATTTGCGCCGGTTCAAGGCACTGACCATGGGCAAGCCAATGGTAATGGGCCGCAAGACCTTCGAATCGCTTCCCGGTATTCTGCCCGGCCGCCGCCATATCGTGCTGACCCGCGACACGGGCTGGGATGAAGATGGGGCAGAGGTGGTGCATTCCGCTGAAGAAGCCTTGCAGCTGGCCAATGCGCCGCATGTTGCCATAGTTGGCGGGGCGGAAATCTTTCGCCTGTTCCTGCCGCTGGCTGACCGGATCGAACTGACCGAGGTTCATGCCAAGCACCCCGGCGACGTTATATTCCCCGCGTTTGATCGCAGCCTATGGCGCGAAACAGAGCGCCAGAGCCATTCGGCCGAAGGCCGCGCGCCGGGCTTTGATTTTGTCACCTTGCTGCGTAAATCAGCTTAGACATGACGAGTTGAGATAGAAGGGGTGACTATGCGCAAGAAGATCTGGATGCCCGCGGCCGCACTGGCCATCGCCGCTATCGGCTTTTTCGGGATCGCGCCGGGCTATATCGATGCGGATATGAACCGGATTGACGGCAAGGAACTGATCAAAGTCAGTCCTGAGGCGCTGGCGCTGCATCAAAGCTTGCAGATCGTCGATCTCCACTCCGACACGCTGATGTGGCAGCGCGATCTGCTGAAACCCGCCAAGCGCGGCCATGAGGATCTGCCCCGGTTGGCCCAGGGCAATGTCGCACTGCAGCTGTTTTCCAGCGTGACCAAAACCCCGCGCGGGCTGAATTATGACGGCAATGGCGCAGATACGGACAATATCACCCTGCTGGCGATTGCGCAGTTGCAGCCAGTACGGACCTGGTTTTCTCTGACTGAGCGTTCGCTCTATCACGGCCAGAAGCTTGACCGCGCGGTCGCCAGATCAAATGGGAGGCTCGCCAAAGTAAGCGATGACGCCAGCCTTGATGCACTGCTGGTCCAGCGCGCGGGCGGAACAGGACAAGTCGGTGCGATGCTGACCATCGAAGGCCTGCAAAACCTTGAAGGCAAGGCCGAAAACCTCGACCGGCTGTATGCAGCAGGCTTCCGCATGGCAGGCCTCACCCACTTCTTCGACAATGAACTGGGCGGATCGATGCACGGCCTCAAGAAGGGCGGGTTGACCCCGTTTGGCCTCGAAATTGCAGGCCGGATGGAAGACAAGGGCATGATCATCGACATTGCCCATCTGAGCCATGCCGGGGTGGCGCAGTTGCTGCCGCTAGCCCGCCGTCCTGTGGTTTCCAGCCATGGCGGGGTTCAGGCAACCTGCAAGGTCAACCGCAATCTCACCGATGACGAGATCAGGGGCGTCGCCAAAACCGGCGGCATTGTTGGCATTGGTTATTGGGATGCCGCAGTGTGCAATACCTCGCCCCGCGCCGCTGCCAAAGCGATGAAGCACGTCCGCGATCTGGTTGGCATCGCCCATGTTGCGCTGGGCAGCGACTATGATGGGACCACAACAGTGCGGTTCGATACCTCGCAGCTGGTTCAAGTGACGCAGGCGCTGCTGGATGAGGGCTTTACACCCGATGAAGTGCGCGCCGCGATGGGCGGCAATGCGCTGCGGGTAATCCGGGCCGGGCTGGTTCCGCTGCAATGATGCTGACCGACCTCAATCCTCCCCGGCACGGGGAGGGGGACCGCCCGCAGGGTGGTGGTGGGGGTTGTCCGGATGGCACTCCTTCGCGCGGATGCGCCCGTAGGGTAGCCCCCTCCGTCAGCCCTGCGGACTGCCACCTCCCCGGTTCGGGGAGGGGCTAAGTGATCCCGCGCCTCGATTCGCGTGAGACAATCCCCGATGCCTTGCGCGGCGCGGTGATTGCGCTGGGCAATTTCGATGGCTTTCACCTGGGCCATCAGGCCGTGGTGCGCGAGGCGGTGGAATGGGCACGGCGCGAATCCCGCCCGGTGATCGTTGCCACTTTCGATCCGCACCCGGTGCGCTTTTTCCGCCCCGATACGCCGCCGTTCCGGCTTACCACCCTGGACCAGCGGCAGGAGCTGTTCGCCGCCGCCGGCGCAGATGCGATGCTGGTGTTCCACTTTGACGCCCTGTTTGCGGCCAATACCGCCGAAGATTTTGTCGTCCGGCTACTCCATCACCGGTTCGGCGCGGCGGGGGTGGTTACGGGTGAGGATTTCACCTTTGGTAAGGCGCGCGGGGGTAATCTGGCCTTGCTGCACGAACTTGGTGCAAGGCTGGGGATCAAGGCGAGCTCGGTTGGGCCCGTGAAACTGGGCGAAGAAATCGTCTCATCCAGCCGGATTCGCGATGGCTTGCGCGAGGGAGACTGCGCCACTGCAGCCCGGCTGCTGACCCGGCCCTTTGCGATCCGGGGCGTGGTTCAACATGGCGACAAGCTGGGCCGGACCATCGGCTATCCCACCGCCAATCTGCCGCTCGGCAGCTATCTGCGGCCGCGCTATGGGATTTATGCGGTTACGGGGCGGCTTGCCGATGGAACCACCCTTAAAGGCGCGGCAAACCTTGGCATCCGGCCAACATTTGACCCTCCCAAAGAGCTGCTCGAAGCCTATTTCTTTGACTGGTCGGGTGATCTTTACGGGCAAGAGATTGAGGTGGCGTTCCACCACTTCCTGCGCCCTGAAGCCAAGTTTGACACGCTGGACGCGCTGACTGCGCAGATGGAACTGGATTGCGCAAAGGCGCGAGAGCTTTTGAAATGAAGCAGATATGGCGTCCGATCGCGCTGGTGGCCGCGCTGGCATTCCTGGCGCTCAGCTTCATCAACGCCAGCTGGCTTGCACCCGGCCCGCGCGGAGCAATCAAACTGATCGCCCATCGCGGGGTGATGCAGCTGTCCAGCGGCACCAAGGGTGAATGCAGCGCTACCCAAATCGAGGTGCCGCACCATGATTTCATCGAGAATACCATTCCCGCAATAGACGAAGCCCGGCGCAATGGCGCACGGATGATCCAGATTGACCCGGTGTCTACCGCCGATGGAAAGATCGCGCTGTTCCATGACCTGTCCCTCGATTGCCGGACCAACGGCAAAGGCCCGGTCCGCGGGGCGACCTTGGCGCAGCTGAAAGCGCTGGACGCGGGCTATGGCTACAGCGCCGATGGTGGCAAGAGCTTCCCCCTGCGCGGCAAGGGCGTGGGCCTGATCCCGCAACTGGGTGAGGCATTGACCCTGATTGGCGATGGGGCGGTGCTGTTCAACTTCAACAGCGATGATCCTGCTGAGGCTGATCGGCTGATTGCCGCGCTTAACGCAGCGGGCCGTGATGTCATCGCGCATGGCGATGGCTTTTCCGCGCCCGCGCCGCTCCATGCCCGGTTCCGCAGTGCCTATCCCAAGGCATGGGTTTTTGGCGATGATAGCGCGGCCGCCTGCACCAGCGCTTATCTCAAACAGGGCTGGCTGGGGCTGACCCCTGCTGTGTGCAAGGGCGGAACCATCGCCATTCCGATCAATTACCAATGGGCCTTTGCAGGCTGGCCGAACCGCCTGATCGCGCGGATGGAGGCGGTGGGCGCGCGGGTGATCGTGGTTGGGCCCTATGCGGATGGCGAGGCGCGCGGGCTGGATCTGCCCGAACAGATTGGCGAGGTGCCGGCGGGTTTCAACGGCTATCTGTGGGTGGATGACATCCGCGCCATCGGCCCGGCACTGCGCCCCGCGCTGAACCGCCGCAACCCGCCGCAAGAGGCTGCGCTGGCAGATGCGCTTGAGCGGCGGCGGGCGGCGCGGGACTAGGCTTCGTTCACGCGGAGGCGCGGAGTCGCGGAGGGATTGCATCTGGCCGCAGGCCCAACAACCGCACTGGCGTTTCAACTTGCGGCAAGCTGGGGGTCACAAGGCGGCTTTGCCGCAAGGTTAGCGTCTCCGCGCCTCCGCGTGAACCAAAAATTGCAGTTCCTCGCAGCCCCGGCTAAGGCCCGCCCGTCATGACTGAACCGCGCGATTATAGAGCCACCGTCTTCCTGCCGAAGACCGATTTCCCGATGAAGGCTGGCCTCCCCCAGAAGGAGCCGGGCATTCTGGCGCGCTGGGAGGATCAGGGGATCTACCAGCAGCTGCGCGCGGCGCGGGCTGGGCGCGAAAAGTTCATCCTTCACGATGGCCCGCCCTATGCCAATGGCGATATGCACATCGGCCATGCGATGCAGCGCATCCTGAAGGATATGGTGGTGCGCACCCAGACTTTGCTGGGCAAGGACGCGCCATTCGTGCCCGGCTGGGATTGCCACGGCCTGCCGATCGAATGGAAGGTGGAAGAGCAATACCGCAAGAAAAAGCTCAACAAGGACGAAGTCCCGGTCGAGGAATTCCGCGCCGAATGCCGCGCCTATGCCCAGCACTGGGTGAATGTGCAGCGCAGCCAGCTGCAACGCCTCGGCCTGCTGGGGGATTGGCAGAACCCTTACCTCACGATGGATTTTGACAGCGAAGCAACGATTGTTTCCGAACTGATGAAGTTTGCCGAATCAGGCCAGCTCTATCGCGGCGCCAAGCCGGTGATGTGGTCGCCGGTCGAAAAAACCGCGCTGGCCGAGGCCGAGGTTGAGTATGAGGATATTGTCTCGACGCAGATCGATGTGGCGTTTGAGATTGTGGAATGTCCGAATGTGCCGGAGTTGGAAGGCGCATTTGCGGTAATCTGGACGACGACGCCGTGGACGATCCCGGTTAATCAGGCTTTGGCTTATGGGGCTGAGGTTGAGTATCGGATTGTCGAATGGAGAGACAAAAAGCTTCTAATCGCCGATTCATTAGTAACCGATGCATGGTACAGATTTCGTGGTTCGAAAACTATATCGACAGTCTCCGATGAGTCAGGCCCATACTTAGAAGTTGTTGAATACAAAGAATCTGATCCTTTACCTCTTGGTATAAAAATCAAAGGCTCCGAGCTCGCCGGAACCATTGCCCGCCACCCGATGCACCACCTCGGCGGGTTCTTTGCCAAGCCGCGCCCATTCCTCGATGGATCGGCCTTCGTCACCACCGAGAGCGGCACGGGCCTCGTCCACATGGCCCCGGATCATGGCGAGGATGACTTTGCTTTGTGCAAGGGCAATGGCATCGAGCCGGTATTCGCAGTCGAAGCCGATGGCAAATATCGCGCCGACTGGGCATGGCTGGGCGGACAGGGGCCAGTGGCACCCTATAGTCCCAAGGGATTGGACAAGCTCAATATCCCCGAAGGTCCGATTTGCTCTCAACTTCGAGAAGTTGGCGCGTTGCTTAGCGCAGCCCCCCATACGCATTCCTACCCCCACTCATGGCGCTCCAAGGCCAAGGTGATCTATCGCTGTACCCCGCAGTGGTTCGTGCCGATGGACCGGGAGATTACCCCTCCACCCCCTGCTGCGCAGGCGGTCCCCCTCCCCGTTTATGCTGCGC
Organism: Novosphingobium sp.; assembly: GCA_031374105.1. GTDB lineage: Bacteria > Pseudomonadota > Alphaproteobacteria > Sphingomonadales > Sphingomonadaceae > Novosphingobium. Next base: position 80,978 of record JANMNP010000016.1, read on the forward strand.
AGAAACAGGGAGGATCGGCTCCTCCCCATTTTGCGGAGCCAAATGGGGAGGTGGCAGCCGAAACGGCTGACGGAGGGGTTTCTACCCTGCGCCAAACCGCCATGGCCGCCATCGCCGCCACCCGCTTCATTCCCGAAAAGGGCCGCAACCGGCTGGGCTCAATGGTCGAAGGCCGCCCCGATTGGGTGCTGTCACGCCAGCGCGCCTGGGGCGTGCCGATCACGCTGTTTGTGGCCAAGGGCACCAACCAATATCTGTGCGATCCGGCGGTCAACGCGCGGATTATCGCGGCGGTCAAGGCTGGCGGCGTCGATGCCTGGAGCGAGGCGCGGGCGCAGGAATATCTGGGCAGCGATTACAACGCCGATGATTACGAGCGCGTTTCCGATATTCTCGATGTGTGGTTCGATAGCGGCTGCACCCATGTGTTCACGCTGGAAAGCGGGCGCTGGCCGGGGATGCAATGGCCCGCCGATCTTTACCTTGAAGGCAGCGATCAGCATCGCGGCTGGTTCCAGTCAAGCCTGCTGGAAAGCTGCGCCACCCGGGGCCGCGCGCCCTATAATGCGGTGCTGACGCATGGTTTCACTATGGACCAAAAGGGCATGAAAATGTCCAAATCGCTGGGCAACACCATCGATCCCTTGAAGGTGATGGAAGTGAACGGCGCGGATATTATCCGGCTGTGGGCGCTGTCAGTCGATTTCACCGAGGATCACCGGATCGGCGATGAAATCCTGAAAGGCGTGGCCGATGGCTACCGCAAGCTGCGCAACAGTTTCCGCTATCTGCTGGGCGCGCTGGATGGTTTCGCCGAGGCTGAGCGGGTTGATGTGGCAGAAATGCCCGAGCTGGAGCGCTATGTGCTGGCGCTGCTGGCGAAGCTGGACGGGACGCTGAAGGCAGCCGTCAATGATTTCGATTTCAACACATATACCCGCGCGCTGACCGATTTCTGCAACGAGGATTTGAGCGCCTTCTTCTTCGATATCCGCAAGGATTCGCTCTATTGCGACGCGGCGGACAGCCCCAAGCGGATGGCCTACCGCACCGTCCTCGACACGCTGTTTCACGCGCTGGTCCGCTATGCCGCGCCGGTGCTGGTATTCACGGCGGAAGAGGTGTGGGGCACGCGGTTTCCGGATGGCGGATCGGTGCATTTGCTGGAGTGGCCGGTGCTTCCCGACACAACCACCACCCGTCATTCCCGCGAAGGCGGGAACCCATCCGCCGCCCCCTCTCGCGCCGATGGCGAGATGGATCCCCGCCTTCGCGGGGACGACGAGTTGGTGGAGAAGTGGGAAGGCATGCGCAACATTCGAAAATACATAAATTCGAGAATTGAGCTTTTACGCAGTGCGAAAGTTGTTCGCTCTTCGTTAGAATGCGATGTCCATATCACAAATGACCCCGAAAGTAGATTCGGTAGCGACAAAGCCGAGTGGGCCGAACTTTTAATTTCCGCCGAAGTTAGATTGTCTTTCTTTGATAAGCCATTCTCGGAGACAAGAGATTTGGCTCACATGCTTGATTATAAAGTCACCCGCACCACCCACCACAAATGCGGGCGCTGCTGGCGTCATCTGCCGGACGTAACCGAAGACGGCGCGCTTTGTTCACGTTGCGATCATGTGGTCGGCGCAATGGAAGCGGCGCAATGAGCCTGCTCGCCCGTCCCTTCCTGACCAAGCCGCGCCTGATCGGCCTGATCCTTGCCGCTGCGATCTTCGGTGTCGATCAATGGCTCAAATGGCTGGTCCGGGTGCCGCTTAACCTGCAAGACAGGCAGGTGATTGATCTGATCCCGTTCTTCGATCTGCGCTGGACCGAAAATTATGGCATCTCGCTGGGGCTGCTCACCGCGCAATCGATGGAAATGCGCTGGCTGCTGGTCGCGCTTACTTTGGGCATATCGCTGGTCGTTTTGATCTGGATGTGCCGCGAAAAGCTGCTGGGCGATATCATCCCGCTTGGCCTGGTACTGGGCGGCGCGCTGGGCAACATCCGTGACCGGGTGCTATACGGCTATGTGGTCGATTATGCCGATCTCCATTTCGGTGAGTTTCGCCCGTTCCTGATTTTCAACCTTGCCGATGCCGCAATTACTATCGGTGTCCTGATTATCCTTGCCCGTTCCTTCCTTTCGCGCGAAAAGCAGGAACCGGCTATCAAAGCTGATGCCAGTAATGCGGCGCAGCCCGCTTCGGAGAGATGATTCACATGCGCAAGACCACTGCTTTTATCGCCCTTGCCGGGGCTTCGGTGCTGCTTGCCGGCTGCGGCAGCTCTGGCCTGCTCAATCGTGACCGGCCCGATGAATTCGCTGTTCAGCGTCAGGCACCGCTGGTGGTTCCGCCCGATTTCTCACTAACACCGCCTGCACCGGGCGCGCCGCGCCCGAATGATTCCACCACCCAGCAGCAAACGCTTGATGCGCTGTTTGGCGGCCAGGCCCCGCGCAGCGAAGTGGAAAAAACCACACTGAACCGGGCCGGCACAGCCGCTCCTTCGATCCGCTCAACCGTGGGTGATCCGGCGACCAATTCGGTTTCCAAGGGCGATGTAACCCGCGATATCATCGCTGCCCCGCAAGGCGACGGGCGTGAGGCGCAGGCGGTTATTCCGGGCTGATCTGGTATAGCGCGACAATTCAAAGGGCTCGCTGCAAGGCGGGCCTTTTTTGGTTCACACGAAGACACGAAGATGTCTCGCTTGTGGCGAAGCCGCGATCAAATATTTGCTGGGGTGCCCAGCGCCAGAAATGATTTCGAAAGCCTGCGGCTTGGCACACCATCTTCGTGTCTTCGTGTGAACCAAAAAAGTCGAGGCGCTTACGTTTCCAAAGCAGGCGCGGGCTTCACCTTGCTGACCAGCAGCTTGTCGATCTTTCGGCCATCCATATCGATCACTTCAAACCGCCAGTCCTGATGCGTGAAGTGCTCACCCTCTTTGGGCAGGTGTTTGAGAACGGACAGGATAAATCCCGCAGCAGTGCCATAATCGCGATCATCCGGCAGCTCGATCCCCAGCCGGTCGGCCAGTGCATCGGCCGGCAGCGCGCCCGCGATCAGCAAGCTGCCATCGTCACGTTCAACAATCATCGGCACATCGCCATCATCGAGATGGCTGACGAAATTGCCGACAATTGCGCTGAGCAGATCAGCCGGGGTCACCACCCCTTCAAGGTGGCCATATTCATCATGGACCAGCGCCATTGATACCCCCGATTGCTGGAGGATCCGCAAGGCATCCATCGCGTCCAGTTGATCGGGGATAATCTCGGCCTTCTTCATCAGCCGCGCCAGCTGGACCTTTTTGCCCGCCAGCAAGGCCCCCTGAACATCGCGGACCTTGACCACGCCGACGATATTATCCGGCGCGCCATCGGTAACCGGCAGCAGCGAATGCGGACTTTCCTTGATCATGGCGCGCAGATCAGCCTCGGTGGCGCGGCGATCAATCCAGTCAAGCTCGGTCCGGGGGGTCATCAGCTCGCGCACCGGGCGGGTTGCCAGCCGCATGATCCCGCTCATGATCGCGCGCTCATCCTCTTCGATCACGCCAGACCTTGTGGCTTCGGCAAAGATCATGTGCAGCTCTTCGGCGGTAACCGCATCCTCGCCCGCCTTGCGCACGCCGCCCAGCCGCAGCAGCAGCGTGGAGGACCGATCAAGCAGCCAGACGAACGGCGCAGTGATTCGCGCGACCATCGCCATCGGCCGCGATGCGATCACCGCAATCGGCTCTGCCGCGCGCAAGGCCAGCTGCTTGGGCACCAGCTCACCCACCACCAGGCTAAGGTAGGTGGTTACCGCGATCACCAGAATGAAACCGGCATTATCGGCATAGCGTTCGGGCATGCCCAGCAGCTCAAGCCGCTGCGCCATCGGTCCGCCCAGCCGTGATCCGGAAAAGGCACCCGCAATGATCCCGACCAGCGTGATCCCGATCTGCACGGTGGACAGGAACTTGCCCGGATCGGCGGCCAGCTGCAAAGCCACCCTTGCGCCGCTGCTGCCTCGTTCGGCCGCCACGCGCAGCCGCGCCGGACGCGCCGAAACGATTGCCAGTTCCGACATGGAGAACAGGCCGTTGAGCAGGATCAGGCCTGCGATGATAAAGACGTCAGTCCAAGGGAACGGGGTCACCTCCGGACGGTAGCAGAGTTGCCGGCACTTGAACAACATCGCGCTGCATGATTGACAAAGTGGCGGTCCACCTCTCATTCATGTCCCACGACACAAGGTTAATGCCGCCTAATCCAACCATCTGGGGATAGACCATGAAAAATACCCGCCTCTTTGTATCAAGTTTTGCCGCGCTCTCGCTGCTTTCTGTTTCGGCATGTGTCACCGATCCCAACACTGGTGAGAAGAAAGTATCGCGCACGGCAATGGGCGGGGTTGGCGGCGCTGTTCTGGGCGGGCTGCTAGGCGGCGTGATCGGCGGCAAGACCGGGCGCATCGTCGGGGCCGGAATTGGCGGCGTGGCTGGCGGTGTCGTCGGCTACAAGATGGATCAGCAGATCAAGGAGCTGAAAGAGCAAACCGCAGGCTCGGGCGTCGATGTGACCGAGGTTGATGGCGGCAATGCAATCCTCGTCAACCTTCCCGATGGCGTCACCTTCGATGTCGGCAGCGCCACGCTGCAGCCAGCCTTCCGCGCCACGCTGGATCAGGTGGCGACCAGCCTCCAGCAATATCCCAGCAGCCTGGTCGACGTTTACGGCCATACCGATTCGACCGGATCAGACGCCTTCAACCAGACGCTTTCGGAAAACCGGGCGCGGACTGTAGCAAACTACCTTGTCAGCCGCGGCGTTGGCGCAGCACGAGTGCGCAGCCAGGGCTTTGGTGAAACCATGCCGGTTGCCAGCAATGATACAGTTGATGGCCGGGCCAAGAACCGCCGGGTCGAAATCAAGATCGTGCCGGTAACCCAGGCCGATGTTGCAGCGGCCAGATCGGGCCAGTAAGAAAATCGCGTCGTTCCGGATCAGGTCCGGGACGACGCCTAGCCCATCAATTCCTTCGCGCGCACGGCCAGCCGCTCTACTGCGGCGGCGTGGATCGCGGGCGCGGTGACCAGCAGACCAAAGGCGCGCGGATCGGGCTTGTTATAGCCCAGCGCCCCGCCAAAAGCATCGGTTACTGTCGCGCCCGCCTCGCGTGCGATCAGCCCGGCGGCACCGATATCCCACTCATAGCCCCAGCGTAGCGTGGCAACCAGATCGGCCTCATCGGCAGCGACCATCGCCATCCGCAGCGCAATGCTGTTGGGCTGATCGACCAGCACCAGATCGGAATCGGGTGACGGCAGCCGGTCTGCCGGAACCCGCGCGCCGGAAAACTGCGCGCGGGTGCTGGCGACAAGCCGAATCCCATTGCGCCAGCTGCCTTTCCCCGCCTCGCCGTGCCAGAATTCGCCGCGCGCCGGGGCATCGAGCATGCCCAGCAAGGGCCGGCCCGCACTGACCAGCGCCACCGAGATCGCCCAGCCGCTGCGCCCACGGACAAAATCGCGGGTGCCATCGATCGGATCAACCAGCCAAAGCAGCCCGGCATCCAAGCGCTCGGGCGCATCGGCAGTCTCTTCGGACAGCCACCCAGCTGACGGCAGCAATGCGCCCAATTCGCGTTTGAGAAAGCCATCTACCGCCAGATCCGCTTCGCTCACCGGGTCGCCGGGCTGCTTGTCCCACACCTCCAGCGCATGGCCGTGGCCCGGCCAGCGGGCCAGCGCCATGCGGCCTGCTTCGCGCACGATTGTTTCAAGGCGGTTGCGATCAATCATCCCTTGCTTCGGCTTTGTTCGCTGCCGCATGGCAAGGCAAGCACCAAACGGGCCTTAATCGCCCCATTAAGCCCCTTTTCAAGCCGGTCCCCCTGTGCTTTAGGCGGCGCAGCTATTCAGCCCTGAGCGGTTCGCCGCACCAGCAGGATTATTGCATGAACATTCACGAATATCAGGCCAAGGAACTGCTCGTAAAATTCGGCGTGCCAGTGCCCGCAGGTTACGCCGCGCTCAGCGTCGACGAAGCGGTGGCAGCGGCGGCAAAACTGCCCGGACCGCTCTTTGTCGTGAAGGCCCAGATCCACGCTGGCGGGCGCGGCAAGGGCAAGTTCAAGGAGCTGGGCCCCGATGCCAAGGGCGGTGTCCGGCTGGCTCGCAGCGCTGATGAGGTTCGCGCCGCCGCCGCCGATATGCTCGGCAATACGCTGGTCACGATCCAGACTGGCGATGCAGGCAAGCAGGTCAATCGCCTTTATGTGACGGATGGCGTTGATATTGCGAAGGAATTTTACCTCGCTCTGCTGGTTGACCGGGTCAGTGGCCGAATCGCTTTCGTCGTCTCCACTGAGGGCGGAATGGATATTGAGGCGGTGGCGCATGACACGCCCGAAAAGATTCACAACTTCACCGTCGATCCCGCCACCGGCTTCATGCCGCATCATGGCCGCGCGGTTGCGGCAACGCTTGGCCTTGAAGGTGATCTCGCCAAACAGGCCGCCAGTGTCGCGGGCAAGTTGTACGATGCCTTCATCGGCACCGATGCCGCGCAGATTGAGATCAACCCACTGGCGGTGACCGAGGACGGTCAGCTGCTGGTCCTGGATGCCAAGGTCGGCTTCGATTCGAACGCATTGTTCCGCCACAAGGATCTGGTCGAGCTTCGCGATCTGACCGAGGAGGACCCGGCCGAGGTTGAGGCATCGAATTATGACCTGGCCTATATCAAGCTGGATGGAAACATCGGCTGCATGGTCAATGGCGCTGGCCTGGCCATGGCGACGATGGACATCATCAAGCTGAACGGCGAATTTCCCGCCAACTTCCTTGACGTTGGCGGCGGCGCTTCCAAGGAAAAAGTCACCGCGGCGTTCAAGATTATTCTCAAGGATCCGGCGGTCAAAGGCATCCTCGTCAACATCTTCGGCGGGATCATGAAGTGCGACATCATCGCCGACGGGATCGTCGCTGCGGCCAAGGAAGTGAACCTGTCTGTGCCGCTGGTGGTCCGCCTTGAAGGGACGAACGTGGAGCAAGGCAAGGCGATCCTCGAAAACTCGGGGCTGCCGATTGTTTCCGCCAATGATCTGGGCGATGCGGCGCGCAAGATCGTCGCCGAAGTGAAGAAAGCGGCGTAAACACCGCAAGCCAGCCATTTAGAAGTCAGGAGTAGGCACAATGAAAGCTTTGGTCTGCGTAAAACGCGTGATCGACTATAATGTGAAGCCGCGGGTCAAATCCGATGGCACCGGAGTCGATCTTGCCAATGTGAAGATGTCGATGAACCCGTTCGACGAGATAGCCGTCGAGGAAGCTCTGCGTCTGCGCGAAAAAGGCGTCGTGACCGAGGTTATCGCCGTATCAGTTGGCCCTCTCAAGGCGCAGGAAACCCTGAGCACCGCGCTCGCCATGGGTGCAGACCGGGCGATTCTGGTCCAGACCGATGATGAGGTTGAGCCGCTGGCCGTTGCCAAAATCGTCGCGGCGATTGCCGCTGAGGAAGCCCCCGGGCTGATCATCACCGGCAAGCAGGCAATTGATGATGACAACAACCAGACCGGCCAGATGATCGCCGCGCTGATGGGCCGCCCGCAAGGCACCTTCGCCAATGAGATCGCAGTCGAAGGCGATCATGTTGTGGTCAAGCGCGAGATCGACGGCGGGCTGGAAACGTTGAAGCTGGCCCTGCCCGCAATCATCACCACCGATTTGCGCCTGAATGAGCCGCGCTATGCTTCGCTGCCCAACATCATGAAGGCAAAATCAAAGCCGATGGCGATGAAGACCCCGGCTGATTACGACGTTGATACCGCAACCCGCCTCAAAACTATCAAGGTTGGCGAACCGCCAGTGCGCGTTGCCGGGATCAAGGTCGCCGATGTTGATGCGCTGGTCGCCAAGCTCAAGGAAATGGGCGTAGCTTAAGCTCACCCGCCTCCGTTCGTGTGGGGCCGACAAGCCGGCAGCGCGGGGGTGTAGAAATAGCACGACACCCACCGGGGGGGGTATGATGGAATTGTTGTTTTAAAAGAGGGGTTGGGGGGGAAACCCAAAAAACAAGGGCAAAAAAACAAAACC
>JANMNP010000082.1:0-16285 GCA_031374105.1 Novosphingobium sp.
CCCGAAGGCAGCCGCAGCCGCGCCGTTTACGACCGGCAATGCCATGCCGCCGGATCGACCTTTTCGTTCCACCTCCACGGCGGCGAGGCCGAGGCGTTCCGGATGCTCGACCGGCTGCAACTGATGAAGCTGGCGGTCAGCCTGGGCGGATCGGAGACGCTGATCTGCCATTCGGCCAGCACCACGCACTATGCCGTCGCGCCCGAGCAGCGGCTGGCAGGCGGAATTACCGAGGGCACGATGCGGCTGTCGGTCGGACTTGAACATGTCGATGATCTGATTGCAGATCTCGCCCAGGCATTGGATGCAGTGTGATGGAACTCAATTTTACCGGCACCGATCTTTGCGCGATCAATGGCACGCGTAGCCCGGCCGAGGCGCACTACGGCGTAGTCGTTATCGGCGCAGGGCGCAGCGGAACCGCAGCAGCTATCGAGGCGGCGAAAGCTGGCTCCTCGGTGCTGCTGGTCGATGAAAATCCGGTCTCAGGCGCGCTGATGGGCAATGATGTGCCGCTGTATTTTGGCGGGCGGATGACCGCCGCCACCCAGAACAGCGAACGGATGCTCGAGGCGATCTTCATGAGCGCACCGGCGCTGGAGCAAGCGATGGAGGCCGGCGCCGAAGTGCTGCTCGGCACCAGCGCCTGGGGGGTCTATCGCAATGGGCCGGGCGTTGCGAGCCTGCCCGATCAGGTGGTTGGTCTGGCCGATAGCGCCCGGTCATGGCTGGTCGGGTTTGACCGGATTGTGCTGGCCACTGGCGCGCGCGATCTGGCGCTGGCCTTCCCCGGCTGGAACCAGCCCGGGGTGATGGGTGCCGCCGCGCTGCGGATGCTGCTGACCCGGTATGATGCCTTTGCAGGGCGGCGGGTGCTGGTGCTGGGATCGCATGATCTGGCGCTGGAGAGCGTGCTGCTGGCGCACGAACGCGGGCTGGAAGTGGCTGGGCTGATCGAGGTGCGCGATGCGCCGCAGGGTTCCGCCGATCTGGTCGCGCAAGTGGCAGCGGCTGGGATTGCGATCCATTGCGGCCAGACCATCGCTTCGGCCAAAGGCGGGATCGAAGGGGTTACGGCGGCTACGCTGACTTCGGGCGAGGTAATCGCCTGCGATACGATCTGCGTTGCGGTGGGGCTGGTGCCGTCAATCGAACTGGTCGATGCAATGCACGGGCCGCGCGCGCTGAACCCGGCGCGCGGCGGCTATATTCCGGCGGGCGGGGAAACTGTGTCCGCAGTGGGCAGCTGTGCAGGCCTTGCCGATACCGGGTTTGACCACATCGCCTACCGCATGGAGTGGATGCGCGCGCTTGCCGCCATCAGCGCGCCGGATACGATCATCTGCCAATGCGAGGAAGTCACCCGCGCCGATCTGCTGGGGGTTCAACCACCCAACTACCTCTCACGGCCCGCCCCGATGTGCGCGCGTTCGCTGGAAACACTGCTGGAGGACGGACCGCCAAACCCGGATCAGATCAAGCGGCTGACCCGCGCCGGAATGGGCGTTTGCCAAGGCCGCCGCTGCCGCGATCAGGTGGCGATGTTGCTGGCGATTGCAGCGGACCAGCCGTTCGGCATGATCCCGCTGGCCACCCACCGCGCGCCGGTCCGTCCGATCCCGCTAAAGATCATCGCCGACTGGCACGAAAACGAGGCGATGACTGCGGCATGGGATGTGTGGTTCGGTATCCCGACCCAATGGGTGCCGGTGCAGGATATCGGCACCCGCCACGAGGGTGAACACCGCGAGATGCTCTATACGGGGATGTACGAATGAGCGGCGCGGAAGTCGTTATCGTTGGCGGCGGGGTTACGGGCCTTAGCGCAGGCTGGTGGCTGGCGCGCTCGGGCGTCAAGGTTACGGTGCTCGACAAGGGCATCGTCGGCTGGGAGGCATCGGGCCGCAATGGCGGCGGCGCATCGCATTACCAAAGCCCGCTGTTTGATGAAGAGCACCGGTTGTGGCCGCAAATGGACGAGCTGCTGGGCTATCCGACCGAGCATCAGAAAGAGCGCATCATCATTGCCATGACCGAGCGGCAGTGGGAGCAATATCGCTTCGTCGCCGAGCGCCACCAGCGGCTGGGCCACCCGGTCGACGTGCTGGACGTCAAGCAAGTGCAGGATGCCGTGCCGCTGGCGGGCGACAAATGTTTCGGCGGGGTTCACTACCGCTTTGGTGGCCATGCCAATCCGCAGCGCACCGCGCAGGCTTATGCCTGGGCGTTGCAGGATCTGGGCGGAACGATCAATCAACATGAAGCAGTAACCAGCTTTGAAACGGCGGGCGGCAAGGTCACGGCGGTCAAGACTGCCGTCGCATCCTACGGCTGCGACAGCGTGGTGGTGGCCGCCGGGCCGCAAACCGCCGCGCTGATGGCGCAGCTGGGAATTGATGTGCCGCTAGCCCCGGCACGCGCTGAGATGATCATTACAGAGCCCGCCCCGATGATGCCGATTGGCGGGGTCGATGGTCACAAGCTCTATGGCCGCCAGACCATGCGCGGCAATCTGGCCTATGGAGGCGGGCCGCATGAATGGATTGATGTTGGCGAAATGGGGCCAGCAGCGCGGCCATCAACGCCGCTGATGCGCAATCTGGCAAGCCGGCTGGCCGAATTGCTGCCCAAGGCAGCACACCTCAACGTGATCCGCAGCTGGGCCGGAGTGATCGAAAACTCGCCCGATGGCCGCCCGATCATTGACCGGCTTACCAGCCCGGATAATGTCGTGATCGCCTCTATGTCGGGCGTCGGCTTCGGCTTGTCGCCTGCATCGGGCCATGCGATCCGCGATCTGGTGCTGGACGGCGCTTGTTCGTTTGCCGATATAAGCATTCTGGGGCTGTCGCGCTTTGCGAACCTCGAAGCCGACTGGCGCGAGCGACGCGGGTGGATGCCGATTGCATGAGCAAATATTCGGCTTTCGGATTGCTGCGCGGGGCATTGGGCGGCCAGCGCCACTGGCAGCCCGCCTGGCGCGATCCCGAGCCTAAGCCGAGTTACGATATCATCATCATCGGCGGCGGCGGGCATGGGCTGGCGACTGCATTTTACCTCGCCAAGGTCCACGGGTTGAGCAAGATCGCGGTGCTGGAAAAAGGCTGGATCGGCGGCGGCAATACCGGGCGCAACACCACGCTGGTCCGTTCCAACTATCGCCAGAAGCCGCTGCATGATTTCTTTGAGTTCGGCCTCAAGATGTGGGAGCATCTTTCGGACGAGCTGAATTACAACGTGATGTTCAGCCCCCGAGGCGCGCTGATGCTGGGGCATAGCGATAGCGACATGACCCGTCTGGCCGAGCGCGGCGATGCGATGCGGGTGGATGGGATCGATGCCGAACTCCTGAGCCGCGAACAGGTGGCCAAACTCGAGCCGCTGCTTGATATGTCGCGCACCGCGCGCTTCCCAATTGTCGGCGGACTGACCCAGCGGCGCGGCGGCACTGCGCGGCACGATGCGGTTGCCTGGGGCTATGCCCGTGCAGCCGACCAGCTTGGCGTCGATATCATCCAGAAGTGCGAAGTCACCGGTTTCATCCGCCAAGGCGATGCGGTGGTTGGCGTTGAAACCACACGCGGACGGATCGCGGCGGGGCGCGTGGGCATTTGCGTGGCGGGCCACAGCGGCCATGTTGCAGGACTTGCCGGAATCGAGCTTCCGATCGAATCCCAGACCCTGCAAGCGCTGGTCACCGAAGGCGTCAAGCCAATGATTAACGGCGTGATCATGTCGCAATCGCTGCATTGTTATATCAGCCAATCGGACAAGGGCGGGATCGTGATGGGCGGCGATCCGGACAATTGGCCAAGCTATGCCCAGCGCGGCCAGCCAATGGTGACGGGTCATGCGATTGCTCAGGCGATTGCGCTGGTTCCGGCGCTGTCGCGGCTGCGGATGGTGCGAACCTGGGCCGGGGTTACTGACATGAGCTTTGATGGATCGCCGATCATCGGCGAAACCCCGGTTCCGGGCCTCTATCTCAACGGCGGCTGGTGTTATGGCGGGTTCAAGGCGACCCCGGCCTCTGGCTGGACCTATGCCCATACGCTGGCGACAGGAAAGCCCCACGCATTGAACGCGCCTTTCGCTCTTGAGCGGTTCAAACGCGGCGCGACGATTGACGAAAACGGGGTCGGCCCGATGCCGAATCATCGTTGAGGGGGGGGCTGAGATGCTGCTGATCAACTGTCCCCACTGCGGCCCGCGCGCGCAGGTCGAGTTCACCTATGAACGGACGGTGGATTCGGTCGTACAGCCCGATGCGCCAGCGGAAGAAGCGATGGAGCGGCTGTTCACCCGCACCAATCCGCGCGGGTTTGATGACGAAATCTGGCGGCACAGCTTTGGCTGCCGCGCTTGGCTGGTGATGACCCGCCACCGCTCCACCCACGAGATCACGGCGATCCGCGCAGCCGGGCCGGAGGCTTTGCCGTGATGCGTTTTACCTTTGACGGCAAAGCCTATCATGCGCGCGGAGGCGATACGCTCGCTGCGGCCTTGCTGCGGAACGGCGTTGGCCTGGTCGCTCGCAGCTTCAAATACCACCGCCCGCGCGGGATCATGACCGCCGGGGTGGAAGAGCCGAACGCGCTGGTCACGGTCGGCACTGGCGGGCGAACCGAGCCCAACACCCGCGCCACCGATGTATTTGTTTATGAGGGGCTGATTGCCCGCAGCCAGAACCGCTGGCCCAACCTGCGCTTCGATGTGGGCGCAGTGATCGGCCTGTTCGCCAAGGCGCTGCCCGCGGGCTTCTATTACAAGACCTTCTTCGGTTCAGCCAAACGCTGGATGTTCTACGAATATTTCATCCGCCGCGCCGCCGGGCTTGGCGCTGCTCCGCGCGAGGCCGACCCCGATCGGTTCGCTCAGCGCGCCGCCTTTTGCGATGTGCTGGTGGTGGGCGCGGGGCCAGCGGGGCTGAGCGCTGCGCTCGCCGCTGCGCAAGGCGGCGAGCGGGTGCTGCTGGTCGAGCAGGACCGGGTTCTGGCACCATCATTGCTACGCGATCCTCAGGAACTGGGCGCTGACTGGGCCGAGCAAGTCGCCGCAAAAATCCGCGACCTTGGTGGCCGAATCCTGCTGCGCACTACCGCATCGGGCTATTGGGATCACAATTTCGTCACGCTTACGCAGCGCCTTGTGGAACCGGGCCAGACGCCTGCCGATGGGCTCGCCCAAAGATTGTGGCATGTCCGCGCGGGCCGCGTGGTGCTTGCCGCCGGAGCAATCGAGCGCCCGCTGGCGTTTGCCCATAATGACCGCCCCGGCGTGATGCTCAGCCAGTCGGTGCGGAGTTATGTTCGGCGGTTCGGGGTGGTGCCGGGCCAGCGGGTGGTGATCGCTGCCAACAATGACGACGCCTATTTGACCGCCGCCGCCTTGCGCGATGCCGGGGCGCAGGTGCTGGCAGTGCTCGATACAAGGCCTGCACCCGCCGGGGCGGCAAGCGGCTTTACCGTTCACAACGAGGCGCTGCCGCTTTCCACCAAAGGCGCAGCGCACCATCTGGCCGGGGTCAGCGCCATGATCGGCGGCACCATCCGCCACTGGAACGCCGATCTGCTGGTCACATCTGGCGGTTTCACTCCGGTGGTCCACCTCCATATGCAGGCGGGCGGAGCTGCGCTGGAGTGGGACGCGGGAAGCCAGGCATTCCTCCCCGGTGCAGCGCGGCAGAACGTCACATCCATTGGCGCAGCTGCCAGCGCCGATCCGATCGGGCCAACCCCGCCGGCGGCCAATCCGGGCAAGGCCTTCGTGGATTTCCAGAACGATGTGACGCTGGGCGATGTCGATTTGGCCTGGGCCGAGGGCTACCGCTCGGTCGAACATCTCAAGCGCTATACCACGCTGGGCATGGCCACCGATCAGGGCAAGCTGGGCAATATGGCCGCGCTGGGGCGGCTGGCCGAGCGGCAGGGCGTGGCGATCCCCGAGGCTGGGCTGACCACCTTCCGCCCACCCTATACCCCGGTCACAATGGGGCTGCTGGCAGGGCCGGGCGCCAGTCAAGCCGATGCCCATCTGCGGCGGGTGGCGCTGTTTGACACTCATCAGGCAAAGGCCCCGATCTGGCAGCCGCTGGGCTATTGGCAACGCCCGCGCGCTTATCCGCTGGTGGCTGAGACACTGACTGATGCCGCCCTGCGCGAGGCGCGATCTGTCCGCAACAATGTGGGCATGACCGACGTTTCGACGCTGGCGAAGTTTGAAGTGACCGGCCCGGATGCCGCGGCGCTGCTTGAGCTGATCTGCGCCACCACGGTCGGCAAGCTGGCGGTGGGGCGCGGGCGTTATACCTTTATGCTGCGCGAGGATGGCTTGGTGTTCGATGATGGCACCGTCTGGCGGCTGGCGGAAGCGCGCTATCTGATGACCAGTTCGACCGGCGGGGCCGACCGGATGGCGGCGCATATTTCCTATGTTCGTCAATATCTGTGCCCGCATATGCGCGTGTCGGTAGTCAATGTGCAGGAGCATTACGCCGGGATCGCGGTGGCCGGGCCGAATGCCAAGGCGGTGCTGGCCGCGCTGATCGACGCAGAGCCGCCGCGCCATATGTCGACTGTTCCAGCGATGATCGCTGGCATTCCGGTGATCGTGCTGGCCGCCAGCTACAGCGGCGAGCGCGCGTTTGAAATCTATATCGAGGCAACGCGCGCCGCGACGGTCTGGGCGGCGTGTGAGGCCGAGGTAACCCGGCGCGGCGGGGGCCTATACGGGATGGAGGCGATGGAGTTCCTGCGGATCGAAAAGGGCCATCTGGTGGTCGGCGGAGAGATCGACGGGCGTCTGACCCCGCATGATCTGGCGCTTGACCGGATGCTGAATAAGGCGGGCGGATACATCGGTGCAGCGGGGCTGACGCGGCCCGCCTTGTCGCAGCCGGGCCGCCGCCAGCTGGTCGGGCTGGAGGCGATTGAGGGCATGATTCCCGAGGGTTCGATGCTGATCGCGCGCGATGGCGGCCCCGCGCAGGGCCATGTCACCGCAGCTGCATTGCGCGTCAACCAAGGCGGCGCAATCGCACTGGGGCAGCTGGTGGATGGCTTTGCCCGAACCGGAGAAGAACTGATCGCCATCTCGCCCACGCGCGGCCAGCAAGCGCGCGTTCGCGTTGTCGCACCCCATTTCTACGACAGCGCCGGGAAGCGTTACCGTGACTGATGTGACCATCAATGCGCTGCCCGGCGCACCGCTTCATGCATTCGAAATCTGGAGCAATCCCGAAGATGTCGCTCGGCGGTTCAAGGCCGTCACCGGCTTTGCGCTTCCCGCCATGGGCCATTCGGGCGGGACCGATGCATTGCGTCTGATCCGCTATGAACCGACAGTCTGGCTGACTGAGGGAGATACTTCGGCGCTTCCCGCAATTCTTGGCGATGACGGCGCGCTGACCGCCATCGGCGGCGGGATCGTGCGCGTTCGGCTATCCGGTCCGGGCTGGCGCAGCTTGCTGATGGAGGGCGGCATGTTCGATGCGGAATCGCCATGCTTTGCGTCCGGTTGCAGCGCGGCAACGATCATCGATCAGGTCGCCGTGCGGCTGCATGTTGAAAGTGCAGAGGCCTGCATCGCCTATGTTCCGCTCAGCTATGCGGCGGATATGATCCACTTCTGGGAAGTCAGCGCCAGAACGATGGTGTAATACCAATCTGCGATGAGAAGAACCTATAGCTCCCCTCCCCGTTGGGGAGGGGTTGGGGGTGGGGGTTCCACGCTTGCGATGACGCGAGGCCAAGTGGCCTCGCTCCCCCATCCCCAACCCTTCCCCGACGGGGAAGGGGGAAATGAGTCAAGCTCATTGCACCTTGGTATAAGCCAAATGTCATTGAGTTCACCCCGGCCCCTCACCTAAAGTGGGTGGCCATCGCATATTAACCGCAACTCTCAATATTCGTCATCCTGAACTCGTTTCAGGACCCATTTCTCGGCACACCCGAAGCGTTGTATTCGGAAGAAGCCCTCGCGGTTTGCGCCTTTTCGGCCAGTTCCGGGCTTGCGGCATGATGGGCCCTGAAACGAGTTCAGGGTGACGAGAGTGTAGAAGATTAGGAATATGCAATTGTCCTCCCCCTGAAGAGGAGGGGCTTATGGGTTCGATTCATCGCGATTTGGTGTGAACCCTACTCCGCCCCCGCATGCCGCAATTCCATCCCCTGCGCATGGCGGCGCTGGAAACCCTTCCACAGCGTCACGCCCGCCCCGCCAGGGCTGTATGCGCCCCACGGTGTTCCGGCGGGCGCGTTCCAGACGCCTTCGCTGGAGCTCACCACTTGCACATCGAGATAGGCCCGCTTGTTTGCCTCGCCGCGCAAATGCCAGTCCAGAAACGCGGTGATGAAGTGCAGATTGATCGCGTTCAACCGGTCTTGCCGCCAGATCGGATCCTCGAACCAGTCCAGATCCCACAGGCTCGCGCGCATCTGCGGCGGCGCGGGATTGAGTGCGACCGAATGACCGGCCTGCAAATAGGTCAGCAGATAGCGGTTCGAGCGGACCGCGCCGTTGAACACCGCCAGCGCGCCGGTTTTGTAATCGACTACCGGATCGGAATCGCCCTGGATCAGCAGCAGCGGCGCGGTGAGCGCGGCGAGGCCTTCGGCTCCCCATGCGCTTTTCGGGAAGCCGCCACCCGGGGCCAGCGCCACGATCGCCTTGACCCCCGGCACGGTGAACTGGGCTGCGCCGTCGGTGCCGCGCGCATGTTTGCGAAGCTGCGGCACCAACGCCATGTTCGGGCCATCAGGATCAAGGCTCGCCCCGCCTGCGGTCAAGACTCCATAGCCGCCCTGCGAATAGCCGATCAGCGCCACATTGGCCGGGTCAATCTGAGCCCCCAGCCGCGCCCTTAGCTCAGCTGCGACAAACGCGATGTCGCTGGGCCGGGTATAATTGGGCACGGCCCGCGCCTCAGCCGAAATCACATAGGGGTTGGGATCGCGGTGGTGGATCGCAGCGACGACATAGCCCTTGGATGCAAGGTTTTCGGTCAGCCATGTCATCGAGGCGGGAGCGTTGCTGTAACCGTGCGAGACGATCACCAGCGGATGCCCTGTGCCGCGCGGCGTTGCACCGGGAACGGCAAGGCCGGGGACGGTGAAGCCAACCGGGGGGCGCGGCGGCTCGCCCCAGAAACTTGCGCTATAGGATGCGGGCCGCGCGCCGCGCTTGATCGTTGCGGGATACCACAAATCGACCGTCAGACCGCGATCGGCCTTTGCGGTTGCCGGTTCTGGCTTGCTGAAATCGGGCTGCGCCTTGTGAACCAGCTGGAGCTTGCGGAAGCCAATTTTGTCCGTCCCGAGCGACGCCAGTTCCGGCGCGTCAATCCCGGGAATGCTCGGCGGCGCTGCACCGCTGGCGATAAATGCCGCCAGACCAGCCAGCGCAGTGCTTATCAGGCGTGCCACGTAAGCTGTTCCTCCAGCCAGGGAAATTGCGCAATCAGCGGCGGGAAAGTGTTCTCGCGCAGCTCCGCAGCACAGATCCGGGCCATCTGCGCAGGCAAATCACCCAGTTCCCCTGACCGAGCGACAACCTGAACCATCCGCGAAAACCGTCCGCGGGTCATCGGCTGAAGCCGGGTCTGGCGCAGCAGCTCTGGAGCTGCCGAGAGGCAGACCGGCGAGGTGATCGTCCAGCCAAGGCCAGCGGCGACCAGCGCCAGCTGCTGGTGCGAGGATTCCACTTCAACCACCTGCGGCAAGGCCAGTTTCATCCTTTGGATCTGTCGTTCAATTTGCTGCCCCATCCCGGTCATCCGCGAGAAACGGATGAACGGCAGATCGGGCAAGCCGCTATCCAGATTCAGTGCGGGCTGAAATTGTACTGGTGTAACAATAACAAAGCTTTCCTCGAAGATCGGGTGAAGCTCTACATTGTCACGGTGTTCAAGGTTGAAGCTGCCGGTCAGCAGCATATCGATATCGCGGGCCAGAAACTCGCCCTGATGCTCCAGCGAAATTCCCGACCGGATCCGCCAGCGCAAAGCCCGCATCCCAAGGCTCGCCAGGATCGGCGCGGTCAGTTGATTGGCGAGGCTGAACGAGGTTGCCACCGTCACGCTGGCGAGCGGCAGATTGGCCCCTTCGCGGACTTCGTCAAAAGTTGTCCGGGCCAGCGCGATCAGGCGCTTGCCGCGCTCAAACATCGAACGCCCGCTGGTCGTCAGCCCCAATGGCCGCATCGAGCGATCGAACAGTGGCGCACCGATGCTGGCCTCAAGCTTGGCGATGGTTTGCGAGACTGCGGACTGGGTGACATGCAGATGCTGCGCACACTGCGACATGCCGCCAAGTTCGACGGTCATGACGAACACCTCCAACGCGTGGAGATCAAACTCCTGCGGCAGTTTCACCGTTCGGCAGCTCCTATTGGCTGGCCCTGACTGAGGCCCAGCATAATCAGAACTAATGTCTATACGAACTCACAGGTAATATGGTCATGCATTTTTGGCATGCTCGCTGATCGCCACCTGTTGCCGATGCAAGGCAATCAGTCCCTTAAGCGTCCCCCAGCACATCACCAGCAAGACCAGAGCGAGCGGCAAGCCAGTGGCAATCGCTCCGGCTTGCAACGATGTCAGCCCGCCGCTGAGCAACAGCACCACGCCGATACCGCCCACTGCCAGCAGCCAGATAGTCTTTTGCCACAGCGGCGTATCCGTGCGCCCGCCAGCGGTCATGGTGTCGATCACCAGCGTCCCCGAATCCCAGCCTGTCACGAAGAAGATCAGGATCAGGCCAATCGCCACGAACGAGGTGATCTGCGCCAGAGGCAGCGCGCCGAGCAGCACGAACAGCTGGGTATCGAGCGAGGCTGCGGCCAGCCCCGGAGCCTTGCCCGCCACGATCTGCGCAATGCTGGCATCACCGAAGATCGTCAGCCAGATGATCCCGAGCAGACTAGGCGCGAGCATCGCCCCGGCAATGAATTCGCGCACCGTCCGGCCCAGCGAAATTCGCGCCATGAACATGCCGACAAAAGGCGCCCAGCTGATCCACCAGGCCCAGTAATAAACCGACCAATCGTTGTAGAACCCGGTGTCAGCGCGGCCCACCGGGTTTGACAGAGCGGGCAGCAGTTTCAGGTAGTTCAGAATGTTGCTCGTGACATCTCTGATCAATTCAAGAGTCGAACCCGTGGTCAGCACGAAAACCAGCAAGCCGAAGGCGATCCACATATTGACCTCGCTGAGAATGCGAATGCCCCGGTCAATTCCGCCGCGCACCGACAGGAAGGTGATCGCCGCCATAACCGCGATCAGCCCCATGATCGTCAGCGGGGTACTGGTAACGCCATAGAGGTAGGTGATCCCGGCCATCGCCTGCTGCGCGCCAAGTCCCAGCGAGGTGGCGAGGCCGAAAATCGTGGCCAGCACTGCCAGCACTTCGATCACATCGCCCAAGCGGCCCCACACCGCCTTGCCAAGCAGCGGATAGAAGGCCGATCGCATCGACAGCGGCAGCCCGAAATCATAGGTGAAAACCGCAAAGGCGAGGCCTGTCACCGCGAAGATCGCCCAGGGATGCAGCGACCAGTCGAATATCGTCGCCGCCATGGCAAGGCTGCGCGCAGCCGCCGGATCACCCGCCGCCCCGCCCAGCGGCGCGCCCGCTCCGCCGGCCATGGACGAAGTGAAATGCGTGACCGGTTCCCCCACGCCATAGAACACCAGCCCGATACCCATGCCTGCGCCAAACAGCATCGCAAACCACGAGATCCGCGAATAATCAGGCGATGCGCCCTTGCCGCCCAGCCGGATCTTGCCCAGCGGGGAGAGCGCGACAGCGACGCAGAACAGCAGCAGCAGATTGCCAACCGACATGAAAAACCAGTCAAACTGCGAAACCGCCCCAGCGCGCAAATCCGCAAAGAAATCGGCTGAGGCGGCAGGCCAGATCAGGCTGAACAGGATTACCCCCAGCGCAATCAGCGCGGTGGGAAAGAACACCGCCGGATTGACGATCATCCCGCCCCAACTGCGGTTGGACTTGCCGTAATCGCCGGACCCGATGTCCTTGGTCCAATCCGCCATTATTTTCCCCTATCGCAGCTGCTCCGCCGCTGTTGTCAAAGTTTCCATGAGCCACGGCGCGAAGCTGCGCCAGACTTCCACCTCAAACCGCTGCTCGCCGCTGCGGATCAGGATGATTTCGACAGTTTCAAAGATAGTCCGGGTTGCTCGGCCAATCGCGAACCGGTCCAGATCGAGCGGGCAGCCCGCCATCAGCACTTCGGCGGCGCGCGGTCCCTCGATGACAATACAGACCGCGCGCTCGCTGACCTCGGTCACTGCCAGCGGCAGGCCTTCGCCCATCGCAATGATCGTTCCGGCGGACAATCGCAGCAGCCATTCGTCCGGCCCGAGGCAGGCCATCTCGCCTTCGGTCGTGCCGATCCTGGCCGGAACTTTGCGCCCCAGCAGCGCCTCAATCGTCGCAGGATCGCGCGCCCGCAGGGAATACCGTGCCATCTGCGGGGCAAGACTGATGGTCACGCCTTCACGCACAAAGGCTTCGCGCGAAACCGGCTCGGTACGGGTCAAAGCCTCAGACATTGAGCCGCGCTCCTGCGGGATCATAGAACACCATTCCGCTGACTTTCACAGTGAGCGTCCGGTCCGACATCGGGATATACAGCGTCTCGCCCAGCCTTCCCTGTCCGCCCGCGACCAGCGCCAGCGCCACCGACCGCCCCAGCGTCTCGCTCCAATAGGACGAGGTGACATGGCCGATCATCGTCATCGGGATCGCTTGCGCGGGATCAGCGACAATCTGCGCGCCTTCCTCCAGCACCTCTGCCGGATCATCGGTCAGCAGTCCGACCAGCTGCTTGCGCCCTAATGCCACAATATCAGGCCGGGCGAGCGAGCGCTTGCCGACAAAATCGGGCTTCTTCTTGCCCACCGCCCAATCGAGCCCGGCATCATAGGGCGTCACCGTGCCATCGGTATCCTGGCCGACGATGATGAAGCCCTTTTCGGCGCGCAGCACATGCATCGCCTCAGTGCCATAAGGGGTGATGCCGAGCGTCGCTCCATCCGCCATCAGCCGTTCCCACAGCGCGCGGCCATAGGCGGCCGGCACATTGATCTCGAACCCCAGCTCGCCGGTGAAGCTGACCCGGAACAGCCGCGTGGGCACTCCGCAGATGGTTCCTTCGCGGATCGCCATATGCGGGAAGGCCTGCGCGGAAAGATCGATCCCATCGACCAGCGGCTCCAACAGCTTCCGCGCGTTCGGGCCTTGCAGCGCGATCACCGCATAGTGCTCGGTGGTGCTGGTCAGCCAGACATTGAGGTCCGGCCATTCGGTCTGGAGGTAATCCTCCATCATGTTCAGCACCCGCGCCGCGCCGCCGGTGGTGGTGGTCAGGTGGAACCTGTCAGGAGCCAGCCGCGCCGAAACCCCATCATCGGTGATGAAGCCGTCTTCCTTCAGCAGCAAGCCATAGCGGCACCGCCCCGGCTCCAGCGCCTTCCACGGGTTGGTATACATGCGGTTGAGAAACTCTGCGGCATCCGGGCCAACGACTTCGATCTTACCCAATGTCGAGGCATCGAAAATGCCCACTGATGCCCGCACCGCGCGGCATTCGCGGTTCACAGCCGCGTGCATATCCTCACCCGTTTTGGGGAAATAGCGCGCCCGCCGCCACTGCGCGACCAGTGCAAACACCGCGCCGTTCTCTGCCGCCCAGCCATCAATGCTGGTCTGGCGGGTGGGCTGGAATAGTGCATCCTTGGCATGACCCGCCAGCGCCCCAAAGGTCTGCGGCGTATAGGGCGGGCGGAATGTCGTCAGGCCGATATCAACCACTGGAAGCCCCAGCGCGGTTGAGGCAATCTGGAGGCCATTGAGGTTAGAGGTCTTGCCCTGATCGGTGGCCATGCCAGTGGTGGTGTAGCGCTTGATATGCTCGATCGATTTGAAGCCTTCGCGCACCGCAAGACGGATATCCTTTGCCGTCACATCGTTCTGGAAATCAACAAACGCCTTGATCCGGGCAGAATCGCGCGGAGTTGGCAGGCTATCCATCACCAGCCCGCTGCCGAAGTTCCACTTGCCCGAACAAGCGCCGACGCAGCGGACTTTCTCGTTCGGCTGATCGGGCACATAAGCACCCAGGTCATCGCGCCAGGCCAGCGAGCCCTTGCTGTGCGACCACAGATGGACCGACGGCGTCCAGCCGCCCGCCATCAGCAGTGCATCGCAGGCGAGCCGCACGGTGCCAGTTCCATCGTTGCGGGCAATGCTGATGCCGCCCACCGCCAGACGCCCGTGAACATCAATCACGCTGTGGCCCAGCTTTACCTTCAGTCCCAGCTTTTCCGCCTCGGCCAGCAACGCCGGATCGACCCACTCGCGAACCTCGACGATTGCCGCTACGCCCACTCCGGCGCGGGCCAGCGCGAATATATCGTGCCAGCCGCTGTCATGCGCCGCCATCAGCGCCACCTGCTTGCCAACTGCTAGGCCGTAGCGATGAAGGAAAGTCCGCGCGGCAGAGGCCAGCATCACGCCGGGAACGTCATTTCCGGCAAACACCAGCGGGCGTTCGATTGCGCCTTGCGCCAGGATCACCTCGCCCGCGCGGATCCGCCACAGTTTTTCGCGCGCGCCTGTACCGATGTCCGCCAGATGATCGGTCAGGCGCTCCACTGCGCCGATGAAATTATCATGGTAATAGCCAAACGCGGTCGTGCGGCGCAGGATGGTGATATTGGGCGCGGCGGCCAGATCCTTGAGGCTTTCTTCCAGCCAGGGCCACAGCGCCGGGTCAGCCAGCGCGCCGCCGCCCGCCTCGTCCTGCTCGTCGATCAGGATCACGCGTTTGCTGGCGCCGCTGGCCTCCAGCGCGGCGTCGATCCCGGCTGGCCCGGCCCCGACGATCAGCAAATCGCAATGCGCATAGGTCGCGCCATAGCGATCGGGATCAATTTCAGTCGGGGCTTCACCCAGCCCGGCCATCCGCCGGATCGCGGGTTCATAAAGCCGGTCCCAGAACGATCGCGGCCACATGAAGGTCTTGTTGTAGAACCCGGCAGGCAGGAACATTCCCAGCCGGTCATTGATCGCGCCGAAGTCAGTCTTGAGCGAGGGCCAGCGGTTCTGGCTGACTGCGCTCAGTCCCTCATGAATCTCAACCCCGGTGGCGCGCAGATTGGGGGTGAAACGTCCCGGCCCGCGGGTGACAGAGACCAGCGCGTTGGGCTCTTCGCTGCCCGCCCCCAGCACCCCGCGCGGGCGGTGGTATTTGAACGAGCGGCCCAGCAGCATCACGCCATTCGCTAGCAGAGCAGAGGCCAGCGTATCCCCGGCATAGCCCTGATAGGTCATGCCATCGAAGCTGAAGCTGACCGGGCGGCTGCGATCGATCCGTCCGCCTGTGGCCATCCGAAAACCGCTCATCGGCGCGGTTCCCCGGCCTTATAGGTGACTTCGAACTTGTCGCTCACCGTATCGCGCACCGCGTTGAAAAAGCGTCCGCAGCCGTGGATATGCCGCCAGCGTTCATGGTGCCGCCCGCGCGGATTGGCGCGGATGAACAGGTAATATTGCCAGTCCTCGTCGCTCATCGCCGAAGGATCAGCTGGCCGCGCGATATGCGCTTCGCCGGCATAGGCGAACTCCAGCTCGGCGCGTTGTTCATCGCAATAAGGGCAGTGGATCAGCAGCATATCAGTGGGCCTCGGAGCCAAACATGACCGCAACGGAATCCTCGAGTTTCAACCCTCCCCATTGGGGAGGGCAGGGTGGGGGTTCGGCGCGGACGTTGACGAGCGGCGCGGCCGCGTTCCCCCGCCCCAACCCCTCCCCCACGGGGAGGGGCTTTCGATTGTGTGATCCGGTGCGTCATCATCTCAGTGCGCCACCGCAGCGGCTGCCGCTTCATCGATCAAGCGCCCGGTGCGGAACCGGTCGAGGTTGTAGGGCGCGTTAATGGCGTGCGGTTCATCTTTGGCCATCGTATAGGCCAGCAGATCGCCCGCGCCCGGTGTCGCCTTGAACCCGCCGGTGCCCCAGCCGCAATTGACGTAGAGCCCTTTGACCGGGGTCTTGCCGAGGATCGGCGAGCGATCGGGGGTGACATCAACGATCCCGCCCCAGCTGCGCAGCATCCGCATCCGCCGGAAGATCGGAAAAATCTCACAAATCGCGGCCAACGTATGCTCGACAATATGGAGCGCCCCGCGCTGCGAATAGCTGACATATTGATCGGTCCCCGCGCCGATCACCAGCTCGCCCTTGTCCGACTGGCTCATATAGGC